>QHTK01000016.1 GCA_003220795.1 Gemmatimonadota bacterium | reverse complement strand
AGCTCCCCCCGCCGGTCACGTCCTGCGGGTTTCCCGGGTTCGAGCGAAACGTCCCGGTGCCGGTGAGCGTGATTTTCGAGTTGTCGTTGGCAAAGGCCGACGCCACGCCGCCGGCGGAGACGGTGCCCGTGCCGAAATTGACGCTGATGAGGTCCCACCGCATGTGGTGGTTGCTGGCTGAAGCGCTGAAGTTTGGGGAGAGCCCGGCGGGCCTCGACGCCAGCATTGTCGAGGCCGGGGTTCCCCTCTCACATCCAAGGGCGAGGCTGATCAGCCCAACGCCCGCGAGTCCTGCGCTCAAGGTCCGCGCATTCATTGTGTGTTCCTCCTTCGGCGGGTTCCTGCTATTGCGTCCGTTTGGTCAGTGTCAACAAGGCTGTTCAGGTGCACAGGCGGGGGACGGGCTGCGCAGCGGTGGAAATGCCTGCGACATCTATTGGGGGTTGGGAGAACGGCGCGAACCGAGTTGGATACCGACTCCGGTGTGGAGCCAGCGGGAAGGATCGCTGCACGACGCACTGCTGCCACGCCTGGAGACCTCGAACCGGGGACGACGCCCGAGCCTCACGCCACGGCGGCTGAAAACGTAGCAGCGTGGAGACAGGACGCAAGCTCAGTCCTGGTCCGAGCCTTCGGATTCCGGCGTATTTGGCACACCTCGCGTTCCGGCTGAACCAGCACGTCGACCTGACCGGTGCGGGCGCGGTCTTTGTCGGAGATGTGGGCTTCACGCTGCACCGCGATCCCGATACGGTCCGTGGACCCGACGTCGCGTTCGTGCGTAAAGACCGACTGCCCCAACATGGGGCCTCTTTGCGTCAGCGGTTGAGGGCGCCAATTGCACGTGGGCGTCAAGGAGCTGCGGAAGGGCGCCGGAGCGTAGCGGGGGGGCGGGGGGGACTTGCGAGCGCGCGCTCGCGCACCCGCGCGAACACCGGCAGCGCCCGGTCGATCATTGTCTCGCTGGCGGTAATCGAGGCACGGACGTAGCCGCCCAAGTGGACCACACTGCCCGGCAGGCACAGCACGCCTTCGCGCGCCAACATGTCCGAAAACACGACGTCGTCCGCGATGGGCGCGCGGGGCGTCACGTAGAAGGCGCCTTCGGGGCGCATCACGTCGTATCCGCACGCGCGCAGTCCATCGACCAGGCGGTCTCGGCGCCGCTGGAGATCCGTGATGTCCAATGAGAGACGGTCGATCTCCGGCAGCGCGTGCTGGGCGATCGCGCTCGTCATCGCCCAGCCGCTCAGAATCTGCGTGGATAGCATGACCGTCTGTACCGTTTCAACCGCTGCGGGACGTCGTCGCCGGACGGCCTGTGCGACCGCGGTCGGCCGACGACGGCACCGTAACCTTAGCCGGTCGACCTATCCCGAGGGCGTTCCGGTAGCGTCCGGTGATGCCCGCGGCGGAGCAGCAGGCGAGGCGTCCGGGCTGTCACGACCCGCGCGGCATCGCGGTGAGGTCGTCGAACAACGTGTACGAGTCCGCCTTGGTCCACACACCCACGCGACCGGGACCATTGAACGTACGGTCGTGCGCATCAATTTTTTTCGTGCCGTCCCAGTACACTTGCACATGATCTCCTTGGAACTCGGCGCGCAGCTCGTGCCAGTGACCCGACGTGACCATCCCGCTCCAGTTGGCGAGCTGGATCCGGCGTCCGCTCTTCACGTAATAGAAGCGAACGTTGTCCTCTAGCGCATTGGCGCGGGTCAGATAGTAGTTGTTCTCATCCTCGTACCGGAACACGAGGCCGCACGCCTGGTCGACATGCCCCGACACAGGCTTGCACTTCACCGAGACGCTGCCATCGGTGAAGCTCGGCGACAGTGCGGCCGCGACCGGAAACCGGTAGTCGGTCCGATCGCTGTCGACCTGGGCCAGAACGTTCGACGGACTCGGCGCGTCTGAAGCTGATTGCACAATCCAATGGCCCACGCGGCCGCCGCCAGTCCGGCCGAAAGAGAACCCGGCCGGCGGCTGACCCACGGGCAGTGAATCGAAATGCCAAGTGACCGCAGGGGTCGTCTGCCCATTCCGCGGCGTGGGCCGAGCGCCCGGGTGTTGGGGAAGGCCAACGGCAGCGCTCAAGGTGACCACGCCCAGTGCAGTGACCGCGAATCGACGGAATAGTTCCATGTGCTGCTCTCGCAGTGGCTCAGTGGGAATCGCTCGGATCCATTCTCCCTACGGCGTGAGACGATGCACCAGCTTGACGACGAATGCCCCGTTGAGCGGGCGGGCCAGCGCCCGGGTGTCCGGAAAGCGAAACCGGGCGAGCGGCTCAGTGGTGTATCCGGAGTTCCACACCACGAACACATCGTCCCCGATCACCGGAATCCAGTGGAACCGCACATTGAAGTCGACACGCTCGCTCTCATTGTCGTACTGCACGAATGCGAGCAGGCTCGTGCGGGTATTGAAGTCGTACTCCAACCGGCTCGCCGACAATACCGCCGTGAACGCGCCGACCGGCAGCTCAGCGTTCGTTCGGGTCAGATCGGTGCTCACGATGATGTGGCCACCGCCACGCCATGCCGCGCTGAGCTCGAGATCGGTGCTGTGACCCCCGTAAAATTGGCCCCAATTCACGAATGCGCCGACGCTCAGGGGACGGCCCGGGTTCATGAAGTACTGCAGCTCATAACGCGACCACCAGTAGCGGCCGGGCTGGATCACGACGCCGCGGAAGATCTCGAAGGTGCCACTGGGCGCGTCCATGAGGCGCTGGAAGTTGATTTCGAAGTGATCGCCATTCTGCCGGTCGCCTCCGAACACCCGCCATTCGAACCACGCCGTCTGCCAGTCGGCGCTCCGCAAGAGTGAGCCTGTCTCGTTCGCGATGATGTCCCAGCTCGGGATGGGAAACGTGAAGTCGAGCTGCCGGATCCCGAGCACGCCGGGCCGCGGCATGAAGTCCACGTGCCCGGTCGTCTCCCAGATCCCCGTGCGGCGGACGAAGCCCAAGGGCGGGGCGAACCCTGAGTCGATGCGGTAGAGTGAGACGAAGTTGTCGAACAGGTCGTTCGGGCTATCGGTGGAGAGCCGCCAGGCGTGCGGGGTCCCAGGCACCCCCGGCGTTTGGCTGCCTGCGACCCAGATCTTGGGCTCGAGGTTGGCCCCGTGCACGACTAGGGGGAGGTCCAGGTCCACGCCGCCCGCCCGCTGCACACCTTGGGCACCGGCTGATGCGTGGAGCGTGCCGATCGCCCCGATGTACGACCGATCGAAGAGGTCGTGTTGGACCCGAACGACAGCGTCGTTGGCCTGGTCTGCCCCGCCAGTCTGCGCGTCGAGCACACCGATCCTCCACGGCCCGAGTCGCCCGTAGATCCGCCCGCCCGCGAGGATCGGCACTGGCGCGCCGCTGGTGTCGAGCCCGATGCGCCGCGAGTAGAACAGCTGCACCCGGCCCGGTGTGCCGAGGTCGAGCAAGCCGCTCGATTCGAGGAAGAACTGGCGCTTTTCGGGGAAGAAAAATGGAAATCGGGTGAGGTTGATGACCTGTTGGTCGGCTTCCACCTGAGCGAAGTCGGTGTTGACGGTGACGTCCGCGGTCAACGTCGGAGTGAGGCCGAGCTTGGCGTCGACCCCGCCCTTGCCGCCGAAATAACCGCCCGTGGTCTCGCCGCCGACGCTGTCGTGCTCCGTCTCCACGGCCCGACCGAGCGCATACGGGTACAACTCGAGATCGTGGGGACGGTGCAGATTCCCGAGTTCGGTGATCGTTCCTTCATTGTTCAGGCGGTAGAAGCCCTGCGCCCGGCCGTACGAGCGCCACAGGTCTTCTTCGTTTTTCCTTCGAATGAAGCGCCGGACATTGAACCCGAACTCCGGGTTGGTCCCGGCGTGAAACCGCAGCGCGAGCAACGGGATGCGGAACTCGGCCGTCCATCCGGCACTGTCGCGCGAGACGGCGACGTCCCAAATACCGTTCCAGCTCTCGTTCAAGTCGTCCACGCCTGAGAACTGCGCGTCCCACATGGCACCGTTCGGGTTCGTGCCGAACACGAAGGCGCTGCGCCGGTCGTCGAAGCTGTCGATCAGGAGACGGACGTTGTCGTCGCTCGAAAGATCGGCGTCCCGGCGGAGCTGGCTGGCGCGCACACTGCGCATGTTGGAGTCGTAGCAGCGCACGACGATGTAGAGAGCGTCGGCGTCATGCGCCACCCTGACGACCGTCCGCTCCGTGGTGGGGGACCCCTCGAGCGGTTCGCGCTGGCGGAAGTCGTCGATCGAGTCTGCCGCCGCCCAGAACGGCTCGTCGAGCCGGCCGTCGAGCGTCACCGGCGCGCGGATCAGCGTCGCTCGAATCGTCGCAGAGCTCGTTCTCCTGCCTCCCGAGTTCTCCTGTTGAGCCGCTCCCATGCGACTCAGTATGCTGATCCCGGCGAGCGCGATGCTGACGCGCGTCCTCACCACATGCCCTTAAGCACGAGCCCGACAATTCCCGCGGCAAGAATCAACAATGGTTCCGGGATCTTCTTGGGGACCAGCAGGAGCGCCAAGGTCACGAGCGCGATGAGGATCGTCGGCACGTCGATGAGCGCCCGCCGCCCGAGGATCACCGCGGCCCCGGCGATCGCCCCGGTCGCCGCGGCTGTGACCCCGTCCACAAACGCCTTCACCTGCTGATTCTTCGCCACCCGATGAAAGCGCCGAGCTAAGAGAACCGTGATGAGATAGACGGGCAAGAAAACCCCGATCGCGGCGAGGGTCGCGCCGGCGAGTCCCGCGACAAGGTAGCCGATGAACGCCACCGTGATCACCACGGGTCCCGGCGTGATCATCGACACGGCTACGGCGTCGATGAACTGCCGCTCGGTGAGCCAGTGGAACTGTTGCACCACACCGCCGTACAGGAACGGCACGATCGCGAGCCCGCTCCCGAATACAAACAGGCTGGCGCCGGCGAAATACGCCAGGATCTTCCACAGCACGCCCACCGACGCCGGGCCGGCGAGACCGGTGGCGAGCCCCGGAGCGGCTGGCAGGAACGCGAGAGCGTGTGTGGCCGGAGCTCGCTGCCGTCCGCGGAGCAACATCGGCACCAACCCGCACACCAGGAAGACCCAGATGATCTCGGACTCGGTCCAGGCGGTCACCACCGCGCTCACCGCGAAGAGAATCCAGAGCAGTTGGTCCCGGCTCAGCGTCATCCGCACAAGTTTCAGCACGCTGCGGGCGATGATGGCAATGACCGCGGCGCCGATCCCGTAGAACAACCCTTGCATCCACGGCAGTCCGCCGAAGCGGACGTACAGATCGGATAAAACGAGCACCATGAGAAACGAGGGCGCCACGAACGCGATCCCTACCAACGTGGCGCCGAGCACCTGGCCACGCACCCAGCCGAGGTAGATCGCGAGCTGTGCCGCGAGCGGGCCCGGGGCAAGCTGCGCAAAGGCGAGGCCCTCCTTGTACTCCTGCGCGCTGATCCAGCCGCGCTGCTCCACCAGGTCCTGCTGCATGTGTCCGGCGAGCGCAATCGGCCCGCCGAACCCCAGTGTGCCGAGCCGCAGGAAGTAGAGGAGAAACGCCCGCAGGCTGGTAGTCACCGTCGCGACGACCTCTTCGTCTTGCGCACTGCGCCTGTCTCGGCCGTCGTAGCTGTCAATGCCGCGTACAGTGCCTCGAACAGCGTGGCGCCGTGCGCGAGCCGCGCGGTGTCCGCCGCGTGCTGCTTCGCGATGCCGGCGATCAGTCGCTCGATCCCTGAGGCCTCGGGCCGCCCGAACTTCGCTTCCTTGCAGTCGATGTCGTGCACGATCTCCGCGATGACGCGGAGCGCGCGATCGCCGAGCCCGAAGCGCGCCACGAGCGTCTCGAAGGTGCAGGCGTCCCCCTCGTGCGTGTACTCCGCCTCGAACATGTCGAACCGGAGCTCGCCCGGCCGCGCCCGGTATCCCTCGGCGGCGACGAACTTGAACTGCGCTTTCGAGTCGATGAACCGGCCAATGAGCCACGCGCTCGCGATGCGATCGATGTAGACCCCCTCCCGGGTTACCCACGTGGCGCCGCGGGGCGCCTGGGCGGGATGAGCTGGTGATGGGACTTGAGTCTCCCGCGGGCGCAGCCGCGCCTCGAGCCGCGCGACCTCCTCCTGGGCCGCCCGGCGGCGCGGGGCCCCGAAGAAGTCGATGGCGACGAGGCTCGCGAGGCGCCGTTTCAGCCGGTTGACGTCGGCTGCGATCTGGCCCTGACCGTCAGTCCGCCCGCGTCGGCCACCACTCGGCACCGCCTTTCGCAGACGTTGCGCGTCCGCCACGATGTCGCCGTAGTCCACGTCCCGAGCGGTGCGAAACAGACGCTCGATCTGGGTGTCGGTGAGGCCATCCACGAAGTTGGCCTCGCAGACTGAGGCCTCCCCGCCGCCGGCCACGATCTCCCGGCTCTGCCATTGGAAGTCTTCGACCGTCTCGTCCGACCGGGGGAGCACGTAGACCGAGTTCTTGATCGCGACCGCGCCGAGACGTTGCAACCTGCGCCCCACCTTGACCCGGAAGTAGTCGGGTTTGGGCGGGATCTGGTGGATGAGCAGTATCCAGCGGGTCGCAGCGGACTGCGGCATGTAGATGTCACCTCCCAAACGAATCTCTTGACTATCACAAGTGTATCGTGCGAGAATTTTCCGAGCAAGACTTCGCTGGATCGGGATCACCTCACTGGAGGAGATATGGGTCAACGAATCTCGGCGGTCGCCGCTCTCCTACTGATCATCCCCGCACGCCAGCAGGCGCAACAGCCGCTCGCGCCCGTCGATTGGAAACAGGTAGACGCGGGACTCGGAAAGTCCGGGGCGCTCCAGCCGGACGGGGCCTACAAGGTAGGGATGCCGCGCAGTGACCTCCACGTCACCATCGGCGGTGTGGCGGTGAAGGCCGCGCTGGCGCTCGGCTCGTGGGTCGCGTTCAAGCAGGCGAGCGACACCGAGGCGATGCTGATGGGCGACCTCGTGCTGCTGGAGAGCGAGGTCGGTCCCGTGCTCGGCAAGCTCCAGGACGGTGGGATCGAGCAGACCGCGCTGCATAACCACCTGCAGCATGAGTCCCCTCGGGTGATGTACATGCACATCGCGGGGCGTGGGACGCCGGCGACGCTCGCGGCGGCGCTGCACGCCGCGCTGGCTCTTACCACGACGCCGTTCGGGGCGCCCGCGGCGGCGCCCCCGGGAAGCTTCGGCATCGACACGGCGCTGATCGGCCAGCTTCTCGGGTTTCACGGGAGAGTGAACGGGGGCGTGTACCAGGTGGGCGTACCGCGGGCGGAGAAGATCACCGCGGACGGGATCGACGTCCCTCCGTCCATGGGGCTGGCGACGGCGATCAACTTCCAGCCGACGGGTGGTGGCAAGGCGGCGATCACTGGGGACTTCGTCTTGATCGGGAATGAGGTGAACCCCGTGATCCGTGCCCTGCGCGACAACGGCATCGCCATCACGGCCCTCCACAGTCATATGCTGACCGACAGCCCGCACCTCTTCTTCATGCATTACTGGGCGAACGACGACGCGCTCAAGCTGGCGCACGGGCTCCGCGCCGCGTTGGACAAGATGAACGTCAAGAAGGTTTAGATCGGAGGCATCACATGAACACGATGACGTGGCGTGTCCCGGTTCTGGCCCTGGCTGCAGTGTGCTGGGGGGCTACTCTCGCGGCCCAAGAAGAGGAAGGTAGCCACGGTGCACTGGCAAAAGCCGTTATGGGCGCTCGGGTGTCCCTCGAGCGTGGTCTGGCGGCGAGCGCGAGTCACGGCCAGCCAATTTCCGCCAAGTTCGAGATGGAGGAAGGGAAACTGCAGCTCTCCGTTTACACGATGAAAGATGGCAAGTTCTTCGAGGTGATTGTAGACCACAACACCGGTACGGTCGTCAAGGCCGAGCCGATTGCGGAGGGCGAAGATTACACCGCCGCACAGAGCCAGAGCGCGACCATGGCCAAGGCGAAGGGGTCCCTTCGGGCAGCGGTGGGGCAGGCCCTACGAGGCAACGCTGGCTTCCGCGCAGTCAGCGTCTCACCGTCGTTGAAGGATGGCCGCGCCGTTGCCGACGTCACGCTCGCAAAGGGCGAGGAGCTGAAGACGGTTTCGGTGCCGTTGTAACGACCGCGACGCGTGTCACTCGGCTTGAACGCTGGACTCGACCTCGTACACGCCGTGGCAGCGGTCGCAGGGCACTCGGTCGAGGCCCACTTGCAGGCTCATCCGTGCAGCGCAGTCCGGACACACGAGGTAGGGACCACCGAGCGTCCCGTCCCGCAGGACAAGACTCCAACGGCTCGGGCGAGTGTCGCTGATTTCGAGAACCGACCAGGGAACGATGACGGCGTGGTGGCGCACGTCGAGGACCACTTCATCCGGCCCGGCGCTGAGGACTGGATACCACGCGCCCCGGCGAAGCGGATACGTCACGACGAAATCGACGCTTGAGCGAGCCCAACGTTGCGTCGCCACCATCGCGGTGCGGAGCTGCCTTCCAGGGTCGGGCTCAAGTGATAACCTGCGGCGCTCATGCTCCCCGAGGTGCGCCAACCACCGCGCGACGTGCAGGGCATGCTGGGACCAGGGGCCGGTGAAGTGTTCCTCGCGCTGCTCCGGGCCGTCCCAGGAGTACACTGCGTAGTGCTGGTGGCGGTAGCGGTCGAACTGGAAAAATGCGGGAGACCGGGCGCTGCCGTATTCCAGCCGGGTGATCTGCGCCCCGCTCGTCGTCTCGCTGTGCCGGACGGACCAGCGAAAGGCCGTCGGGTTCAGCGTGCTGTCTCGGATCAGCGCCTCGACCTCGATCCGTTGCGAGGCGAGAAG
The DNA here is from genome assembly GCA_003220795.1 of Gemmatimonadota bacterium. Taxonomy (GTDB): domain Bacteria; phylum Gemmatimonadota; class Gemmatimonadetes; order Gemmatimonadales; family GWC2-71-9; genus 20CM-4-69-16. The sequence continues at coordinate 1,375 of QHTK01000016.1, read as the reverse complement.
CAACCACCGTTCCACGGGCCGTTCGGAAGCGAGCCGTCTTAGCCGCTTCCGCCTCGTGAGTTGCCGCACCCGGGCGTGACGTGCTCCGTCTACGTCGATGGGGCAGTGTGCATAATGTGCAGTTGTGCTGCGGCGGTCAAGACGATCTCTGTCCAGCGCGCCCATCATGCTCGCGTCCTCTGTCGTGGAAGCGACACTGCGCTCCGATTGCCCTGGGTCCGCCCCCCGAATAGGGTTGTACCCAAACCGGAGTCGGCTCAGCCCGCGTGCCGGCTTGCTACCGGGCGCTGTCGGGCGCTAGTATGAAGTGTGCAGTTTGTGCAGTTAGAAGGGAACGTGACATGAGTATCGAGGCCAGCGACTTTCCGAGTCGACTACGTGCGCATGTAGAGCTGCAAGGCGCGAATCTTACCGAGGACGAGCTGTCCCACCTGGGGGCACATTATCCGCGATGTGCGGGGACGGGACAATGGGGCGTCCGCGAGTACGCCCGGGTCACCGGGGTTGGGGCGCGCGAGTACCGCGTGGTGCGAGGCAGCAGTATCCAAGACGTGGACAGTCGTAGTTGTTGCAGCCTCAGCGTCTTCATGCTCCCCACACCGGCCGCCGATTGACAACTAGGGCGCGCGGCCTCCGAGGACGGCCTGCAGCTGGCGCAACACGTCCCCCAGCCGGGACAGCTCTTCGCCGTAGCGAGCCCAGTCGCCGCCGCGCTGCGCCGCGACGGCGCGCTGGTACAACTCGGCCGCCTGGCGGGCCAGATCTGCGGCGTGCTCGGTGCCGGGACGGGCGGCGCCAGTGGGCGCGGCGGCAGCCGCGGCGGGCTCGACCGCGCCGCCGAACAGCCGTGCTAACCCGGCCTCGAGCGTCTCCTCCATGACCACCCGGTTCTGGTGGGCCACGACGACACGCTTCATCTCGGGGATGCGCCCGCCCTCGGCCCGCAGGTAGAGCGGCTGCACGTAGATGAGCGACTCCTCGATCGGGATGACGAGCAGGTGGCCGCGAATCACCTCGGAGCCGCGCTGGTCCCACAGCGAGACCTGGCGAGAGATGTCGGTATCCTGGTTGATCCGGTTGACGATCTGGGTCGGGCCGTAGACCAGGCTTTGCTTGGGGAAGCGATACAGCACCAGCCGGCCGTAGTGCTCCCCGTCGTTTCGCGCGACCATCCAGGAGGCCAAGTTGTCCTTGCCGCGCGGCGTGAACGGCACCATCAGGATGAACTCCGCCTGCCGCTCCTCCGGCAGTCGCATCACGATGTGGCGCAGGAAGGGATCCGGCCGCTCGCCCGGCCGCGACAGCACCGGCTTCTGCCACTGGTCCTCCTGGTGGTAGAAGATCTCCGGCTCGGACATGTGGTAGGTGGCGTACA
>QHTK01000100.1 GCA_003220795.1 Gemmatimonadota bacterium | reverse complement strand
CCCGGAGGGGGCGTACTGGCTGGATCGCTGGGTGGGGGCGAGGCGAGTAATTCCGTGAGGCGGTACACGACGGCACGACGGCATGTTGCCAGTTCGGTGCTCGGCGTGTGGCACTTCGGGCAACGTGCCGTCGTGCCGTCGTGCCTCGCCGTTCTGGCCTCCTGCGCCCCCGCCATCGGTTACCGCGCCCCGGGGTCGGTGCGGGCTTACGATATCCTCGTCACGCGCAAGGATTCCCTCAGCCGTGAGATCGGGCGAGGACTGAAGCGCCGCGGGTATTCGGTGCGCAGCGCGGTGAAAGGCGGCGGTGCGCCCGCCGCGTATCTCCTCTGGTTCACGCAGCGGGAGACCGAGCCGGGCGCAGCGACCTGGCTGTATATCCGCCTCGCCGACACCCGCACCGGCGCGATCGTCGCCGCGGTGTCGGCGCCCCGGGACTCCTTGGGAAGCACGGTCGAGGCGCGCGCGCGGGCGATTGTGGACTCCCTCACTCGGCGACCCCCTTGACACGCAGCCCCAAAGGGGAGAGATTCCCCGCGGTTCGCTTAGCACTCACTTCGCCAGAGTGCTAATCGTAATATGTCACAAGCACTTACAAAGCACAGCTGGAGGTCTGGTATATGGCTACTGCGACCGCGAGCAAGTCCAAGCTGAAGGTTTACCCCCTCGCCGACCGGGTGGCGATCCGGCCGATCGAGGAGACCGAGCAGATGAAGGGTGGGTTGTACATCCCCGACACAGCGAAAGAGAAGCCGATCCAGGGCGAAGTCCTCGCCGTGGGTCCCGGCCGGCGCGAGAAGGGGGAGCTCGTCCCGCTCGAGCTCAAGGTGGGGGACCGCGTGGTGTACGGGAAATACAGCGGCACCCAGGTGGAGCTGGAAGGTGAAGAGATCATCCTGATCAAGGAATCCGACGTCATTGCCAAGCTCGGCTGAGTCCTAGGAGGAACACGCAATGCCTGCGAAGCAACTGGAGTTCAACACAGAGGCCCGCGCCCGCTTGAAGCGGGGCGTGGACCAGCTGGCCGAAGCGGTGAAGGTCACGCTCGGCCCCAAGGGTAGGAACGTCGTCATCGACAAGAAGTTCGGCAACCCAACGGTGACCAAGGACGGCGTCACCGTCGCCAAAGAGATCGAGCTCGAGGATCCGATCGAAAACATGGGCGCCCAGATGGTGAAGGAAGTCGCGACCAAGACGTCGGACCTGGCGGGCGACGGGACGACCACCGCGACGGTGCTCGCCCAGGCGATTTTCCGCGAGGGCTTGAAGTCGGTCACGGCCGGCTCGAATCCGATGTCGCTCAAGCGCGGCATCGAGCGCGCCGTGGAGTCGGTAGTGGAGGACCTGAAGAAGATTTCGGTTCCCACGGCGGGACGGAAAGAGATCGCCCAGGTCGGCGCCATCTCCGCCAACAACGACAAGGAGATCGGTAACCTGATCGCCGAGGCGATGGAGAAGGTGGGCAAGGACGGCGTCATCACGGTGGAGGAGGCGAAGGGCCTCGAGACGACGCTCGAGACGGTGGACGGCATGCAGTTCGACCGCGGCTACCTGTCGCCCTACTTCATCACCGATCCGGAGAAGATGGAGGCGGTGCTGGAGGACGCGTTCGTTCTGATCCACGACAAGAAGGTCTCCACGATGAAGGACCTGCTGCCGATCCTCGAGAAGGTGGCGCAGGCCGGCCGGCCATTGCTCATTATCGCCGAGGACGTCGAGGGCGAGGCACTGGCGACGCTCGTGGTCAACAAGCTCCGCGGCACGCTGAAGGTCTGCGCCGTCAAGGCGCCCGGCTTCGGTGACCGCCGCAAGGAGATGCTGATCGACATTGCGGTGCTCACCGGCGCGCCGCAAGTGATCTCCGAGGAGATGGGCCTGAAGCTCGAGAACGCAGTGCTCAATGACCTCGGCCAGGCCAAGCGGATCGTGATCGACAAGGACAACTCGACCATCGTGGGCGGCAAGGGCAAGCGCGACGCGATCCAGGGCCGCATCAAGGAGATCAAGGCCGCGATCGAGAAGTCGACCTCGGATTACGACAAAGAGAAGCTGCAGGAACGGCTCGCGAAGCTGGCCGGCGGCGTCGCGGTCATCAACGTGGGCGCGGCCACCGAGACCGAAATGAAGGAGAAGAAGGCCCGGGTGGAGGACGCGTTGCACGCCACCCGCGCGGCGGTCGAGGAGGGCATCGTGCCGGGCGGCGGCGTGGCGCTGCTGTTCGCCCAGAAGGGGCTGGACCGGGTGAAGGGCTCGGACGACGACGAGAAGATCGGCGTCGAGATCGTGCGCCGCGCGCTCGAGGAGCCGATGCGGATGATCGCGCAGAACGCGGGCGCCGAGGCGTCGATCGTGGTCGGCAAGGTGAAGGAGTCGAAGGACAAGAACTTCGGCTACAACGCCCAGACCGACGCGTTCGAGGATCTCGTGGCAGCGGGGGTCATCGACCCGACCAAGGTCACGCGCACGGCGCTGCAGAACGCCGCGTCCATCGCCAGCCTGCTCCTCACGACCGAGTGCGTCGTGGTGGAGAAGAAGGAGAAGGAGAAGGCCCCGCCGATGCCGGGCGGCGGCGGTGGCATGGGCGGGATGTATTAACAACTAGACGCATAGACGCACAGATGCACAGAGCGCCTCGGGAGCAATCCCGGGGCGTTCTTGTTGCTGGCCATCCCGGCAGCCCGTCACGGGTGGCGTGTGACGGAGGTCCCACGCCGAGCTGGTGTACAAAACTTCGACACCTGGCGATGTTACAACTAGACATGATATAGCATCTATATGCTATACCATGAAGACTTGTTGCACCTTGCCCGATGTAGTGGATATTGACGCTGTGAAAAAAGTGAACGGGCCCGGTTTTGAGGTGGGCTGGCAGCGGTATGCCCCTTGCCCATGCTCCCGGCCGTCAGCACCGGTCTCAACCGCTGTTTCAGGAGGCGTTCGTGCTCAATTTGTCGATCTCGCGCCGGCCTCGAATCGCCGGGTTCACGTTCATCGAAATGCTGCTCGTGTTCGTGATCATGGGGATCATGCTCTCGATCACGGTCAAGTCGGTGCGCGGGACCTGGGTGGCGAGCTCGCGGCGCTCGGCGAGCCGCGAGGTGACCTCCTACCTCTTCCGGGCCCGCGCGATCGCGATCCAGCAGAGCCGCACCGCGTGGCTGGTGCGCAGCGGCAACGTCCTGAAGATCATGGTCGACTCCTCGGGCACACCGGTTCGGCTGGGTACCCAGATCGACATGTCGGCACGCTACGGCGCCACGCTGGGCGCGCCGAGCGGCAAGGATACGGTCCAGTTCGACCCCCGCGGGTTCGCGGTCTACGTGGCGCCGGCCCCGAAGTTCACCGTGCAGATCGGCGCCGCCACGGACACCCTGTGCATAACCGGCCTCGGTCGCATCACTACACGGAGTTGCCCATGAACCGGCGCGGCTACACCATCGTCGAGCTGCTGGTCGCGGTCATGATCTTCAGCGTCGGCCTTTTGGCTATGGCGGGGACGGCGTCGGTGATCATGTCGACGCTCACCAGCACGCAGTCACGCACCATCGCGGCGAGCGTAGCGGAGTCCCGCTTTGAGCGGGTGCGCGCGACGCCCTGCGCCACGCGTGCCGCCGGCTCGGCCGCGGCCGTGAGCCGCGGCATTTCCGAGGCATGGACGCTCGATCACCTGGCCCGGGCCGATGACGTGACTGTCAACGTCACCTTCTTGAGCAACCGTCGCCAACGGACCGAAACGTTCCGGAGCTTCCTGCCATGCTGACCGTCCACGCGCCGACCTGCTCGACCCGCCGGGCCGGGTTCACCCTGGTCGAGCTCATCATCACCATGGTGCTCGTAAGCTTCGTGGCCGGTGCCATCGTCAAGCTGCTGCTGCGGCAGCAGCGGTTCTACAACAGCACTACCGACCTGATCCAGACGCGCCAGCAGATCCGTCAGGCGGCCGCGATGCTCCCCTCGGACCTCCGGGGCATCTCGAGCGTCGGCAACGACATCTATGCCATGTCCGACTCGTCGTTGGACTTCCGCGGCGTGTTCGGCACCACGATCGTGTGCACCAACAACGGAGCCGGCCTGCTCTCGACCGTCCCGCGGGTGCTTGCCAGCGGCGCGGCGATGACCAACTGGACCAGAAACCCGGCGGTCGGGGATTCGATCCTCGTCTACAATGACTCAACCATGGTCTCGTCCTCGGACGACGCTTGGTCGAAGCACCAGATCAGCGCGATCGCAACAATAACCAGTGCAACGAGCACCAGTGGTTGTCCGGTCGCGACCGGGCTGACGCAGGCGGGAGATCTCACGGCCGGCAACCCGAGCTACCAGTTCACCTTCACGGCTGGGGCGAGCCCCAAGATCCTGGTGGGCTCGGCGATGCGCTTCTTCCGCAAGGTCCACTACAGCGTCTATAAGGCGGCAGACGGCAAGTGGTATCTCGGGTTTTACGAGTGCAAGCCGGGGTGCAGTGCGATCCAACCGGTCGCCGGACCGTTCCAACCGTACGCGGCCAATGGGACGAGCGGCGTCCAGTTCGCCTATTACGACGCCACCGGCACGGTCACGATTAACCGCAATCTGGTAGCGCGCATCAGTCTCGTGGTGCGGGGGCAGGGGACGGGGCTGGTCAATCTGAGCGGGGACGGCGCCACCGCGTTCGGCGATTCGCTACGTATCGAGGTCGGGCTGCGCAACAAGTGAGCGGCGAGCGGCATTTTCTTAAGAAAGAGGCACGTATGCATGCGACGATAAAGTCGGAGAAGGGCATGGCGCTGCTGATGGCGCTCGGCGCCATCGTGATCATCGGTGTGCTGGTCGGCGGCGTCGTGTTCGTGTCGACGCAGGACTATCGCATCGGCGGCAATACGGTGCGCCAGACGCGCGCCGCCGCGGCTGCCGAGCTGGGCTTGAACCGCGTGCCACAGGACTGGAACCTCGCCAACAACCAGCGGCCGGTGGGCAACCCCCTCGTCATGTCCTACACGGCGCCGCGTGGTGCAAGCGCCCGGGTCACCATTACGAGGGTCTC
>QHTK01000043.1 GCA_003220795.1 Gemmatimonadota bacterium | reverse complement strand
CACGACGGCCCGGTTCTACGCGCGGCAGTGGAACATTCGGGCGGTGTTCGCGAACCAGGCGTGGGCCGCAGGCTTCCTCGGCTCGCGCGATGTCAAGGTCGCGATCCTCGACAGCGGCATCGACTATCTGCATCCGGACCTGGCGGGGCTCGTGGACCTCGAGCACTCCACGTCGTTCGTCCCCGAGGACGTCACGCGGCACTATCCCGGCCGGCTCCCGTTCAGCGACCTCCACGGTCACGGCACCTTCGTGACGTCCATCGTCGCGAGCAACGCGAACGTCGTGGCCGGGATCAACCGCTACGTCACCCTCCTCGCCGTGAAAATCAACGACTCGACTCGGGCGAGCTCCGCCAGCCGGTTCCTCAGCGGGATCGTGTACGCCGCGGACCAGGGCGCCGACGTCATCAACATCAGCGACGGCCGTCAGTTCAATAAAAAGAACAGCCCTGGTACGATCGCGGCGTTCGAGCGGGCGGTGAACTACGCCTTCCGCAAGGGCGCGCTGCTCGTGACCGTCCCGTTCAATGACGCCGCCGACCTCGATCATAACGGCGATCTCGTGCGGCTGCCGTGTGAGGCGGCCAACGCGATCTGCGCGGCCGCGACGGGGCCGACCAGCTCCGCGGGAGCTGAGGGACCGTGGGAGAACGTGGACGCACCGGCACCGTACAGCGCCTTCGGCCGCTCGGCCATCAGCGTCGCCGCGCCCGGCGGCACCCTGCCGCTCTTTACGAAAGTCTGGCTGCCGTGCACGACGACCCCCTCGGCGACTACGCCGCGCCCGGAATGCCGCGCCCACCAGCCCGTCGCGCAGAGCCTCGGCACGAGCTTCGCGGCGCCGCACGTCGCCGGGCTCGCGGCGCTGCTCGTGGCGCAGCTGGGTCACGGTAATCCCGCGCTGATCAGGGCCCGGATTCTCCAGTCAGCGGACGACCTCGGTGAGCCCGGAACTGATCCGTACTACGGCAAGGGACGGATCAACATCGCGCGGGCATTGGGGATCGTGCAGTAGGCAGGCTGAGCAAGACCGTCTTCGAGCCGCGGATAGGAGCGATCATGAACACCCAGCAAATGCCACAGCGCTTCCTGCCCTTCATGGGCGTCTTGCTGCTCGCGGCCTGCGGCTCAGATACGACGGCGCCCGACGGCGGCCGCCCGGCGGTCTCCGTTTCCGTCGTTCCGACGACCGCGAGCCTCCTCACCAGTGGCAGCCAGGACTTCACGGCCACGGTGACCAACGACCCGACCAATCGCGGCGTCGCCTGGAGCATCACGGGATGCAGCGGCGGCCCGGCAGTCTGCGGGAGCTTGAGCAATGTCACGAACACGACGGCGACCTACGCAGCGCCGACAACGGTTCCGCCCGGCGCGCTCGGCGTCACAGCCACCTCAGTCAGCGACAACAGCAAGTCAGTCATGGCCAGGGTGACGATTACCGCGGTCGCCGCGGCCGGCCAGATCGCTTTCTACAGCCCCTCGGATAACGGAGGAGTCGGAGACATCTACGTCATGAACGCGGACGGCTCAGGCCAGGTGAACCTCACCAACAACCCGGCGGAAGACGACGGCCCCGTCTGGTCGCCTGACGGCACGAAGATCCTCTTCCATACCAACCGCGACGGGAACCCGGAGGTCTACGTGATGAACGCCGACGGCTCGGGCCAGATGAACCTCACCAACAACCCGGCGTTGGACTACCCGGCGGGATGGTCACCAGACGGCTCGAAGATCCTCTTCGAGACCAACCGCGATGGGAACTATGAGATCTATGTCATGAACGCGGACGGCTCAGGTCAGGTAAACCTCACCAACAACCCGGCCAGCGACGCCGACCCGGCGTGGTCGCCCGACGGCTCGAAGATCGCATTTAACAGCTCCCGTGACGGCAACGTGGAAGTCTACGTGTTGAACGCCGACGGCTCGGGCCTTCGCAATCTCACTAACAACCCAGCCGGGGACCTGCGGCCAGCATGGTCGCCCGACGGCTCGAAGATCGCCTTCCTCAGGAACTTGGACATCTACGTGATGAACGCCGACGGCTCGGGCCAGGTGAACCTCACGAACAACCCGGCGACGGACGACCAGCCCGCGTGGTCGCCCGACGGCTCGAAGATCGCGTTCACGAGGTCCCCCGACGGGGCAAGCTTTTCGATCTACGTGATGCAGGTCGATGGGTCGAGCATCACTCGGCTCACCACCACCACGCAGGACGACGGGGCCGCTTGGTCGCCCGAGGGAACGAAGATTGCGTTTTCTAGCTTCAGCGGCGGAATCTACGGCCAGTGGCAAATCTACGTGATGAACGCGGACGGGTCGGGCGTCACCCAGCTCACGAGCACGAGCACGCGAAGCAACCGGGACCCCGTCTGGAGGCCGCGGTAGGCATGAACACCCGCCGGATCGTCTCGCGATCGCTCATCGAACCGAGCCTGTTACGACCTGCACATGATGAACAGCGACGGCTCGAGGCTTCGCAACCTGACCAACAACCCAGCCGCCGTGGACGGCGTCCCCACGTGGCGGCCACGATAGGTCAGAGCCGGAAGGAGATAGGGTCTATGAACTCGCGGCCGTCGTCGCCGGGCGGCGCCACAGCTGCGGCGTGACTTCGGCAGGCGCGGCCTACTGCTGGGGCGAGAACGTGTACGGCCAGCTAGGCGACGGCAGGACCACCCACCGCCTCGTTCCCACGCTGGTCGCATTCCCCTGAGGCCAAGCAATGCTGGTCGTGCGGTCGTGTTGGCTGCAGTCGCCGCGCGACACTCCCACGCTGCCGTGATTAGCGCGCGCCTGCGAGCCCGCTGCACACTGGCCGGGTGTTCGTACTGGCGCCGGCGAGAAAACCAGAGGCCAGCCTCTCGGGACGGCCTCGCGCCTAGCCCTGAAGGAAGTAGGGGGGGTAATGTCGCACTGAACCTGGGCCGGACCGCTTGGACGGTCAATCCTCCCTCCGTGCGTTCCGTGGGCGAGCGCCGCCCTGACCGTAGCGGGCCCCCGGGTGGCGCCCGCGGCCCGCGCCCACCCTCGCCGATCTCGCCACCCGCTCCTCACCTAGCGCATCATATCCAAACGGATATATTTCCCTATGGCGCTCAAGCGCGTCCGCTGGCTGGGGAACGCCCGTGCCGTCATGCGCGCCTTTCCTCCCAATGCCCGCCGGGAGGCTGGGTACCAGCTGTATCGAGTGCAGGCCGGCCACCAGCCCAGCGATTGGAAGCCGATGACGAGGGTCGGCGCCGGCGTGCGGGAGATCCGGATCCACGCGGACGGCGAGTATCGGGTGCTGTACCTGGCGACGCGGCCCGAAGCGGTCTACGTGCTGCACGCTTTCGCGAAGAAGCGCCAGAGCACGCCCAAACTGGATGTGGACCTAGCGCAGGCCCGGCTCAAGGAGCTACTCCGGCGACGCGCCCGGGAATAGGAGGGAACGATGGCGATCAAGATCACGAAGGGCTCGCCCAACATCTTCCGCGACCTGGGGTTTTCCCCCGTGGAGGCCGAGCACCTCCGCGTCCGGGCCGAGCTCATGCTGGCGCTCGAGCGACTCATTGCGCGCCGCCGGCTCACCCAAGGCCGGGCGGCGAAGCTCTTGGGCGTGAGCCAACCTCGCGTGAACGATCTCGTGCGGGGGCGCTTCCATCGCTTCAGCATCGACGCCCTGGTCGACATGCTCGCCCGGGCGGGCGTGCGAGTGCGCTTCACGACTGAGCGGGGAGCGCGCGTGGCCTGACGGCGCGGCCCGCTCCCTGCGCTGATGGCTGGCTCCTGCACCAGAGCACTTGCTGATTTCGCTTGTGCAAGCAAGTGGCAAGATATCGGTGCACGTGCCGGTGCACGTGCACAACGATATCTCGCCAGACCCCCATTCGCGCCCGCGCGGGCGCTCAAGGGGATGAGGCCCCTCGACCCGAACTCTCGAACCTCGCAAGGTTGACGCGCCGTTGATCCCAACACTCTCACCGAGGACACGCTTCCCCCAATTCGGGACTACTTATAAGTAGGAGGCCCTGTGTTCGCCTCCGCGGCGAGAACGCTTAGCCGCGATTGAAGGTAGGTGTCTGTAGGAGGCCACGATGAGTGCCATCCTGCTCCCCCGCCCCAGCACTCCCGCGAGGGCCACATGATCGAGCGTCGCGCCGCAGGCAACCTGAGTCGCTTCCGCCCCGACAGCGCGCGCGACACGCTGCCCGTCCCGTCGGCCTCAGCCGACGCCGCTGAGATCGAGCCGTTGATGACGGCGGCGGACGTCGGGCATGTCCTCCAACTGCCGAGAAAGCGAGTCTACGAGGTCGTTGGCCATCTGGCGATACAGATCACTCCCCATACCTTGCGCTGGCGTCACGCGGACATCCAGGCGTTAATTGATGAGCGGAGGAGGGGTACTTGAGCGTTTACAAGCGGCCAGAAAGCAGCCGGTACGTGATCGAGATCCGGTGGCAAGGCCTGCCACGCTTGAAGCTCTCAACGGGCTCTTCCAGCAAGAAGCTCGCTGAGGCGATGCAGCGGACCCTGCACGGCCTAAAGGATGCAGGGCGGTTGGATGTGCTACGCCTTCTCGCCGAGGGAAAGCTTCGCCTCGCCGACGTCCACGAAGACTACGTGCGGAACCCAGCGGCGCTGCAGCACCGTCTCGCAGCAGTTGCCAGTCCGACTCTCGGGCCGCTACTCGACCAATGGTTTGCGTGGCTCGACGATCCTGCGACCCTGAGCTCAAAAACCAGACGGGCTTACGCTCCCAAGACAACTCAGCGGTACAAAGTGAGTTGGACACGGGTGGTCGCGCTGCTTCCTCGGGGTCGCGAGGCGACGCTTGCCGACATGACGAAGGGCTTCCTCGCCGATTTCCGGTCACAGCGTCGTCGCGAAGGCGCGGGCGGCGCGACTGTCAATCGAGACCTCTGCGCCGTGGGCGCATTCCTCACCTGGTGCGAGCAGGAACAGGAGATCGATGTGCGCCGCCCTGCCGTACCTCGCGAACGCGAATCCGCCGGCCGGGAGCGTTGGCTCGACGCCGCGGAGCTGAAACAGCTGGAAGCCGCCATTCCTCGCGCATGGTGGCCACTATTCGCGACCCTCGTTTACACGGGGCTGCGTGTCGGCGAAGCGCAGGGGCTGTGCTGGAGCGACGTTCGCTTGTCGGATCAGGTGATCACGGTGCACGACCGAAGCCGCCGGCTCAAGACATCGGCGAGCGCGCGCGTGGTACCCATCGCGGTGCCGCTGGCGCGCCTGTTAGCCGAACATCGGACGCGCTACCCAGGCGGACCCGCGGACCCCGTGTTTCCTCACCCGTTCGGCTCTTATCAGCTGGCGCAACGCGTCTTCCAGCGCGCCTGCCGCCAAGCTGGCCTGGACGACATCCGGATCCACGACCTCCGGCATACATTCGGCGTGCATTGCGCACAGGCAGGCATTCCCATCGTCCGCATCCAGCGGCTGCTTGGGCACTCGACGCCCGTGATGGCATTGCGCTACATGAAGCACGCGCCGGAGAATTATTTCGCGGCGGACGCCGCGCGGGTGGCTGCGAGTCTGTCCGGCGCCGCCGATCGAGAGGCCGGTGCGCAGGCGGAGCTCGCGCGGCAGGGGTTCAAGCAAGGCTGATCGGTACGCGTGTGCCACCAATTTTGCCACCAGTCAGGCCGCCACGGGAGGCAGCGACTCCGGCAGGGGGTTGCACAACCCGTTGCGACTCGCGAGGTTCTCGTTTCGTTGGAGAGGTGGCCGAGTGGCTGAAGGCGGCGGTTTGCTAAACCGTTATAGGGCCTAAAAGCCTTATCGGGGGTTCGAATCCCCCCCTCTCCGTACCTCGTCACCATGTCCACGCGCGTCCGCTTCGCCCCTTCGCCCACGGGCTACCTGCACGTGGGTGGCGCCCGCACCGCACTGTTCAATTGGCTGTACGCACGCCACGTGGGCGGCAAGTTCCTGCTGCGCATCGAGGACACCGACAAGCAGCGCTCGACCGACGAGCACACCCGCGTGATCCTCGACGGCCTCAGTTGGCTCGGCCTCGACTGGGATGAGGAGCCCGTGTTCCAGGGCGCGCGGGTGCAGCGGCACCAGGAGGTGGCAGATAAGCTCCTCGCCGCCGGGCAGGCGTATCTGGAGGACGGTGCCATCCGCTTCCGCCTGCCGCCGGGCGAGATCGCCTGGGACGACGCCGTGCACGGCCCGATTTCGTTTCAGGGGGAGGACATCAAGGACTTCGTCATCCTGCGCTCGGACCGCACGCCGATCTACAACTTTGCCGTGGTGGTGGACGACGTCGACATGGCGATTACCCACGTGCTGCGCGGCGACGACCACATCTCGAACACTCCCAAGCAGATCGCGTTGTACCGCGCGCTCGGCGCCGCCCTCCCCGTGTTCGGTCACGTGCCGATGATCCACGGCCCGGACGGCAAGAAACTCTCCAAGCGCCACGGCGCTACCGCGGTGGGCGACTACCAGCACATGGGGATCCTCCCCGCCGCGATGCGCAACTTCCTGGCGCTGCTCGGCTGGAGCCCCGGCGGCGACCGGGAGATCATGAAGCTGGATGAGATGGTGCAGCTGTTCGCCTTCGAGGGCATCCAGAAAAAACCCGCCATCTTCGACATGACGAAGCTCGAGTGGATGAACGGGCAGTACCTCTCGATGGCGACGGCCGAGGAGTTGTATCCCCTGGTGTCGCCCCAGCTCGCGCAGCTCGGCCTGAACGGCAACAAGGACGCCGTCCTGAAAGCGATCGCCGGCGTGAAGACCCGCTCGCGCACCACGCTCGACGTGGCGAAGCAGGTGGCCGTGCGGCTCGACGCGAAATTCGTCGCGTTCGACGACAAAGCGAAAAAGGAGATCGCCAAGGATCCGGCGGGTTACAAGGCGTCGCTCGAGGCGAGTGTCGCCGTCCTCCGCAAGACTGATTGGACGCCGGAAGCGCTCGAGAAGACGCTACGTGCCCTGGCAGACGAAAAGGCTGTCGCTGCCGGGAAGATCTTCCAGCCGATCCGCATCGCGCTCACGGGTGGGACGGTGTCGGAGCCGGTGAACGAGCTGTTGTATGTGGTAGGGAAAGAGGCTGCGCTGAAGAGGCTGCAGGCGGCGGTCACCGAGTCCACAGGCTAAAGCCTGTGCTGGGGACACCATCTATCGAACCCGGAAGGCAACCGTCGCTCGTCCAATCTGCGCCGCGGCCGCGTTATCCCATACCTGAACCCGCAACAGATAGCTGCCGCGCGGAATCTGCTGCGGCGAGAGGTCCAGCATCTCCGTCACCGATCGTCCCTCCGCCCCGCCTGAGGCGCGATCGAATTCGAGGCCGATCGCTCCCGGCCAATCTTCCCTGGCGATGTCTCGCTGGAGGTCGTCGCTCCGCAGAATCCGATAGGTCACGTGGTAACTCACTCGCTCGGCGCTGACGCGCAGCCCGTACACCTCAGCATAGACTCGGACCGTGTCTTCCGCCGCAAAGGTCAGGCCCCGCTGCAGGTGTTCGAGCATCGCAGACCGACTGATGAGCGTGTCGCCGCGCCAAGCCTTCGCCAGCAGGAGGTCGCTGATGGCGGGGCCGGCGTGGAAGGACCGCAGCGTGAGCCCGAGCTCCTGACGACCCAAGGTGTCGCCCTCGCGGGCGTGGGCAAGCAGCACGTATCGTCCGGGAGCCGCCGCCAAGGTGACGCTCCCGGCGTTGCTCTCACCAGATGCCTGCTCGCCCCCGACATCACCGACTAGCGCCGCCGCGAGGGCCCCACTCGTCGAGACGATTACGAGATCCGTCGTCGCCGCCCCCTGCCGGTTCCGGAACTGCGCCGTCCAGAGGCCGAACTCGAGGGCGGCGATTTCGGAAGAGGCGTCGCGCGTCAACCCGAGCTGCATGGACGCGAACTGGTCCTGGTTCATCGGCCGGAAGACCATCTCCGGCGTGGTGCGCAGTCCCTTGGAGAACGCGCTCGGCCTGACGAAGCGCACCTCTCCCCACTCGGCGTACCGCCACCGCTCCAGCTCGTCAGTGTTGCACTGCGGGTCGACCGTGTTGTCGCCACCCAACCTCGACGCGTCCGGTGGCCCGAAGCGCAGGTACATGATTCCGCGGTCGTCCAACCCTGTAGCGAGGTTGTAGCCCACACGCGCCGCCATAGTGTCCGCGCCCCGCAGATCCATCCCCAAGGGAACAAACAGCGTGGGTGAGAGCACCACCCCCATCGCCTCAAGCCCGCGCCGAGTGTTCCTCGGCATGCTCTCCTTCTCCTCAGTGGTGAGATGGGCCGCAGGATCCGTGGCGACGCGAGCACGGTCTCGCACACTGCTCACGCCAGGCAACGGGACGCGTCCACCCGAGTAGTAGGGCGGGAGCGCCTTGAACACTTCGCACCGCAAGTGGAACTCGCGCTCCCCTTGCGCCGGCTCGAGGTTGAGAGTGCGGGCCACACTACTGCGGTGGTATGAGACGAGGGGATGGAGCAGCGGGTAGTGCTTGCGGGCATACCGCAGCCTCGAAAAGTGCTCCACGATCCGGTGGTTGGTGCTCGCGAACAGGTTGGGGTTTCGCCGTGCCCAGAAGCTCTCGAGCCAGGTGCCCTTCGCCTCGGGTGGAACGCCGGCCCACCACGCACGGAGCTCGCTCGGCGTAGCGATGCCAACGACCTGGCGCCACAGCACATTTGCGGAATCCCGCACAGCATACCGCAGCGCCCGGTCGTAGAACACGATCCCAGCCAGTGTGTCGCCTGCCTCGAGCGCGCTCTCCGCCCGCAGCGCGTTCCAGCCGGGGCCGGTAGAGTCTTGCGTGAGTCCGATATCGAGAAGGTGGTCAGCATCCGCGTACCGCTCCTCCTCGATCAGCAACTGCGCGATGCGCAACTGCACCACGGGGTCGGTGGTGTTCGCTTGCAGTCGCTCGATCATCTTCCGCCGACCGCCCGCGTTCCGGTACAACGTAAGCCACTGGTCCCAGGCATCTCTGTAAAGCGGGTCGAGCTCGATCACCCGCTCCAAGCCTTCGCGGGCGATCCGCTCGCCGTCATCGCCGCCGAGCCACAGACCCATGAGAGCGATGCGATAAGGTGGCTCTGGATCGTGGGGCAGAAGCTGTTTCGCTTGCCGATATGACTCTAGTGCTCGGAAGCGACCGGTGGGCATGTGAGCGGCGTGCGCGTCACCCAAGATCATGAACCCGCGGGGGTCACGCCCATGCCGCAGCGTGTACCGCTCCGCGAGTTTGATGGCCTCATCGACCCGCCCCAACTCGAGTTCCGCGGCGGCGGCTCGCAGTTCTGTTGGAACGGTGTCCTGCTGGCCGTGGGGTGGCAGGAGAGTAGCGGCAACGAGAAGTCCTGCGAGTAGCGGGTTGGCCATGAGACCGAACTCCGAAGCAGCGGGGACGGCGAGAGGCCGGGCTAGGGCACCGCCTTGACGGTGTCCGCCTTCGTCGTCGTCGTATCCCCCCTCGCCCGCTTCTGCGCGTCCCGCTCCGCCTGTTTGCGCGCCCGCAGCTCGCGTACGTACTGCCGGAACAGCTGCACCGTCTCGGTGCGGCGGGCGGCCTGCATCAGGTCCTGGCGCATGTCCTCGAGCTGTCGCGCGCGCCGTTGTTCATCATAGTTGCCTTGCGGCAGCGTGATCGGCAGCAGCGCGAGCACCGCCGTGGGGATCTTGATTCCGGCGACGTGGATGTACTGCGAATCGATGCCGATCGTCTTCCCCGCCACTTCGGTGGTCCACGTCGGCTTCTGGCGCGCGCGCTGCTCCTGGTCGATGATCACGTTCAGCGAGTCGACCATGGCGCGCAGCCGGTGCACCGCCACCGAGTCCTTGTGCTCTTCCTCCCCGTACAGGGCGTCGGCCACTTCGCCCGGGAGCGCGGGACGCGGCAGCACCCACAGCCGCCCGTCGCCCACTTGCGGCGGGCTGACGAGATGCGGGCCGATGGCGGCGGAGCTGGCGGCGAGCGCGCTGTCCGGCTTGCCCACCGTCGGTGCGGGCGGCGGAGTGGTCGTGTCGATGACCGGCGCCGGCGCCGGTGGGCGCCCCAGGCCGCCGCTCGGCCCCTTGCCGCG
Organism: Gemmatimonadota bacterium; assembly: GCA_003220795.1. GTDB lineage: Bacteria > Gemmatimonadota > Gemmatimonadetes > Gemmatimonadales > GWC2-71-9 > 20CM-4-69-16. The sequence goes on along the minus strand of QHTK01000043.1, from coordinate 84,778 downwards.
CTTGGTGCCGCCGAACGGCGGCAGCTCCGTGCGGCGCGGTGGCTCGGGCGGGATGATGGTGATGAGCGACTGGTAGCGGTCGATGCGCCACGCGCCGGTGACCGCGAGCGCGACCAGCGCCCCGTGCAGCACGAGGCTCACGACCCACGTCAGGCGGGCCTTGGCGCGCGGGACCTGCCGGGGCTCAAACAGCGGCCAACACCTTTCCGAGACGCTCCGCCGCTTCGACGAGCCGCGGCGTCGCCACGGTGAGCGCGATCCGGAAAAACCCTTCGCCGCCCGCGCCGAACCCGCTCCCCGGCACGGTCACGACGCCTTCCTCTTCGAGTGCGCGGCGCTGGAACGTGGCCGAGGAGAGGCCTTCGGGGAGCGGCACCCACAAGTACAGCGTGGCCCGCGGCGTCTCGGGCTCGAACCCCTGGGCGCGCAGCACCGGCAGCATGGCGTCCCGCCGCTCGCGGAACCGCGCGACGTACTCGCGGGCCAGCTGTTCGGCCTGCGGCAGCACGGCCGCGCCCGCCGCCTGCACCGCGAGGAACGCGCCCGTGTCGACGTAGTTCTTGACGCGCGCCAAGGCGGCGATGAGCTCCGCGCGCCCCGCCGCCCAACCGAGCCGCCACCCCGTCATACAGAACGTCTTCGAGAGCGAGTGAAACTCGACCGCGCAGTCCCATGCCCCGGGGATCTCGAAGATGCTGGGCGCGACGTAACCGTCGTACGTGATCTCGCAGTACGGGTTGTCGTACGCGATCACGATGCCGTGCCGCCGACAGAAAGCGACCGTGCGCTCGAGATACTCGCGCGTCGCCACAGCCGCCGTAGGGTTGTTGGGATAGTTCAAATAGACGAGCCGCGTCCGCCCGATCACCTCCGCCGGGACCTCCTCGAGCTCGAGCAGGAACGCGGTGCGCGGCGTGAGCGCGTAGCGGTACGACTCCCCGCCCGCGAGCACTGTGCCGCCTTCGTACACGGCGTACCCCGGCTCGGGCACCACCGCCACGTCGCCGACGTCGAGCAAGGCCATGGCGAGGTGAGCGATCCCCTCTTTGGAGCCGAGCAGCGGGTGTAGCTCGGTGAAGGGATCGCACTTCACGCCGAAGCGACGTTGGAGATACGCGGCGGCCGCTTCGCGGAACGCCGGGAGGCCGAGCTGGAAGGCGTAGCGGCTCATCGCGGGATCGCGGGCCGCGCGCGCCAGCGCCTCGACCGCCGCGCGGGGCGGCGCCAAGTCGGCGTCTCCCGCTCCGACGTCGATCACGTCTGCCCCCTCCTGGATCAGCCGCCGCTTGCGGGCGGGGATCTCGGCCATGGGGTAGCTGGGCAGGGCGGACAGCCGCTTGCTGAGCCGGGTCAGAAGAAGCCCTCCTCTGAACTGATACGCGCCACAACGTTCCCAGGCTGAAGCCTAAACGTTACGTTTCGAAATGCCCGATCAGCCGCTCGCTCCGGGTGAGCTGCCGGCACCGGGCGTCGAGGGCATCGTAGTCGGCCTTGGCGGAGGCCTTGAAGGCGTCGAATGCCGCCCGGGACGCCCAGCGGTCGATCGTCACGAACCGTCGGGCGATTTCGATGTCGCGCGCCAGCTGCGAATCAAGGAAGCTCTCGCCCCCGCTGCGCCGGAACAACTGCGCCCAGTCGCCGTCGGGCCCGTAGGCCCGGACGAAGTCCTCCTCCGCGCCTGCCTTCGCTTCGAACATCCACACGACCACGAACACAATCTATCCTTGCGCGCCCAGGGCCGCCTCGATCCCGTGCCCCGCGAAGAACTCTTCACACGCGCGCCGCACGTCCTGCCAGGAGCCGACGACCCGCGACGCGGGCGGCAGTCCCTCGAGGATCAGCTGGCCGTATCGTTTGGTCACGATCCGGCGGTCCAGCAGCACCACCGCCCCCACATCTGTGGTACGGCGAATCAGCCGCCCGAACCCCTGCTTCAGCTTGAGCGCCGCGTTGGGCACGAGGTAGTGCGTGAAGCCGTTCAGCCCCCGGGCCTCGAGGCGCTCCAGCCGGGCCGCCGTGAGCGGCTCACTCGGTACCTTGAACGGCAGCTTGGCGAGGATCAGCACGCGCAGCGCGCGGCCCGGGACGTCGACCCCCTCCCAGAACGAATCCGTCCCGAGCAGGATCGCGGAGCCGGCCTCGCGGAACCGCCGCAGCAGCTGGTCGCGCTGCCCGTCACCCTGGACCAGCAGCGGCCAGCGCCCGCCGATCGCCCCGCGCACCGCCTCGGCGGCGCGCCGCAGCGCGCCATGACTGGTAAACAGCACGAACATGCCCCCATCCGACGCGTGCGCCAGCTCCACCAGCACCCGCGCCACGGCCGCGTCGTGCCCCGGCTCATCGTCGCGCGGCTCGGGCAGGTCGGTCGGGATCCCGAACAGACATTGCGCGGGAAAGTCGAACGGCGAGGCGTGGATCTCGCGCGCCCGCACGCGCGACGGCGGGAGATCGAGTCCCACCCGCTGCTCCAGATAGCCGAAGTCGCCCCCGGCGGCGAGCGTGGCGCTCGTCAGCACCACGGTCTCGACCCGGTCGAACAGGTTGTCCTTGAGAATCGGCGCCAGGTCGAGCGGCACGGCGGCGAGCGACACGTTCGGGGTCTTCCGCCCGCGGCGCTCGAGCCAGCGGACGGCGGCGGGCACGCCCGCCGGGGGCCGGAGCGCCGCGGTGAGCCCGACGGCGATCGCATCGAGCCGCCGCACCACGCCGCGCAGCTCGGCGATGAGCTGGGCGCGCCGCTCGGAGGGGTCGTCGAGCGACAGGCGATCGGCGATCGTCTCGACGCCGTCCCGGAGCCGGGAGAAGCCGAGCAACAGGTTGTCGAGCGCCACGTCGAGGCCCTGCGCCCAGACGTCGTCGCGCGCGAAGTCGTCGGTGAGCCGCAGCACGGGGGTGGGTCCGGGCTCCGCGTCGAGCCGGCGGGCGAGCAGGGCGAACAGCGCGTCGGCGGCGCGGCGCGCCGCGCCAAGCGCGTCGAACAAGCTCTGGTGCACCAGGTCGCGACTCGCCGCCGAGAGCAGGTCATCGCGGCCGGCGAGCACCGCCCCGAGGGTCGGCAGGAGCCCGCGGCCGTTCTTCTCGAGCCGCGAGAGCAGCCGCTGCACGCCGAGCATGCTCACCTGAGCGCCCAGGTGCATCGCCGCGACGTCCTCGAGGTGATGCGCCTCGTCGAGCACGAGGCGCCGGTACGGCGGCAGAACCGCCGCCTCCTGCCAATTGTCGCTCGCCATGCGCACGGCGAGATCGCTCGCGAGCAGGTGATGGTTCACCACCACGACGTCCGCCTCGGCGGCGCGGCGGCGCGCCTGGAACAGGAAACACTGCTCGAAGTGGGGGCACTTGAGCCGCGTGCACAGGTCGGATTCGGCGGCAACGGCGTCCCACACCTCGGCCGCGGGCTCGTCCGGCAGATCCGACAGGCTGCCGTCGCTCGTCTGCCCCGCCCAGGCGGCGAGCGCCTCCAGCTCGGTCGCGCGCTCGTCCTCGAACAGTGAGCCACGGGCATCGCGTGCCTGCTCGAGCCGCGCGAGGCAGAGGTAATTGCGCCACCCCTTCAGCAGCGCGAACGAAGGCGAGTGCTCGCCCGTCCCGAGCGCCCGGGCGAGAATCGGCAGATCCTTGCCGACGAGCTGCTCCTGAAGGTTGATCGTGTTGGTGGAGACGATGGTGCGCTCGCCGTTCTCGCGCGCCCACACGAGTGCAGGTGCCAGGTACGCGAACGACTTGCCTACGCCCGTGCCCGCCTCGAGCAGCGCGACGCCGCCGTCGTTGTACGCATCGGCGATGTAGGCCGCCATGTCACGTTGGCTCGGCCGATCTTCGAAGCCCCCGAGCGCGCGGGCCACCGGACCATGAGGGGCGAGCAAGCCGGCGACATCGAAGGGATCGAGCCGCGTCGTCGCGCGCGGGCGGGGGCATTCGACCACGACATAGCAGTCGGTGACGTCGTTGTCCACGATGGCGAAGCCCACACCTCCGTCGTGCAGGCGGGCGGCGACGCTCAGGTCGGCCCCCGAGGGCTCGAGTGCGCCGCTCGGGTGGTTGTGCAGCAGCAGCTCCCCCCGCTGCGCGATCCCCGGCAGCGCGAGCACCGCGTCGACCGTGCCGCGCGCGACGGGGCGCGCCTCCACGAGGCGGCCGTGCGCGTCCGGGCGCGCCACGAACGACACTTCGCGCCCGTGGGCCGCGGCGATCTCCGCGCGCACCTGCTCACGGACCGCGGGCGACAGGCGCTCCACGCTCACGTCTTGAGCTCGCGCTTCTTGGCGGCGGGAAACAGCACGTTGTTGAGGATGAGGCGGTACCCCGGCGAGTGCGGGTGCAGCGACAGGTCCGTCGGCGGATCACCGATCTGGTGCTGCTGATCTTCCGGATCGTGCCCGCCGAAGAAGGTCCACGTTCCCTTGCCGTGATCCCCGTGGATGTACTTCACCCACGCCGCGCCCTCTTCGTCGCCCAGCACCGACACACTTGGCTTCAGGCGGCTCCGCAGAAACGACGTGGTGAGCCCGTAGAAATCGGGGATCACCTGGCGATGATTCTGCACCAGCATCGTGGGGACAGGGTCGATCTTGGCGCTGAAGTTGAACAGCTTGAACGCGCCGAGCGGCTGGCGACGCGGCCCGGCGTTCACCTGGTGGCCATCGATGTCGGAGAAGCTCGCCACCGCCGGGTTGGGCTCGACGTGCGCCCCGGTGAACGCCAGGGCCTTCGACCAATCGAGCTTGGCGTCCGCCTGCGGATCCATCGGTGTGCCGTCGGCGAAGGCGGCGGCGATGTCGACGCGCTCGGCGGCGAGGGCGAGGTCGATCGTCTCCGTCGCGGTGCACATCGCAAACAGGAACCCGCCGTTCGCCACGTACTCGCGGATCTTGCGCGCCACCGCCTTCTTCAAGTCCGGCACGGTGGCGAGGCCGAGCCGCTTGGCGGCATCGCTGTTGAACCGCACCATCTCGGCGAGCCACGGAGCGCCGCCGTAGATCAGAAAGAACTTCGAATACTGGCCGGTAAAATCCTCGTGGTGCAGATGCAGCCAGTCGTAGTTCGCGAGCTTCCCCGCCATCACCTCGAAGTCCCACACCGTGTCGAACGGGATACCGGCATACTGCAGCGCCATGGTCACGGCGTCGTCCCAGGGCGGCGCGTTGGGCGGCACGTAGACAGCCACCTTGGGCGCCTTCTCGAGCGGCACCGCGTCCATGTTGCTCGCCTCGATCTCGCCGCGGATCCCGGTTACCCGGCCGTCGTCCACCGGCTCGGCCTTCACACCCCCGAGCGCCGCGTCCCTCCGGACCGCCTCGCCGTCGGGCACGAGGAACGCGCCGCTCCGGTAGTTCAGGAGCCACTCCGCCTTGATGCCTGCCTGGATGATGCGGTACGTGACGCCGTAGGCCTTGAGGTGATCGGTCTGAGCGTCGTCCATGGGAATAAGGAGAGACGGGTAGACGGGTAAACGGGTAGACGGGTAGTAGCCCAGCAAGTCGGCGCCAACCGCCGATCCGCCGATCCGCCCGACCGTCTGAAGGAATTCCCGCCGCCTCACGACTTCGGAATCGCTCCTTTCGCACGCTCCAGCTCCCGGCGCGCCTCGGGCACGACCGCGCTCTCCGGGTAGGCGAGGATCAGGTGCTCCAGGTGCGCGATCGCTTCCGCCGTCTTTAGTTGGCGGAGCAGCAGCCGCGCCCACTCCAGCTCGGCGGCAGGCGCGGCCGCGCTCTTTCCAGGGGTCCCCGCCACCTCCGCGAACAGAGTCAGTGCCGTTTGCTGCTGCAGTGCGTCCAGCCGGACCGCGACGCGGCCCGCCAGCAGCAGGATATCGGCCCGGCCTTCCCCCCCACTTCCCCGCGTTTCCAGACGCGCGGCCGCAAGCCGCAAGGACTGGACGGCGCGGGCCGAGTCCCCGCGGGCGAGGAGCAGCAACGCGCTCCCCAGCTCCGGGAAGCGATCGCCCGGAAGCTGCTGCAGCAGGGCGAGGACGCCCGAGCGCTCGGTAGCGTCGCGCCGGTCCCCGGCGTACGGACCCGCGGCCCGGAACATCTCCTGTGCCTCTTTCATGTCGCCCGAGTAGAGCGCCACCCAGCCGCGCAGCGCCAGCGCATCGACGCTCGAGTCCGCCAGGAGCACCGAGTCGGCGAGGTCCAGCTCGCCGCGCTGGATGCGCGCCCGCGCCAGCTTGAGTCGCAACGCCGCGCGGTCGTCTTCGGAGAGTCTGGACTCCGCTCCGAGCCGGGTCGCAGCCTCGCTCAGCTGGCCGTCATCGATCAGGGCTTCCACGAGCGCACTCTGGGCGAGCGCCTGCGCATCGGGCGGCGCCGTGGAGTCGGCCGCCACCTGCGCCAGCACGCGCCGAGCCGCGACGCGGTCGCCGGCCCCGAGAAACGCCCGCGCCGCCTCCGCCCGGGCCCGCACCGCCAAGGGCTCGGGAACCATGTCGGCGTAGCGCGCGAGCGCTAGTGCCCGGACGCGGCGCGCGTCGGGAGTGTTCCCGCCGTTCGCCAGGTCGGCGAAGCGCCGCAGGGCGGTCGCGGCGTCGGACGACGGCTCCGCGACGGCCGGCGCGAAGACGCTCCAGGCGCGCTCCGGCTGGCCCCAGCCGAGCAGCAGCTCGCCCGCGAGCCGGCGCTCGAGCGGTTTGGGCTCCGGCGCCAGGATCGCGCGCACGATCCGTTCCCGCTGCTCCACCGGCGCCTCGGCGAGCGAGCTCGCCGCGCTCAGGAGCTGCGCGGGTGCCTCGCTCAACGCGGCCGCCCATTCGCGCGCCGCCTCCTCCCACTCGCCGACGCGCTCCAACAGCTCGCCCAGTTCGATGCCGAACACCCCGGGCCGTCCCAGCGCGCGCCGTCCGAATAGGAACACCTGGCGCGCCTCGTCGAAGCGGTGCACGTCCTCCAGCGCGATGGCCCATTCGCGGTACGGCGCCTCGGCGCGCGGCTGCTCGGCGGTCCAGCGCTGCGCCACGGCGCGCGCGCTATCCGGCTCGTTCAACGCTACGTAGGTCCGCAGCAGCACGGCCCGCAGAGCCGCGTTCCCGGGACTCGCCGCCACGGCGCGCTGCGCCGCGGGAAGCAGCTCCGGTAGCCGGCTGAGGGACGGCAGCACGCGTTCGAGCCCGAGCAGCGCCGCCAGGTTCGTGGGCTCCCCGCGCAGCGTCGTGAAGTACACGGTCGCGGCCCGCTGGTACTGACCTGCCCGCTCCAGCTCGAAGCCCTGGCCGATGGCCTGGCCACGGGCGCCGTGCGCCGAGACCAGCAGCAGCCCGAGAACCACGAGCTCAGCGCGGCTCGGGCGCATTCAATCTCCGGAAGTACTCGAGCACGAGCCGCCGCTGCTCCGGCGTGAGCCCCGACAGCTCTTCCCACGTCGGATAGCGCAGCCTGGGCCCCCCGCCCGTGGCGCCGGGCTTGAGCAGCGCGGGAAGGTGCACACTATCGCCGGTGGCCGGGCGACTGCTGCGTTCCTTGCTTTCGTCGGGCTCGCTCCCGGACAGGGTCCGGCCGGCGTCGAGCAGGCGGCGGTACAGCCGCTCCTGGCGCTGGATCGTCTGTTGGTCGAGACGGCCCGCGTCCAGTTGGCGCGCCAGCTCTCGCGCCTCTTGCGCCAGCGCGCCCGCCGCGCCGCTCCCACCCTCGGCTTGCAGCCGCTCGAGTTGCTGCGCGAGCGCGCGCTGGCGCGCGGCGATCGCGCGCAGCTGCTCGAGCACCGCCTGACCGCTCGGCCCCATCATGGGAAGGAGTCCGCGCGCCGCGCCGTTCAGCCCTTGTTGGTCGCGCGCCATCCGCGCGAGCTGCTCGACCGCCTCGGCGAACCCGCTCCCCGACCGCGCTCCCGCGACCTGGCTGCGGCTCCGCGCGAGGGCGAGCGCGGTGGCGTTGAGCGCATCCACTGCCTGTTCCGCCAGCGCCGCGGCCTCACCGGTGTTCGGATCCCCCTGCTCGAGCTGCTCGCGCGCCGCGGCCATCTGGCGCTTGGCAAAGCCGAGCGCCCCCTCGAGCTGCGGCGAGACGAGCGCATGCTTCCCCGCCGCCTCGCGGATTTGCCCCTCCACTGCCGTCGTCCCCTCCTCGACAGACGCCTGGCGCGAGCGCGTCGCGGGACCGCCCTCCCCGCGGCGCAGCGCTGCGGCCACTTGTTGCTCGCGGTCCGCCAACGCCGCCGTCTCGGACAGCGCGCGGTCGAGCGCGCCGAGCGTCTCCTGGCGCCACGCGCCGGCCAGCGAGTCGCGTCGCGTCCGCAGTGCGTCGGGAAGTCCCGCCAGCTGCTGCTCCGCCGTCTCGCCGGACCGCTGCGCTCCAGCCTGGTCACCCTGCCCCGCCGACTCGGCGGCGCGCTGCATCGCGCTCTGCGCCTGCCGCGCGGCCTGCTGCGGCGCCGCGAGCGGGGCCTCGCTCCCGGACGGCAACCCGAGGTCCTTCCCCACCTGCTCGATGCCGTGCGCCAGCGAGTCGGCTCGCTCCTCGAGCGCGCGCTCCCGCGCCGCCGCCGCGCTGTCCGGGCGCCGCGCGTCCGTGTCGTTCCATTCGGCCTGGCGCCGCTTCAGGTCTTCCGCGTCGGCCGCGAGCGAGGCGAGCGCGCCCTCCGACGCGGCGCGCTGGAACAGCTCGCGGCTCCGCTCCAGCTCGGCCTTGAGCTGCTGCTGCGCTTCGGCAAGCCGCTGCAGCGCCTGCCGCGTGGCGTCCGGGTCGAGCTTGGCGAGCGCCTCCTGCAGCTCGCGGAGTCGCTGCTCGAGCTCGGGCGTGACCGCGCGCTGCAACAGCTGCTGCACCTCGCGCAGCCGCGCCTGGAATGCCGAGTCGTCGATCCCCGCGGCCTGCGCGGCCCGCGCGATCTCCTCCACGGCCTTGGACAGCTCCTGCACCCGCTGCTCCAGCGCCTCCTGCTCGTGCGCCACCGCCTGCGCCCGTTCGGTCGCCTGGAACGGCAGCGTGCCGGGCTGCACGCCCGGCGGCGGCCGCCGCCCCCCTCCCGCCGTCTCGTCACGGGAGCGCTGCTGCGCCAGATCGCCGGTGCGCTCACCCAGGTCGCGTTGCGAGCCCGCGATCGAATCCGCGGTCTCGACGAGGCCGCGCGTCGCGGCCCGCAGCGCCGCTCGCACCTCCTCGAGGCTCGGCAGCCGCAGGGCGATCTCCGCGCTCCGTCCCACGTGCGGCGCCGGTGCGTTATCCCACGCTTCCACACGAAGCCGCAACGTGTCGCCCGGCAGCAGGCCGCGCCGCGCCGCGTCCAGCTCGCCCTGCACGATGGCGCGGTCACCCACGCCGCTCACGTCGAGCGACTCGCGCACCCCGTCGCCGACCTTCCCGGTCCGGCTCACGCGCCAGCTCACGACTTGGAGGCGCGACAGCCCATGGTCGTCCCGCACATCGATCACCAGCGGCTGGCGCAGCGACATGGGGAGGGTCGTGTCGCGGCCGGGCACCGGCACGGTGACCACCGGGGCCGAGTCGGGCACCACACGCAGCGCCAGCTGCGGCGCCTCGCCCTCGAGCGCCCCCCCGTCGGCCGTCGCGACGTCGAGCCGCCACGTGCCGGAGACGATCGGCGCGAGCCGCCCGGCGAACCGCGCTCCCGTGACGGCGAGCCGCGACACGGCGCCGCCCTGCCGCCACGCGACCGTCGCGAGCGGCACGCTCGCGGCCCCGCTCGTCACAATCACCGTGCCCTCGGGCACCGGGATCGTGTCGCCGCCTGGGACGAGTGGCTCGTCGGGACGCGCCAGATATGCGGGATACCGCGCGGTCAACTCGAGGGCCGCCACGAAGGCGGGCAGTGCGACGGTGACCCGCCGCTCCGCGCTGGAGCGCCCGCCGCTCGACGCCCGCAGGAATACGTCGGCCTCGAGCGGGCCGATCCGGCGGACCGCGCGCCCCACCGAATCGAGCGCCAGGCTGGCGGCGCGCCACGGCTCGCCCGGCCCCCGGGTCCACAGCGTCGCGCGCGAAGCGGCGGGGACTTGGACCGTGACGGTAACGCTGTCGCCGCGCCGCACGGTCGCGCGATCGACCCACAGGCGTACCGGCATGCGTGCGGCGGCGAGCGTGCGCAGCGGGTGCCAGAACGCGGCAGCGCGACCCGCCGCCGGTGCCGAGGCGACGAATAACGCACCGCCCAGGGCCGCCGCGCCAAGCCCCACCACCACGCCGCGCCGCGTGCCACGCGCCAGCGCCCGCCGGATCCCCGGTGCGGCGCGCTCCACCACCGTCGCGGCGCGCGCGTCCGCCAACGCGAGCAAGCTCGCGCTCAGTCCCCCCAGGCGCGGCGGTGGGGCCAGCACGCCGACGACGCTGCCGGCTCGACCGCCGCCCTCTCGCTCCGCGAGGCGGCCGAGCTCTGGCGGGGCCGTCGCGCGCCGCACGCGGCGCGCGGCCCACGCGGCGACCGCCGCCACCCCGGCGATCGCGAGCCACGCCGCGATCACGCCGGCGACGCGCGGCGCGAGGCGCACGCCGAGCGCCGCCAGCGCAGCGGCGAGGCCCGCGCCGGCGAGCAGCACCGCCGTCGCGCGGGCGCGCGCGTGCGGCAGCCCGAGCCGCCCCAGCCGCGTGGCCGCGCCCCGTCCCGTCACCGGGTGGAGCTCACGGCGTACGTGAAGAGATTGACGCCCATGCGCAACGCGGCCTCGTGCAGTTCTGGGGTGTCGTGGTGGACCTCGGGGTCCTCCCACCCGTCGCCCAGGTCCGTTTGATAGGAATAGTATACGACCAAACGGTCACCCAAAAAAATGCCGAACCCTTGTGCCGGGAGGCCGTCGTGCTCGTGGATCTTGGGGAGGCCCTTCGGGAACTCATACGGTACGTGATAGATGGGGTGTGTCAACGGGACTTCAACGAGGGGACGGTCCGGAAACACACGCGCGATCTCGCGCCGGAACGACTTGTCCATGCCGTAGTCGTCGTCCGCATGGAGGAACCCGCCCTGCTCGAGGTAGCGACGCAGGATCGGCACTTCTTCGGCCGCGAAGCGCACGTTGCCGTGTCCCGTCATATAGAGGTAAGGGACGTCCCACAGGCCGGGGCTCGTCAGGGTCACGACCCGTTCCCGGTCGCCCACCGCGAGGCGGGTGCGTTGGCGGATCGCGCCGAGCAGATTCACGAGTTTGGAGGGACCGCTGTACCAATCGCCGCCGCCGTCGTAATGCAGGCGGCCGATCGTTAGCGATGCTACTTGCGGATGGCGGATTGCGGATTGCGGATTTGACAGGCCGAAGCTCCGGGTGCCCAATCCGCAATCCGCAATCCGCCATCCGCAATTCGAGCGGCCGGCGAGCGACAGCCCGAGCGCGCAGCATAGACACGTCAAGCGCTTCATAGTTCGTTGACGAGCCGATACGCGGTGTTGCGCGTGATCCCGGTCTCCTCCGCGAGGCGCTCGGCTGCATCTTTGCGCGTCATCCCCTGCGCGAGCAGCGCGCGGGCGCGGGCTCCCGGATCGGGGGGCCGCTCTTCCCGGACGGGTTTGCCGGTCCCCGAGACGACGACCGTGACTTCGCCGCGGGCGGGGGCCTCCGCGTAATAACCCGCGAGCTCGACCAGGGTCCCGGCGCGCGTCTCCTCGAATACTTTCGTCAGCTCGCGCGCCACGGCGGCGCGCCGCTCGCCGCCGCACGCCGCCGCGAGATCCTCGAGCAGCGCCGCCACGCGCGGCGGCGCCTCGAACAACACCACCGTCCACTCGCTCTTCGCGACCGTGTCGAGCAGCCGGCGCCGCTCGCTTCCCTTGCGAGGGAGAAACCCTAGGAAGAGATAGCGGTCGGCCGAGAGACCCGACACCGCGAGCGCGGCGGCGACCGCCGTCGGACCGGGCACGGTCACGATCGGGACGTCGCGCTCGCGCGCGGCGGCGACGAGGAACGCCCCGGGATCGCTCACGGTGGGGGTGCCCGCGTCGGTCACGAGCGCCACGTCCTTGCCCGTTCCCAGCAGGTGGAGGATGCGGCGCAGCGCCGAGTCGGGGGAGTGCGCGTGGAAGCTCACGAGCTCCGCGTCAGAGCCGACGTGGACGAGCAGTGTCTTCGTGTGCCGCGTGTCTTCAGCCGCGACCGCGGCCGCCTGCTTCAGGGTCAGTGCGGCGCGAGGGGAGAGGTCGTCGAGGTTGCCGAGCGGCGTCGCCACGACGTACAGGGTGCCGGACATGTCACCACGTCACCGGCCACGGCAGCTGCCCGTAAAACCCCGCGGATTGCAGCACGTAGCGATGCTCGCGCGTCGCCTCGCGCAGAATCTTGGGTGCGGTGCCGGGCATGATGACCTCGACGCCCTGGAGCAGCTGGCGTGACCAGTCCATCAGGGCGGCGGCGAGCTCCTCCGGCTGCACGACGGCGTCCGGCGTTTCGGCGCCGCGCGCCGCGGACAGGATCCCGATCGCCTTGTGCTGCTCGAGGATGCCGGCGCTGACTTTCTGAGCGCGCCGCTTCGCCTCGCCGGGGAACTCCTTCTCCACTTCGTCGACGATACGCCAATACAGCTCCCGGTAGGTGTTGATCAGCGCGTTCGGCGCCTGCTGCGGCAGCTCGGCGGCCGCCGGGAACAGCACCGCCGAGATGGCGGGCGCGGCGCCGCCCGACGCGGCGTGAAACTGCGTCTCGAAGAACTGCCCCACCGGCTGCTCGTCCGGCTTGTCGCAGTAGTAGCCGCCCACGAACCGTCCGTCCTCGAACCGCGCGTACGAGACCCGCCCGTCCGAGATCAGCTCCAGCACGCCGGTCACCTGCTCCTGCTGCAGCGCCGGGAACAGGGCGCCGGGGCTGCCGGCGTCTACGGCGCGGGGCTGGAGCGGCACGGCGCACGACTGATACATCCAGGCAAGCTGCTCCATCGGCGCGGCGCAGTATGCAAGATCGCCGCGCTCCACTTCCGCTCGCATGCGCTTGAGCGCCTCGGTGATCGTGACGACCTGGCGGCCCGCCGGGTGAAGCGTGGCGGCGTTGACCGCCTCCCCCTTGCGAAAGAACACGAGCAGGCATTCATCCGGGAGGTGGGCCGTGATGTATCCGTCCACGCGGCCGTCACGGTCGCGCTTGCCGAAAGCCAGCAGATTGTCGAGGTGGATGAAGGCGAGGCGGGTACGATGAATCAGCCGGTTCACCTGCGGGAAGGTCAGGTCCGCGAGGCGAACCGGCGAGTTCATCAGGCGAGCGGTGCTCGCGCGCATGGCCCTCCGGGGAGGATGCTACGACAAATGCTGCTGGATCTTCTGGACGAACACGGGCTTCGGATACGCCCCCACCAGCGTGTCGACGTGGCGCCCGTCCTTGAAGAATAGAATACTCGGAATCGAGCGTACGTTAAAGCGCATCGCCGTCTGCTGGTTCGCGTCGACGTCCAGCTTCGCGACCTTCAGCTTGCCCTGGTACTCTCCGGCAAGCTGCTCCAGGATGGGCGCCACCATGTGGCATGGGCCGCACCACGTCGCCCAAAAGTCCACGACGATGAGCCCCTTTTGTTGCTCGACCTCGTGGCCGAACGTGGCGTCGGTGACCGCCACGGGATGTAGATCTGGCATGACACTCCACTCCCTCTGATGCAATCGTTATGTTGACGGGCAGATGACAGACATCCCCGCCCGCGTCGCCCACGTCGGCATCGCCGTGCCGAGCATCGCCCACGCCCTGGCCTTCTACCAGGACATTCTCGGCCTGGAGCCGGGGCGTCCCGAAGCCGCCGATGGCGCGACGATCGTGGGCCTCACGCTGGGCGACGTGCAGATCGAGCTGCTCGAGCCCCGCGACCCCGCGAGCCCCGTGGCGCAGTTCCTCGCCCGGCGCGGCCCGGGGATCCATCACATCTGCTACCGCGTGCCCGATCTCGACCAAGCGCTCGAGCGTTGCCGGGCCGCCGGCTACCGGCTCGTCGATGAGCACCCGCGCCGCGGGGCCGGGGGCCGGCGCATCGCCTTCTTGCATCCGCAAACGACCGCCGGAATCCTGCTCGAGCTGACTGAGTAAATCTAACGCCGCCCGATGGTGGATCGTTCCGCGCCACTACGGCTTGCAGCCGGCCGCCGGATTGCCCGCGATGTCCAGGTGGACGTCGAGCACGAGCCACGTACCGCTCTTGGCGCGCACGAGGTCGATCGGCAGCACGACGTTGCAGCCGTTGGCGCGCTGCAGCTCGACGCGGAAGCTCCGCTGGTTCTCCTGCCCCGGCACCGACAATGGGCCCTCGACCACACGGTAGCCGGCATGGTTCAGATAGCGCTGGATGACCGCGACCCGCTGATTGAGCTCTTCGGCCTTCATCCAGTCGGCGGCGGGTCCGCGCTCCGTGCCCCACAGGACGCCCATGCGCTTCGCGTCGTTCGCCTTCACGGCCGAGAGGAACTGAGCGAGCGTCTCGTTGAGCGACTGGGGTGCGGGCGTTCGGCTCCCGCCGCCTCCGCACGCGAGGGAGCCCAGCGCGACGAGCACGGCCAGTCGTGGTTTCACGGAGGATCCTGGGGCTGGACGAAGTGAACCGAAGGTAAGACGCCATGCGGCTGTACGTCAACATTGATCACGTCGCGACGCTGCGCGAAGCGCGCCAGACCGCCGAGCCCGACCCGGTGCGCGCGGCGGACCTGGCCGAGCGCGCCGGTGCCGACGGCATCACGGTACACCTGCGCGAAGACCGACGGCACATCCAGGACGCCGACGTGCGCGCCCTCAAGGCGTCGGTGCGCGGCGTGCTCAACCTCGAGCTCGGCGCCCACGACGAGATCGTGCGCATCGCGTGTCGCGTGAAGCCGTTTCAGGCGACGCTCGTCCCGGAGCGGCGCCGGGAGATCACGACCGAAGGCGGCCTCGCGCTGCGTAGCCCCGACCGTAAGGTCGGGGCGGCCGTGCGGCGCCTTACGGACGCCGGCATCCGCGTGAGCCTGTTCATCGACCCGGACCTGGCGACGATCGACCGCGCCGCCGAGCTCGGCGTGCCCGCGATCGAGCTGCACACCGGCCGGTACGCGCACACCTGGCGGAAGGGCGACGCGGCACTGCGTGTGCTGCGGCGTGCCGCCGCGCACGCCAAGGCGCGCGGCCTCGCCGTGCACGCGGGTCACGGGCTCACCTACCAGAACGTACAGCCGGTCGCCGCGATCGCCGAGATCGAAGAGCTGAACATCGGGCACTCGATCGTGAGTAACGCGGTGTTCTGGGGGATGGAAGAGGCGGTGCGGCGCATGCGAAAGCTCGTGGACGAGGCGCCGCCGCTGACGGCCGAAAGCTGATGGCTTATGTTGTAGCTCCATGACCGAACCCAACAAGCCGCTTGGCATGTCGGACTTCTTCGCGCTCGAGGCGGGGGAGTACCTGGAGCGCCTCGACGGGCTGCTCGCCCAAAGCGAGCACCCCAGCGCCGACGAGCTGGTGCGGCTGGCCCGGGCGCTGCGCGGCAGCGCGCTGATGGCGAACCAGCAGGCGATCGCCCGGGCGGCGGCGGGCCTCGAGTCGCTGGCGCGCGCGGTGCATGACGGCCGGCGCAGCTGGGACGGGCAAACCAAGCAGCTGGGCGTGCGCGCGGTGGACGACCTCAAGATCTTCGTGCGCCGCGCGGGCGCGTGGACCGACGCGGACACGGCGAAGGCCGAGGCGCTGGGCCAGGAGCTCGACCAGGTGGCGGGACGGCCGTCGGCGCAGATCCGCGCCGCCGAGGCGCTGGGGCTCGACGCGGGCGCGCGGGCGTTCATCGCGCGCGAAGGAGCCGCCATCGCCAGCGCGCTGGACCGCGCCGCCCAGGCGCTGCGCGCCAACCCGCTCGCGCACGACCCGCTGCAGCACGTGCTGCGTGCCCTCCAGCCGTTGCGCGGGCTGGCCGCGCTCGCTGATCTGCCGCCGCTCCCCGATCTGCTCGACGGCATCGAGCGCACCATCGCCGACCTGTCGCGCTCGGGGCTCGAGCCCCCAGGCAACGTGGCCGAGCTGTTTCAGACGGCGGCGACGGCCATCGCGCGCTCGGCCCGCGACGTCGCCGAGCGCGGCCGTCCCGACCCGGAAGGCGCGGAGTTCCGCAAGTTCGCCGCGCTGCTGGTCCAGTCGATGGAGAGCGAGCCGGACGTCGTGTCGATCGGCGCGCTCTACTACAACGATTCGGGACCCCACCTCGTCTCGCGCGGCGTGCCCGTGGCCCGCCCGTCGACGCTCGGCCGGCTCGAGCTGGTGAGCCATGGCGAGCACCTGCGCCAGGCGGCGGATTCGCTCGAGCGGGCGCCGAGCACCACCCAACGGGAGCTGCGCGCGCACACGCTGGGGAGCACGTTTCGCGCGCTCGCGAACGCGGGGGGCGGCATTCTGGCGGACCGCGTCGCCGAGTTCGCCGTCGCGGCGCGCGACGCCGTCGCTAACGGCAGCGCGGTTGGCCACGCCGCGGCGTTCGCCGCCGAGCTGCGGCGCGTCGGGGACCTGCTTGTCGGCTCGAGCGCCGGCGACGAAGACGCGCTCGCCGCCGAGCTCGCTCCCGTGATCGAGCGGGTCAGGAGCCTCGGCGCGTCGGGGGCGACAGTCGCGCCGCCGGCCCCCGTCCCCGCGTCGCCGCCCCTGCACCGTCGGCCCGCGGCCGCACCGCCCCCTCGCGCCCCGGCCCCCGCCCCCGCCCCCGCTGTCGAGACGCTCGACCTCGCCGGCTCGTGGGCGGCGTACGAGCGGCTGGTGCAGGCCGGCATCGGATCCGCATCGCTCCAGGAGCTCGTTGCCGTGAAGGATGTCCCGCCGCAGGAGACCCTGCCGATCGTCGATATCCGGACCCTGCT
The DNA here is from genome assembly GCA_003220795.1 of Gemmatimonadota bacterium. Taxonomy (GTDB): domain Bacteria; phylum Gemmatimonadota; class Gemmatimonadetes; order Gemmatimonadales; family GWC2-71-9; genus 20CM-4-69-16. Next base: position 68,065 of record QHTK01000043.1, on the reverse strand, counting down.
CGTTGCCGCCGTCGACCGTCCCTAAACCTCCGAGCGCGTCTCACGCGTCCCGTTGGGCGTGGGTCGTGGGGCTCGTGGTCACGCTCGCCTTGCTCACGTGGGCGCTGCACGACATCGATCCACGTGAGCTGGTCGGCCACCTGCGGCGCGCCGATCCGCTGCTGCTGCTCGCCGCGGTCGCGCTGGCGACGCTCACCTTCCCGTTGCGCACGCTGCGCTGGCAGCTGATCCTCCGGGACGTCGGGGGCCAGCGCCTCCCGCTGCTGCCGCTGTGGCACGCGACGGCCATCGGCTTCATGGCGAACAACCTGCTGCCGGTGCGCGCCGGGGAGTTCGCGCGCGCTTACGCGGCGCAGCAACAGCTCCCGGTGCGGTTCAGCACCGCGCTCGCGTCGGTCGGCGTGGAGCGCGTGCTCGACGGGCTCTTGCTGGTCGGCCTGATGATGCTCGCCATCGCTTCCCCGGCGTTCCCCGGTCACGCCCAGATCGGCATGACCTCGGTCTCGCGAATCACGGTCGGCGCCGCCGTATTCTTCGGCGCCGTGCTCGTCGTCGCCGTGCTCGTCGTGCACCGGCCGGCGCCGTGGCTCACGCTGCTCCGCCGCGCCACCCACGCCGTGCTCCCCGAGCGCATTGCCGCGCGGCTCACCCGAATCGCTGAGGGGCTGATCGCAGGGCTCGAGGTGCTGAAGAGCCCGGCCCGCTTCTCGGGGGTGCTCGCGTGGTCGCTGCTGCAGTGGCTCGTCAACGCGGCGGCGTTCGCGGTGTGCTTCCGCGCCTTCGGTCTCGCCGTCCCGCCCGAGGGCGCGTTGTTGCTGCAGGGTATCATCGGGTTCGGGGTCGCGCTCCCGGCCTCCCCCGGGTTCGTCGGCGTCTTCGAAGCGGCCACGCGCGTCACGCTCGCCATCTACGGCATCGATGCGACTCGAGCGGTGAGCTACGCGTTGGCGTACCACGTGAGCACGTTCCTGCCGATCACGCTGCTCGGTCTGTACTCGTTGTCGCGCCTGCGGATCCACCTCGGCGAGCTGCGCGAGGCGGCCGCGACCGGAGTCTGACGTGGCGGTCGACCGGGTACGCATCGCGGCGCACGCGAAGCTCAACCTGCTGCTGCGTATCCTGGCGCGCGAAGCACCCTCAGGATATCACCAGATCGAGACCGCCTTCGCGCTGCTCGAGCTGGCAGACGAGCTCGTCGTCACCCGCGCGAGCTCCGGCGTCGCGCTCACGGTGCACGGCCCCGATCTGGGCCCCCCGGAGGCCAATCTCGCGGTGCGCGCCGCCCGCGCCGTGCTGGAAGCGAGCGCCGCCACGTTCGGTGTGACGATCGAGCTAACCAAACGGATCCCTGTGCGCGCCGGTCTGGGGGGCGGGTCGAGCGACGCGGCGGCCGCGCTGCACGCCGTGAACGCGCTCGCGGGCAATGTCGTCCCCCGCCACGAGCTGCTCCATTTCGGCGTTCGACTGGGCGCGGACGTCCCATTTCTCGCGAGCGGGGCGCCCGCGGCGGTCGCGTGGGGACGCGGCGAGCGGCTGTTCCGGCTTGATCCCCCACCCGCCGCGCCCGCGCTCGTGGCCGTGCCGCGGATCGCCATCGCCACCCCGGACGCCTACCGCTGGTGGGACGCGCTGTATCCCGAGCCCGCCGCGCGCGGGCCGGTCGTGCTCGACGCAGGGGCGTTCACGGCCTGGGGCAGCGTCGGCAGATTGGGGGGGAACGACTTCGAGATCCCCGTCTTCGGCAAACATCCGGCCCTCCGCGCACTGTATGAAAAGCTCGCGCAGACGCACCCTCTCTGGGTGCGGCTGTGTGGCTCGGGGAGCGCTGTCGCGGCAGTGTACTCGAGCGAGCGGCTGCGCGACGACGCGGCGCTGGTCCTGGGCGAGAAGCAGCAGCAGCTGCTCCGCGTCGCAACCCGAGCGGCGCCTGCTCCCGGTCCTGAACCGGCCTAGGCGTGATGGCGCCACCGGACGGCGCGTGGTAGCGTTGGCAAAGAATCCCCCGGAGGCCGGCATGCCCGAACAGCTCATCGGAACCGTGGTGCACTATTTCAAAGGGCCGAGCGTGGCCATCGTGCGTCTCACCGATGGCGAGCTCGCTCTGGGCGACCGCGTGCGGTTCCACGGCCATACCACCGAGTTCACCGCGCAGGTCGGCTCGATGGAGGTGAACCACACGAAGGTCGAGCGGGCCAAGGCCGGGGAGGAGGTCGCCATCCAGGTCACCGACCGCGCGCGTCAGCACGACCAGGTGTTCAAGGTGACCTAGCTGGCCCGCAAGTTGCGTCGTGGCCTGTAAGTTGCGTCACAGAACCGCGACCGATCATCGCACCATAAGTACTGCAATGATTCAACCCGTCGGTTGGGCTCGAGTCTGGGTGGCGGCGCCGCCCTACGTGAGCGACCCCATGCTCCGGCAGGGAGCGTGGTACCCCGTCGTCAGCAACGGCGCCACCCGCACCGTGCTCGAGGTCTCCGGCCGGCGTGTCGCGGTACCGAGCGACCTGGTCGAGATCAGACCGAAGCGACCCGACCGTTTCACCGTCGTGTACCGGCCGCGCGACAGCGGCAACCCGGCGCGCGGCACCCGTTCGGACCTGGGCCGGATGTATGCCGTGTGTCCGGCCTGCGGTGCGCGGGTGCGACTGGTCGGACACCCGCGCGAGACCAAGTGCCCCTGCAGCTTTCGGGGAGAGATCGCCTGGTGGGAGACAGGCTGACCCGGTCCCCACCAGCCCTGCTTGGCGTGGCGGTGATTCTGTCCGCCTGCGGATCGTCATCCGCCAAATCCGTCCCTCCCCCGGCCCCGGCGCCCGGCGCTGCGGCTTCCACGCCACAGGACCGTGTGTCCCTCGAAAGCCACGAGCAGTTCTACGACATCGACGGATCGAGCGCCGGGGCCCTGCGGGAGCAGATCCATCGTCTGGGTCCCAAGGATGGGGGCGCAGCGCGCGACGCCTTGACCGTGTGGACGATCGACTGGACTTACGCGGAGGCGCACCTACCCGACGGGTGCAGCCTGCGGAACGTGCAGGTCACGCTCACGCTCAATACGACTCTGCCACGCTGGGCGCCTCCGGCCGGCACGCCCGCACGGCTCATCGAGTCCTGGCGAACCTACCTGCGGAACGTGAGGGTCCACGAAGCCGGGCACCGGGCGATCGCCGAGCAAAACGCCCGCGACTTGTTGGCGGCCCTATTGGCGCTGCGGGGGTCTACGTGCCAGGAGGTTTGGGACGGCGCGTCGCGCACCGCGGAGCGGGTCGTGGCCGAGGGCCGTGCCCGGAACCGGGCATATGATGTGGAGACCAAGCACGGCCAAACGCAGGGCGTGGAGCTCCCTCCGTAAAGCAGGCCCGGCACGACAAGCAGAAGCCCCCGAGAGGCCCTAGTCCCTCGGGGGCTTGGCGCTCACTCGCTGAGGCGAGCGAGTGCATCGCTTCGCTTGTGGCCGTCGTGTTGCTGCACGGCCCCACCTCCTCAGGTGGTGTTCGCCTCCACCGTACAACTCCAATTCGCTCCGCGCAACTGTGGTGGGGCCGCAACGTCGCGTGCCCTCAGTTCAACACCTGATACGCCGCCAAGGATGCCGTGCCGTCCCGTATGCGCTAAGTTAGGACGCCGCAACGCTGCTGGCCCCTCGTCCAACGGCAGGACACCAGACTTTGGATCTGGGTATGGTGGTTCGAATCCACCGGGGCCAACTCTCGATCCGTTCGCGTGTTAACCGAGCGTATCGGTTTCCTTAACGCACGGTACTACTGATGCGTTGCCGCCTCCTCTGCTCGGGCCTGTGTTGTACGGTCCTCTTTGGCAGTTTCGCCCAACGCGGTACGAGTGCCGGGAATCCCATGTGTTCCTTCATCAGCTTCCCCTACATCCGTGATGGAGGTATGACATCCTTCCTCGCGACGACGCTGCCAGCCGCCCTCCACGACACCACCCGTCGCATCGCGCTTACTCCCGGCCGGCTTGAACCTTTGGGCACTCGAGACCCAACGCAAGCCGTTTGGGGGCAACTGGTACGACTGCAAGCTGTCCGTGGGGGCATGGCCGACACGCTTGCCGCGCGGCTAGGGGCCGGAGATTCTGCCGCGGCGGTCGTGCGCTGGGCCTTCGACTCGATGTGCTCGCCGGTGCCCATACACGCAATGCTCGAGCCCGGCGAGTTGGACTACTTCATCGGTGCGCTCCGACCCCCTGCTGCTTGGATCGAGGGGCATCCCACGCTCGATGTCAGTCCCATGTCCCAATGCCTCATGTGGTGTATCTATCCGCATGTGAACCCAGCCTACGTTCGCCAGGATGCGTCTCCTTCGTATCGGGGGTCCGACAGCACGAACATGCTAGACGTGGTCGACTTCGCCTCGTTTTACGAAACGCTCCCGACTGCTGGAGAGTGGAACAAAGATGGCTGTAGGCGCGCGGTCGAGCGAGTCCAGGCTTGGTCTGAGAATCACAATGCGCTGTCCTATAGATACCCAGTGGCATCGACGATCCGGGACCTCGCCGACATGTGCGGACGCTTGTCCAAGCGAGTTAACAACGATTGAACAACGCGAGACCGCGGCCGCCGTTGACAGGAGCGCAGCCAGCGCCTACCCACTCCCGGAATCTGATGTCGCCCGACCGCCCGCATGCGCGCGGGACGCGCGCACGACGTGAGTGCGATCGGGCAGCGTCCTGAGAGGGGTCAGAATCGAATAGGGAAACCCATCGACTCGCACGAATCCCGCACCTCTAGGGGAACGCCTCGCAGTTCCCGTTTGTCCGCCACTTCCCGAGTTCTTGCAAGATCCGGACGAACCGGGTCAGGGACGTTCAAATGTTCGCGCTCGTCTCGATCAAGACCGTGTGGTGGGCCCGCCCTAGGTTGATCCCCTCACAGCCAAACGGAGACGCATATGTTGACGCGCAAGACTCGACTCGTCCTCGCCACGCTCGCCGGAGCTTTGATGGCGGCCTGCGGTAGCAACGGCTACGGCACCGCCGCGCCGCCGCCGCCCCCACCCCCGCCCCCGCCCCCGCCCCCCGGCAACACGGTAGCCGCCACGCCGTCCCTGGCGTTCACGCCGGCGACGCTAACGGTGAACGTGGGCGACGTCGTGACGTTCGCCTTTGGCTCGGTGGCGCACAACGTGTTTTTCACGCAGCAGGCCGGCGCCCCGACCGACATCGGCGGCAGCAACGCGAACGTGTCGGTCACGAGGACGTTCGCGACGGCCGGCACGTACGCGTACACGTGCCACATTCACCCTTCGATGCAGGCCACGGTCGTGGTGCGCTGATCCACCCAAGCCGACCTGGCGCGCGCACTACGGCGCGCCAGGTGGCTCGGCAGTAGATTGGCGCAGGTGGCCCCGCTCCTCGAGTACGTCGCTCTCCTGCGTGGCATCAATGTCGGCGGCCACAAGCCGGTGGCGATGTCCGAGCTGCGCGACCTGCTGGCTGGGCTCGGGTTCGTCGACGTGCGGAGCTTGCTACAGAGCGGCAACCTCGTATTGCGCGGTGACGCCCGGACGGGCGGGCGCCTGGAGCGCACGCTCGAGACCGAGGCGGCGCAGCGCTTGGGCCTGGAAACCGACTGCTTCGTCCGCACCGCCACAGAGTGGAAGGCGGTCGTGTCGCGCAATCCCTTCCCCACGGAAGCCGAGCGCGATCCCGCGCATCTCGTCGTCATGTTTCTGAAGGAGCCACCCAAGGCGAAGGACGTCGCGGCGCTGCGGGCTGCGATCACGGGCCCCGAGATCGTCCGGGCCACGGGCATGCACGCCTACATCGTCTACCCGAACGGCATCGGCCGCTCGCGGCTGACGAACACGCTCATCGAGCGCACGCTCGGAACACGGGGCACGGGTCGCAACTGGAACACGGTCCTGAAGCTCGGAGCCCTGCTCCGCTGAGGCGTTGATCTTCGCAAACGTGCGCACGTTCCTCTGGCTGAGCTACTACGGCTGGCGGATTGCCGCGCAGGCTCGCGCTTGAGTCTTGCGGCGAGACGCGACAGTTTATTCGCCCCACCCCGTTCTCCGGAGGATGCTGGTGTCACACGAGCTCACGCGGCGCGACTTCGTGACGGGGGCCGGCGCCCTGGCCGCTGCGGTGCTCCTGCCGGCTGCGGCGACGGCCCGCCGGCCCCCGGCCGAAGGGACGGTCGTCCTGTTTCAGGGAGACTCGATCACCGACGGCGGGCGCAATCGCGCCGCGTCCGAGCCGAACCAGCCGGGTGGGCTCGGCAGCAGCTACCCGCTGCTCGTGGCCTCGGCGGCGCTCGCGGCGCATCCCGATCGCGCGCTCAAGTTCTACAACCGCGGCGTGAGCGGCAACAAGGTCCCCGATCTGGAGCAGCGCTGGGCCGCCGATACCCTCGAGTTGAAGCCGGACGTGCTCAGCATTCTCGTAGGGGTGAACGATTTCTGGCACAAGCTGGGGCGCGGCTATACCGGTACCGTCGAGGACTACGAGCATCAGTACACCGCGCTGCTCGACGAAACTCGGCGGGCGTTGCCCGCGGTGCGATTGCTCGTGCTCGAGCCGTTCGTGCTGCGGTGCGGGGCGGTCGACGACCGCTGGTTTCCGGAGTTCAACCAACGGCGCGCCGCGGCCGAGCGCGTCGCGCAGCAGGCGCATGCCACGTTCGTCCCGTTGCAAAGCGTATTCGATGACCTGTCGCGCCGCGCGGCCCCGCAATACTGGGCCGCGGACGGCGTCCACCCCACGCCGGCAGGGCATGCCGTGATCGCGGAGCGGTGGCGTCGCGCCGCGCACCTGTAGCGAGAAACTCCTCTTCCTTTCTTCTCTTCTGAGGTGTGTGACCGTATGCGCCTGATCGCCCGCGCGCTCGTCGCGTCGACCTGCAGCGCCTTCCTCCTGGCCGCCGCTCCCTCGCCCGCGGGCGATCTGCACGGCTACTCCGCCGACGCCGCGAAGGTCGAGCGGGAGTGGGAAGCCAAGTTCCGCGCGATCCCGAGCCCCGACTCGTTGCGGGAGTACATGCGGCACCTCGCCGCGCGGCCCCATCATGTCGGCTCGCCGTACGACAAGGCCAACGCCGAGTGGATCCTCGCGAAGTTCAAGAGCTTCGGGCTCGACGCCCAGATCGAGACGTTCGACGTGCTGTTCCCCACGCCGAAAGAGCGTGTGGTGGAGCTCGTCGCGCCGACCAAGTTCGTCGCCAAGCTGCAGGAGCCGGCCGTGCCGGGAGATCCGACGTCGAGCCAAGAGGCCGAGCAGCTCCCGACGTACAACGCGTACTCGGTGGACGGGGACGTCACTGCACCGCTCGTCTACGTGAACTACGGCGTCCCCGCCGACTACGACCGGCTCGAGCGCCTGGGAATCTCGGTGAAGGGCGCGATCGTGATCGCGCGCTATTTCGGGTCGTGGCGCGGCATCAAGCCCAAGGTCGCGGCCGAGCACGGCGCGGTCGGCTGCCTCATCTACTCGGACCCGCGGGAGGACGGCTACGTCCAGGGCGACGTCTACCCCCGCGGGCCGTGGCGGCCCCGGGACGGGGTGCAACGCGGCAGCGTGATGGACATGCCGGTGTATCCCGGCGATCCCCTGACGCCCGGGGTGGGGGCGACCAAGGACGCGAAGCGCCTGGCGCAGAGCGAGGCGCAGACGATCACCAAGATTCCGGTCCTGCCGATCTCGTACGGCGACGCCGAGCCGTTGCTCGCCGCGCTCACCGGTCCGATGGCCCCCCAGGAGTGGCGCGGCGGGCTCGGCATCACGTACCACGTCGGACCCGGGCCGGCCAAAGTGCACCTGCGGGTCAAGTCCGACTGGAGCCTGAAGCCGCTGTACGACGTGATCGCGCGCATCCCGGGCGCGAGCGCCCCGGATGAGTGGATCATCCGCGGCAACCACCACGACGCCTGGGTGAACGGCGCGCAGGACCCGATCTCCGGTCAGGTGCCGCTGCTCGAAGAGGCCCGCGCCTACGGCGCGCTGCTGAAGCAGGGGTGGAAGCCGCGCCGCACGATCGTGTACGCCGCCTGGGACGGCGAAGAACCGGCCCTGCTCGGCTCGACGGAATGGGTCGAAACGCACGCCGACGAGCTGGCGCACAAGGCCGTCGCCTATCTCAACAGCGACACCAACGGGCGGGGCTACCTCGGCGTGGCGGGCTCCCACACGCTCGAGGAATTCATCAACGACGTGTCCCGGGACATCGAGGACCCGGAGACCAGGCTCACCGTCTGGAAGCGGCACCAGCTCAACGACGTCGCGAACGCCCGCAGCCTCGAGGTCCGGGAGGAGGCGCGCCGCCGCGCCAATCTCCGCATCGGGGCGCTGGGCTCGGGCTCGGATTACACGCCGTTCCTGCAGCACGCCGGTATCGCCTCGCTCAACCTGGGCTACGGCGGCGAGGACGGCGGCGGCATCTATCACTCGATCTACGACGACTTCAAATGGTTCACGGCGTTCGACGACACGTCGTTCGTGTACGGCCGCGCCCTCGCCCAGACGATGGGGACCGCCGTGATGCGCCTCGCCGACGCGGAGCTCCTGCCCTACGACTTCACCGGGCTCGCCGAGACCGTGGGGCGCTACGCCCGCGAGGTGCAGAAGCTGCTCAACGACAAGCAGGACTCGGTGCGCGAGCAGAACCGCCAGATCGACGAAGGCGTGTTCACCGCGACCAACGATCCGCGCGAGCCGCTGGTGCCGCCCAAGCGGGAGGAGATCCCACCGTACCTGAATTTCGCCCCGCTCGACAACGCGGTCGACGCGCTCACGCGCGCCGCCGAGCGCTACCAGAAGGCGCTCACCAAGGCGGAAGCGAACGGCGGCGCGGCCCTCAGCAAGACCGACCTGAAAGCACTGAACGCCACCCTGCTGCAGAGCGAGCGCGCGCTCACGCTGGCGGACGGGCTACCGCGCCGGCCGTGGTATCGCCACCAGATCTACGCGCCCGGCTTCTACACCGGCTATGGCGTGAAGACGCTGCCCGGGGTGCGCGAAGCGATCGAGCAGAAGAATTGGAGGGAAGCGGACGATCAAGTGCCGCGTCTCGCCCGCACGCTCGGCGCCGAGACGGACGTCATCAACCGGGCGGCGGAGCAGCTGGAGAAGCTCACGCCGTGAAGCGGCGCCATTGACTGGCGCGCGCGTGACCGCCTAGAATGCGGCGGGGTAGCCACCCCCGGGAGGTACGTATGAAGCATCTGGCCCGCGCAGCTGCGCTCGCCGCCGTCCTGCTCGCTCCCACCGCAGCACTGTCCGCGCAGCGGGAGCTGCCGTACACCTACCAGGGCACAGTGCACGCCGTGAAGGCGGGAGCCCTGGACCTCATCACCGGCGTCGGGGAGGCGCTGCGGCTGGTGCACATGCGCACCCAGCCCGCCACCGCCGTAGTCGGCGAAGGCGCAGGCCTGGCGCTGGGCGATTTGCAGCCCGGCGACGTGGTACGCGCCGATTGCCGCATGACCGCCACCGGCCTCGTGGTCGATCGGATCGAGCTGAAGAGGCGAGCACCGTGACCCCGGGGCGCGCCTGCGCGGTCGTGGCACTCGTGCTGCTCGCGGCCGGCTGCGAGCGGGCCCTCAAGCCCGGCGATCCGCTCCGCGGCTTGAACCGCCCGGAGCGGGATCGCTTCGCCCAGGGGAAGATCGTATTCGACAGCAACTTCACCCCGGAGACGGGGCTCGGCCCGCTGTTCAACTCGACCGGCTGCGGTGAGTGCCATGAGGATCCGGCGAAGGGCGGTACCGGCGACGAAGTCGAGGTGCACGCGACAGCGTTCAAGAACGCCGTGTGCGATCCGCTGGTCGAGGAAGGGGGGTTCGTCATCCAGCTGCACGCCACGCCGGCGCTGAAGCAGGCCCTGGGGATCGATTCCGAGCCGTTCCCCCCCTCGGCCACCGCGCGGGCCCGGCGCACCACGCCGGTCGTGTTCGGGCGAGGCTTGCTCGACGCGGTTCCCGAGGCGGTCATCCTCGCCTACGCCGATCCCGACGACCGGAACCACGACGGCATCTCGGGGCGGCCCAACCGCTTCACTGACGGTCGGATCGGCCGCTTCGGCCGCAAGGGCTTCGTGCCGACGCTCGACGAGTTCAACGCCGGCGCGTTCTCGGCCGAGATGGGTGTGACCAACCCGGCGGTGCGCACTGAGGAAACCATCGGCGGCAAGCCGATCCCCTCGGGCGTCGACCCGACGGCCGATCCCGAGATCAATCAGGCCCAGCTCGACCTCACCAACGCGTTCGTGCGCTTTTTGGCCGTTCCCACGCCTTTGAAGGTCAACCGGAACGGCCGGCGGGGCCGCGAGCTGTTCTCGCAGATCGGGTGCGCGGCCTGCCATGTCCCCACGCTGCGCACCGGCGACAGTCCCATCGCGGCGCTGCGAAACAAGGAATTCTCCGCCTACACCGACCTCTTGCTCCACGATATGGGGCCCGGTCTCGCCGACATCTGCCTCGGCCTTGCCACCCCGTCCGAGTTCCGCACCGAGCCGTTGATCGACCTGCGGGACGCCAAGGCGTTCCTGCACGACGGTCGGGACACGACGCTGGAGCAGGCCGTCCTGGACCATGGTGGCGAGGCGTCCGGCGCCCGGGACCGGTTCAAAGCCCTCCCTGCCACCGATCGCGCCGCCCTGATCGCCTTCCTGAAATCGCTGTAGGCAGTTGCCATCCCCGCCGCCGGAAACCGGGGACTTGAACTATCTGGCGCTGCGTGATTACCATCTTCCCCCGAGTCCTCTACACACTCACCGCCCATGTCCTTCCTTTCTTTAGAGCGTGTGTCCAAGCGCTTCGCCGGCGTGACCGCCGTCGACCAGGTGTCCTTCGCGGTCGATCGAGGGCAAGTGGTCGGGTTCCTGGGCCCGAACGGCGCCGGCAAGTCCACGACGATGCGGATGATCACCCAGTACTACGAGCCGGACACGGGCCAGATCACGCTCGACGGCGTGCCGCTCGCCCAGGCGGCGCGTGAGTCGAAGCGTCGCATCGGCTACTTACCGGAGAACAACCCGCTGTACGGCGACATGCTGGTGGCCGACTACCTCGCCTTCATCGCCGACCTGCGCGAGCTCGCGGGACTCACCCGCCGTCAATCGCTCGACGCGGCGGTCACGGGGACGGGCATCGAAAGCGTGTACTACCGGCCGATCGGCGAGCTCTCGAAGGGATTCCGCCAGCGCGTCGGGCTGGCGCAGGCGATCCTGCACCGACCGGATCTGCTCGTCCTCGACGAGCCGACGGAGGGTCTCGACCCCAACCAGCGCGTCGAGATTCGGCGCCTGATCGGCGCGCTCGGCCGGGACCGCACGGTGATCCTCTCCACGCACGTGCTCTCCGAAGTGCAGCACACCTGCTCGCGCCTGCTCATCATCAGTCACGGCAAGATCGTCGCGGACGGCCCGGTGGACCGGCTCATCCAGCAGGCGGAGGGGGCGGTGGAGATCTCGGTCGAGGTCGCCGGCGCGGGCGTGGCCGAAGCGCTCGGCCAGCTCCCGGGCGTGCGGCGGGTGGAGCCCGGTCGCGCCGCGGATGGGCGCGTCGCGGTCACGCTCACGGCGGACGGCGGCACTGATCTCCGGCCCGAGATCTACGCGCTGGCCAAGGCCCGCGGATGGACGTTGTACGAGCTGCACGCGGAGCGCGCCGGCCTGGAGGAGCTGTTCCACCAGCTCACGCAGCGCGACGCGAGCGACGCATGAACGCCATCCTGACGGTCGCGCGACGCGAGCTCAAGGCGCTGTTCGATCACCCCACGGCGTACATCCTGCTGGTCGTGTTCACCAGCGTGAACGGCTTCCTCTTCTTCCGGGAAGTGGACATGTACGGCGTGGCGTCGCTGCGCCCCATGCTCGACCTGCTGCCCTGGCTGCTCTTGTTCCTCGCGCCCGCCGTGACGATGCGCGCCCTCGCCGAGGACTCTCGCAGCGGCACGCTCGAGGTCGTGCTGGCGCAGCCCATCACGGAGCTCGAGCTTCTGGCCGGCAAGTACCTCGGTCAGCTGTCGGTCCTCGTGATCGCGCTGGCCATGACGCTCACCCTCCCGCTCGGCCTCGCCCTGGGAGCGCATCTCCCGGTCGGGGTGCTCGTGGCGCAGTACGTCGGCGCTACGCTCCTGATCGCGGGGCTCGCCGCCGTCGGCATCTGGGCGTCGAGCGTCACCAGCAACCAGATCACCGCGTTCATCCTCGCCGTCGCGGTGATGTTCGTGCTGATTCTGGTCGGGCTCGATCCCTTGATCGTGGGCCTGCCGCCCCGCCTCGGCGCGATCGCCGCGTCGCTCGGCGTGCTGTCGCATTTCACCGGCATCGACCGCGGTGTGATCGACCTGCGGGACGCCGTTTACTTCGTTACGCTCGCCGCGCTCTTCCTGCTGCTCGCCTACTTCGCGCTGATGCGGCGCAAGCTCACGGCGCGCGGCGCGTCGCTGCAGCGCCTGCGACTCGGGACGGTGCTGCTCGCGGCGGCGATGATCGTGGTGAACCTGTTCGGACGCCACATCGGCGGCCGGATCGACCTGACGCCGGGCCGGTCGTACACGCTCGCCCCCGCCACGAAGCGGATCCTCGGCGCCCTGCCCGACCTCGTGACCATCAAGCTGTTCGCCACGAGCGCGCTCCCGCCCCAAGTGGCGTTCCTGAAACGCGACCTGGACGATCTGTTGCGCGACTATCGCGCCGCGGGCCGCGGCCGGGTGAAAGTCGTCGTGCAGGACCCGTCCGCCGACAGCGCGGTGCTACGCGAGGCACGCACGCTCGGCATCCCGCCCGTGCAGTTCAACGTGCTGGGGAAGGCCGAGCTGCAGGTAAAGGAAGGGTACCTGGGACTCGCCGTGCGCTACGCCGACGGCGTCAAGACCATCCCCTTCGTGCAGCAGACGAACGACCTCGAGTACCGTCTGACGTCCGACATCCGCTCGCTCACTACCACCAACAAGCCGGCGATCGGGTTCGGCGAGATCACCGACGCACAGACGCCGCCCCAGATGCGACGGTCCTTCGAGGCGCTGCGCCAGCAGCTCGAGCGGACCTACACGGTGCACGCGGTCGCGCTCTCGGACAGCGCAATCCCGCCCGACACGAAGGCAGTGATCTTCGCAGGCACCCCCGATTCGCTGCGCGGCGCCCAGGCCGCCAACCTCAACGCGTTCCTAGACCGCGGCGGCAGCCTGCTGCTCATGGCCAGCGGCATGGAGCGCTCGCCGCAAGGCCCGTTCTCGTTCTCGCGGCCGGTGGGGTGGAACGAGTTGCTCAAGCCCTACGGTGTGTCCATCGGCTCCGATATGGTGTACGACCTCGCGTCGAACGCGCGCGTCGCCATTCAGGCACAATTCGGTCAGGTGCTCCTGCCCTACCCCTTCTGGATACAGGCAGCGAGCACCAGGGCGTCTCCCGTAAACGCCGAAATCGACGCCGTGTTGCTCCCCTGGCCGAGCAGCCTCGACACGACCAAGGCCCCGAAGGGCACCGTCACGCCGCTGCTGGTGACAAGTCGCGCCGGCGGTGTGCAGGAGACCACGGCGCTCCTCGATCCGTCGCGCGAGTTCCGCCGCGACAGCCTGCGTCCGCGACTCCTCGCCGCGCAGCTCGCCCCCGCGACGCAGGGCGCGGCCAGCGCGACCCGCGGCCGCCTCGTGGTCGTGGGCAGCCCGGACTTCGGGAGCGATCGCTACGCACAGAATTCTCCGGACAACATCGTGTTCGTCCAGAACGCCGTGGACTGGCTCGCACAGGACGAGGCCTTGATCGCGATTCGCTCGAAGAATCGGACTCCTCCACCGCTCGCGTTCGCCAGCGCGACCACGCACGATGTCGTGAAATACGGCAACATCATCGGGGTGCCCGTGCTGCTGATCGTCTTCGGCGCCTTGCGACTGTGGCGCCGGCGCCAGATCACACGACAGGTGTACCGACCGCTGGCGCTGGCGGGCGCGGGAGGAGCCTGATGAGCGCGAAACAGCTCCGGCTGATCATCCTCACGCTGGCCGTCGTGCTGCTCCTGTGGGGCGCCTCCGAGCGCCTCTCCCGCGGCTCGGACACCGTCACGGGGGGGTTCTCCCTCTCCGCGCCGGCGCCGGCCGATGTCGACACGATCAGCCTCATCAAGGGAAAGGATTCGATCGTGCTGGCCAGGCAGTCGGCCACGGCGTGGACCGTGAACGGCCGGCGCGCCGCGCTCGACGGCGTGAATGAGCTCCTCCACGCACTGCACGACAGCGCGCCGCCGGAGCTCGTGGCGCAGGATTCGTCGTCGTTCGGCCGCCTCAACGTCGACGGTGCCACGGGGCGCCGGCTCCGCGTCCACGGCCCGGGCCAGCCGGTGCGCGAGGTGATCATCGGCGCCCGGGGCTCGGAGTACGGCAGCGCCTACCTGCGCCGGCCCGGTGACAGCCACGTCTATCTGTGGCGCGGGCGGCTGGCGACGCTCGCGGATCGCACGGTGGACGAGTGGCGCGACAAGCGTATCGCCGCCGTGGCGCCCGACAGCGTCGTGTTGGTGGACGTCGAGCGCGGGAACGACCGGTATGCGCTCAGGCGCGCGGGCAAAGCCTGGACGCTCGACGGCGCCGCGGCGGACTCGGGCGCGGTGGCCCGGTTGCTCGAGAAATACCGCACCGTGACGGCCGCGGGCTTCGCCACGCCGGCCCAGGCCGACTCCGCCCGGGCGCAGCGGCCGGCACGGCGCCTCACGGTGCGCAGCGCCCGCGGCATGTCGGTCGCACTCGTGTTCGACTCGATCCCGGGCGCGTTCTGGGTCCGCCGCACCGGGGGCGCCGCTCCGGGCGGTGAGACGGGTGTGGTATACCGGATGAACGCGTGGGACGTCGACGGACTCACGCCCGCGAGCCGCTCGCTCAAGCCGACTGCCCCGGCCAAGCCATAGCCCCCAACCCCTTGGCTTCCAGCAGTTTGCCGTCTATTTTGCGGGGCTCACATGGCGGACCTCACGCTGTCGCGGAGCCAGCTATTGCTCCTCTCGGGCACGGCCAACCGGCCGCTCGCCGAGGAGATGGCCCACCACTTGGGGCAGCCGCTGTGCGCGGTGACGATCCGCCGGTTCGCCGACGGCGAGATCTTCGTCAAGATCGACGAAAACGTGCGGGGGCGGGATGTCTTTATCATCCAGCCGACCAATCCGCCGGCCGAGAACCTGATGGAGCTGTTGCTCCTGATCGACGCCGCGCGACGGGCGAGCGCGGCGCGGATCACGGCGGTGCTGCCGTACTTCGGCTACGCGCGACAGGACCGCAAGGACCAGCCGCGCGTGGCGATCAGCGCGAAGCTGATGGCGAACCTGATCACGCACGCGGGCGCCGACCGCGTCCTGGGGATGGACTTCCATTCCCACCAGCTGCAGGGGTTCTTCGACCTGCCGGTGGACCACCTGTACGCGGCGCCGGTGTTCGTGAGCCACTTCCGCCAGAAGCAGCTGTACGATCCGGTCGTGGTGGCGCCGGACGTCGGCTCGGCGAAGATGGCGCGTGGCTTCGCGAAGCGGCTGAATGCTTCGCTCGCGATCATCGACAAGCGGCGCCCCTCGGCGAACGTCGCCGAGGTGGTGAACGTCGTGGGCGAGGTGGAAGAAAAGGACTGCCTCATCCCTGACGACATGATCGACACGGCGGGGACGGTTACGGAGGCGGCGGCCGCGCTCAGGCGGCTCGGGGCGGGCAAGATCTATGCGTTTGCCTCGCACGCCCTGCTGTCGGGGCCCGCGGTCGAGCGCCTGCGTGCCTCTCCGATCGACGAGGTCGCGGTGACGAATACGATCCGCATCCCGGACGAGCGCTGCTTCGAGAAGCTGAAGGTGCTGTCGATCGCCGGACTGATCGCCAAAGCGATCGGCTACGAGCACTCGAATCAATCGGTGAGCTCGCTCTTCGAATGACGTCCGACGTCTGACCTCTGAGGACCGGCAATGGCCCAAATCGTTTCCCTCGCGGCAAGCCCGCGCACCACGACCGGTAAGGGCGCCGCGCGACAGACGCGCTTCCGGGGTAAGGTCCCCGCCGTGATCTACGGACACGGGCGCGAGACCCAGTCGCTCGAGGTGGAGGCCAAGGCGCTCGAGAAGGCGCTCACCGGCGTCGAACCCGCGAGCACGATCATCGAGCTCGCGGTGGACGGCATGAAAACCCGGACGCTGATCCGCGAGATCCAGCGCCATCCGATCCGCCCCGACATCATCCACGTGGATTTCTACGAGATCCACGCCGAGGAGAAGGTCAAGCTCAAGGTGCCGGTGCACCTGGTCGGCAACCCGGACGGCGTGCGAAACGCCGGCGGCGTGCTCGACCAGGTGACGCGCGAGGTCGAGATCGAGGTGATGCCCGATAACATTCCCGACCGCGTGGAGCTCGACGTCACCGCCCTGAAGATCGGCGACTCGCTGCACGTGCGCGATTTGCACATCGCGAACGCGACGATCCTCACGCTGGCGGATCTCACGATCGCGACGGTGGTGCCGCCGCGCGCCGAAGAGGTGACCGCCCCGGTCCCCGAGGCGGCGGCCGAGGTCGCCGAACCCGAGCTGATTCGCAAGGTGCGCGAGGGCGAAGAAGTGGAAGGCGAGGGCGCGGCGGCCGGCGAAGGCGGCGCCAAGCCCGAGACGAAAGGCGGCGGCGCGGCGACTCCCGCCAAGGGCGAGAAGGCGGAGAAAGTCGAGAAGCCCAAGGGCGGCAAAGAGAGCTGAGGCTTGCGCGCCGTGGTTGGCCTCGGCAACCCGGGGCCAGAGTACGCGGCGACCCGGCACAATGCGGGCTTCCGGCTCGCCGACGCGCTCGTCGCGCGGTGGGGGTTTCCCCCGTTCCGACGCGGCGAGCGCGCGCGCGTCTCCCAGGGCGACGTCGCGGGCGTCCCCGTCCGCGTACTCAAGCCCACCACGTACATGAACCGCAGCGGGGCCGCGTTGGCGTCGCTGCGCGCCGACCCCGCCTTCAATCCCACCACCGATTTGCTGATCCTCGTGGACGACTTTCAGATTCCCTGCGGCACGTTTCGGCTCCGTGCCGACGGCTCGTCGGGCGGTCATAACGGCCTGAAGAGCATCGAGGGAGCGCTGCAATCGCAGGCGTACGCGCGCCTCCGGATCGGCGTGGGACCGCTCCCGGAGGGCGCCGGCGAGTGGTCGGAATACGTGCTCGCGCCGTTCACACCCGAGCAAGTCGAGCAGGTCGAGGCACTCATGCCCGAGATGGTGGACGCGGTCTCCAAGTGGGTGAAGGAAGGCGCCCCCTAGTGCTCCGCCTCGGCATCGTCGGTCTCCCCAACGTCGGCAAATCGACCCTGTTCAACGCCCTCACCTCGTCGCAGGCCGCCGCGGCGGAGAACTATCCCTTCTGCACCGTCGAGCCGAACGTCGGCGTCGTGGAAGTGCCCGACCGACGCCTCGACCGGCTGTTCGAAATCGTCCAGCCGAAGAAGAAGGTCCCCGCCGTCGTCGAATTCGTGGACATTGCCGGCCTGGTCAAGGGCGCGTCACAGGGCGAGGGACTGGGCAACCAGTTCCTGTCGTACATCCGCGAAGTGGACGCGATCGTGCACGTGATCCGGTGCTTCGAGGACCCCGACGTCGTGCACGTCATGGGGCCCGTGGACCCGGTGCGGGACCACGATGTCGTCACGGGCGAGCTCGCACTCGCCGACCTCGCGGTGGTCGAGCGGCGGCTCGAGAAGACCCGCAAGACCGCCCGGGCGGGGGACAAGGACGCGCAGGCGGAGCTCGTGGTGCTGGAGCGCGTGTTGGCCGAACTCGACGCGGGCCGCGGCGCCCGGGAAGCGGGCGAGAGCGAGGAGGCGGTGACGTTTCTGCGTCAGCTCGGCCTGCTCACCGCGAAGCCGATCCTGTATGCCGCGAACGTGAGCGAGGCCGATCTCAGCGCAGCCGTCGGGGCCGGCGTCCCCGCGCTGCGGCGCGCCGTGCAGTCACACCACGAAGAGGCGGAGATCGTCCCCTTCTCGGCCAAGTTCGAGGCGGAGCTCGCCGAGCTGGCAGGCGACGAGCGGCGGGAGTATCTCGCGAGCGCGGGCGTCACCGAACCGGGACTCGACCGCCTGATCCACGCCGGCTACCACCTGCTCGGTCTACAGACCTTCTTCACGGTGGGGGAGAACGAAGTGCGCGCCTGGACTATGCACCGGGGGGGCACCGCGTTCGACGCGGCCGGGGAGATCCACTCGGATTTTCAGCGCGGCTTCATCCGCGCCGAGACCGTTGCGTACGAGGAGTTCGTGCGGGTGGGATCGTACAAGACGGCGCGCGAGCAAGGACTGGTGCGCTCGGAGGGGCGGGACTACGTGGTGCAGGACGGCGACATCCTGCTGTTCCGGTTCAACGTCTAATACCTGCTCCACAGCAGGATGGCCCCGCACGCGTTGCCCGTACCCCACTGGAATTCGACCGGGACGTCGAAGCCGCGCTTGTACACCTCCACGCCGGCCAGCTCGTCTACGCGGATCAAGTCGAACTGGTCGCCTGCCATCCGTCCGGCGTCCAGATACAGCGACATGACGCACGCGCGCCCGCCGGTCCAGCCGAGCGGAAGGCAGTAGCCGGTTCGGCAGCCCACGGACACGCCGGACTCGCGGAGCAGCGACTCCAGCGGCAGCCCGCGGCGACGCTCGAGGTCTTGCCGCGTGTAAAACCGTCCGAACCCCCATTTCCGGCGATCGTAAAACCCGGCGAGGCTCCGCTCGGCCCGTATGCTTTTCGCCTCCACCACGATCGGCGCCAGCTCGACGGCGTTGACGTCGAGCAGCACGGACAACTTCAGCGTCTTCCCGGCCGTGAGCTTGATCTCTTGCTCGTAGGAGAGGCTGTCCTGGTACAGGATGCGGAGCTTCTGGCGGCCGGAGGGCAGCCACCCCAAGGCGAACGTCCCGGCGGAATCGGTCACGTCGAAGATCTGAGTCCCCCGCACGGCGATCATCACACCCGGGATCGGGAGGCCGTTGATCGATGAGCGAACCGAGCCCGCGAGACGGGCGGAGTCTAGTTGCGCGTGCGCGACGAGGGGAGCCCAGCCGATCAGGACGAGCGACAGCAGGTGCTGCGACGTCTGCAGCAGAGGCCCGCGTTTCACAATGTTATGGTACACGGGACCCACGGGGAGTGCCAGCCCTACTCGTCCACTCCCGTGCGGCTCGCCGAGCCCGCATGAATCCGGTTGCCACGCGGCTGCTCGTGCGCCACGCCCCGTTTGGGCTGGTCGGTCAGCAGGACCTGGTTTTGCACCAGGTCGCGGCTCGCCCACACGACATGGTCGCCGCACATGATGGCATCCACCGGGTAGGGCTGCCGCAGGAACGACGCCGCGTCGGAGCTCGCCACCTGGGTTCCGGGGAACAAGTACCAGCAGCGCTCCCCGCTGGGATGACTGTGAATCGTGCCGACCGTACCGGTCCAACCGGCTTCCTCGCAGGTCTGCTGTGGCACGACGTGCGTCGCGGTCGACTGCGGAGGATCGACGTCCGCCGGCGCGATGCGCCGCACGAACACCGTGCGGCCGCGCACTTCACCGATCATGCACCCCATGAATTCCGTGGGGAAGGACCGGTACTGCAGCACGAGGTAGCGGCGTGCCTGTTCGGAGATGATGAGCGTGCGGGCGGCTTTGGCGTTCGGCGCTACGCCCGCCGCCGCCGTCTGGACCGGGCGCGCCGGCTCTGGCTGCAACGCGAGCAGCACCATCAGGCCTGCCGTCATTGCGACGACACGCCCTCCGCGCGTCAGAACCCAGACTCCGACTGCCTGCATGCCGCCTTCCTTCGGTCATTGTTGCTCCCGGACATCAGGTGCCGGGTGGACTGCCGTTGCAGCCCCACACACGAGCAAGACCGGTGCCACGATGTGTGCACTAAACGAATGCATGTCTGTTCTGCTAGGGCATGTGACCGTAGTCACGACCCGTCAAACCTGCATCAAAACGCGGCACGGGGGCGCGGCGCGCGTCGGTGAGGGAGGTCACGCGCGTGCTGCTCCGACGCCTCAGTGCCCGCACGGCCGCCCCACCCCCGGCCACTACCACCGCCGACTGCCTCGGCCTATGTTTCGGCCCACAAATCCCCTACTCGGTGCCGCACCAGCGCCGGGTCGCTCACGACCAAAGGGAGGTGACATGCCTCGTCGGTACGAGACCGTCTACATCTTCGATAGTGTGCTGGAAGAGCCCGCGATCGCCGAGAAGCTCGAGAAGTTCCACGCCCTCCTGACGAAGGACGGCAAAGGCGCCGTCTCCAACGTCGCTCATTGGGGCAAACGAACGCTGGCGTTTCCGATCAAGAAGCGCGACTCCGGCCATTACGTCGTCGCGCAGTTCGAGGCCGCCGCGGACCTGCTGCCGGAGTACGAGCGCGCCGTGAAGCTCGACGAAGGCGTACTGCGGTACCTAGTGGTGGTGTCCGAAGGCCTTCCCGCCAAGCCGGAGGCTGCCCCAGCCGCCGCCCCGGTGATCGCGCCCGAAGTGGAAGAGCTCGAGGAGGATGACGCATGAGACGGCCCGCCAAGACGTGCCCCGTGTGCGAATCAGGGGTGCGCGTGCTGGACTACAAAGACGACCGGACCCTGAGCCGGTTCCTCACCGAGCGCGGCAAGATCCTGCCGAGCCGGTTGTCGGGGATGTGCGCGCGGCATCAGCGCCAGCTCGCGACGGCTATCAAGCGGGCGCGCCAGCTCGCCCTGTTGCCGTACATCAAGGGCTACGTCGCCTGACGTGACTGCGGGCCGGCCGAGCACTGAGGGGCGCTGGCGCCTCCTCTTAGGCACCGTCGCCTTCGTGGTCTGGGCGCCGCCCAGTCTGCTGGGGCTGCCGCTCGTCGGGCTGCTGCTGGCCACTCGGCCTCGCACGACCGTCGAGTGGGGCACGGCAAGCGGCGTGGGCGTGCTGAGCGCCGGGCTCTTGCTCCTCCCCGCGACGGACCTGCTGACCGGGTTCGTGCGAGCCTACACGGTGCTCGTCGCCGCCGCCTTCGTGGTGGTCACGCTGTTCGCCGTGGAGAAGGACACCCTGCTGGGGCGGGCGATCCGGGCCGGGCTGATCGGCGGCGTCGCAGCGGTCGTCCTGGCGCGGCTGCAGCTGGGCGGGTCCGCGTGGGACGCCCTCCACTGGGAAGCCCGTCGCCAGGCCAGCGCCGCCATGCGCCTTGTCGTGGAGGGGTGGCCGCAGGCGTTCGCCATGTACGAGCCGGTGGTCCGGTTCATGAGCGACACGGTGCCCGCGACCCTGGCGCTCCAGACACTCGCCGGCCTCACGCTCGCCTGGCAATGGCACCGGCGCGTCGCGCGGAATCCGCTCGGCCCCCCGCCGGCGCCGTTCCGCGAATTCCGCTTCGGCGATCACTGGGTGTGGGCGATCATCGCGGCGCTGGTCGGTTGGATCACGCCCGCCGTCGCCGGTCTCAAGCTGGCAGCGCTGAACGTCCTGGTCGTGCTCGGCGGTCTCTACCTGGTGCGGGGCATCGCGATCGTCGTCGCTTGCGCCGCGGCGTTCGGGATCGCGCCGGCGGCGCTCGTCATCGGCGCTGTGGTCGCGGCGGCGCTGGCCGTGCCGTTGCTGTTGCTGTTACCCGGTCTCGCGACCCTGGGCATCACCGATACGTGGCTCGAATTCCGGCGCCGCCTGAAGGCGAAGGCCTAAACCGTCAGCGAGAGGACGCGATGGAGATCATTCTGCGAGAAGATGTGCAACATCTCGGGGCCGCGGGCGACGTCGTCAAGGTGAAGGACGGGTACGCGCGCAACTATCTCCTGCCTAAGGGACTCGCCTACCCCGCCACGGAGGCCAATAAGAAGAAGATCGCGTACGAAGCCGAGCGCATCGCGCGGCAGCGCGCGGCCGAGAAGGGCGCCGCCGAAACCGAGGCGGCGAAGCTCGCCGACGTGCATCTCACCTTCGCCGTCAAAGTCGGCGAGGAGGACAAGCTGTACGGCTCGGTCACGGCGGGCGACGTCCAGCGCAAGCTCGAGGAGCTCGGGATCCACGTGGACAAGCGCAAGGTGGACCTCCCCGAGCCGATCCGCGAGCTGGGCGACTTCCAAGTCGGGATCAAGATCCACCCCGACGTCCGGCCCGAGATCCGGGTGAGCGTGGTGAAGGAGTAACCATCCCGGAGGTGACGCGCGGCCAGGACGGAACAAACGGACGAGCGCGGCGCTATGACTAGCAGGAGTCGGGGCGCGGGGGGAGGCGGTCGTCCGGTCAAGCGGCCCGTCGTGCACGCGCAGGCGGCGCTGCAACTCGTCACCGAGGCGCTGCTCGACCGCAAAGCGGTCGACCCGCTGGTACTGGACCTCCGGGGACTCAGCGCCGCCACGGACTATTTCGTAATCGTTTCGGGAACGTCCGACGCCCACGTGCGGGGGATGGCGGACCATCTGATGACAGCGCTGGCGCCGCACGGGATCGCGCCACATCATGTGGAAGGGCTGGCGCAGGGGCGGTGGGTGTTGCTCGACTACGTGGACTTCGTAGTACACGTGTTCCACCCCGAGCTGCGGGAGTTTTACCAGCTCGAGCGGCTGTGGGGCGATGCCCCGGTGCTCGCCGGGGGCACGCGCGACGACGGGTCGAAAGGATGATCCCCATGCGACGGATGGCAGCGGCGGTGGCGGCGGTGGCGCTCGCGGGCGCGACGCCGCTCGCCGCGCAGTACTTCGGCCAGAACAAAGTGCAGTACCGGAACTTCGCCTTCCAGATCATCCAGACCGATCACTTCGAGGTGTACTACTATCCGGCCGAGCGGGTGGCCGCGCTCGACGCGGCCCGGATGGCGGAACGGTGGTATTCGCGCCTGTCGCGCGTCCTGCACCACGAGTTTCAGGGACGCAAGCCGATCATCTTGTACGCCTCACAGTCGGACTTCCAACAAACCAACGCCATCAGCGGTGAGATCGGCGAGGGCACGGGCGGCGTCACGGAGTTCTTCAAGCACCGTATGGTCCTGCCCTTCACCGGCTCGTACGCCGAGCTCGAGCACGTCATCGGGCACGAGATGGTGCACCAGTTCCAGTACGACGTGTTCAGCCGGGGTCGCATCGGGGCCGGGGTCCAGACGCTCGTCAACGTGAACCCGCCGCTGTGGTTTATGGAGGGGATGGCGGAATACCTCTCCATCGGTCCGATCGATCCGCACACGTCGATGTGGCTGCGCGACGCGGCCCTGGAAGGCCATCTGCCGACGATCGAGCAGCTCACGTACGACCCACGCATTTTCCCGTACCGCTTCGGGCACGCCCTCTGGGCCTACATCGGCGAGAAATGGGGCGACGAGGTCATCGGCGAGATCCTCCAGGCGTCCACCGCGGGCGGCGTCGAAAGCGCATTCAAGCGGGGCCTGGGGCTCTCCCTCGACGACCTCTCGAACGAATGGCGGGACGCGGTCCAGACGACCTACCTGCCGCAGCTCTCCGAGCATTACCGCGCCCGCCGCGTCGCTCAGCCGGTGCTGACCCAGAAACGCTCGGACGGAACCCTCCATCTGGCGCCCGCACTCACGCCGGACGGTCGGGACATCGCCTATTTCAGCGAGAAGAACTCGTTCTTCGTGGACCTGTACCTCGCCGACGCGGAGACCGGACGGGTCAAACGCCGGCTCGTCAAGTCGACGTTGAGCAACAACTTCGAAAGCCTGCGCTTCATCAACTCGGCTGGATCGTTCTCCCCCGACGGGCGCTACTTCGCGATCGCGGCAAAGCACAAGGACAAGGATGATCTGGTCATCCTCGACGTCAAGAAGGACGAGGAAGTCCGCCGCATCGGGGTGCCGCTGAACGGACTGACGACGCCGTCATGGTCGCCCGACGGCAAGCAAATCGTGTTCACCGGGTACGACGGCGGGCTCTCCGACCTGTTCGTCGTGAACGCCGATGGCAGCGATCTGCGCCGTCTCACCAACGACAAGTTCGCCGACCTCCAACCGGCGTGGTCCCCCGACGGCAAGACCATCGCGTTCGCGACCGACCGTGGCCCGGAAACCGACTTCAGTCAGCTGCGGTTCGGTAACATGCGGATCGGCCTGTACCACCTCGAGAATGCGGCCATCGAGATCCTCCCGCATACGGAGCACGGCAAGAACATCAATCCGGTCTGGGCGCCCGATGGGCGATCGATCGCCTTCGTCTCGGATCGCTCCGGGATCAGCGACATTTACCTGTACGACTTCGGCGATCACAACCTGTATCAGCTGACCGACGTCTACACAGGCGTCACCGGGATCACGCCGCTGTCGCCCGCCCTGTCGTGGGCGCGGCAGGCCGACCGCCTGGCGTTCGCCTATTATGAGGACGGCGACTACAACGTGTACGGCGTGGACAACCCCCGGTCGCTGCGACGCCAGCCGTACCAGGAGCCCGCGGCTCCGCCGGTGACGTCGCTGCTCGCCGTGACGCGGCGCGACACCACCCGGGCGCCCGCCACCCCGGCGGGCGCGGCCATGCCGGCCGAGCAGTCCCGGGCCGCGACGTCCGTGTACCGCTCACCCACCGGGTTCCGCGCCTCGAGCGCCACGCCGCAGCGGACCGACTCCACGACTGGCACCACCGCGGTCAGCGTGCGCACGCTGCTCGACTCGGCGACCGCGCTGCCCGATACCAACGAGTTCACCTTCAAGGCCTACCACACGCGGTTCACCCCGGACTACGTGGCGCGGCCGACCATCGGGTACCAGCGTGACAACTTCGGGCGAGGCTTCTTCGGCGGGACGGCGATCTCGCTGTCGGACCTGCTCGGTAACCATACGCTCGTCTTCGCAGGCGCCGTGAACGGGCGGCTCTCGGAAGCGCAGGTGCTGACGGCCTATATCAACCAGACGCACCGGTTGAACTGGGCCGCCGGCTTCACCCAAGAGCCGTATTATTTCTACGAGCCCACCACGCTCCAGAGCGACACCGGCGGCCTCTCGGTCCTCACCGTGGGGATCCGGCGCTTCGTGATCCGGGACGGCTTCGTCGAGGCCTATTATCCGTTCAGCCGCTTCAGCCGCGTGGAGCTCGGCCTGCATGCCGTCAACATCTCCGACGCCGTGCTGCAGCAGCAGTACCTGCTGGACCCGAACGGCATCATCCTCGGAGCGTCGGACCTGCAGACGGTGAGCAACCCGTCGATCTCCTACATGTCGCCGTCGCTCTCGCTGGTGCACGACAACGCGCTGTTCGGCTATGTCGGGCCGTTCGCCGGCTCGCGCTACCGTCTCCAGGTCACGCCGAACTTTGGGGACTGGCAGTTCGTCGGCGGCCTCGCCGACTGGCGCCGCTACTTCTTCGCGCGGCCGTTCACCCTCGCGGTGCGCGGGCTGTTCTTCGGTCGCTACGGCCGCAATGGCAACGAGTTCCCCGTGTTCCTCGGGAGCACCGAGCTGATCCGCGGCTACACGGCGGGCTCACTCATCAACAACGAGTGCGCCGCCGCCAGCCCGGGGACCACCGGCCCGACCGGCTGCTCCGCTCTCGATCAGCTCATCGGGTCGAAGATCGCTGTGGTGAACGCCGAGCTGCGCTTCCCCCTCACCCGCAACCTCGTGCTGGGATTCCTGCCCGTCGGGCTGCCGCCGATCGAAGGCGCGCTGTTCTACGACATCGGGCTCGCGTGGAACGGCACCGCTTGCGACGGCTCGGTGGGCTCGTGCGTTGTGTGGCAGAACAAGGGCCAGGATCCGGAGATCTACCGCGCGCCGTTGCGCAGCTGGGGCGGATCGATCCGCGTGAACGTGCTGGGGTTCGTGGTGCTGCGGTTCGACTACACCAAGCCGCTCGACCGGCTGCGCAACAAGAGTTATTGGACGGTTAGCCTCGGCCCAACGTTCTAACTCCGTATCGCTAAAACACTTGCGCTGGCCTCGCCGGTTGTCTATCTTGTCCGGCGAGGCCATTTGCTTACCCGTGGGTGGTTCTGCGTCCTCGCCTCCCTGGCGCTGGCGGGCTGCCGGTCCCGAGCACCCGCGGGTCGCTCGTCTCAACAAAAGACGACACAATCGGTTACGCGATCCCCCGTAGGCGGGGCCCGCACCGCCGGCATGGCGCTGCGCGTGGTCGCCCGGGGCGGCGCGCCACGGGCGTATCGCCTCCCGGACTTGGTCGAAGTCCCCAACACCATTCACGGCCAGCTGCCAGCCGTCGCGAGCGTCATCGGGCTCGACCCGGAGTCCGAGTTCCTGTTCGTCATGACCGCGAAGCAGGACGTGCTGTCGCTCGACTTGGGGAGCGGTCGCGTCGACACCGTGGTGACGGGGATCGTGCAGGCGGCGCTCGGCCCCGACGGCACCTTGTACACGGTGGACACGAAGCGGCGCGTGGTGTCGCTCGCCCGCCGGGTGCGCTTCGCCTGGCCCCAACCCCTGGGCGGGGTGCCACGGGAGCTGTTCGGCGGCACCGACCAGCGCCTGGTCGCCGTCGATCCTCCCAAGCTCATCACGGCCGCAGCCGATCAACCACCGACCAGCCGGACCATTCCCGCCGGGGGCGACGTGGCGGCGACGCGCTGGGGCGATCTCATCGCCGTCGCGAGCGATTCGGGTGTGCTGTTGATGGACGCGCTGGGGCGGCGCGAGCCGGCATTCGTCCGGCTCGAGGACCACCCGCGCGCGCTCGTGTTCTCTCCTTCCGGCCACCGCATCTACGTAGCGCGGCGCACGGAACCCGGGCTCGCCGTGATCGACCGCTACGACCGCACCGAGATCGACGGCGTGGCGCTGCCCACACCGGCGGCCACGATCCGCCTCGATCCGTTGGGGCGGTGGCTCCTGGCGCGTCCAACGGTCGGCGACTCGGCGTGGATCGTCGACCTGCCGGTGAAACGACTGGTGGGCTCGGTGGCGACGGCGTGGCGCGTAGATCTGCCCGCGATCGCTCCGGACGGCTCGCTACTCGTGCGGCAGGGGGACGATGTCGCCGCGTACCGGCCCGACTCCCTGGCCGTGACCGGTCGCGTGAAAGGGGGCGGCACCGATCAGTGGATCCTGACCGGCTGGCGGCCACGCGGGAGTTATCGCTCGGCGTTCGCGGAGGCGGCGGTCCCGTCCGGTCAGCCGGGCGCTGCAGTGGCTGCGGGCGCGGCAACTGGCGACTCGGTGGTCGCGGGAGAAGGGTTGCTGTACGTGCAGGTATCGACGTCGCAGAACGAAGCTTGGTCGAGCGAGATGGCCCAGCAGCTCAGTCGGGCGGGGTTGACCGCGCGGGTGCTGGCGCCACACGGGCCTGACGACGGTTACCGTGTCGTGCTGGGTCCGTACCCGACCCGCGCGCAGGCGGAGGCGATCGGGCGGAAGCTCGGCCGGCCATACTGGATCTATCAGCCGACGCCATGAGCGCACGACCGCTGCCGCGCTCGCGTCTCGACAACCTGATCCCTCCGCTCGTCGACGGGCACGCGCTCGTCGCACTCGTGCCCGCAACCGGGGACCTGAAATGGGCCACGGCGGCGGCCTGGGACGTCGCCCGCGCGGCGGCCCAGCACGGGCGCCGGGTCGCGCTCGTCGACCTCTGGATCGAAGATCCCACCCTGCATGAGGTGGTAGGCCTCACGCCGAGCGAAGGGATCGTCGACGCGTTCGAGTACGGCGTATCGCTCACCAAGGCGGCTCACGAGGTGGACCACGTCTTCTTCATCGCTGCGGGCGCGTACACGGCGCACCCCGGCGACGTGTTCGGACACGAGCGCTGGAAGAAGCTGCACGGCGGGTTCCGCGTGGAGGGAGCGCTGCTGCTGCTCTATCTCTCGGCCGGCGCGCTCGCCCGGCTCTCGGCCGTGCCGGATGGCTTGATCGTGCTCTCGCCTGACGGCTTCGAGCCCGAGTCGTCCATCGGCCAGGGGATCAGCGCGGCGCTCGAGCGCGGCATCCCGTTGGTGGGCGTGGTCCGAGAGCGCTGGACGCCTGAACCGGAGGTCCCCGCGGCGACGCCGCGGATGGCGCGTCCCGCACCCCCGGCACGCGCCGACGGGCGGAGCGTGAGCCGTCGCACCCGCCCCGCCGTCGTCGCGGCGACGCTCATAGGAGGGGCCGCCGTGGGGTGGGTGTTATTCGCCACCGGCGGAGAGTCCTTTCGGGCGAGCGGTGCCGAACACCGCGCGGCCAGCCCGGCGCCTCCCCCGCAGCGGGCGCGGCCGACCCCCGTGCCGACGCCTCGACTCGACACGCTCCCCTGGACGGTCCAGCTCGCCGCGTATGCCAGAGCCGACAAGGCGCTGGCGCTGGTCGATCGCCTGGCCTCACGCGAACACTTGCCCGCCTTTGTGACGCCGGTCGCGCTCGAGGGACGCCGGGGGGGAGGCGCCGCCCTGTGGTATCGAGTGCTCGCCGGCGCCTTTACGACTCGTGACTCGGCCGTGCTGGCGCGCGCCGCGCTGTGGGCGAACCGGGTGACCCCCAAGGGCCAAGGGGACCTGTTGCGGGCACCGTATTCCCTCTCGCTGGCCCAGACCGGGCGACCCGATCGGCTGCGCGCCCGGGGCATTCCGGCCGTCTCGTGGGGTAGCGACGGCGCCCTGCTCGTGGGCGCGTTCGAAACGCCCGACCAGGCGAGTCTCGCCGAGGCGCAGCTCAAGCGCGCCCACGTCCACGCCACGCTCGTGACACGCACGAGGACCAGACAATGAGATTGACCCGACTCGAGCTGTCGGGCTTCAAATCGTTTGCGGGAACGGTGGAGCTGCCGTTCGAGGCCGGTGTCACCGCGATCGTGGGCCCGAACGGATGCGGCAAGTCGAACATCTCCGACGCCGTACGGTGGGTGTTGGGCGAGCAATCGCCCCGCTTGCTGCGCGGCGGGAAAATGGAGGACGTGATCTTCCAAGGGTCGACCGGCCGGCGCCCCGTGAACGTGACGGAAGTGTCGCTGGTGTTCGACAACTCCGACGGTACCCTCCCGCTCGCATACCAGGAGGTGCTGGTCACACGCCGGTTGTCCCGGTCCGGGCAGAGCGAATACCTCCTCAACCGCTCGCCGGTCCGCCTGCGGGATATTCAGGACCTGCTGCGCGGCACCGGTCTCGGCGCCGACGCCGCCGTGGTGATGGAAGCCCGCATGATCGAGGCGCTGCTCTCCGAGAAAGCCGAGGAGCGGCGGGCCTTGTTCGAGGAGGCGGCGGGGATCGGGCTGTACCGCGACCGGAAGAAGAGCACCGAGCGGCGGCTCGAGGAGACGGCGGCGGACCTGGCGCGCCTCGATGACCTGATCGGCGAGGTGCAGACCCAGGTGCGCTCGCTCGCGCGGCAGCGCGGCAAGGCGGAGCGGTACGGCAAGATGATCGAGGAACGCTTCGGGGTCGCACTGACGCTGGTGCGGCGCGAGCTCGAGGATTTTGAGATCGCGCTGGGCCGGCTGGGCCAGCGCGCGGCGGAGCTCGCCGCATCACTGCCGGCGGAGCGCGCGCGGCTGGCGGACGCCGAGCGCGAGCGAGAGGCGCGGGTTCAGGCGCGACATTCCGCGGAAGCGCGCCGCACCGAGGAGGAGCGGCGTCTGGGCGACGCGAAGCTCGAAGTCGGGCGGCTCGAGGGCGATCTCGCCTTGGCCGCCGAACGGTTGCGCAACGCGGGCCAGCGGCGTGCCACGGCCGAACTGCACCGCGAGCAAGAGGAAGCGCGGGCGGCCCAGGCGGAGCGCGAGCGGATCGCCGCGACAGCGGAATGCGCTGCCGCCGAGCGCGATCTGGCCACGGTGCAGCGCGAGCTGGAAGGCCGCAGCACGCTCGAGCAGGAAAGCCGTGACCGGCTGCAGGCGCAGCGCACGGCGGTGCGCGAGCTCGAGGAGGATCTGCAGCGTCGCGCCGAGGCGTCCCGGGCGCTCGACGGCGAGCGCGCCGCGCTCGAGCGAGAGCGGGGGGAGCTGGGCCAGCAGCTCGCCCAGGCATCCGGCGAGCGCGCCGCCCGCGCGGAGGCGGAGTGGGCCGCCGCCGCCCAGGTGACGGCGCGGGCGCGGGAGGCCGCGGCGCAGGCGCAGGCGGCGGCGCAGGCGGCGGAGGGCCTGGAGCGAACGCGGCGCCGCGTGGCCGAGCTGAAGGAGCAGGAGACGCACGACCGCCCCGCGCAGCGCCAGACGGAAGAAGCGCTCGCGCAGGTGACCGCGCGGCGGGACGCGCTCGCCGAGCTCGAGCGGCAGCGGGTTGGCCTCGCTCCGGGCGCCCAGGCCCTGCTGCGGGACAAGGCGCAATTCGGTGACGTCGTGTTGGGTCCACTGTCGGATTTTGTGCGCACCGATCGACGTGACGCCCAGCTCGCCGAGCAGCTGCTCGGGGAGTGGTTGCACGCGGTTCTGGTACGCGACGACGCCGCCGTGGAGGCGGTGCGCCAATGGCACGAGCGGACCCGGCCCGGTCCGCTCGTGCTGTTGCCCTGCGCACCCGGTCCCCGCCGCACGGCCGACGGGCACCCCCTCGCCGACGAGTTGCGCGTGGACGGGCCGGCTGCAGCGTGGGTGCGCGCCCTGCTCGCTGGCCACGAAGTGCTCGACGGTGGGCGGGCGCTGCGCCGCGCGAACGGCGCGGTGTTCCTCACCGGCGCCGCCGCGGGCGGCCCGCTCGAGCGGCGCGCCGAGCTCGAGGCGCTCGCGCAGGAGCTGGGGGAGGCGGAGACGCGTCGGGCGGCGGCGACGACGCGGTTGGAGGGCACGCTCGGCGCCCTGACCGCCGCGGAAGCCGAGTTCGCGGCCGCGGGAGCGGCGGCAGAGCGGGCCCGTGCCCAACAGCTCGAGGCGGGTGCTTTGAAAGGCGACGCCGAGCGCGCGGCAGCCCACACCCAGCGCGAGGCGGCGGACGCCACGGCGCAGGTCGAGCGGTTGTCGGCCCGGCTGGCGGAGGTGGAGGCCCGCCTGGCGACCGTGCGTGCCGAGCTCGAGCGCCACGAGGTCGAGCGGGTGCGGCTGGACGAGCGCCTCGGGGCCGAGCGCGCCCGGCTGGTGGAGCTGGAGGCACAGCAGGAGGCCGCGCGCGAGCAGCGCGTGCGCTGGCAGGTCGAGACGGCCCAGGGGGAGGCCCACCTCGCCGCGGCCCGCGCGCGCGCCGAACGGGCCGCCGCAGACGCGGCCGAGGCGCGCCGCCAGGGGGCCAGCCTCGCCGACGAGATGGCGACCATCGACCGCGAGCTCGCGGCCCAGACCGCGCAGCAGGGCGAGTGGACCGACGCGCTCCAGGAGCGTCGTCTCGCGCTCGGCGCCCTCGACACCGCGGCCCGGGAGGCCGGGGCAGGCGTCGAGGAGGCGGACGCGCGACTCGCGGAGGCGGAGGCGGCGCTCGAAGAGCCCCGCAAAGGCCTCGACGTGCTCGGCGCGGAAGAGCACAAGCTCGAGGTCGAGCGCACCGAGATCCTGGGGCGCAAGCGCGGGCTCGTTGAACGGGTCGAGGCCGAATGGCGCAAGCCGCTCGATCAGCTGCTGGCCGCCGCGCCGGAAGTGCCCGGCGACATCGAATGGCTCCGCCAGGAAGACGACAGACTCCGGACCGCCATCGACGCGGTGGGTCCGGTCAATGCGCTGGCGGTGGAGGAGCACGGCGAGGAAACGAAGCGGCTCGAGTTCTTGATGACGCAGCGGGACGACCTCGTGACCGCGCGCCAATCGCTGCAGCAGGCGGCGCGCGAGATCGATCAAACCGCGAAGGGGATGTTCCTGGAGTCGTTCGGGAAGGTGCGCGACCACTTCCGCACGGTCTTCCAGACGCTGTTCGGCGGTGGCGAGTGCGACGTGCGGCTCGCCAATGAGGACGAGCCGCTGGAGAGCGAGATCGAGATCCACGCGGCGCCGCGCGGCAAGCGGACGCAGCGTATCCATCTGCTCTCTTCGGGTGAGCGCACGCTGGTCGCCGTATCGCTGCTCTTCGCCATCTTCCTCACGAAACCGAGCCCGTTCTGCCTGCTCGACGAAGTGGATGCCCCGCTGGACGACGCCAACGTGGGCCGCTACGTCCGGCTGCTCGCCGAGTTCAAGGATCAGACGCAGTTCATCGTCATCACACACAACCCGCGCACCATGCAGGCGGCCGACGCCGTGTACGGCGTCACGATGCAGGAGCCCGGGGTCTCGACGATCGTGGGCGTGCGCCTGGGCCAGATGGAACCGGTGTAATCCCCGTGCCACGGTCCCTCCGGGCCGCTGCGCTCTTCGCCCTCGCCTTTCCGGCCGGCCTGGTAGCGCAGCGGCCCGCCGTGTCTCCGGTGCTGGCGCGCATGTGGCAGCGGGACACGACGCTCACCGTCTGGCTGTTCGTGCGCCCCGACGTCCCGCTGGCGCGCGCGGCGGAGAGCGCCGCCGCCGCGGGCGCACGCCTCCGCGTCCACAGCCGCTGGCTGCACGCGCTGGGCGCGGATGCGCCGACGGCGGCGCTGCGGCGGCTGGGGCGCGACGCCATGCTGCGCCGCATCCAGCCGGCGGGGCGCTGGCGCCTCCTGCCGGGACCCGATGCGGCCCTCGTCGTCGCGGCTGCCACCGACACCTGCCCCGCGGGGGGCGACCCGACGTACGGACCCTCCGAGATGCCGTACCGCCAGCTCGACCTACGCCCGCTCGCCGACGCGGGCTATGACGCGAGCGGCGTGCGCGTCGCCATCTTGGACGGCGGATTCAACACCGCGGATCCCGCGTTCGCGGGCGTCACGGTGACGGCGCAACACGACTTTGTGTTCGGCGACTCCGTGGTTCGGGACGAGCCGAACGACCAACCGGGTGCGCAGTTCCACGGCACGGCGGTCTGGTCGCTGTTCGCGGGACGCGTCCCGAGCCGGCTCCGCGGGATCGCGCCCGGGGCGGCGTACCTGCTCGCCAAGACCGAGGACGTGCGCAGCGAAACGCGGATCGAGGAGATGAACTACGTGCAGGCGCTCGAGTGGGCCGATTCGATCGGCGTCGACATCGTGTCGTCGAGCCTCGGCTATCTCCGGTTCGACGACGGCTTCACGTACACGCCGGCGGACTTGAACGGCCACGTGGCGGTAACGACCGTGGCGGCGGAGAGCGCCGCCGCCCACGGCATGCTCGTCGTGACGGCGGCCGGGAACGACGGACCCGGCTTCCGGACCCTGGTCACGCCGGGCGACGCTGACTCGGTGATCACGGTGGGCGCCGAGGACTCGCTCGGCACGCTCGCCGGCTTCTCGGCACGCGGGCCGACGGCGGACGGCCGTCTGAAGCCCGACCTCACCGCCCCGGGTGTGCTGGTCTGCGTGCTGAGCGGCCCCAACGGGGTGCGCCGGTTGAATGGCACGTCGTTCGCGACGCCGTTGGTCGCGGCCGCGGCTGCGCTGCTCAAGCAGCTCCACCCCGCGCTCGGGCCGGGTGCGCTCCGCCACGCGCTCGCCGCGTACGCGGCCAATCGGGCCGCACCGGACAGCCTGCGGGGCTGGGGCCGTCCCGACGTGGCCGCCAGCGCGGTGTTCCCGACGGGCGTCGTGCCCCTCACGCCCGCCGGGCCGGTATTGGCGTCGATCACGCCGTACTTCTCGTGGTCGGTAGACGGTCCCCCGCCCTTCGCCACGCCGATCACCTATCGTCTCCGGGTCGCGCGGGACTCAGGCCTCAAGTACCTCGCCGTCGATACGCTGACCGGCGCGTCGAGCTACGCCCTGCGCCGGCCGCTCAAGCCGGGACGGCCACTGTTCTGGCGGGTCGACGCCACGGCCGCCACCGGTGCCACGGCGACCTCGGGTGCCGTGGGCCCGCTGGTGGTCCCGCCCTGGGCCACGCTCACGTCGTTCTCGGTACCGGGCGGCTTGAACACCGCGGACCCTCACCCGACCTTCACGTGGCACTCGCCTGCGGTGAGCGTGCCCCCGGGACCGCTCAGCTACGACCTCATGGTGCGGCGTGCCGGCGGCGCGTTCGCCGCCTTCCCCGAATTCAGCATCGCGGGCTTGAGCGATACCGTGTTCCAGATGCCCCGACCGCTCGAGCGCGATGCCGCCTACGTATGGTCCCTCGTGGTGCACGCGGGTGTCGACACGAGCCTGGTGCCGAGCCAGGGCGTCTTCATGGTGGTCGACGGGTCGATTCCGCCGACCACGCTACTGTACCAGAACTTTCCGAACCCCTTCCCCGCTGCGGGACGGGATTCGACCTGCCTCTGGTTCGATCTTGCGAGCGCCGCGGTGGTCGAGCTCGCGGTCCTCGACCTGCGCGGCAACGCGGTGCGACGTTTCGTGCCGGGGCCCGACTTTCCCGGGATCCTTCCGGCAGGCCGCTACGGGCGCAGCGGACCCGGAGGCCCCACCTGCGATGCGCGGCTCATGTGGGACGGCCGCGCCGACGACGGGCGGGAACTGCCGCCGGGGGTCTATCTGTACAAGTTGCGGGCGGCGGGGGTAATTCAGTTCAGGCGAATCGTCTTCCGGGGGAGGGGCCGCTGAGCGTCATGGAACTGGTCACGGTGGGAACGGGGACGGTCGCCCCGTCGGCGACTCGCACCGCAGCGTGTCATTGGGTGAGCCGCGGCAGGCTCAAGATCCTGCTCGACTGCGGCGCGGGCGCACTGCACCGGCTGGCGGAATTCGGACTGCCGTGGCACGAGATCACGCACGTCGTGCTGTCGCACTTCCATCCCGACCACTGGGGCGAGCTGCCGATGCTGGTGTACGCCCTCAAGTACACCACCGTCCCGGCGCGGCATGAGCCGCTCGTCATCCTCGGGCCCCCCGGCGTGGTGCGGCTCGTTAAGGCGCTCGCGCCCGGATACGGCCCGTGGCTGCTCGATCCGGGGTTTCCGATCGGCATCCTCGACGTGCGGGACGGCGAGCCGTTCCCGCTCGACGCAGAGGTGAACCTCGAGACGTTCCCCGTGCCCCACACGCCCGAGAGTGTGGCGCTGGCCGTGGCGGCGCCGGAGGGGCGGCTCGTGTACACCGGCGACACGGGTCCCTCGAGCAAGCTCGCCCAGTGGGCGACCGGGGCCGACCTGTTGCTCGCCGAGTGCTCCCTCCCCGAAGCGCTGGCGATGGACATTCATCTCACGCCGGAGCGCGCCGGCGATCTGGCCCGCGAAGCGGCGGCGCGACGCCTCGTCTTGACGCACTTCTATCCTCCGGTAGAAACTTCGGACCCGGCACGAGCCGCCGGGGCGCGGTTCAAGGGGCCGATCGCGGCCGCGCGCGACGGGGATCGGTTTGTCATTGGAGGAGCGTGAGGCGTGCTGATCGTGATGCGACACGGCGCCACCGACGCGGAGATCCAGCGCGTCGTCGCCGTCATCGAGGAGCTGGGCTACAAAGCGCAGCCGATGCCGGGGGCCCAGCGGACCGCCGTCGGGCTGGTGGGCAACGACGGGCGCGTGGACGCATCGCGACTCGAAGCGCTTCCCGGTGTCCAGGAGATCATCCACGTCTCGAGGCCGTACAAGCAGGTGAGCCGCGAATGGAAGAGCGAGAATACCGTCGTCCGTCTTCCCGGGGGCGTGGCGGTCGGAGGGACGGACGTGGTGGCGATCGCCGGGCCCTGCTCGGTGGAGTCGGAGGGTCAGATCCTCGAGGCGGCGCGTCAGGTGCGGGAAGCGGGAGCGGTGATCCTGCGCGGCGGCGCGTGGAAGCCTCGCACCTCGCCGTACGCGTTCCAGGGGCTCGGCCGGCCCGGTCTTAAACTGCTGGCCAAGGCGCGAGAAGAGACGGGGCTGTTGATCTGCACCGAGGCGATGGACCCGGAGGGCGTGGGCTACGTGGCCGAGGTGGCCGACATCATCCAGATCGGCGCCCGCAACATGCAAAACTTTTCGCTGCTGAAGGCAGCGGGCCGGGCCAAGAAGCCGGTGCTCCTGAAGCGCGGGATGGCCGCGACGATCGAAGAGCTGCTGCTCTCGGCGGAATACCTCCTGGCCGAGGGCAACCACGCCGTGATCCTGTGCGAACGGGGCATCCGCGGCTTCGACACCGCGACCCGCAACGTCTTCGACCTGACGGCGATTCCCGTGGTGCACAAGTTGTCGCACCTCCCGATCGTCGCGGACCCGTCCCACGGCACGGGGCTGCGCGACAAGGTGATCCCGATGGCGCGCGCCGCGGTCGCGGCCGGCGCGGACGGCATCATCGTCGAGGTCCATCCCCACCCCGACCAGGCCCTCTCGGACGGCGCCCAGTCGCTCTTCCCCGACCAATTTGCGCAGCTGATGCGCGAGGTCCGCGTCATCGCGGAGGTGATCGGCCGGCGGGTGGCGGAACCGGCGTCGGTGGGGGCGTGAGAACCATTGCGGACTGCGGATTGGGGATTGCGGATTGTATAGACCACGTCCGGAGCCGCGAGACTGAGCGTGCGACCCGGCGTACGTCCTTCAAATCCGCAATCCGCAATCCGCAATCCGCAATCGCCGCAATCGGCATTGTCCTCGGGCTCCAGTCCGCGGACCCCTGGCCGGTCTTGGACCGGGCGAGCGCCGCCTACCAGACGATCAGCACCCTCACGGCCGACTTCGTCCAGATCATCCTCAACCCGATGATCGGCAGCCCCGACACGACCCGCGGCAAGCTGTACCAGATGCGGCCCAGCCGCTTCGCGATGCGGTTCACGCGGCCTAAGGGGGACCGCATCGTGGCGGACGGCCGCTACCTGTGGCTCTACACGCCGAGCACCACGCCGGGTCAGGTGATCCGGTCGCGCATCCCCGAGGTGGGCACGACCGGGCCGAACCTGATCGGCCAGTTCGTGGAGCACCCGCGCGAGCGCTACGACGCGCGCTACGTCCGCGTGGACACGCTCAGCGGCGGGACGGCGGACGTGGTCGCGCTCACGCCCAAGGAGCACGATCAGCCGTACCGCGCAGCGGTGATCTGGATCGACCGCGCGGACGGGCTGGTACGGCGCATCGAGATCACCGAGACGGGGGGTCAGCAGCGGACGGTGGTGCTGGACAATCTCCGGATGAATGCTGGTGCGCCGGGCCGCGAGTTCACGTTCCTGCCCCCGGCCGGAGTACGAGTGGTAGATCAGTAGCGAGGGCGTCGGCGACGCGCGCCGCGGTCGCCTCGTCCATGCCCCGTTTCTCGGCGAGCTCGAGGGCGGCGCGCCCCAGGGCCCGATACAGCAACGCGTCGTCCTTGGTGAGCGACGCGAGGTGGCGGCGGATTGTGGCGTCGTCGCCGCGCGCCACCGGACCCGTCAGGGCGTCCTTCGGCTGCTCGTGCAGCAGATTCTCTAACGTGCCCTCGACCAGCGGCCGCAGCGCCTGCCATGCCTCGACCTCGCTCAGACCGGCGTGCCGCAGCAACCGCTGGGCGACCGCCTCCACCACCACGAAGTAGTTGGAAGCAAACACGGCGCCCGCGTGGTAGATCGCCTTCGTCTTCCCCGTGAGGCGGAACGGGCGCATTCCCAGCGCGCGGGCGAGGCGCTCCGCCGCGTCGACCGCCCGCGGCATCCCCTCCACCGCGGCCCAGGCGCCCTTCAGACGCTCGGGCGCGCGCTCCGGATCCGCGATCGTCTGCAGCGGGTGGAGCGACCCCAGCGCGGCGCGTGACGGGACGAGAGAGCCCAGCGCCTCCTGGCCTTGCACGCCGGAGAGGTGGAGGACCACGTGCTCCGGCCGGACTCCTCCCCCACGCGCCAGGGCGTCCGCCAGCGGCGGGATCGCGTCGTCGCGCACCGCCAGAATGACGACGCCCGCCTGGCTGAGCCAGGCGGGCGGCGGGGCGACGTCAGCGGGGCCGACGGTGAGCTCGAGGGGCTTCGGGACAGCCTTCTTGCGGCGGCCGTGGAGCCGGACGGTGTAGCCGGCGCGCGCCAGCGCCAGCGCGAGACCGACGCCGGCCCGTCCCGGTCCGATGATCCCGACTGCGGGATCCACCTAGTTGCGGGGGTTCGCGGGAGCCTTCGCCGGCGCCAGGGAGAGCAAGTCCTGCGGCGACCGGGCGCGGCGTGCCAAGGCGAGCGCCGCCTGCACCTGGTGGTCCTCCGCCATGCGGCGGCGCACCTCGGCCGCGCGACCGAACACGTAGCGCGCCGCCTCATTGCCGAGCTCGTGGGCGATCAGCGCGCGCGCCCCGGCGGCGACGCTGTCGGGAAGACCCGTGCCGCGGGCGCGGAGACGGCGCAGCACCTCCGCCACCATGTCGTCCCCCACGGTGAACGCCGGGTCAGTCACGCGGCCCGACCCCTTGAGCTCGAGCGAGTAGGTGGAGAGCACGTCCCGGAACACCGGAATCTTGTCGCCCAGCGCCTTCATGTAATTCCGCTCCGCGGTCGTGAACGTGTCCGGGCCGACGAACAGGTCGGGCCGGATCCCGCCGCCGCCCACCACCGCGCGGCCCCGATCCGTGTGGAACACGGGCGCGGAATCGGCCTTCGTCGTATCGCGTCCCTGCTCCGCCGCGACGACCTGCGCCTCCTGATCGGCTTCGTTCTTGCTCTTGCGCTGGATCGTGCGGCCGCTCGGCGTGTACCAGCGCGCCGTGGTCAATTTGAGGGCCGTCTCCGGGGTGAGCTGCCAGAGCGATTGTACCAGCCCCTTCCCAAAGGTCGGCGTCCCCACCACGAGCGCGCGATCGTGGTCCTGGAGGGCGCCGGTGATGATTTCGGCGGCGCTCGCGGTGCCGCCGTTCACGAGCACCACGATCGGCAGGCCGGGCCAGGGCTGGGGCTTCGTGTCCTTGAAGGAGCGCGTGATGTTGGGCGCCCGCCCCCGCGTGGAGACGACCTCCTGACCGGGATCGAGAAACAGCTCGCTGACGGCCACGCCCTGATCGAGCAACCCCCCGGGGTTGTAGCGCAGGTCCAGGATCAGGGACTTCATCCCCTTCTGCACGAGACTGTCCACGGCGTGGGTCAGCTCCGCCGCCGACGTCTCGCTCACCGGGCTCAACTGGACGAACCCGACCTTGTCGTCGAGCAGCATCGCCACCTGGACGGAGCGGATGTGGATCGTCGCACGGGTCAGCTTGAAGGTGATGGGCTGCTCCAGTCCCACGCGCCGCACCCGCAACTCGACCTTGGTGCCCGGCTCACCGCGCAGCTCCTTGACCGCCTGATCGTTCTTCCAGCCCTCGGTGGACCGACCGTCGAGCGCGACGATCCGGTCGCCCGGCTCGACGCCGCCCCGCCAGGCGGGCGTGTCGGGGAGCGGCGCGATCACCGTGATCCACCCGTCGCGCACGTCGATCTGAATGCCGAGTCCGCCGTAATTGCCGGTCGTCGCTTCGGACAAGGCGCGGAAGTCGTCCCGCTTTAGGAAGACCGAATACGGATCGTGCAGCTGGTCGAGCATGCCGTCGATCGCCATCTGGTAGAGCTGGCGCTCGTCGAGCGAGTCGACGTAGTAATCGGCGACGTGCGCGAGCACATCCTCGAACAGCCGGGCCTGCTGGTACACCGATCCTTCCGGCGCGGCCTCGCGTTGCAGCAGCCAGCCACCCGTCGCGAGCGCGACGCAGGAGACGACGGCGACCACCAGGATCTTTCGGAGCTTCATGAGACGCCTCGCGTTGAGAGTGCGGTCACCGTCATGACTTCGCGCCACGCAGCATCCTGCACGGCCTTCTTGGACTGGGCGGCGTCGATGTGAACCACGCCTGGACCTCGGGCGGTGCGGTATGCCTCGAGCACGCGCCGGTGGAACGCATCGTCCTGTCGCTCGATCCGGTCCTGCACCTTGCGTGCCGCCCGCTGCCGCTCGCGGCCGACGGCAACGGGGACGTCGAGCACCAGCGTCAGGTCGGAGACCAGGCCGCCAGTGGCCAACCGGTTGGCCCGCACCACCTCATCGTATGGTAACCCGCCGCCGGCCACCTGGTAGGCCATGGTGGACAGCTCGAACCGGTCCGCGAGCACCACGTGACCCGCCTCGAGTGCCGGGCGGATGACGGTACGCACCACGTGGGCCCGCGCCGCCAGGAATAAGAACAACTCCTCGGCGGCCGCCAGGTCATGGGGAAAGTGCAGCACCACCTTGCGCGCCGCCTCCGCCACCGGCGTTCCGCCGGGTTCCCGCACGGTGACGACCGGCCGGCCGTCGGCCTGAAACCGCTCCGCCAGCCAGCGCACCAGCGTCGACTTCCCCGCCCCCTCGGGCCCCTCCACGACGATGAACGTCATCCCAGCGTGATGATCGGGCTCGCGGCCCCTTGCTTCATGCCTTCGTAGATCCGCGCGTTCACCTTGGCCATGAGCTTTTCGAAGTTCGCCTGCGCGGCTACGACCTGCTGATACACCGGATTCGACTGGACGCTCTGGAGCGCGCGATCGTACTGCTCGACCTGCTCGCGCGCGGGTTCCCGGCTCTCCTGCGCCGCGCGTTCGATGTCCTGGGCGATCCGCTCGACCTCGGCCAGGAGCTGCTTGCAGCTCGCGTCCTCGCGCATCCGGTCGCTCGCCCGGACCAACGTCTTGTACTCCTCGCTCTGCCCCAGCAGCCGGCCGAGCTCCTGCGCCTTCTGGTCGATCACGCCTCCTCCTTGGCAAAGGCCAGCACGAACCGCGGCCGCCCGAACAGGTCATCGTGGACCGCGACGCGATCCCAGCCGCAGCCGAGCGCGAACTCCCGCACCTGCTCGGCGCGCCGTTCGTCGATCTC
The DNA here is from genome assembly GCA_003220795.1 of Gemmatimonadota bacterium. Classification (GTDB taxonomy): domain Bacteria; phylum Gemmatimonadota; class Gemmatimonadetes; order Gemmatimonadales; family GWC2-71-9; genus 20CM-4-69-16. The sequence goes on along the minus strand of QHTK01000043.1, from coordinate 27,637 downwards.
GATGGCCAGCAGGCCCTGCGGCGCCATGCAGGCGGCGGCACCCGCGAGCAGAGCCCGAGTCGCGTCGAGCCCGTCGACCCCGCTCACGAGCGCCTCGCGCGGCTCGAAGTCGCGCACAGCCGCGTCGAGCGTGGCGTACTCCGCCTCGGTGAGGTAGGGCGGATTCGCCACGATCACCCGGCAGTGCTGGTCGCCCAGGGGGGCTAGGAGATCCCCCTCCCGGATTTCGACCGGCACACGGGGTCGAACGCGGGCGACATTCTCCCGTGCCAGCGAGGCGGCGTCGGGCGAGCGCTCGACCGCGATGACGCGCTCGAAGGCACCTTCGACGGCCAGCGCCAGCGCCAGGCAGCCGCACCCCGTCCCCACATCCGCCACCACCCCTCGGGGTCCGGGGTCCTGGCCCCGGGCCCCGGGCCCCGCCCACTTGAGCACGAGATCTACCAGCCCCTCCGTCTCGGGCCGCGGGATGAGCGCCCGCGGATCGAGAGTCAGGTCGAGCGTCCGAAAGCCGACGCGGCCGACGGCGTAGGCGAACGGGACCCCGCGTGAGCGGCGCTCGACGACGCCTGCGAACCGTTCGACGAGCTCCAGCGGGGGCGTCTGGCCGCGCCGCAGCCACACGTCGCCCGGTTTCGTCGCGGCGACGGCGGCCCACAGCGCAGTGGCTTCACGTCGCGGGTTGGGGAGCCCGGCGGCGGCCAGCCGCTCGCCCGCCTGCTCGAGCGCTGCCGCGATCGACGAGCGCGGCGCCACGCGCTCAGGCACTGAGGCGTTCCTTTTCTCCGGCCAACCGGAGCGCGTTGATCAGATCGTCCAGGTCACCGTCGAGCACCTCGGTGAGGTTGTGAACGGTGTAATGGATGCGGTGATCGGTGACGCGGTTCTGGGGGAAGTTGTAGGTGCGGATCTTCTGCGACCGGTCGCCCGTGCCGACCTGAGCGCGACGCTCCCGGGCGCGCGCTGCTTCCTGTTCCGCCAGCATCCGGTCGAGCAGCCGCGCGCGCAGCACCTCCAGCGCCTTGATCTTGTTCTGCAGCTGGCTCTTCTGGTCCTGGCATTGCACCACCAGGCCGCTCGGCAGGTGCGTGACGCGCACCGCGCTGTCGGTGGTGTTGACACTCTGGCCACCCGGGCCGCCCGAGCGGAACACGTCGATGCGCAGGTCCTTCTCCTCGATCTTGACGTCCACCTCCTCCGCTTCGGGGAGCACGGCGACGGTAGCGGCCGAAGTGTGGATGCGCCCCTGCGCCTCGGTCACCGGGACGCGCTGGACCCGGTGCACGCCGGACTCGTAGCGCAGCCTCCCGTACACCCCGGGGCCGCGGGCCGCAAAGATCGCCTCCTTGAGACCCCCCAGGCTGCCCTCGGAGAGCGACACCACCTCGATCTTCCAGCCACGCCGCTCGCCGTAGCGCGTGTACATCCGGAACAGATCGGCCGCGAACAGCGCGGCCTCGTCCCCGCCCGTGCCGGCGCGGATCTCGACGATGGCGTCGCGGTCGGCCATGGGGTCGGCGGGGGTGAGCTGCTCGGCGAGTTGGCGCTCCAGCCGTTCCACCTCGGGGCGCAGCCGCTCGGCGTCGGCCCGGGCGAGCTGCGCGAGCTCCGGGTCCCGGTCATGCGCCATCTCGCGCGCCTCGCCCAGCTCGCGCTCGAGCCGGGTGAGCCGCTCATGGGTCTGGCGAATGGCGTCCAGCCGCGCGTGTTCGCGACCGAGCTCTCGCAGCTTGGCCGGATTCCGCGCGGTCTCAGGGTCGGCCAGGGCTCGGGCGACCTCCTCCGCCCGCGCGAGCGCCTGGCGGAGTCGGGCCTCCATGCATCAGCTCGGAGTCTTGTCCGTCGCGTATCTCTGGCGGAACCGCTCCACGCGCCCCGCGGTGTCCAGGAGCTTCTGCTTCCCGGTGTAGTACGGGTGGCACTTGGCGCAGATTTCGACGTGGATCACGGGTATCGTGGACCGCGTCACGAAGCTGTTTCCGCAAGCGCACTGGACTTGGGCGCGCCGGTAGGCGGGGTGAATCCCGGGTTTCACTGCACTGTATCCTTGCTAGATGTTCGGACGACACGAAGTCTGGAAATATAACTGGCGTCATGAGTTGGCGGCAAGACGCCACATTGACACCGGGCACGCCACTACGTAAGCTTGCGCCACCATAAGCCCTCCAGCCCCAGGGGACGCCCGCGTGTCGGTAACGGCCATCCTCCAGAAGGTCCCGCTGTTTGGCCAACTCTCCCCTGCCGAGCTCGAGCGGGTGGCCGAGATCACCCGCGAGCGCAGCTACCCGCGCAACTCCGTGATTCTGTTCGAGGACGACCCCGGCGATGCGCTGTACGTGGTCGCCAAGGGGCAGGTCAAGGTGGTGCTCATCGGGGAAGACGGGCGCGAAGTGATCCTCTCCGTGCTGGGCGAGGGGGACTTCTTCGGCGAGATGTCCCTCATCGACGAGGAGCCGCGCTCGGCGCACGTGATCGCCATGGAGGATTCGAACCTCCTCGTGATCCGGCGCGAGGACTTTCAGAGCATCCTGCAGCAGGCACCCGGGATCGCGATGGGGTTGTTGCGGGAGCTGTCGCGGCGCCTGCGCCGGGTGGACGAGAAGGTGGGGAGCCTCGTGCTCCTCGACGTCAACGGCCGGGTGGCCCAGCTGCTCCTCGACCTCGCCGACGAAGCCGGCTCGAGCCGCATCACCCGCCGCCTCACCCACCACACGATCGCCCAGATGATCGGCTCGAGCCGCGAGACGGTGAGTCGCACCATGCGCGAGCTGGTCGAGAAGGGCTACATCGAGATCAGCCGCCGCGAGATCCTGATCCGAGATCGCGCTGCGCTGGAGGCGTCGGCAGGCCGGTCGTGAGACACGCCTCCCTCCGGTGAGTTGGGTCACGGAGGGCGGGTGAGCCGGCGGCTTGTTCTACGTGCCCGATTTTCCATAACTTAGCGCTAGGTACGGCGTGCCGGGACCGATGGCCTACACGGTGACTTTTTGGGGAACGCGAGGCTCGATCCCCACCCCCGGGGCCCACACCGCGCGTTACGGCGGCAACACGCCGTGCGTGGCCGTGGAGAGTACCGGGGGGCAGCTCGTGATCCTCGACGCCGGCACGGGCATCCGCGCGCTGGGGCTCAAGCTCGCAGAACGTCACAACGGCGCAGTGCAGGCGGAGATTCTCCTCTCGCACGCGCATTGGGATCACATCCAGGGCCTGCCGCACTTTAAGCCGTTCTTCTCCCCGGGGAATGCCGTGCGGATCTGGGGCTCGCGGCAGGGGACCACGTCCCTCGAGGCGATCCTGCGCCAGCAGATGGACCCGGCCGTGTTCCCCATCCCGCTCGATGCCTTGTCGGCGAAGCTCACCGTACGACAGGTCGAGCCGGGAGGTGGGGAGTTCACCCTGGGCGCGTTCCGTGTGCGCGCCATGCGGCTGCGGCACCCCGGCACGACGCTGGGGTATCGCCTGACGCCGGCCGCGGGGGGAGCGAGTATGGCGTACGTCACCGACAACGAGCTGGGCTCGGGGGGGCATTACGACACTCCGGCGTCGTGGCGCAACGACTTCGTCGCATTCCTCGCGAACACGGAGCTCCTGATCCACGACGCGATGTACACGCCTCAGGAGCTCGAAGAGCACCGCGGTTGGGGCCATTCCACTTTCGAGGAGGCGGTCACACTCGCGGCGGACGCCGGGGTGCGACGCCTCGTGCTGTTCCACCACGAGCCGGAGCACGGGGATGCCGACGTCGACGGGCTGCTCACCGCCGCCCGCCGGGCCGCCAAGGTGCGTGGCATGCCGGCGGAAGTGCTGGCGGCCCAAGAAGGGATGACCCTGACCCTCTGAATTCGAGGAGCATGCTATGCTCTCACGTTCGATCGTTTCGCTCTGGACCGCCGTCCTGGTGTGGCCCACCGTTGGAGGACTGGGAGGCCAGGCCCACGGACAGGACACCCGTCCGGCGATCGCCGTATTTCCGTTCGACAACGGCGGCTCGTACGGGCAAGACAAGGACAATTTCGACGCGCTCCAGAAGGGGATCGCGGGATTGATGATCTCCGATCTCGCCGCCGGCGCGGCGGTGCGGGTCGTCGAGCGGGACGAGCTGCAGAAGCTGCTCGACGAGCAAAACCTGGGCGCGGCGGGACGCGTGGATCCGCAGACCGCCGCGAAGATCGGGAAACTGGTCGGGGCGCGATATGTCGTGACCGGCGTCTTCATCGACTTCTACGGCGACTTTCGGCTCGACGCACGGCTCATCAACGTCGAGACGAGCGAGATCGTCAAGGTCGAGTCGGACCGGATGCAGCGCGATCACCTGTTTGACCTGATCCGCACCGTGGCCACAAAGCTGATGCGGGATGCGAACCTGCCGGCACTGCCGAAGCGGGCGTCGGAACAACCGATGAACCGGCAAGTCCCGACCGAGGCGCTCACCTACTACTCGCGCGCCCTGCTGTACCACGACCGCGGGCAGAAGGCGAAGGCGGTCGCGATGTACGAGAAGGCGCTCCAGATATTCCCCGACTTCGCCGAAGCCTCGGACGGGTTGAAGCGCGAAAAGACCTCGTGACCGCGGTGCGTGATTAGGTACGTCCTGCTGCACACGCCCACGTGGCGGCCGGCGACCGCGGCGCCGGCACTGGAAGGGGCGCAGATCGAGGTGCGCGAGGTGCGGCTGCCGCGCGACCTCGCAGTGGACGAGCGACCCACGGTGCTGGTGCTCGATTCCGAGAGCCGCTCGACCCTGCCGCTCGACGTGCTGCGCGGCTTCGTGGACGCGGGCGGTGCAATCGTGGCGCTGGGGCGCGACGGAGAGCCGGACCTCCCCGCGGAAATGCCGGCCGAGCTGTTCTCAGGCTACGTGCGCCACCCGGCTGGAGCGCGCCAGCTGCTCGTCGCCGTGCGGGCGGGGTATCGCGAAGCGGCCGCCCGCGCGGAGACCACCCGCGCGCGGGCCGAAGCGGCCAGCCGCGGCCGCGAGATCGCCGAGCTCACGCACATCGGCGTGGCGCTCGGCACGGAGCGCGACCTCGATACCCTGCTCGACCTCATCCTCACCCAATCGCGGCGCATCACCTCGTCCGACGCGGGCAGCCTGTACCTGATCGAAGGCGAACCGGGGGAGAAGCGACTGCGCTTCCGCCTCGCACAGACCTACTCGAAGCCCGAGGCCCCGTTCGTCGAGTTCACCATGCCGATGGATCGGAGCAGCCTTGCCGGCTATGCTGCCGTGACGGGGGAACCGCTCGTCATCGACGACGCCTACTTCCTGCCGCCGGACGTCGAGTACACGATCAACCGCTCCTTCGACGAGCGCTACGGCTACCGCACCAAGTCGATGCTCGTGATCCCGATGAAGGATCACAAGGAGCAAGTGATCGGGGTCCTGCAGCTCATCAACCGCAAGCGCCGCTTCGAGGCCGTGCTGGCCACGCCGCGCGACGTGGACCAGCAGGTGGTCCCTTTCTCGAAACGGACGGTCGAGCTCGTCACGGCGCTCGCCGGCCAGGCCGCGGTGGCGATCGAGAACGGCCAGCTGTATCGCGAGATCGAGCGGCTGTTCGAAGGGTTCGTGCAGGCTGCCGTGCGCGCCATCGAGCAGCGTGACCCGACGACCTTCGGCCATTCGGGACGGGTCGCGGATATGACCGTCCGCCTGGCGGCGGTGGTGGACCGCGCCGAGGACGGGCCCTATCGCACGGTCAGGTTCAGCCGCGAGCAGCTCCGCGAGATCCGCTACGCCGGCCTGCTGCACGACTTCGGCAAAGTCGGGGTGCGGGAACAGGTGCTGGTGAAGGCGAAAAAGCTCTATCCCCTGCAACTGGAGTTGATCCGCCAGCGCCACGACTTCGTGCGGCGCAGTGCCGAGCGGGAGTTCTGGCGCAAGCGCGCGGAATTCCTCGAGACGCACGGGCGCAAGGGGTACGAGCAGTTCCTGCGAACGCTCGAGCAAGAGCACGCCGCGGAGCTCGGCGAGCTCGAGCACTTCATGACGACGGTGCTACAGGCGAACGAGCCGACGGTGCTCCCGGCCACGCACTTCGAAGAGCTGCTCGTGCTGGCGGGCCGGACCTACCAGGACCTTTCCGGTGTCCCCCGCCCCTACCTGACGGATCGGGAAGTGCGCTACCTGACGATTCCGAAAGGGAGCCTGGACGAGACGGAGCGGCTCGAGATCGAGAGCCACGTGAACCACACGTACAGCTTCCTGAAGGAAATCCCCTGGACGCGGGAGCTGCACGACATCCCGCTCATCGCGTACGGGCATCACGAAAAGCTCGACGGTCACGGCTACCCCCGGGGCGTGACGGGGGACGCGATCCCGGTCCAGACACGAATGATGACGATCAGCGACATCTACGACGCGCTCACAGCCGCGGATCGCCCCTACAAGTCGGCGGTCGCGCCCGCGCGGGCGCTCGACATCATGGACGAGGAAGTGCGGGCCGGCCAGCTCGACGGCCAGCTGTTCCAGCTGTTCGTCGACGCCAAGGTGTTCGAGCCGAACGCTTAGCGGACGAGCAGCCGCACCGCTACGACCATCAAGAACACGGCAAAACCGCGGCGCAGCGTCGCGTCGCTGAGCGTGCCCGCGAGCTTCGCACCCACGAACGCGCCAAAGAACAGGCCTACCGCGAGCACCGCGGCGTAGGGCACGTTGACCTCGCCCCGCTTGTAGTACTCGAGCGCCCCCAGGAACCCGACAGGTAGCAACAGCGCCCCGAGCGATGTGCCCTGCGCCGTGTGCTGGGACAGTCCCGCGAGCAGGACCAGACCCGGAATGATGAGGATGGCGCCGCCGACCCCGAACAGCCCCGACACCACGCCGGCCGTGAGGCCGATGAGACTCACCACCACCCAGTTCATCGCGCGTCTCCTTGTTCCGGGGTTCCCCAGGCACCGCCGCCCGGCGTCTCGATGCGCAGCGCGTCGCCCGGCTCGAGCAGCGCGCTCACTTTGGACGCGAGCGGCGTGCCGTTCAAGATAGTGCGCCCCGCAGCGCCGTGCCCGCCGTCCGCCGCGCCCGCCGGCGCATGGCGGCGCCGCTCGGCGAGCACACTCAGCTCCATCGGCGCCAACACCTCGAACTCCCGAACGACGCCCTCACCGCCGGACCACTTTCCCACTCCTGCGCTGCCGCGCCGCAAGGCGTACGTCTTGAGCCGCAGGGGATATTCCATTTCCAGCACCTCGACCGGCGTGTTCCGCGTATTTGACATCCCCACGTGCACCCCCGACGGACCGGGCGCGCCCTGGCTCGCTCCCTGCCCCCCACCGATCGTCTCGTAGTAGGTCCATCCCGCTCCAAGCTCCGACCCCCGACCCCCGAGTCCCCCGAAGGTCACGTTGTTCATCGTCCCCTGGCCCTGCGCCGGCACCGCGATCCCGCCGCGCGCCAGCGCCAGGAACAGCGTATCGACGATGCGCTGCGACGTCTCGACGTTGCCCGCCGCGACCGCGCTCGGGTGACGGGCGTTCACGAGACAGCCCTCGGGCGCCGTGACGCGCACGGCCCGTCCCACGCCGCCGTTCGTCGGCACGTCCTCCGGCAGCAGCGTGCGCACCACGAACAGCACGGCGGACCGGGCGACCGCCAGTGGACAGTTGACATTCCCCCGCGTGATCGGCGCGGTGCCCGTGAAGTCGGCGTGCAACAGGCCGTCCCGGATATCGATCCGCACCGTGATGGGAATATCCGTGTCGTCGACACCGTCCCCCTCGAGCCAGTCGGTGGCCGTGAGTCCCTCGGCTGGGATGCGCCCCAGCGCCTCGCGGGTGCGGCGCTCGGCATAGTCCATCAGATCGCGGGCCGCCTCACCCACGGCGGGCCAGCCGTACCGCGCGGCGAGGGCCCGCACGCCGTCCGCGCCCCGCTCCACCGCCGCCCGCTGCGCCGCGAGATCGCCGCGCCGCGTTTCCGGCGTGCGCACGTTCGCGAGCAGCATCCGTTCCACCTCCGGCGTGAGCAACAGCGGCGGCACGATCACGCCTTCGGCGAAGATCTCTCGCGCCCCGGCCGGCATGCTGCCCGCCTGCATGCCGCCGACGTCCGAATGGTGCGCGCGCACCACGCTGTACCCACCGACCGCACCGTCGACGTCGATCGCACCGATCAGCGTGATGTCGGGGAGGTGCGATCCGCCGGTGTAGGGATCGTTGAGGATGAACAGGTCGCCCGGCCGGGGAGGGGACGCCAGCCCGCGCACCGCGGCGACCGACTCCGCCATGGCGCCGAGATGGACCGGAATGTGCGCCGCCTGGGCGGTCATCGCGCCGTCCGCGTCGAACAGCGCCGCCGAACAATCGCGGCGTTCCCGAATGTTGGGCGACGGCGCGGAATGAATGAGGACGAGCCCCATCTCCTCCGCGATCGCCTCGAAGGCGTGCCCCATCACCTCCAGCGCCACCGCGTCGAGCGTCATACACGCTCCACCACGATGGCCCCTGACTCGTGGACGGTGCCCCGCCACCCGGACTCGATCAGCGCCGTGGCATCGCGGCCCGCGAGAATCGCCGGGCCGTCGAGCGTCACGCCGGCGGCCAGATCGTCGAGGGCCCAGAGTGACGCCGTCACGCGCTTCCTCCCCGTTCCGGGGACGACCGCCCGCCGACCGCGCGACTTGGCCGTGGTGCGCCTGGTGCCCGCATTGCCGGCAAGCTGGGGCAGCGGCGACTCCCGGACCGCGACGACCCGCAGGTTGACCAGCTCGACCGGCCGGCCAACCCCCTCGTGCCCGAGCCGCTCCTTATGCGCCGCCAGGAAGGCGTCGCGGATCAGGCGGGGATTGTTCGTGGCGACCGGGATCGTCAGCTCGTAGCCTTGCCCGACGAAGCGGCAGTCGACATACCTCCACAGGGCCGCGCCGGGGAGCTGCTCGCTGCCGTCCCGCAGGAGCGGGCTGAACGCCCGCCCGATGTCGGTCGGCTGCAGCCCGTCGAGCTCGCGGTGAAAGGACGCGAGCACGTCCACGCGCTCCGCGGCGGCGGCGAGTCCGAGGGCGGACAGCACGCCCGGGTGCGGCGGAATGACGAGCGTGCGCATGCCGAGTGCGTCGGCGAGCGCACAGCCGAACAGCGGGCCGGCGCCGCCGAACGCCACCAGGGCCATGCGCCGCGGGTCGAGCCCGCGCGCCACGCTCACGCGCCGCAGAGCGCGGGCCATCACGGCGCTCGCCACCGCGACGATACCGCAGGCGATGGCGGTGGGATCGCTCCCCGCGGCGTCGCCGAGCGCCGCGACGGCGCGCTCCGCCGCGCCGGCATCGAGCCGCAGCTCGTCGGCGAGCGGGGTGGCGGCGTCGAGCCACCCGAGGGCGAGACAGGCGTCCGTGACCGTCGGCCGCGTGCCGCCGCGCCCGTAACACGCGGGCCCGGGAACCGCGCCGGCCGACTGCGGCCCCACCTTGAGCGCGCCGCCCTCGTCGAGGCGCGCGATGCTGCCTCCTCCGGCGCTGACCGTCTCGATCAGAATCGAGGGCAGCGCCAGCGGAATGCCAGCCACCGCCCCGCCGCCCTCGTGCACGGCCGTGCCGCCCGTCACGAGACTGGCGTCGGCGCTCGTGCCGCCCATATCGAGCGTCAGGAGCTCCGACAGCCCGACTGCGGCGCCGACGAGTTGCGCTCCCACCACACCGCCCGCGGGGCCCGACAGCGCGAGGGCGGCCGCACGGCACGCCGCCGCAGGCGGCGCCAGTGTCCCGCCGGTCGACGTCATGATCCGCAGCGTGCCGATGCGAGACCGCGCCTCCCGCTCGAGCCGCGCCAGGTACGAGGAAACCTTGGGCCGTAGGTACGCTTCCACGGTCGTGGTACTGAAGCGCTCGAATTCGCGGAACACGGGAAGCACTTCGTGGCTGGCGGCGACCGGCACGTCCGCGAGCGCCCCTCGCAGCGCGGCCGCGAGGCGCCGCTCGTGCTCGGGGTGTCGAAACGCGAACAACAGAGCGACCGCTACCGACTCCGGAGCCAGCGCCTGCACCGCCGCGACGACGCGCGCCACCTCGACGTCGCTCAGCGGCTCCTGCACCCCGGCCGGCCCCATCCGCTCGGCCAGGCCCAGAACGTCGGTCCGGGCGACGAGCGGCGGCGCGTGATCGCGGGTCAGGTCGTACAGCGCGGCGCGGTCCTGTCGCCTGAGCCAGAGCAGGTCCTCGAAGCCGCGCGTGGTCACGAGCACCACCCGCGCCCCGCGCCGCTCGAGGAGCGCGTTGGTCGCGATCGTCGTGCCGTGAACCAAGAGCTCCACGGGGCCCGGCAGCGGCTCGATCGCCCGAAACATCCCCACCGCCGGATCTTCCGGGGTCGTCGCGACCTTGCGGACGGCGATCGCGCCATCGGCCGCGACGGCGACGAGGTCGGTGAAGGTGCCGCCGATGTCGACGCCTAGCCTCACCGCACCACCACCCCAACGCGCCCCGATCTCCATCGTTGCACTGCCAGCGCGCCTGCGAACCCGAGCGTCGCGATCACCGCCAGCGTCCCCACCCAATCCCCGAGCCGCACGTACAGCGTCGTCACATCGCTCGTGATGAGCGTACTCGCTTCGGCCGTGCGGACTTCGAGCGCGGTCGCATCGTGCACGTGGCCCAACGGATCCACCGTGCCCGAGATGCCGGAGTTCGCGGCACGGGCGATCCCCACACGCGCCTCGATGGCCCGCATCACCAGGTGACTCAAGTGCTGATAGGGGCCCGCCGTCCGGCCGTACCAGGCGTCGTTGGTGACGTTGACGAGAAAGTCCGCCCCCCGGCGCCGGTAGTCGCGCGCCAGCTCGGCGAAGATCGACTCATAGCAGATCAGGACGCCGAACCGGCCGATGGCGGTCGGGTAGAGCGGCGCCTCGCGCCCTCTCGCGAAGCCGCCGAACCAGCGGAGATGAAACCAGCGCGGCGGCACGAATGGCACCCGCTCGACGATGGGGACAAGGTAGTGCTTGTGGTAGACGGGATAGGCGCTCCGGTCGCCGGTCGCATCATAGAAGAACGCCGCGTTGTAGCTATCGTACGAGCCGTCTGAGTGCCGATCGGCGTCGAGGCCGCCGGCGAGGATCGGCGCGCGCGCCTCGCGGGCGCGTTGCCCGATGGCGGGGTCCCAATCGGGACGATTGACGAAGTAGTCCGGGACCGCAGCCTCGGGCCAGATCAACAAGTCGACGTGTGTGCGGTCCTCGATCTGGCGCGACAGGGCGAACAGCTGGGCCATCACGCTGTCTTCGCGCGCTTTGTTCCACTTTTCACGGAATCCCTCGTTGGGCTGCACCAGCCCCACGACGCCGAGCGTACGCACGGACAGCGTGCGCTCGCGCCACGCCCCGTAAACCCATGCCAGGGCGACGGTACCGAGCACCACCACGAGAGGTCGCCACCGAATGTAACTGCTCCCAGCTCCCTGCTCCCGCCGCTGCAGGAGTCCCTCGACGATCATGACATTGCACCACGCGAGCCACAGCGTCACACCGCGCGTCCCCGCGAGGTCCGCCCACTGCACGAGGATCGGCGCGTCGGCAAGCGAGGTGCCGAGTCCGAGCCAGGGAAACCGGATGTCCCCCTGGTGGCCGATCCCCCAATCCACGGCGGTCCAGACGATCGGGAACAGCGCCCACAGGGGAGCGGGCGGGAAACGCGTGCGGATGCGGACGAGGAGCCAGAACAGCCCCGCCGTCCAGAGTCCGTAGATCGCGATCGTCGCGAGATACCCGAGGGCCGACAGCGGCGTGAAGTGCCACAGGGCGACCACGAGCCAGTACAACACGAGCCCCTGCGACACCGAGCCGTACCAGAAACCGAGGCGCAGCGCCCGGGGGAGGTCTCCCGCCGCCGCGAGCTGCCGCACCAGCACCACCGCCGGCGCCAGGGCGACGAAGCTGAGGAGCGGAAACCGGAACGGGGGATAGCTCAGCGCCAGAAGCGCCGCGCCGAGCGCGATCAACACGGCCGCGCGGCGGGACGGGCCGGTCACAGCAGCACGTCGCGCCCTTCATCGGCCGAGCGGTACACGGCGTCGAGCACCCGGTGGAGAGCCAGCTGATCGCGGGGCGGCGGCGCGTTGACGTCACCCCGGATGACGGCGAGGAAATAGGTCCACTCGGCGCGGTAGGATTGCGCAAACGGGGTCTCCCGCCCGCTCGCGCCCGTGGGCGTGGCGTCGACGACCGTCCCGTGCGCCTCCTTGAACACCCGCAGCGGCTGCACGGTCGCCGAGCCTTTCGTCCCGACGAGATCGAACCAGAACCGCTCGGCCGCGCCCAGATGGCGCCAGCTCACGTCCATGGAGATCGACACGCCGTTCTCGCACACCACCAGCGCGGTCGCCATGTCCTCGACGCTGTCCTTCGCTTGCCCCACCATGTGAGCGGAGACGCGCTTGGGCGCCGGCCAGCCCGCGAGCCAGAGACCCAGGTCCAGGAGCTGCAGCCCGAGATCGAGGAACGCGCCGCCACCCGCCTCCAGGCGCCGCAGCCGCCAGCCGAGCTGCTGGCGGCTGGGTTGAAACGTGTACCACCCGCTGCGGATCGCCTGCAGCGCCCCGAGGTCGCCGCCGGCGAGAAACCCCCGCACCGCCTGGACGTCCGAGCGAAAGCGGTGATTCATCCCCACCATCACGCGCTTGCCGTACTTCTCGCTCGCCTGCAACACGCGCTCGACGCCGGCGAGCGTGAGCGCGAGGGGACGCTCGCACAACACGTGACATCCCGCCGCCAGGGCAGCGACGGCGTGAATCTCGTGCAGGTGATTGGGCGTGCAGATCGCGACGGCATCCGCGTGGCTGTGCCGCAGCACTTCTTCGATGTCGTCGAAGGTGTCCTTCACTTCGAAGCGCGCGGCGAGGGCCTGGGCCTTGCTCACGTCGTTGTCGCAGATCGCGCCGACCTCCACGCCCGGCAGCTTGCGCAGGACGGGAAGGTGCGCCACCTGCGCGATCGCCCCCGCCCCTACCACCGCCACTCGAACGGGCGGGCTCACCGGCCGGGGGATCTCCCGGCGCGCATCCCCGTCCAGCGATACATCACCCCGGTGCGCAGGCTCACGGTGGAGAGTCCGCTCGACAACACGCCGCGCGCGTCCAGCGTGACGCGCCACCGCTTCGCGCCGAATTCCGCACCGAGCGTGCCATTCAGGCCGGCAGTGATCTGATCGAGCGCGTCCTCCACGAACGTGCCGTTAATCGCCGTCCCCCTGCCGTTGCGCAGGTGCACCCCGACCCCGAGACCGATATAGGTGGTGACGGCGTGCCCTTGCGGCATGACGTATTGCAGGTCGAGGTCGCCGGTCAAGTCACTCCACGTGATGTTGCCGAGCTGGATCGTGTAGTTCTGGTCGGGATCGTTCACGACGCGGCGCAGGCCGTCGGCGTAGCGCCGCAGGGCCTGCGAGCTCAGGTCGGCGTGGAAGTACGAGAGGCCGAGCAGCACGCGCACCTTGGGGGCGACAAATCCGTAGTCGAGTCGCAGGCCCCCGGTGATGGTGCCACGGATGTTGTTGCCGCCGAGCGGGCCGAAGTCGAACTGCAGGGCGCTCGGTCTCAGGTTCTCGGAGGAGAACTGGTTGAAGACTCCTTGGGCGGACACGGGGACTGGCGGACTGACCGACGCCAGGACGATGAGCACCAGCAATCGGCCTCTAGTAGAGTCGCTCAATGGTCGTTCCCGGGAAGTAAGTGGTGAGGATTGTTCGATACTCCTGTCCGGCGCGCGCCCGGCCGACCGCGCCCCACTGGCACAACCCCAGGCCGTGTCCCGACCCCGCACCCGTCGCGACGAGCCGCGCGACCTGGCCGTCCTGACGCGTCACGGACAGCTGAAACGCTGTGCTCTGCAACACGCGATCGGATGCGGGGCGTAACACTGCCCGGACGTCGGGAGCGGGCACTCGCACGTCGCCATGCTCGAACACGATGCGCAGCTCGCTCACGCGCCCGGAGGGACCGGTGTGGCTCACGGCGACGTCCGTGATGCGCTGCAGGCCATCGCCGCCGACGTGCATCACCGCCGGAAGGGTCCGCGACAATATAGCGCGCAGCGTCGTGCCGTCCCATTCCTCGCGCCAGCGGAACCGCGGCGAGAGATCGCAATAGGCGCGCCCCCGGCCGCTCGCGTCGGAGACGGGCCGCAGGTAGGGCCGCTCCTGGGCCGTTTTGAACGCCTCCTCGACGGCCGCCGTGGAGCCGCCGCAGGTGGAGTGAAAGTAGGCCTCGATGATCGCGCCGTCATACTCGAGCACCTGGCCGCCGGTGCGACGCACGGCACTCCACACCTCCGGCGTTTCCCCCGAGACGCCGTTGTACACCTGGTCGCGGACGTCCGCCCACGCGTCGAACCCGAACGCCTCCCAGCGCCCGCGGTTCTTCAGGGCGAAACTGCGCGAGACCACCGCCTGGGCGAGCAGCGCCTGCTCCTCGTCGTTGCGCCGGATGCCGATTTCGCCACCCAGCACCCCCGCGAGATAGCTCTCCACGGGCACGCGGTTCAGCAGCGTCAGGCCCGAAGGGTCCCGGACGACGTTCACGCGGCCGCGGTAGCGCCGGCCCCCCGCCATCGCGAAGCGATGCTCGGTAACGTTGACCGCGGAGATCCCGACATGGCGTGCACTGCGCGAGCCGTCCGGTTGCACGACGCGCAGCCCGCCCGTATCGGGCACGATCGTCCAGGAGGCGCCGGCGGGGACGGAGCCGACCGGCTGGCCGTTACCGTCGTCGGTGACGAACAATTCGCCGTCGCCCCCGAGCGTGATGCTCGCCGCTCCGAGCGCGAGCCCGACGCGCAGCTCCGGCTCTACGCCGGGAGTGAGGGGCGCCGCGGAGGGCTGCGGCCGCGGGCAGGCCGCGGCGGCCAGAGCGAGGAGGCTAGCGAGCCCGCGCCTCGCCCAGGGCCGCGTCGAGTTGTGTGACGGTGAAGTCGATGTCGGCATCCGTGTGCGCGCTGGAGACGAACCCCGCCTCGAAGGCCGAGGGCGCGAGGAACACACCCCGGGCGAGCGCCGCGCGATGCCACCGCGCAAACAGGCCCGTGTCCGCACCCTTCGCCTGCGCGAACGTGCGCACCGGCCCCGCGGTGAGATAGACGCCCCACATCGAGCCGGCGTGACCCCCGGTCGCCGCGACGCCGTGCCGGCGCGCGGCGTCCCCTATACCCGCCACCAGCCGGGCGGTTCGCCGCTCCAGCAGGTCATAGAAGCCGGGACGCTCGGTCTCGCGCAGCGTCGCCAGCCCGGCCGCCATCGCGACCGGGTTGCCCGACAGGGTCCCGGCCTGATACACGGGTCCCTCAGGGGCGACGAGCCGCATCAGGTCCGCGCGCCCGCCGTACGCCCCCACCGGCAACCCACCCCCGAGGATCTTGCCCAGGGTCGTCAGGTCCGGCCGCACGGCGAGCCGCTGCTGTGCGCCGCCCGGCGCGACGCGGAACCCGGTCATCACCTCGTCGAAGATCAACAGCGCCCCGTGGCGGTCGCACAGCGCGCGGAGCGCCTCGTGAAAGCCTGGCTCGGGCGCGATAAACCCGGCATTACCGACATACGGCTCGACGATGACCGCCGCGATTTCCTGGCCGCGGCGCGCGAACACCGCCTGCACGGCCGCGGGATCGTTGAACGGCACGGTGAGCGTCAGCTCGGCGAGCGCGCCTGGCACGCCGGGGCTGTCCGGGAGTCCGAGCGTCGCGACGCCGCTCCCGGCCTTCACCAGGAAGCCGTCGGCGTGCCCGTGATAGCAGCCCTCGAACTTGAGGATGACCTCGCGCCGGGTCGCGGCCCGCGCGACCCGCACCGCCGCCATCGTTGCCTCGGTGCCCGAGTTCACGAAACGCACCATCTCGAGCGCCGGCATGCGCCGTCGCACCAGCTCGGCGAGCTCGACTTCGGCGGCACAGGGGGCGCCATAGGTCCAACCCCGCTCTGCCGCGCCGCGAATGGCGTCGAGCACCGCGGGGTGCGCGTGGCCCAGAATCAGCGGGCCCCAGGAGCACACGTAGTCGAGGTAGGTCTTGCCGTCGACATCGGTGAGGCATGCCCCGCGCGCCCGATCGACGAAGAACGGCGTCCCGCCCACGGCGCGGAACGCCCGAACCGGCGAATTCACTCCCCCGGGAAGCACGGCCTGCGCCCGGTCGAACAGCTCCTCCGAACGACTCACGTCAGGGCGATCGCCCGAAAGTCGTAGTCCTCGCTGGCGCTCAGGCGCACGCGGACGAAGCGCCCGGGCTCGGCCCAGCCGCCCCGTTCGACGTAGGTGACCCCGTCCACGTCGTCGGCCTGCCACGGCACCCGCCCCACGTGGGTGGCGCCGGCCTCGTCCGGATCCGCGACGCGATCAACCAGCACGTCCGCCTCCCGCCCCACGAACCGGGCGAGCCGCTCCGCCGAAATGGCGCGCTGGACTTCGAGCAGCTCTTCGAGACGGTCGCCCTTGACCTCGTCGGGCACGTCGTCCTCGTACTGCTTGGCACGCGTGCCGTCCTGCGGCGAATAGGCGAACGCACCGAGCCGGTCGAACTGTGCTTCCTCGAGGAAGCCGAGTAGCTCGCGAAATTCCGCGTCGGTCTCGCCGGGGAAGCCCACGAGACAGGTGGTACGAACCGCGAGATCGGGGATCGTCGACCTGAGCCAGCCGAGCTTGGCGCGCAGGGAGTGCTTCCGCTCGGGGCGCCGCATGCGCTCGAGCATGCGGTCGCTCGCGTGCTGGATCGGCATGTCGATGTACGGCACGATGCGCGACTCCCCCGCCATCAGCGCCAGCAGCCGCTCGCTGAGCCCCGCCGAGTAGACGTACAACAGGCGGTACCACGGAATCGACGTCTCGCGCAGCAGCGCTTCCAGCAGATCGGGAAGCTTCGCGCCATCACGCCCGAGATCACGCCCGTAATGCCCCAGGTCCTGGGCGACGAGATTGATCTCCCGCGCCCCTTGTGCTTCGAGCGCCTGGGCCTCGCGCACCAGCCGCTCGAGCGGCTCCGAGCGATGCTTCCCGCGCATCAACGGGATGGCGCAGAAGGCGCACGTGTGATCGCAGCCTTCGGAGATCTTGAGATAGCGGACATGGGGTGCGTCGCCGAGGAACTCCCGGACGCCGGGATGGCGCGCGATCGGGTCGGTAATCAACCCGCGCTCGGCGAGCGCCGGCACCAGGTGGTGCAGGTCGGAGAATCCGAGAAACAGATCGACCTCGGGGATCTCCTGCTGCAGCTCCTGCTTGTAGCGCTGGACGAGGCAGCCGACGGCAACCACCGCCTTCACGGTGCCTTGTGCCTTGAGGCGTGCGGCTGACAAGATCGCGTCGATCGATTCCTGCTTGGCGGCGTCGATGAACCCGCATGTGTTGACGAGGATCACGTCGGCGCGCGGGAGGTCGGGCGTCACCACGGCGCCATGGCCCACCAGCTCGCCCACCAACCGCTCGGAGTCGACGGTCGCCTTGTCACAGCCGAGTGAGACGACCCCCAGCTTCATCCGCGGTAATTCCCGAACCTGAGCTCAATGCCCCAATCCTGCGAGCGCAGGAACGCGATCACCTCCTGCAGCTCGTCCTTGGAGGGCGCCTGCACGCGGATCTCCTCACCCTGGATCGACGCCTGCGCCTTCTTGAACTTTCGGTCCTTGATTGCCTTGACGATCGCCTTCGCCTTTTCTTGCGGGATCCCTTGCGTGAGCTTGATCTCGCGGCGCACCGTGTCGTTCGCCGCGGGAGTAACCTCGCCCAGCTCGAGGTTCTTCACGGGGACGCCGCGCTTGACGAGCTTGGACTGCAGCACGTCCAGCAGGGCCTTCATTTTGAAGTCGTTGTCGGCGACGAGCGTGAGGGTCGCCTGGGCGCGGTCGAACGCGATCGACGCCTTGGAACCCTTGAAGTCGTAGCGCTGGGCGACTTCTTTGGTCGCCTGGTGGACGGCGTTATCGACCTCCTGAAGGTCGGCGCCGGTGGAGACGTCGAACGATGCTAAGCCGGCCATGGGGGGAGAATATAGACGGAGCACGGAGCACAGAGCAGTACCCCTCGGTGCACCGTCGAGTACGGCTTCCTGCTCTGTGCTCCCGAGACCTAGAAGAGGAAGCTCTCCAGCGCTCTGGCTCTCGACACGTGCCGCAGCCGCGCCAGGGCCTTCTCTTTGATCTGTCGCACCCGCTCCCGCGTGATCCCGAGCAAGGACCCGATCTCCTCGAGGGTCATCGGCTCCTGACCCTCGAGGCCGAAATAGAGACGCAAGATCTTGGCCTCCCGTTCCTTCAGGGTCGCGAGCACTTCCTCGATCGACTCGGTCAGGGCGTGCTCGAAGATCTCGTCGTCGGGACCGGGGTTCTGCGTGTCGGGGAGGTAGTCGAGCAGCTTGTTGTCCTCGCCCGGGGTCAGGGGGGCGTCCAGCGAGAGGTGCGCCTGGGAGATCGAGAGGGTCTTCGCGACCTCTTCCTCGGATATGTCCATCCCCTCGGCGATCTCCTCCACGGTGGGCTCGCGGCCGAGCTCCTGGAGCAGAGAGGCGGAGCGCTTGCCGATGCGATGTAGCGTGCCGGCGCGGTTCAGCGGGACGCGCACGATACGCGACTGCTCGGCGAGCGCCTGGAGGATCGCCTGGCGGATCCACCACACTGCGTACGAGATGAACTTGATGCCCTTGGTTTCGTCGAATTTGTGGGCGGCACGGATCAAGCCGAGGTTGCCCTCGTTGATCAGGTCCGAGAGCGAGACGCCCTGGTTCTGATACTTCTTCGCGACCGACACCACGAACCGCAGGTTGGAGCGCACCAGCTTGTCGAGCGCCTCCGGGTCGCTCTGCTTGATTCGCTGAGCGAGCGCCACTTCCTCCTCGCGGGTGATCAACGGGTACTGGCTGATCTCGCGGAGGTACTGGTCGAGCGATCCCTCGTCGAACGAGGCTCGTTTGGCCGTATTCAGTTGCATGGCGGTTTCACCCCTCCGGGCATGCACGACGCCGCACCATACCGGCCGGCCCGCCGCACCGACGGCGCGGAGCGTGGCGGGGTTCCTTCTTCACCGGCGGCTCAGTGGATCACCGAGCCGAGCCGGCGCCAGCGAATATCGGTCAGCCAGGGCAGCGCATCGTGCGCTTCGCGATCGTAACTGAAGTACACGACGAGCGGCCGGCCCTTTACCGCGTTCGCGTCCACGAAGCCCCAGTAGCGGGAGTCGGCGGAGTTGTCGCGGTTGTCGCCCAACACGAAAAACTTGCCCGGCGGCACCAGCAGCGGGCCCCACGTATCGCGCGTGGGGTGGTACGCCCGCAACGCCCCGGCGCCGCCCAGCAGATAGTCCTTCTGCCAATTGAATTCCGGGTCGAATACGTCGTGCCCGGGATCGACGCGCTGGATGTAGGGCTCGCTCAACGCTTTGCCGTTCACCCGGACCTCGCCCAGGCGCATCTCGACCCGATCACCGGGCGCGCCGATGACGCGCTTGACGTAGTTCAGCTCGGGGTTTTTCGGGTAGGCGAACACGATGATGTCGCCGCGGCGCGGCGACTCGAACCCGGGGAGCCGGGCGTTCGTGCCGGGGATTTGCGCCCCGTACACCGCCTTGTTCACGAACAAGAAGTCGCCGGCGAGCAGCGTCCGCTCCATGCTCCCCGACGGGATCTGAAACGCTTCGATGAGAAAGGTGCGGATGACGAGGAACAGCACGAGCGCCATGCCCAGCGAACGCATCCAGTTGTCGAACCAACGGGCCAACGTGGACCGGCGCTTCTCGGGGGGGGCGAACGGTACGGGCGCGGGTTGCGCGCCTGAACCTGCCCTGAGGGCCCCCAACTCATGCATGCCGTTTACTTTAGCCAAGCGGGCGGCCAGAAGCAACAGTCACAGCCCATCCCCGGGCCGCCCCCAACCGCCGGACCCGGTGCCGGAACGCGTCCGGCGGGTCGGCGTGGCGCACCCGGGCCGCGAGACACGCGGCGTTGCCCTCGCACTCGAGCCGCACCCACACGACCGCCGCGTCCGCGAGCGCGCCGAGCGAACCGCCGTCGAGCGGTGAGCCACCGGCTGAGAGGATGATCACCAACGATTCGTGATCCACCACCGCCGAGCGTAACACCCGCCGGCGTGACCAGCATCACCGGTTTGTTGCCGGCCGGTGCGATTGGATGCGTCGTCCGGGCGACGCTCAGGCTTCGGTGTCGATCTGGGCGCGCTGCAGCTTCCCCGAAAAGTCGACGTACACGACTTTGGTCTCGGAGTAGAAGTCGTACACCTCCCAGCCGCCTTCGCGGTGGCCATTGCCGGTCTGCTTCACGCCGCCGAACGGCAGGTGCGCCTCCGCGCCGATCGTGGGGGCGTTCACGTACGTGATCCCCGTGTCCAGCTCGGTCATCGCTCGAAACGCGGCGTCCACGTCGCGGGTGTACAGCGAGCTCGAGAGGCCGTATCGCACGTCGTTATTGACTTGGATGGCCGCGGCGAGCGAGTCGACCTTGATCACCGCGAGCACCGGCCCGAAGATCTCCTCCTGCTCGACGCGCATCCCCGGGCCGACACCCGCCAGCACGGTCGGCCGGTAGAACCAGCCACGCTGCAGCCGTTTGTCGGACGGCCGGGCGCCGCCGATCAGGCGCCGGGCCCCTTCTTCTTCTCCCACGCCCACGTAGTACTCCACCTTCTTGCGCGCGTCCTCGTTGATGAGCGGCCCGACCTCGGTCGTCTCCTCGAGTCCCGGTCCCAGGCGCAGCCGGTCCGCCCGGTCGCACAGCCGCTGCACGAACTTATCGTGCACCTTGTCGTGCACGATCAGACGACTCGTGGCGGTGCAGCGCTGCCCCGTCGTCCCGAACGCACCCCACAGCACGCCCTCGAGCGCCAGGTCCAGATCGGCGTCGTCCATCACGATCATCGCGTTCTTGCCGCCCATTTCGAGCGACAGGCGCTTGTGCATCCGGCCGCACGTGGCGCCGATGATCGATCCCGTCTCGGTCGACCCGGTAAACGAGATCACGGAGATGTCCGGGTGCTCCACCATCGCGCGCCCGACGACCGAGCCCTCGCCGTGAACCAGCTGCACGACGTCCGGGGGGAGCCCCGCCTCGAGCAAGACCTCCACGAGCAGGTGCGCGGTGAGCGGGACGTCTTCGGCCGGCTTGAAGATCACGGCGTTGCCGCACAGCAGCGCCGGAAACATCTTCCACGTCGGGATGGCGAGCGGGAAGTTGAACGGCGTGATGAGGCCCGCGACGCCGATCGGCCGCCGATAGCTCATCGCCCACTTGTTACGGAGCTCGGAGGGCACCGTGCGCCCGAACAGGCGCCGGCCCTCGGTGTGGGCATAGTACGCCGTGTCGATGCCCTCCTGGACGTCCCCCCGCGTCTCGGCCGTGACCTTCCCCATCTCCCGGGTCATGGCGCGCGCGATCTCGTCCTTCCGTTGGACGAGCAGGTCGCCGACGCGGTGCAACACGTCGCCGCGGATCGGCGCGGGCGTCTTGGACCACTGGGCGAAGCCGCGCTGCGCCGCGGCGACAGCGCGCGCCACGTCGTCGGGACCGGAGCGGGGAAAGCAGCCGATGACTTCGTTCCAGTCGGCGGGGTTGCGGTTCTCGAAATACGCGCCCGTGGTCGGGGCGACCCATTCGCCGGCGATGAAGTTCTTGAAGCTGTCAGCCATCAGCCGTCAGCCCTCAGCGAGAGGGTGGGGGTGGGACATCGGGACACAGCCACAGCGCCGCCGCGTTGGAACCGACGCGCGGCAGCACCTCGCGCGTCATCAGCAGGACCCCCCACACGATCAGGATCTGTGAAACGACGTGCGCCAGCCCCATGCGCCGCCTCCACGACGCGACGCTCGCCCACAGACCGGTAGCGACGACCGTGGCGACGCCGACCAGATAGAAGATCAGCCGCAGGCCGCAGCCGTGGGAATACGGCCACACGCCGGGGGTGACCCCGACCGCGACGAGCACGCCCAGGACCACCTTCACCCAGGTGGCGAGCCAGCCGCCGCCGCTCGACCGCAGCGCCGACGCGGGCACGGCGACGGGACCGCCGGCGACGGCCGGCCGCCGGACCGTCGGCTCGCCGCCGCGGCCGAGCGTGGGATCGGCGTTCGGCAGTTTCTTGAGCAGCCGGTCGACCTCCGCCATCTCCTTGTCCCAATCCCGATCCTTCTCGATCCCCGCCACTACGCCTCCCGGGTCAACCCGTAGCGCTCGATCTTCTTGTAGAGGTTACTGCGCGGCATCTCCAATGTGCGCGCGGTCTCCGAGACATTCCAGTCGTTCTCCTGGAGCTTCGCGAGCAGGTACGCCCGCTCGGCGGCCTGCTTGAACTGCTCGAACGTGGCCGCGCGCGACCACGGCGCTCCGGCCAAATCGGCGCTGCCGGTGCCACGCCCCGGCCCGCCGTCCGCCGCCATGCCGGCGAGGCGCTCGACCTCCTCGACCCGCACCACCGGTCCGGCGGTGAGGATCAGGAGTCGCTCGACCGCGTTGCGCAGCTCGCGGATGTTCCCAGGCCAGTCGTAGGATGCGAGCCGCTTCATGGCCTCCTGGTCGAGCTCCTTGCGCGGGAGCCCGCCGCGCCGCGTCAGCTGCTCCATGAAGTGCTCGAGCAGCTGGGGGATGTCGCTGCGCCGCGCGCGCAGCGGCGGCACCTCGATCGGCACCACGTTGAGGCGGTAGAGCAGGTCGTCGCGAAACCGGCCGGCGGCGATTTCGACCTTGAGATCCTTGTTGGTGGCCGCGATCACCCGCACGTCCACCTCGAGCGTCTTGCCCGACCCGACGCGCGAGATCACGCCCTCCTCCAGCGCGCGTAGCACCTTCGCCTGGGCGGACAGGCTCATGTCCCCGATCTCGTCCAGAAACAGGGTGCCGCCGTCCGCCAGCTCGAACTTCCCCGCTCGATCCGCGAACGCGCCCGTGAAGGACCCCTTCATGTGCCCGAACAGCTCGCTCTCGATCAGCTCGGACGGGATCGCCGCGCAGTTCACCTCGACGAACGGCCCCCGGGCGCGCGGGCTCAGCGCGTGGATGGCGCGCGCCACGAGCTCCTTGCCAGTGCCGTTCTCGCCCGTGATCAGCACGCGCGCCGCGGTCGGGGCGACCTTCTCGATCCGCTCGATCACCAGTTGGATCGCCTTGCTCGAGCCGACGATCTCATATTGAGCGTGCACCTCCGCCTTGAGGCGCACGTTCTCGCTTTCCAGATCCAGGTGCTGCAGCGCGTTGCGCAGCGTGAGCAAGATGCGGTCGGTGTCGAGCGGCTTTTCCAGAAAATCGTACGCGCCGAGCTGCGTCGCCTCCACGGCCGTCTGAATGGTGCCGTGACCGGAGATCATGACTACCTGCGCGTGGGGATCGAGCTCGCGCAGCTTCCGCAGCGTTTCGAGCCCATCCATCCCTTGCATCTTCACGTCCAAAAAGACGAGGTGCGGCCGGAACTCGGCATACAACTGCAGCGCCTCCCCGCCGGACGGACACGTCCGCACTTCGATGGCTTCGTACTCGAGCAGCTGTTGCAGCGCTTCGCGGATGCCCTTCTCGTCGTCGACCACGAGGACGCGCCGGCTCACGACTTGCTCCGCTTCACGCGGTAGAGAATGATCCCGGTGGGATGGATGGCCACGTCGGTGAAGGACGGCGAGACCCGCAGCGGCACGGCGCCCGTGGCATCGGCGCCCGCGACCCGCTGCGCCAGCCGCGTCACCATCGGCCCCGGAAAGGCCATGCCGCGCAGGCTCAGCTCCTGCACCTTGAACCGGGCGATTCCGGGGCGCTCGATGCTGAGCGGTCCCGCGAAGCGCAACGGCTCCATCGGATTGAGGAACCCCGCCAGCGGACCGAGGGCGTCCGGCGGGATCACGCGCGTGTCGAGCCGGCAGTAGACCGCCACCGAGCCTTCCAGCAGCTCCACCCGCAACGAATCAAAGCTTTTCCGCACGCTCCAGTCGATGCCACTGCCGATCATCGCGGCGACTTCATTGGCGGAGAGCACGACCGAATCCGGCGCGCTCGGCTGCTTCAGCCGATCCATTTTCGCCTGGCTGCTGGAGAGCGCCTTCGGCGTCGGGGCGCCGACCGCCGTGTCGGCGACGGGAGGGAGCCGGGTGGAGCGCGGGCCGAACCAGCGCGCCGCCGTGTGCAGGATCGGCTCGCGAAACCACCAGGCCGCGAGCGCCCCCACCAGAACCACGGCGAGGCAGCCGAGCCGCACGAGGCCCTTAAGACAACCGTTCACTGTGTCTCACGTGATACACCGCACCGGCGGATTCGAGCGTGCTCTGCATCAGATCGACCGATTCGACCACGACCGTCGCCTCGAACTGCAGGGCGCCGAGCGCCGCCTCGAGCCCGGCGAAATCGCGCGGCCGGGCCTCCCGAGCCGCCCGACCGAGCGTCACATGAGGACGAAACGGGCGCGCTTCGGTGGGGAAGCCGAGTGGGGCGAATTCCTGCTCGACGCGATGCTGCAGGATTTCCAGCCTCGAGTCCGCGGTGATGCCCGCCCAGACCACGCGCGGCCGCTGGAAATCGGGAAACACGCCGAACTCACCCAATGCGAGCGGGAGCGGGCGAGCCCCCGCCGCGGCGCGGCCGAGCGCAGCGCGCACGTCCGCGGCCCGCTCTTCCGCCACGTCCCCGAGGAACTTGAGGGTCAGGTGGATGCCGTCCGGGCGCACCCATTTCACGGGCAAGCCGCGCTCCCGCAACGGCGCCACCGTCTGCCACAGAGCCTGTCGGACCGGCGAGGGGAGGTTGAGCGCGACGAACAGCCTCAAACGCGCGGCCGCAGCGCCTGCACCAGGCTGCCGCGCCGATAGCCACGCGGGTCGACCTCCACGACCCCGAACCCGAGCGCGCCGAGCCGCCGGGTCACGGCGGCGAAGCGCTCTTCGAGCCAGGGAATCCACGGCGGCTCGACTTCGATGCGGGCGCGCTCGCCGTAATGGCGCACGCGAAGATCTCCGGTCACGCCGATGTCGCGCAGGTACGCCTCCGCCCGCTCCACCTGATCGAGCCGGCGCGGCGTGATGGCGAGGCCGTAGGCGACGCGGCTCGACAGGCACGGCGCCGCGGGCGCGTCCCACGTCGGGAGCCCGAGGTTGCGCGATGCCATGCGAATCTCCGTTTTCGTCATTCCGACTTCGGCGAGCGGCGAGCGGATCCCCGCGCGCTCGCCGGCGGCGTAGCCCGGCCGGTGCTCCCCCGTGCGCAGGTCGTCAGCGTTGGTGCCGTCGCACACCACGGCGAGCCCCCGCGCCCGGGCCTCCGGGAGGAGCCGGCTCCACAGCTCGGTCTTACAGAAGAAGCACCGGTTGGGGGAATTGGCGAGGTAGTTCGGGTCCTCGAGCTCGCGTGTGGCGATCTCGATCAGCGGGACGTCGAATCGTTCTGCGACCGCGCGGGCCGCCGCCCATTGGGCTTGGGGGTACGACGCGCTGCGCCCGATGACGGCGACCATGCGGTGGGGCCCCAGCTCCTGACGTAACACCACCGCCAAGTAGGCCGAGTCGACCCCTCCCGAGTAGCCCAGCAGGGCGGATGGAAAGGTGCGGACTAGATCCCGCAGCGCCGTGACGGTCTCCGACATGGCGGAATACTAACGACTTACGCTGTCCCTATCAAAGGACAATTGGACTGCGAGAAACGGATAGATCGTAGCTTCGAAACTCCGTATGCTTATGATGCGTTAGAGAAATACCTCACGGAACTACGTATAGTAGGGAATCGTAAGACGGGGACTCCGAAATGACAACCCGAAACGAGCTGGACGCCGTCGACCGCAAAATTCTCAGGATCCTGGGCACGGACGGGCGCGCGAGCTACCAGGCGATCGCCGACGACGTCGGCCTGTCGCGGCCCGCGGTGATGGAGCGGGTGAAGCGCCTCGAGGAGTCGGGGCACATCGCGGGCTACCACGCGCGGGTGGATCGCGCGCGCGCCGGTTTCCCGGTCACGGCGTTCGTCGCCGTGCGCTACGCGAACTCTGACTACATCGGCGACGAGCCACGGATGCGCGAGCTGGAAAAGCACCCGGGCGTGCTCGAGTGTCATCACGTGGCCGGCGAGGACTGCTACATCCTCAAGGTGGCCGCACCCGATCTCGAGAGCTTGCAAGGCATCCTGCGGGACCTACGCGGGCCTTCCGCGAAAATGCAGATGAGCACGCGCACCACGATCGTGCTCGGCACCGTGTTCGAAAAGGCGGGATTCGTTCCGGTGGAGCTCGACTGAGATGGCGGCCCTCCGCGGCAAGGCGCTTATCGCCTACCTAGTCGTCTGCGTCTTCTGGGGATCCACCTACCTCGCCATCCGGATCGGCGTCGGCGAACTGCCGCCGTTCCTATTCGCGGGGCTGCGGTTCCTCGTCGCCGGGGCGCTCCTGCTCGGACTCGCGCTCGCCCTCGGCGACCGGCTCCCCCGCCGGCTGGTCGACTGGCGGACCGAGGGAATGGTGGGCCTGCTGCTGCTCGCCGGCGGCAACACGTTCGTCGTGTGGGCCGAGCAGTTCACGCCGTCCGGCACGGCGAGCATCTTCGTCGTGACCGTGGCCCTGTGGATGGCGTTCTTCGACGCGATCATCCCCGGCGGCTCGGGCGAGCTCGGGTGGCGCGTGGTCGCCGGTCTCGTCCTGGGCTTCCTCGGCACCGGCCTGCTCGTCGGCGCCAACCCGCGGGAGATCCTCCACGCCGACCTGCGCGGTCCGATCGCCCTGACGTGCGCCAGTGCATCGTGGTCCCTCGGGTCGGTGTACGGCAAGCGTCACAAGCGGGATACCAGCCCGTACGTCGGCGCGGCACTGCAAATGCTCGCAGGCGGGAGCGCAGCGGCGCTGTTCGGTACGGCGCTCGGGGAATGGAGCCGCTGGCATTTGACGGCGAAGGGCGCGGGAGCAGTGGTCTACCTCGTCGTGTTCGGCTCGATTCTGGGGTACAGCGCCTACACCTACGCGCTGCGCCACGCGTCGCCCACGATCGTCGGGACGTACGCGTATGTGAACCCGGTGATCGCCGTGCTGCTCGGCTGGCTTATCCTGCGCGAGCCGGTGACGGCGCGGACCTTCGTCGCGATGGCGTTGATCGTCGGGGCCGTGGTGTGGATCCAGTTCTCGCACAAGCTGGCGGTCCCGAAAGGGCTCTCCCGGACCGCCGGACGAGTCGACGCGAGCGTCGCGGACGCGTGAGGCGAGCGCCCGGGATCACTCATCGACGCGCTCCCCGCTCGCTTGCGGCAGCATCGCCGGGGCCCGCAGCGCCGGCTTCCCTTCATCCGTGTTCTTGAAGCCCCGGACCGTGTGGTACGCCAGGTCGATGTCCGGACACTTGGCGAACTCGGTGAGGATCTCCTCCCAGATCGCGTGCTCCGTGCCGCGCCGCTTGCGGGGCTCGATCAGGTAGCGGATGGTGAGCTGCACGCCGCTGTCCACCACCTTGGTGTATACGATCGGTGTCAGCTTACGGTAGTTGATGAGGTACTGCTGGGAGGCCTCGAGCAGGTCGTGCTCCGCCTCCGCGGTGAGGTGTTCTGCGTGCTTGACGGCGATCTTCGTGAGAATCTGCTTCGCCTTGCGCCAGTCGCTCTCGAAGGTCACCAGCACCGGTACTTCGTTCCAGATGTACTTGAATCCCTTGTTGTAGTTGGCGACGGGATCGGTGAAGATCTTGCCGTTCGGCACGTGGATGATGCGCCCGCTCGATTGGTCCGCCTGCACCC
>QHTK01000099.1 GCA_003220795.1 Gemmatimonadota bacterium | reverse complement strand
TCCCATGCCTGATGCCTACGACGTCATCATCATCGGAGCGGGCCACAACGGGCTCGTCACGGCGGCGTACCTCGCGCGTGCGGGATGGCGGGTGCTCGTGCTCGAGCGGCGCGAGCTGGTGGGCGGCGCCTGCGTCACCGAGGAGCTGTGGCCGGGGTTCAAGGTGTCCACCGCGTCCTACGTGAACAGCCTGCTGCGGCCGGAGATCATCCGCGATCTCGAGCTCTCTCGCTACGGCTTCGAGCTGCTGCCCCGCAGTCCGTCGTCGTTCACGCCGTTCCCGGACGGCCGCTTCTTGTTGATGGGCCCCGACAAGAATCTCACGGCACAGCAGGTGGCGAAGTTCTCCGCGCGCGACGCCACGGCGCTGCCGCGCTACGAAGCGATGCTCGAGCGGGTGGCCGACTTCATCGAGCCCACCCTGCTCCGCACCCCGCCCAACCCGTGGTCGCTCGCCCCGCGCGACCTGCTGCAGCTCGCCGGCCTCGGCTGGCGCTTCCTCCGGCTTGGCCGCGACGGCCCCCGCGCGCTCGAGATCCTGACCGGCGCCGCGCGACCCATCCTCGACCGCTGGTTCGAGTCCGAGGAGCTGAAGATCGCGCTCGCCACCGACGCCATCATCGGTGCAATGGCCTCGCCGTCCATGCCAGGCACCGCGTACGTCCTGTTTCACCACGTCATGGGCGAGTGCAACGGCGTGCGGGGGATGTGGGGCTACGTGCGCGGCGGGATGGGCGGCATCAGCGACGCGCTGGCCGCCGCAGCGCGCGCCCGCGGCGCGGAGATCCGGACCAGCAGCCCGGTGGCGCGCATCCTCACGCGGGACGGCCGGGCGGCCGGTGCGGCGCTCGCGGACGGCACGGAGTTTCGGGCGCCGCGCGTCGCATCGAGCGCCGACGCGCACGTCACCTTCCTCCAGCTGGTGGATGCCAAAGCACTCCCGGACGAGTTCCTCGCCGCCGTACGCTCGATCGACTATTCCAGCGCGTCGCTCAAGATCAACGTCGCGCTCTCCGAGCTCCCCGCGTTCCGCGCGGTGCGCAACGGCAGCCTCCCGCCCAATGCGCACCTGCGCGGCACGATCCACATCGCGCCCACGCTCGACTACATGGAGCAGGCGTTCGACGATGCCAAGTACGGACGCCCCTCTGCCAACCCGATCCTCGAGTGCACGATTCCGTCCGTCGTCGACTCGACCGTCGCACCGCCCGGCAAGCATGTGATGTCGTTCTTCGTGCAGTACGCGCCGTACCAGCTGCGGGACGGCGGCTGGGACCAGGTGAAGGACGCGTTCGCGGATCGCTGCTTCGACATTCTCGACCAGTACGCGCCCAACTTCAAACGCTCGGTGATCGCGCGCCAGGTGCTCTCACCGCTCGACCTGGAGCGTCGCTTCGGCCTGACGGGCGGTAACATCTTCCAGGGGGCGATGACCCTGACCCAGCTCTTCTTCCTGCGGCCGCTCCCGGGCTACGCCGACTACCGGGCGCCCATTAAAGGGCTGTATCTGTGCGGCGCGGCGACGCACCCCGGCGGCGGGGTGATGGGAGCGTGCGGCTATAACGCGGCGCGGGAAATCCTGCGGGACGGTAAACGTTGAGCGAAACCGTCGCCCGTTACCCGTCAGACGCTGAACCGCAGTGGGACGGCGCTCCGGACAGTCGGATGACGGATAACGGGACGACGCAGCAGCATAGGTAAACTGCACATTGTGCGCACGGCTCGCAACCACGGCCGGCCCCCGGCTCAGCGCGCGACCGCGCCGCGGCGCAGGAAATAGATCGGCAGGCCGGCCAAGATCAGCGCCGCCCCGGCGACCGCGTCGCGCGGCTGCTCCCACGCCGTGTTGATCACGAGCCAGAGCGAGAACAGGATGAAGACGATCGGGGTCACCGGATAGCCCCACGTCTTGTACGGCCGAACCAGATCCGCCGCCTTGTGCCGCAGCCGGAGCACGGCGCCGCAGGACATCGCATAGAAGACGAACTCCGACAAGACGACGTAGGTGAAGAGGCGGCTGTAGGTGTCCTTCCAGGACGGCTCGGTCGAGATCCAGGTGAGCGCGATCGCGATGATTCCCTGCACGACCAGGGACGGAACGGGAGTCAGGAAGCGGGGGTGAACCGCCGCCAGCCAGCGCGGCAGCACGCCGTCCCGCGCCATCGCATAGGGGATGCGCGCTGCCGTGAGCACGATTCCGTTGTTCGAGCCCAACGTAGCGGTCAGAATCGCCACGGCGACGAGCGCGGCACCGGCCCGGCCCAGGGTCACCTGGGCCGCGTCCGAGGCGACGAGCGACGACGCCGCCATCCTGGCGGGGGACAGCACGTAGGCGAACGAGGCGGTCACGAGACAATACAGCGCCATTCCGATGAGCGTGGACAGCACGATCGAGCGCGGCACGTTGCGCTCCGGATCCTTGACCTCGCTCCCGACGTACGTGATCTCGATCCAGCCGTCGTACGCCCACAACGCCGCCACCATCGCGACGCCGAACGGCGCGAT
>QHTK01000012.1 GCA_003220795.1 Gemmatimonadota bacterium | reverse complement strand
CCACACGCGGCGTCGCTGCGTCAGCCTTGCGGCCATTGCGCAATATTCCCCACTGCTGCCTCCCGTAGGAGTCTGGGCCGTGTCTCAGTCCCAATGTGGCTGGCCATCCTCTCAGACCAGCTACCCGTCGTCGCCTTGGTGGGCCATTACCCCGCCAACAAGCTGATAGGCCGCGAGCCCCCCCGTCGGCGCAACCTTGCGGCTGCTTTCCTCACTCAGGGATGCCCCCGAGTGAACGTATGCGGTATTAACCAGCCGTTGGGCTGGCTGTCCCCCACCGTCGGTCAGGTTGCTCACGTGTTACGCACCCGTCTGCCACTGAACCGGAGTTGCCCCCGGTCCCGTACGACTTGCATGTGTTAGGCACGCCGCCAGCGTTCGTCCTGAGCCAGGATCAAACTCTCCAATGATTGAAGAATTCGAACAGCTCGAACCGAACGACTGTGTTTCCACGTGTCGTCCGAATCACGTCAGAGTTGAAACCCCATGGCGCCACGCGTCTGACCGCGTGTGCGCTCGTATCGGGGCCGCACTCCACACGCTCGACCATCAATTCTCAAAGAGCCCACGCGCCAAAAAGTTCGTGCGCAGAGAGCAATGCTAACCGGGCCGGCCGAGTTGGGTCAAGGGGGTCTCCCATTTGAAGATACGGCCCCCGACCCCCCCGGCCAGCGCAGCTCGGAGGGTCCACCCCCACCCTGGTCGGGCGTGCCCGGCCGGAGGATGCCGATCGCCGCCGCCACCCAGACCGCCGCCCCCACGAGCCCGGCGACGAGCAGTCCGGTGCGAACCCGATGCATGCGGCGCACATCCACCCGCAGCACGTCCGCCGGCGTGAGCGCGATCCGCTGGTACAACGGCTGCCCCCCGAAGTCCCTAGACCCCGAGCCCGTCCGCACTTCGACCAGCAGCCGTGTGTCGCCCCGCTCCACCAGCGTGCCGTGCAACGCCCGCAGGTCAAGCCCGAGCGAGTCGCGCAACCGCAGCTCGGCCTCGGTCGACACCACGGCGCGGAGTTTCGCGCCCACCGGCACGGCGTCGAGGGTCGCAGGCACGTAGCTGTAGCAGCCCAGGGACGCAGCCAGCGCCCAACAACTCACGCCGGTCCGAGTCACGGCACGTTCGGGTTCGTCTCCCGCTCGTTCCGCCCAACCGCAAAGCACAAGGCGCGCGCCGCGGGCGCCGTCATCGTTTCGATCGGCGTCGCGTGGAGGAAGTCCGTACTGGATCCCCGGTACGTGCCATCGATGTAGGCGCCCGGGACATTGTGCGTGATCCAGCGGCGCAGGTCGCCGAGCCGGCGCGTTTCGAGCCACAACTCAACCGCCCGCTCGGTCTTCAACAAGGTCCACGCGGAGTCCAGCGATACGGTCCGGTCGTACAACGGGAGGCTCAAGTTCGCCCGGCGCCGGTTCATGCTGTCGACGGCCGCCGCCGCGTTGCCGCCCGTGAGCGCCGCCTCGGCTTCGATGAGGCGCATCTCCCAACCGCTCGAGAGTCGCACCGGCGCAGCGGTCGTCGCGTATTTCGCCTCCGGCCAGAAGGGCACCGACCCCCCGAATTTGGCCACGGCGGCGTCGCCGCTCATCCCGGTGCTGTCCCATTTCGCTCGCGCATCCTTCGTCGTGCGATAATAGCCTTCGTAGAACGTCCCCCACTCTGTGTGCGCGCGGAACGACTGGTTCGCCCGCGCCCAGTAGAGGTAATTGTACTGGTCCGGGGACGCCGCAGCGTATGGTAGCAGGAACTTGCTCGTGTCCGGGACGAGCGCCGCGTCCGCCGTGGCATCGGACCAGGGTCCCAGGCCCCAGCTGGCGAGGTCGGCGCGCACCGAGGCCCGCCCGGCGCGGGCGGCGCGGATGAAGTTCGTCGTCTGGGTGTCCGTCTTGCCGCTCGCCGTAAAAACCGCAAGAGCGTTGGTGAAGGCGGTATCGGCCCGCAAGAAATACAGCGTGTGCGATCCGAGGCTCCCGGGCGAGAGCGACCCGTCGGGGTTCTGCAGCGGAATCACCGACTGGCAGAAACTCTCCCCAAGGGTGCGGTTTGCGAAGCCCGCGTAGAGGTACGCCTGGCCCACCAAGAGCGACTTGCCGAACAACGTGTCGGGCATCACGCGCTTGAACCGCCGCACGGCGTCCTCGGGGACGAAGCGCGCCTGATTCGACGACGCCCAATCCGCACTCGAGGTGGCGTCGTTGAGGATGCCAGCCTGCACATCGGTCGGGATGCCGAAGCTCCCCGTGGACCCGGCGGGGTTGATCTCGAAGGTGACGGCCGCGCTCCAGTAGAGCAGCTGGCCCCCCGTCGCCGACGCGCTGCCGATCGCGTCGGCCAGCGCGCGGCGCGCGCCGACGACGATGGCCGGCCACGCCTCCGGCTTGTCGAGCGTGCCGTCGGGGGTGAGGCCCGGGTTCGTCACGGAGGTGTCGCACGCCGTGAGGAGCAGCGCCACTGCTGTCAAAGAGGTACGCATGGCTTCGCTCCTCTCTCAGAAAACGACGCGGAGGTTGACGGTGATGACCGCGGGCGGCGGGATGTGCTCGGAGATATCCCGGTTCTGCGAGTTGAGCGCGTCGCGGCCGACCATCTCGGGGTCGAACAGCCGCAGGTCCGGGTTGATCCACTTGAGGTAGTTCTGCGCCGTGATGCTGAGGGTCGCCGAGCTGACTCGGCGAATGGCCCAGCCCACGGGGATCGTGAGCGTCACGTCGCGCAGCTTCCAGAAATCCTGTGGGAACCAGAACGTGTCGACGTTGGTGTTGACCGGCACACACTCTTTGCGCTCCCGGGCCGTGAGCTGAGGAATGCTCCCCGTGTGCAACGAGTCCGCGAGCCCGCCCGGGTAGAGGATCGGGTAGGCGCGCGCGCAGGTCGGCCAGCGCACGGAGCGGCTCAGGGCATTGAAGGACGCGCCGTCCTGAATCCACGCCCCGCCCTGATACTCCCCGCGCGCCGACAGAGTGATCCCCTTCGGCAGGCGCAGCGTCAGCTGCTGGCCGAGGATCAGCGTGGGCTGCTGCGGACCGAAGATATGGAAGCCGTGGGAACTGCACGACGACCGGCACACCGTGTCGGGCGCGGCGATGTCGTTCGGGTTGTTGATG
This sequence comes from Gemmatimonadota bacterium, assembly GCA_003220795.1. Taxonomy (GTDB): domain Bacteria; phylum Gemmatimonadota; class Gemmatimonadetes; order Gemmatimonadales; family GWC2-71-9; genus 20CM-4-69-16. Next base: position 7,344 of record QHTK01000012.1, on the reverse strand, counting down.
ATGATGCCCCGGGCGGCCATAGGCGGGAAGCCGGGCTCCACCCAACCGCCGCCCGCGGCGAAGGGAACGGCGCCGCCCAAGTCACGCACCAGTCCGTGGTTCGTGTACACGGTGCCGCCGAGCTCGAGCCCCCAGTCGACCTGGTTGACGACCGTGGCGTTGGCGGCCAGCTCGATGCCGGTGTTGGACAGACTGCCCACGTTGGCGAGCTGCGACCGGAGGTAGCCGTCCGACGGAATCTGCCGCACCGAGAACAGCGCGTCGGTCGTGAGGCGATGATACCACGTCGCCTCGAGGGTGATACGATTCTTGAGGAGGGCGGCATCGAGGCCCAGCTCGGCTTCCCGCGTGCGCTCCGGGCCGATGTCGGGGTTGCCTACGCTGCCCGGCAAGAAGCAGGACAGGCCGGCGGACGTGCAGGGTATCTGGGTCCGGACGGCATCGAACGCGCCTGGGGCGCGCCCCGACCAGCCGAGCGCGCCGCGCAACTTGACCTCACCCACGCTCGCGGGCCAGAACGGCTCGTCTGAAATCACGTACGACCCGCTGATCTTCGGGTAGGCCTGCAAGCCGAGCGACTTGCCGAACGCGCTGTTCCCGTCGAACCGGATCCCGCCAGTCAGGAAGTACCGATCGCGGAACTTCATCACGTCCTGAAAGAAGAACCCGGCGTTCACCACGCGCAGCCGTGACTCATTCGCCAGAAACAGCGCTGCGTTGCTCACCACCGGGAGCCCGGGGCCCGGGAAGATTTCGCCGTACGCGGCGGTCCGCACCTCGTCCGAAGTAATGCTCTGGCCGCCGACCGAGAACGTGGAGGCGAGGGCGGGCGAAAGATGCAGGTCTACGTTGCCGACGTAGTCCGCGGTCAGGATCGAGTAGCGGATCTGTTCGTCCACGAGAATCCCCTGGGGCGCGGCGACGAAGCCGAACGGGCGGAGGTTCCGGTTCTCCTGGTTCGCCTGGTCGTAGCCGATGGTGAAGCGGTTCGAGAACCAGGACAGCGGGGTGTAGGTGACCGTGCCGCCGGTGATGAGCCGTTCGATGCCCGTGGTGAGCGTCTGATTGAGGAGCGAGTCGATCAGCTTCGGATCACCGGAGTGGCGATAATTCTGCTCCTGCCGATACACGTTGAGCACGAGACCCTGCGCGTTGTTCCCCGAGGGCGTGTTCGACAGGTCGGTATTGGCGTAGGTGGTGTTCCAGTCTAGGCGCACGTTGTCGAACAGGTTGACGCTGAAGTTGCCCCGCGTGGAAAATTTTTTCTCGTTGTCGAGCGGCAGCACGCCGTCGTTATCCTCGCGTGTGCCGGACAGGAAGTACTGGAATCCGCGGCTACCGCTTATGCCACCGCCCACCGACCCGGTGTAGCGCTGCCGGTAGGCGTTTCGGATCCAGGAGCACCCGGCGGCGGGGTTCTCGTGACACAGCCCGGTGGGCGAGCCTGCGGGACGGAGGTTGAGATAGGGCACGGAGTCGGTGCCGAACGGGCGCAACTGGGCGATACCCTGCCCCGTCTCGAACGACCAGCGGGGCGCCCCCGTGCCGCCGTGCTTCGTGAAGATCTGGATCACACCCGCCGCCGCTTCGGTGCCGTACAGCGTGCTCGCCGCCGAACCCTTGATGACCTCGATGTGATCCACGTCGGCGGGATTGATATCGTTGAGCGGGCTCGCCTGGTAATTCGCGCCCCGGAACGCGTTCGAGTTCGAGTCGTCGAACGGCGGCCGGTTGCGCCGGTAGCCCTCGCTCCGCACCCGGATACCGTCGATGTACACGATCGGCTGGTTGCTCTGGCTGACGCTGACCGCGCCCCGGAGCCGGATCTGCGCCCCCTCCCCGGCCATCCCGCTCGTCTGCATCACGTTCAGGCCGGGGGCCCGCGCCTGGAGCAGCTGGTCCATGTTCGCGGGCGGATCTTTCACCTGCGACAGGTTCACCTGCGCGATCGAGTTGCCGACCTCGCGGACGCGCGCCAGCCCCGCCGTCCCGGTCACCACAACCGCGTCGAGCTGCAACACGCTCGGCGTGAGCTGGACGCTGGTCTGGTTGACCTGGTCGGCGCTGACGGTCAGCCGCAGCGTGGCCAACCGGTAACCGATGGCCAAGACCCGGACCTCGCGCGGGCCCGCGGGGACGTTGCGCAGCGCAAACCGGCCGTCGGAACCAGTGCGCACACCGATGTTGCTCCCGGCGATGGTGACCTCGGCGCCGACCACCGGCTCACGGGTCGCCGCCGCGGTGACCGTTCCTTCCACGGACCCGGTTTGAGCGGCGAGCGGGTAGGCGGTGACCGCGAGACCCAGCGCGAACCCGACATACAAGGGGAGACGTGTCATAGGCCCAAGCCCCCTTCCTTCGAGAAGACGAGCGCGACGAGTAGGAAATGACTGTCCCGTCGCGGGGTGTCAAGACATCCGACGTCACAGGCTCAGCTGCACACGGGTGTAGTAGAACCCCCCGTTCATCCCGAACTGGGTGACGCGTCGGCTGTAGATGAAACGACCAGAGGTGATGTTCGCCGCCTTCACCTGCCGATCCGGATAGGTGTTGAGGATGTTGTTGCCGCCCAGAGCCAGCCGCACGCCGCCCCGGAGCTGGTAGGAGAGATCGAGGTCGAAGAGCGTCTTCGCGCCGAAGTGCTCGTCATTCGCGGGACCGCTCGGGCTACGATAGTCGATCGCGCCGTAATACGTCGCCCGAGCGACCCCGCCGAACCGCCCGAGCGTGTAGCGCGCGGCGATCGAGCTCTTGGCGCGCGGCAGCGCATCCTCGAGCCGGTTCCGGTCCTCCCGATTCAGAATGCGCGCACGCACGGTGTCGAGATTGGCGCTGGAGAACGTGTCGGCCATCGCCTCAGGTACGTTCACGCGCTCGACCTGCGTCTTGGTGAAGCTGGCCGAGGCGGTCAGACTGAGCGTTCCGCTGGCGAGCCGGGTCGCATAGGCGGCGACGACGTCCAGCCCGTGCGTTCTCGTGTTGAGTGCGTTGGTAAAGAACTGCGCGGTGGTCACCCCCTGGTTCTGGAAGGGCGTCAAGATCTGGATGACCCGCGCGCGGACAGCCGGGTCGGGATCGTTCCTGGCGAACTGGCTGGTGATCACGATGCGGCCGTCGATCGTGATGCGATAGGCATCGGCCGTGAGGGAGAGATTGTCGAGCGGCCGCCATGTGAGCCCGCCGCTCCAGTTGATGGACGTCTCTTCAGCCAGATCCGGAACCCCGAAGGCCTTGGTGACGCGACTTTGGTTATTGGTGGTGAGGACGTTTTGGGGCTCAAGCTGGCCCGTGCTCGGATTCACGACGAACTGGGTGCTCACGTTATTGAGCCACACCTGCTGCAATGACGGCGCCCGGAAACCGGTGCTGACGGCGCCGCGCAGGGCAAGATTGCCCCCGAGCTCGTAGCGGCCGGCGAGCTTGCCGTTCACGGTGCTGCCGAAGTCGCTGTAGTTCTCGTAGCGGCCGCCGACGTCCACCAGCAGCCGGCTCGTGAGCTGGCTCTCGAGCCCGGTGTACGCGCTGAGGCCGGTGCGCGAGCGGTCGACCTCGTTGGCGGGCTGGAAGCCGGGGAACCCCTGCGAACCGGGCAGCTTGGGTGCGCCCGTGCTGGTCCGTTCGTAGACCCTCCCGGTGTCGGTGAGGACACCGAGCTCCCAAGAAGCGGCGTCGCCAGCCTCGATGCGGTAGTTCTCCACTCGGAACTCGGCGCCCGCGACGAACGACACCGACTTGAGTCCGCCGACGGCAAGTGGCCGGACCAGGTCGAGGTTGCCCATCGTCTGGGCGAAGGAAAGGCGGCCGGCATCGAATGTGGTCGGCGAGGAGGCGCCCATTGAGGCATTCACGGTGTGGTCTATAATGAACTGGAAATCGTTGCGCCCGTGGGTCAGGCTGAAATCCACGTCCCAGCCCCTCGTAGTGCCGCGCACACCCGCGGCCAGCGAGCGGTCCACGATCCCAGTGTTGATGAAGGGGAGGAAGCCGTTGGGGAAGATCTGGGGAACGACCCGGTCCTCCTGGTTCGGTAACCGGAAGACGGCGCCTGCCCGGCCGTCGCGCGAGGAGAAGCCGCCGAAGCTGTAGAACTCGGCGTCGGCGCCGAGCGATACCGTCGTATTAAAGAACGCGGTGCCGAACGTCGCGGCCGCTTGGCCCACCTGCATCGTGAAGTCCCGGCGCGTGAGGCCGCGGGCCGCGAGGGCGGCATCGGTGGCCGCCGTCCCTGTCACGCCCGGAAAGATGTCGCCCGACCACGGCGCCGCGCGGTTCGTCCCGCCGCGATCGAGATACTCGGCGGTGACGTTCAGGAAGCCCCGGTCCCCGATTGCGAAGCCGTAGTTGGCGTCGGCTTTGACCTGGTCGCCGTCGTGATGGTCGGCCATGTCCCAGAAGCCACCGCCCCCTGGCGTGGTGCCGACAGTGGAGCTGGCGTCGAGCCGTTCCGTCTGCCGCTTCAGCACGATGTTGATCACGCCGGCGATGGCGTCCGACCCGTACTGCGCAGCCGCGCCGTCTCGCAATACCTCGATCCGGTCGATGGCCGCGGTCGGGATCGCATTCAAGTCCACCCCCACCGTGCCACGACCGAAGGTGCCGTTCACGTGCACCAGCGCGCTCGAATGACGCCGCTTCCCGTTCACCAGGACGAGCACCTGGTCGGGCCCGAGGCCGCGTAGGCTCGCCGGGTTGATGTGGTCCGATCCGTCGGCGATGGTCTGGTGCGAGGCATTGAACGACGGCGCCAGGGTGGCGAGGATCTGGTTGACCTCGGTCTGGCCGTTGTCGGCGATCTCCTGCGCCGAGATCACGTCCACGGGCACCGGCGTCTCGACGGCGGTACGAGACGTGCGCGCCCCGACCACGACCACCTCGTTCAGCGACAGCGGCGTCGCCACGAGCTTGAAGTCGGCCGTCACTGTCTGTCCCGCCGTCAGGGTGACGCGCTGCTCCGCCGCGTCATAGCCGATGAGTCGCGCGCGCACGCGGTGCGCCCCGGGGGGCGCGCTCAAGTGATACTGCCCCTTCTCATTGGTCAGGACGCTGCGGGCGGTCCCGACGATCACCACGCTCGCGCCGACGAGCGGCGCCCCCGATTCGGTCGCGACCACGGTCCCCGAGACGGTACCGGTCTGCTGGGCGGCGAGCGGCAGCGCGAGGAGGAGTGCTGCGAGCGGGAGCAGGACGCGGTTCGATCCCATGGGCAACCTCCTGGAGGAGGGCGGTGTCGACTGGCGCGGCGCTGGTAGAAATACGACCCCGCGGTCGCCTCCGCTACCCGGGCGATCTTCCCTGGGGCCGCGGTGCCGGGAGCCGGCTGGCTAGAAACCGTAAGCGGAGTCAAATTCCAGGGTGCCCTTCTCCCGCGGCAACTCCGCTTCGCCCCCCGACCGGCGGGCCCCCACCGACCGCCGCAGCGGGACCGAGCGCCGCAACGGTGACCGCCGTCGGATGCTTACGCTCGTCACGGTCGAGCGGCGCGCGGGGAAGGATCGGCGGCAGCACCCCGAGCGCCGCGCCGGCGGGCGGCGGGGCGGCCAGGAGCGGCGGGGGGAAGAATCGGCGGCGGAGCACATCCGCAACGCCCTGCAGCTGATCGCGGAGGTCGCAGACGCGCGTGAGCTCGACGACGAGCATCGGCGCGATCTGGATGCGGCCCTGTTCCGGTTACGGTTTGCGCTCGACCGGCTGGAGGCGCCCGTCGGGGGAAAGCGGGGGAGTGCCGGGGGCCGATAGCAACACCGCCTCCTTCATCCCGCCGAGCCGCTGGCGATGGAGCCGCGGCTCGTACACCACGAACGGGGGTTCCACGAAGCGGAGGACGTACTCCCGCTCGAGCAGGTCCAGAAACCCCGGCGGAAACACCACGCCACCGTAGCAGCGATCGCCGGCGCTCGCTGTGCAGGCGCGTAACGCCGCCGGGATGTGGGCGCGATCGGACCCCGTAAAGTCGACCAGCACAACCGCCCCAAAGCTGGCGTCGTTCATCCGTCTCGTGAAGTCGGCCGCCACGTCCGGGCGCGCCCGCGCGAGCAGCCGCAGATTGAACGGATCGAGCACGCGCGGCCGTTGTCCCGCCAGCACCGGAAGAATCGGGTTCTCGCTCAAGAGATCGTGGCGTTGCGGACCGAGCGCGCCCACGATCGCGGCGACCTTCCACCGCTCGGGTCTGCCGCCCTTCTCGATGAGAGACTTGATGGAGATCATCCCCGGTACCCACGTCAGCGCCGCGAGCCCGGCGAGCGCCGCCGCCAGTCCAACGGCCAGCCGCGGAGAGGGGGAGCCCGCCCCGAAGGTCAACTGCCAACCGAGCAGTAGCACCGCCGCGCCCAGGAGATCGAGAAAGTGGTTGCTGTCGGTGCCGGGGGAGGTGAAGATCGCGAGGGTCCCCGCCGCCGCGAGCAGGAAGTAGCCGACCGGGAAGCTCATCCGATCCTGCCGGAGTAGCGCGGCGGCGTACAGCCCCGCGACCGCTACGATGATGAGGAACACCGGATCCTGCAGCGCCACCAGCGCGAACCAGAGCGGCGCGCCGAGCGCGTAGCCGGGACGCGCCCCACCGCTCGCCACGGCGAGGAACGACGTGAGGGCCCGGCCGTCGCTCGCCCACTGGATGAGCGCGAGCGCACCCGCCCCGAGCGCGGCGAGCACAGCGGCGAGGGTGACGGCCTGGCGGCGCTCCCCCCGCCGCACCAGCCAGAAACACACGGCCACCGCGCCGACCAGGGCGGTGAACTTCGTCAGGAAGGCACCGAGCAGCGCCAGGGCGCAGCACCCCAACACGAGCGGCGACCGGGCGCGCGCGTACCGCAATCCGAAGTAGATCCCCCACAGGTTGAGCGCCCCCGCGAGAACGTCACCCTTCACCTGGAGCGAGAGCAGCTGGAACGATACCGCGGCGTGACACAGCACCGACAGCGGCACGGCGAGCGACCACCGGACACCCAGGACGCGCAGACAGCACAGCAGCGCGAGGTCGAACAGCACGATGGACGCAACCGTGAGGAGCAAGCCGGCGAAGATCGGGTCGAGCGACAATCGGATCAGCGTGCCGTGCAGCACGAAGAAGAGCGGCATGTAACGCGTCCCGCCGAACCCATACGCATCGGCGGTGGGCCGGTAGAAGATGCCGTTCGCAAAGTCCTGAGCCAGCGCCGTCCACACGCCGCTCGTACTGTCCTGCGGGAGCGACCCGGGCCAGTACCACAGCATCAAGGCGATCGAGCTGACGAACGGGACGAGACACCCGATCCAGATCAGCCGACGCTGCACCTGCGACAAGGAGTTCACGAGGGATGCGCCCGGGAGGATTCGAACCTCCGACCAACAGCTTAGAAGGCTGCT
>QHTK01000098.1 GCA_003220795.1 Gemmatimonadota bacterium | reverse complement strand
CCGGCTTGGTGAGCTACGTGCTCGCTCCCGGCACGTTTCCATTGCCGCATGACAACATTGGGAACCCCGCAGACGGCCGTGCGGGCCTGCTCGTAGTGCGCGTCGCCTACTCGGACGGCAGCGAGGGCAGCCTCGTCGTGAGCTGTAACTTCGCGGGAACGGCGACGGCCGACGTCTTCGAAGGGGTCACGGCGTCGAAGGGCCGCACAGACTTTTGGAACCGCGCGGCGCCTGCTCCGGGCGTTCAGGGAAACCGGACCGCGTTCCACGTGATCGATTAGGGCACGCACTCACGGGGGTGCGCAACCCACCCCCGTCAACGCCAGGGAGGAACCATGCAACGCTCTCTGCACTACACCGCAGTAGTGGCAGCGGCGCTCGGGCTCGCCGCGTGTGCCGCTCCCGGAGATGCCTTCGCTCCGCCCGCCGCCATCTCGAGCGACCGCGCGGCTGCGCCGTTGGCGCATGCAATCCAGGTTACGGGTGGCGGCACCACGACCTTCGGCGCCGATCTCGACGGCGATGGAGACATCGACGGGTCACATTTCGGCTTCACGGCAGTGATCGCCGCGGACGGATCGGCGCAAGGACACTTCACGTGCCTCATGGCAGGCAATGCGAACTTCCTCGGGCTGCACCTCATGGCCGTGCAGGGCCCCGTCACGAGCGGAGCGCTCGACGGGCGCAGCTTCCGTGGCACAGCCACCGTGAAAGTGCTGAACGCGTTCGGCCCCGGTGTGCAATCGATCTTTCGCAATATTCCGTTTCTCGTCACGGTCACGCCCGGTGGCCCGGGGGTGGCCACGTTGCAGCTCACGGTCTTGGGGGTGTTCGATGGTGTAGCCGGGGATGTGGCGCCCGGAAATGGCAACTACGATCTAGCCAGGGAGACGCTGACGACGGGACAGATCACGATCCACTGACGTCGCAGTCGCTGAGCAGGACCTAGGAGGTCGCCATGCTGAGTATTCCGCGCAGGAGCGTTTGGCTCGTGGCCGGAGTCGTCCTTGGTGCCACCAGCTGCGCCCGGGACGCGGCGTCCCCGTACCCCGACCGGGGCGGCACGGCCGCACCCCAGCACGTTGCAGCCGCCACGGACAACGTCGCGATGCAGTGGGACAACGTAGCGCTGCAGGCGATCCGCGTCGGAGTGGCAGCAAAGCCAGCGCATCTACCCCGGGAGGGCTCCAATGGCCGTGACGTCTAAGCGAGAACGTGCGCTGCAGGTCGTTCTGGTGGTGTTGGGTCTGTTGACGATCGTCGCCAATATCTATCCTCTGGTGACCTCTTTCCTGGCCGGGCTGCGTCCGACTGGCGGGACGACAGCGCCGATGTTCTATACCATTTTGGCGACGCTCGGCGTTTTCTTGGTGCTCGCGGCACGCAACCCCTCCGCGCATCGCAGCTTGATTGCGTACGCCGTATGGTCCAGTTTCGCGCACACGGCGGTCATGGCGCTGATGGCGATTCAACTGCCCAACAAACGCGGCGAGCTGCTGGCTGGCGTGGCTGTGACCGGCCTGTCGGCCGTGCTGCTGTTCGTGCTCGCGCCGTCCTCAGCCCGTTCTGAAGGAGCAGTCCCCGTTTAGTGAGGGTGCTCAGTATGCAGCATCTCACGATCGCGACGTCGTCCGGGTCCGCACTTCCTCCTCCTGCAACTCCCGCCGCAGGATCTTGAGCGCGGCGCTCTTGGGCAACTCCGTGCGGAACTCCACCTCCCTGGGCACCTTGTAAGGGGCCAGGCTCTCTCGGCAGTACGCCAGGATCTGCTCGGCGGTGGCGCTCATCCCAACGCGGAGCACGACGAACGACTTCACCGTCTCCCCGCGCTTGGGATCGGGGACGCCGATCGTCGCCGCCTCGAGCACGGCGGGATGGCTCATCAGCACGCGGTCCACTTCGTCGGGGTACACCTTGTAACCACTGGCGTCGATCATCTCCTTCTTGCGGCCGACAATCTTGAAGTAGCCGTCGGCATCCATGACGGCGAGATCGCCCGTGCACAGCCAGCCATCGCGGAGCACGTTCGCCGTCTCTTCCGGTCTGTTCCAATATCCCCGCATCACCTGCGGTCCCTGGATGAGCAGCTCGCCTTCCTCCTCTGGTGGGAGATCGCGAGTTCCCGACGCGATGTCCACGATGCGGCAATCGGTATCGACGACCGGCAGCCCGATGGTGCCGATCTTCCTGAGTCCCTGGAGGGGATTGATGTGCGTCACGGGCGACGTCTCGGTGAGCCCGAACCCCTCGCAGATTTTGCCGCCGGTCAGGGCCTCGAAGCGCTGCTGCACGTCTACCGACAGCGGGGCCGAGCCCGAGACGCACACCTTGACGCTCGATAGGTCGCGGCGCTCCACACTCGGGAACTGGTTGATCGCGTTGAACAACGCGGGGACGAGAGGCGCGATAGTAACGCGACGTTTTTCGATCTCCTTGACGATCATCGGAACGTCGCGCGGGTTGGGGAGCAGGACCATCGTGCCGGCGATGAAGACC
>QHTK01000102.1 GCA_003220795.1 Gemmatimonadota bacterium | reverse complement strand
GTGCGAAGTGTGGGTCCGCTTGCACAATAGGACAATTAGATGATGTTTATGAGATAGATAGGTATTACCCTATGGCAAAACCTGGCCTCACGCTGCACCGCTTAGAACTGTTCCTCGCGGTCCTCGACGAGGGGGGCGTGGGTCGGGCGGCCAAGGCCTGCCACATCAGCCAGCCCGCGGTTTCCGAACACTTGCAGGGTCTGGGGGCGCACTTCGGTGTTCCGCTGCTGGAGCGTCACGGGCGGAGCGTCCGTCCGACGCCCGCCGCCCGCCTGCTCGAACCGTACGCCCGCCAGGCGGTGGGGCTGCTACGCGGTGCCGAGCGGGCTGCGGCCGACTTGCAGGGGCTGCGCAGCGGCGCCCTGACCGTCGGGGCGAGCACGACGCCCGGCACCTACCTCCTTCCCGCCGCACTCGGCCGGTTTCATGCAGCTCATCCGGCGCTCGCATTGAGTCTGCAGATCAGCGACACCCGGGAGATCGAGCGCTCGGTGGCGGCGGGTCAACTGGAGCTGGGAGTGATCGGGGATGCGCCGCTCGTGACTGGGCTGGCTGCGGAACCCTGGGTGAAGGACGAGCTGGTGCTCATCGTCCCGCGCGGCCACCGGTTCGCGCGCCGCCGGGCCGTGACCGCGCCTGCGATCGCCGGCGAGCCCTACATTGCTCGCGAGGAAGGCTCGAGTACGCGCGGCGTGGCCGAACGCTATCTCGCGCGGCTGGGGGTCACGCTCAACCCGGTGATGGAACTCGGGAGCACGGAGGCGATTCGCGAGGCGGTGGCCGCGGGACTCGGCGTCGCGCTCGTGTCGCGTCACGCGGTTTTGGCACGGGATCGGCGGATCGTGGCCGCACGGCTCGCCGGCCCACGCTGGACGCGGGATCTGCTGATTGTGCGGCGCTTGGGGACGCCGCTCGGGCCTGCAGCCGCGGCGTTCCGGAGCCTGCTGCTCGAAACCCGAGCCTGACCTGCCAGTGGGCTCAGCGGTTCGGGAACGACGCGGAGGTGCGGAGCCAGGCGCTGAGGAGCGGGTCTCCGGGGTACCGTGCCAGCTCCGCGCGCAGCGCCTCCCGCACGCTGCGCCGCAGCCCGTCAGGGAGCACGACCGGTGCGACCGGCCCGGACTCTGATCCGGACAGCAGCGTGACCGTAGCGGCATACGCCTGAGCCGGCTCGAGGCGCACGGCCAGCCGGGCGCTGAACGCGGCCAGCGCAGCCCGCACACGCTCGAAGTCTCCGGCCGCGGCGAACAGATTCGTGGCCCAGGCGTACGCTTCGGTCATGGCGGGCACGGTGGCGAACAACTCCCCCCCGAAGTAATGCGCGCCCCACAGGGAGTCCGCGATTCGGCGCGCGTCATCCAATCGTCCGAGCTTACCCAGCAGGATCATCCGCCGTGCGGCCAGGGCCTCCGCTTCCGCTTCGACACCGAGCGAGTCTGCGATGTCGAGCTCGCGGAGCGCCGCCTCGTAATTGCCGTCCAGCTCGAGCACACGCGCCGTCATGCGGTGCGCTTCGGCCTCGGCGGGGCCGGCGGCCAGCCAACGCCGGGCCCACGCCCTCGCCGCGGCCCGCGCGCGGGCGCGCGAGGCGGCCAACGACTCTGCCGGAAGCGCAGCCAGGGAATCGACCGGCACGAGCTCGAGCGAGTCGCGCAGCAGCGGCACGAGCATGAGATCGGGACCGGCGAACTGGAGTGCCAGTGCCGAGTCACTGCCGCGGCCGGGCGGCTGCCCAGCCACGCCGAGCTCGAAGTCACAGCTGCACCAGGCACGGACCGAGCTCCGCACCGGACGGGGCAGCTCGCGGCGGTAGCCCGCCATCGCGCCCGGCGACTGCCCGGCCGCCAGCGAGTAGATGACCACCAATCCCTGGTAGGCGCCATGCCGCGTGGGGTCGAGATCGAGCACGCGCCGGGACAGCCGCGTAGCGGCGTTCAGAGACCCGCGGCGCCGCTCTCCGGTCGGCGTCGCCACGAGGAGGGGGTCGAGAAACTCGAGGCCTGCGAGCTCCTCGAGCGCGTCGACGTCGTTCGAGTCCTGGGCGACGAGACCGCCCAACTCCCGGCGCGCCGCGGTGAAGTCGGCGTTCAGCAGGCTGCGCAGCGCGCGCACGTGACTGGCCGCCCGCGGCGGCAGCCGGTTGCTGAGCGCCGCGGCGCGCTCCGCGTAGCCGTAGGCCGGATGGTCAGGATCCAGCACCGAGAACGCGAGCAGGGAGACCTCAGCGAGCTTGCCGTATGCCTGCGCGAAGGCGCTGTCGATGCGGACGGCGTCCAGCAACGCGTCACGGGCCTGGCGGTATTCCGCTCGGTTGAGATGCGCCATACCACGCAGGTAGGCCCGATACGCGTCCAGGGAGCGCGTCGTGGCCGTGCCCAGGTCCGCCGAGCCCTGTTCGAGCCCGGCCGCGCGCAACAACGCCGTCGCGATCTGGTCGTAGGCCCGCCGTACGTCGTCCCTGGCTCGACCTTCGAACGTCGCACGGGCCAGCTGGCGCCGGGTCACGACGTCGTAGGCCCGGGCACTCACTTGCAGCCGTTCGCCCGTCACGATGATTTCGCCCGTCACCGCCGTCCATCCGCCGGTCTCCGCCGCCACAGG
>QHTK01000101.1 GCA_003220795.1 Gemmatimonadota bacterium | reverse complement strand
CGGCGATCACGTCGATGATCCGCTCGGGCGCCGCCACGGCGGAAAGCGCCGCGTACCCGCCCGAGATCCCCTTGCCGAGCGTCATGATGTCCGGCACCGCGCCGTACGGCTCGATCGCCCACCATGTCCCCGTCCGGCCCGCGCCGCACAGGATCTCGTCCGCGATGAAGAGCACCTGGTAGCGGTCGCAGATCTCCCGCACCCGCCGGAAGTATTCGGGGCGAGGCGTGGATCCGCCGGTAGAGGAGCCACCCACCGGCTCGGCGATGAACGCCGCCACCCGGCTCGCGCCGACCCGCGCGATCGCCTGTTCCAGCACCGCCCCGCTGCACACTGGGCAGCCGGCATCCTCACCCCGGCACGCGCACCGGTAGGGATAGGGCGCCGGGATCCGATGGACGTCGACCAGCCAGTCCCGGAACATGGTCCGGTAGTGCTCGCGCGCCGATGCGGAGAGGGCCAGCAGCGTGTTCCCGTGATAGGAAGGGGCGAGCGCGATGATCTCGTGCTTTGCGGGCTTTCCCGCATCCACCCAGTACTGGCGCGCCAGCTTCAGCGCCGCTTCCACCGCCTCGGAGCCGCTCGACAGGAAGTACAGCTTGTCGAGGTCGCCGGGGAGCGTGGTGGCGAGCTCTCGGGCCAACTCCTCGACGGGGCCGTGCGTGAAGGCCGTGCCCGAGAGATAGCCGAACTGCCGCGCCTGCTGCGCCATGGCGTCGGCGATGTCGGGGTTCGAGTGGCCGAAGTTGGCGACGTAGGCGCCGCCGACGGCGTCGAGATAGCGCTTGCCGCGGTCGTCGATGAGCCAGCACCCCTCGCCGCGCACGATGCGGGGGAAGGTACGCCCCAGCTTGCGGTAGAAAACGTGTCCATCGGGATACCGGTAAGCCGTCACCCCTCACTCCGTTCGTTGCGACTCCGCGGAAAGCTACGACGCCGACGCCCCCGCGGCGAGCCGGACTAGCCCCGTCCCCGGCGCACGCTAGTTTACGTGCGGACCCACTCACTCATTCATTCATGATCAAGCTCCTGCGCCTGTTGCTCGTCGCCCCGCTGGTGGGCGGCGCCCCGTTGCTCGCCCAAACGAGCGCCCTCACCCCCGGGGACAATCTCGTGACCGACGGCGTCCCGCCCGTCCCGGCGTCCATCGCCGAAGCCGGACGCCGCTACAGCGAGTTCCGCTCGGCGGCGTTCTGGGACTGGCATCCGACGCGCCGCGAAATGCTCGTCGGCACTCGCTTCGGCGATGCGCAACAGTTGCACCGCGTGAAGCTCCCGGGGGGGGCGCGCATCCAGCTCACCTTCTTTGCGGACCCCGTCGCCGGGGCGTCATACCAGCCGAGCGACGGCCGCTACATTGTGCTCAGCAAAGACGTGGGCGGCGGCGAGTTCTTCCAGAAGTACCGCTACGACGTCGCTACGGGGGACGTCGCGCTGCTGACGGATGGCAAGTCTCGCAACGTGGGCGGACTCTGGTCACACAAAAGCGACCGCTACGCCTACATGTCGACCCGGCGCAATGGTCGGGACCTGGACCTTTGGGTGATGGATCCAGCCGATCCGCGCACCGATCGCCTGGTGGTCGAGCTCGCGGGCGGCGGGTTCGCGCCGCTCGACTGGTCCCCCGACGATCGCACGATCCTGCTGCACCAGGCGGTCTCGGTGAACGAGAGCTACCTCTGGCTGGCGGACGTCGCGACCGGCGTGAAGACGCTGCTCACCACGCCGGGCACCGATACGGTCGCCTACGCCGGGGGCGGTGCGCAGTTCAGCCGCGACGGCAAGGGGATCTATCTCACCACCGACCAGGGCTCGGAGGTGCGACGACTCGCTTATCTCGAATTGCTCGGCAAGCGCTACCGCTTCCTGAGCGACCGTCTTCCCTGGGACGTGGACGAGTTCGCCCTGTCCCCCGACGGGCGCTGGATCGCCGTGGTGACCAACGAAGACGGCGTCGGCGCACTGCACGTGCTGAGCGCCGCAACCGGCGCAGAGCGGCGCCTCCCGAAATTGCCGACGGGGCTGGTCGGAAACGTGACCTGGCGGCGCACCGGCGCCGAGCTCGGCTTTTCGTTCAGCTCGGCCCGATCTCCC
>QHTK01000011.1 GCA_003220795.1 Gemmatimonadota bacterium | reverse complement strand
ACGGCGCACACGCTGTCGCGCGACGTCGTGCGGCAGCTCGTCGGCGACACCGCGCAGGTGGCTCACTACACCGGCGCCGCCGCCGAGCCGGTGCGCACCCAGCTCCGCCTGGCCGCCGCCAGCGCCGCGCACGACGGGACCGGGGTCGCCCTCGTGCCGCTGCGCTCCCGCGACCGCCTGGTCGGGCTGCTCGTCGTGCTGCTCGCGGGCGAGCTCGACGCGCACGCGCGTACGGTGCTCGAACACGCCGCGCCCAACCTGGCGATCGCGTGCGAGCGCGAATCGGCGCACCAGCATACGCGGCGGCTGGCGGTCGAAGTGCGGCACGCGGCGCAGCGCCTCGAGTCACAGAACGCGGTGCTCGAGGAGCAGCATCGCGAGCTCTCCCGGCTCAACGCGGAGCTGGATCAGGCGGGCAAGCTCAAGGACCAGTTCCTCGCCAACGTGTCGCACGAGCTGCGCACCCCGTTGAACAGCGTGATCGGATTCAGCGAGCTGCTCTTGACCGGTGAGGTCGAGGGCGCCCCGCTGAGCGGTACGCAGCGCGACTACCTCGAAACCATCTCGCGCAACGGCCGGCACCTGCTGCAGCTCATCAACGAGCTGCTCGATCTGTCGAAGATCGCCGCCGGCCGCATGGATCTCCGGCTCGAGCCGGTGCCGCTCGACGCGCTGTTGCGCGAGGCGGCGGACAGCGTGCACGCGCAGCTCGAAGCGCGGCGCCACCGACTCGCCCTCGAGCCGGCGCCCGACGCCGTGACCGTCACGGCGGACCGCGGGCGCGTGCTCCAGATCCTCCTCAACCTGCTCTCGAACGCGATCAAGTTCACGCCCGAAGGTGGCCAGGTGACACTGGCCGCGCGCCTCGAAGGTGGCGGGCGCCAGGTTCGCGTGGCCGTGAGCGACACCGGGATCGGTATCGCGCCCGAGGACCAGGCGAAGCTGTTTCAGGAATTCGTACAGCTCGACGCGGCGCCGAGCCGTCGCTACGAAGGGACGGGGCTCGGGCTCGCGCTCTCGAAGCGGCTCGTCGAGCTGCACGGCGGCGCCATCGGTGTGGAGAGCGCGCTCGGCAAGGGTAGTACGTTCTGGTTCACTCTGCCCCGGGCCGATCCCGGAGGAGTCTGATGGCGACCATCGTCGTGGTGGAGGACCAGCCCGACAATCTGAAGCTGATCTCGGCGCTGCTGACGCTCAAGGGGCACCGTGTGGTCGGTTTGCATACGGGAGAGCAGCTCGTCGCGACGCTGCTGGCGGAGCGCCCCGCCCCCGCGCTCGTGCTGCTCGACATCCAGCTCCCCGGCCGGGACGGGTTCGGCGTGCTCGCCGACGTGAAAAAAATCGAGGGCGACCACCCTTGGAAGGTGGTCGCCCTCACCGCGCATGCCATGCCGGGCGACCGCGAGCGGGCGCTCGGCGCGGGGTTCGACGGCTACATCACCAAACCGATCAACGTTCGCACCTTCACCGAGGAAATCGGCCGCTACCTCAGCTCGGATGCGTCGCCTTCCGCAGGTTGATGCTGCCGTTCACGGTGGTGATGCGCACTTTTCGCCCGCCGGCGCCGAGTTTGCCCTGCAGATGCTTCCCGAGCTTCCCGGTCACGACGAGCGGATAGTCGGTCTCGATCGCCCCGTTCACCGTGCTCGCTTCCACGTCCGCGTCCAGCTGCCCGGGAAGCTCGACCGTGGCCGCGCCGTTCACGGTGAACAGGGCCACCTCACCCGTGTCACCGAAGGCACGCATGCGCGCGCGCACGCTGCCGTTCACGGATGTGGCGCGTACGGGCCCGGCCGATGTTTCGGCGTCGACCTCGCCGTTGACGCTTGCGAGCACCAGTGGCGCCGTTGCGTTCGCGACGTGCACCGCGCCGTTCACCGTGCTCGCCCCCAGGCGCACGCGCCTGGGCAGGCGAACGGTGAAATCGACGGCGACATCACTGCGGTGCGGCGACGACGGCTTGTAGTCCTCCCCGGGGACGCAGCGGCCGCCCCCGTGGGCCCAGACGGCGCAAATCGCGATGCCGTCGGCGACCTTGACGGTCTCGATGTGCACGCTGCCGGGGTCGGAGCGGCGGTGCGTCTTCACTGCGACGACCTCGAGTGAATCGCCCTTCGCCGCTTCGACCCTCACCGAGCCGACGGTGTTCCGGATCCACACCCAGTGTTGCGGAACGACCTTCGCTTGATACGTCCACGTGTCCGCGGTGTCGCGGGGTCCCCCGTAGGCGTCCGGGTCGAAGTCAAAGTTGTTCGGCAGGTTCTTCAGATCCCTCAGGCCTCTCAAACCGCGCAGGGCAACCGGAAGGTTATCCATGACGCCCTGGCGCGCCCGCACGACCACGTAGCGGATGCACAAGCCGATGGCGATCACGCCGCAAAACAGCACCAGCCCGCGGATGATTTCCTTGCGCCACGTCTGCCAGAACGAGTTCATGCGAGATACCCTCCCCGGGCAGGGCCCGCCACCATACTGGCACGTGGTACGGGAATTTGCGAGGTAGGGTTTCGGGGGTCGGAGCTCGAGGGTCGGGGGGGGAGGCAAAAGAACCCCGGGGAGCGCCGGCCCCCCGGGTGAGATCGTACCAGTGCGGTGGTTAGACGCGGCTGGCCCGCAAACAGCGCACGGCCGGGCGGTCGAGCAGCAGCCGCCGCGCGGTCGCGGTGCTCGCCGGAGCGTCGCCCCGTGCCTCCACGGTGATCGGGTCGAGCACGCCGCCGTACCATACCGTGTCGGGCCCGTGGCTACGGGGCGCCGGTGTCGGCCTCACCTCTGCGTCCCGTGCCGTCCCGACCGAAGAGACGGCGACTTGGGCGGCGTACCCCGAGCCGAGGGTGAGCATCATGCCCAGCAACAGCGCGTATGCCTTCATGGTCGAACCTCCCGACGGCCGCTTGCACGGTGAGTGCGGAACGCCTGCCTCGCTCCGATGCGTCCCCGCTACGCCTTCTGCCTGTGTAAGACGTCGGAACCCCCCGAATGGTTGCACCGGCGCGGTCCGCGATGCGTCCGAGCGGTGTCAGGGTCTAGTTGCGACGACCAACCTTAGGAGGTGTGACCGATGACCAGGGAGGAGGTTTGCTACAGCCCCAAGTCGTAGGACTCGCGCCAGTCGATATCGAAACTTTCGCGGCAGCGGTTGCACCGCATCGCGCCGGGGCGTCCGTCAAATGGCTGGCGCTCGCGGCAACTGGGACACACGGCGTAGCGGTCGCCCCAGCTCGACGGCAGCCGCACGGCATCGTCCGGGCGCGCCACGACGGTCCAGCGGCGTGGTGGGGTTTCGATGATCTGGAGAAAGGCGGCGGGGACCTGCACCGGTTGTCCGCGCACCTCGAGCACGACCTGCAACGGGCCGGCCTGCCTGATCCGATACCAGGCGCCCCGGCGCAGCCGGATATTCAAGTTCGCCTGCAGTCGAGCCCACTGCATGCCGGGCATAACCGCGACCTCGCTCAGTCGAACGACGGGCTCCGGTCAATCCAAACCGCCGGGGAGTGCATCCGAATGGTACCCTACCTGACCGGACCTGCCGTGCGCTGCATCACCCCGTATCATTATTCTCTACTACGGGGAGCGTAAGCAAGAGGGTGCGCACCTGCTCGGACCCGAGACGCAGCGACACTATCGCCGGCTCGGCCTCGCCCAGCCCGCTCACCGCCGTCAGCGTGTCCCCGCCGCTCCCATGCTCCGCCCCGAGGATCTCCACTGGGTTGAACGAACGCACCAAATACTCCAAATCGCCGAGGGTTGCAGTGGGCCCCGGCTCGGTGATTGTCAGCTGGAGCAGCGGGCGCCCGCGGGACGAGCCGCCCCCGCCGAGCACCTCGCCCGCGACCCGCACGGTTCCGTTCACAGGCGTGTTCCGGATAGCGACGGTGAACAGCTTGTACAACAGCCGTCTCAGCTTCTGCTCGTCCACACTGGCGTGTGGCAGGGCGTCGCAGCCGTCGAACGCCAAGGTGACGTCGCGCCGCCGGGTGAGCGGTGCCACAAGCACGCGAACGTCGCGGAGCGCCTTGACGACATCGACGCCATCGCTCATGTCCGCCTTCCGGAGGTGGTCCGCTCAAAGGTGGGCCAATAATGCCAGGGTGGCGGAGGGGGTCAAGATGTTGCGGCCACGCCAGCTACGGAATTCGCTGCGAGACCGGGTACGGGTTCGCTACGACTTGCTCGGCGGCGAGGGAATCGATCCGCATCGCGTGCAGTTCACACCAGAAACGTGGCCCTCATTGTAAAATGCGACGTGGCCGAGACGTGTGGGCGCGGGACTCGTGCTCAGCGTCACCGCCCGCCCGCGGCAGGCGGGGACACTGTACGTGCGGACTCTCTGACAAGGGCAAACCGTCGGTGACGGCGGGGCGCAAAGCCAAGGGGTCTCGGGCGTGAGAAGCCGAGACAGCCCAGCTGCCGGAGTGGCTCCCACGCGTTTTCAGGAGCCGACCACCGGGTTTGCCCGCTCACGTGCACGGAGGGATGCGGGCATGGTGCGTCACGCCGGGTCTCGCGGTTTCACGCTGCTCGAGATGCTGTTGGTCATTGTGATCTTCGGCTTCCTGCTCACGCTGGTGGCGCCGAAGATCGATCTCCAGAAGTTCACCGTGGACTCGGCGATGCAAAGTGCGGGCACGACGCTGCTCGTCGCGCAACGCCTCGCGGTCACCCGCCAGCACAACATCATCGTGGCATTCGACGTCCCCGCCGAAGCGATGCGCATCCTCGACGACGCGAACAACAACGGCCAGGCGGACCCCGGCGAGCATCTCCGCGTGGTGCCGTTGGGCGAGCACATCGTGTACGGACAGGGCGGCGCACCGCCGCTCGGCACCTGGGCGGGACCCATCTCCTTTACGAAGACCTTCGGCACCCTGCCGGCCGTGACGTTCCACCGCGACGGCAGCGCCAGCGAGGCGGGCGCCGTGTACCTCACCACGGCGCGCGCCGCCGCCGGGCCGGGACACGCCGGGGACTCCCGCGTGATCGAAACCGACCGGGCCACGGCGCGCGTGTCGTGGTACCGGGCCGCGCCCCCGGCCTGGAAACGGGGCTTCTGATGCAGACCCAACGCGGCTTCACGCTCATCGAGGTGATGGTGGCGGTGGTGATTCTCTCCGTGGTGCTGCTGGGCACCGCGCAGTTGACCACGGGCATGGTCCATACGGCGGCGACGAGCGGCCGCCAGGACGCCGCCATCGAGCTCGCTCAAAGCCGGATCGCGCGAATCCAGGCCGATCCCAACTATGCAACCCTGGAAAAGATGTACGTGGCGACCGAGATCGGATTCCCGGCCCTGCCGGGGTTCAGCCGCCACACCGACGTGCTGCGCTACGGCGGCGTGGGGCAGCCGAACGACTACAAGAAGATCACCGTGACGGTGAGCGGCCCCGGGCTGCTCGCCCCGGTCTCCCGCACGGTGACGGTGGCGGCCCCATGATGCGAGCCGCTCCGCGCCCTGCGGCGGGCTTCACGCTCGTCGAGCTGCTCGTGGCCCTCGTCGTGTTCAGTGCCGTGATGGCCGGGACGCTCGGTTTCCTGCGCTCCCAAGGTCGGGCGATGTCGCTGGGAAGCGATCGCATGAACGCGGTGCAGAACCTGCAATTCGCGCTCAGCACCATCGAGCAGCGGCTGCGCGCCGCGGGCGCCAACCTGCCGGGCGCTCAGCCCGCCATCATTTACGCCGGGCGGAACGTGGTCGCCTTCAACGCCGACTACGCGACGAACGTGCCGAACGATCCATTCGCCATCTACTACGACCCGGACGTTCCCGCGGGCGCCGTAACCGCCCTGACGAAGGCACAGCGCATCACGCTCCCGCTCACCACCGTCGGCTATCCAGACACGAGCTACACGACCGGGGGAATCAACAGTCCGGCCGAGACGATGATTTTCTTCGTCGCGCCCGATTCGACCACGGCCCGCGGGGACGATTACATCCTGTTCGAGCAGGTCAACGGCGGACCGCCCGACATGGTGTCGCGCAATATCATCGGATCCCCCACGACCGTGTACTTCGACTACTATCGGCTGGCGAGCGTGGCGGGCACGCTATCGATCGACTCGCTCCCGGCCGCCAGGCTCCCGCTCGTGCACACCGTCCCGATCCATCTCGCGCCGGCCGACACCGGCGCCGCGGCCGTGATCGACTCGATCCGGGGCATCCGCGTCACATTCACGGTCACGAACGGGCTGTCCGGCGCGGCGGAGCGGCGGTACACCCTGGTGCGGTTCATGGAGCTGCCGAACATCGGCATCGCGTCGCGGCGGACGTGCGGCGATGCGCCCATCCTCGGGACCGCGCTCACGGCCAGCAGCATCACGCAGACCGACGGCACGCCGGCCGTCCGGCTGGCCTGGAATGCCGCCACCGACGAGTACGCCGGCGAGAAAGACGTCGTGCAGTACGTGATCTGGCGCAAGCGGATCACGGACCTGACGTGGGGCACGCCGTACTTGAGCCTCCCGGCCGGGAGCCCGACGTACCTCTACGACGACGCCGCGGTCACATCCGGCGCGACGTATCAGTACCAGCTCGCGGCTGCCGACTGCACGCCGTCGTCGTCCCCGACGACGACGTCCGCAGCCGTCACTATTCCCTGATCGGGGGAGCACATGCATATCCACAATGAGCGCGGGATCGCCCTCGTGACCGTCCTCCTGGTCACGCTCGTCGTGCTCACGCTGATGAGCACGGCAGCCGTGCTGGGCGGCAACACCGCGCTCGTGACCAGGTACCGGCAGCGCGAGACGCTGCTCACGAGCGTCGCCGACGCCGGGATCGAAGAGGCGCGGTCCGCCGTGAACGGCACCAGAACCTTGATGCCCGACACCGGTTATAAGGCGTTCGAAACGAGGGCAGTGGTGTACGACGCGCTCGGCAACCCGATCCCCAACGTCACCCGGACCACGTACATCGGGCCTACCGGAATCACGTCGGGCCAGTACGGCGTGTTCGCGAGCGTCGTGACGGTGGCCAAAGACATCTTCGGCAACACAGTGGTCCGTCGGGGTGAGATCGACCAGGAGAGCTTCGCCAAGTACGCCTACTTCACGAACACCGAAGGGCTCATCTATTTCGCGAACAACGACCAGATCTACGGACCGGTCCACAGCAACGACGTGATCAACATCGTCGCCTCAGGTGCGACCTTCTTCGGGCCGGTGAGTACCGCGAAGACGATCTCGGGCAGGCAGTACGGCACCTACAAGCAGGGGTTTGAGGAGAACGGGGCGAACATCCCGTTTCCCACCACGGCCGACCTGAACAAGCTCAGGACCCAGGCGACGACGGGAAACATGCTCATCACGAGCACCAGCACCGGTGTGCTCGGCCAGGCCACCATGCGGATCGAGTTCGTGGCGCTCGACTTGAACGGGGACGGGAACGCGACCGATGACAACGAGGGGTTCATCCGGGTCTACCAGTCCGACAGCGCCGGCTGGGTCGTCGCCGACGCGCCCGGCAACTACGGGCAGTTCGGTCTGCGGAACTCGCAGAACTGCGGCGACTTCCACCTCGGCGTATTCAAGAGCGCGCAGTCCCATTATGACGGCACGTCCGGCACGGCCGACACCTGGAGCGGCGCGCTCAACAACGTCACCAAGCGCTGCTACCTGGGCGGTTCGGACTCTCTGTGGGGGAGCTTCAAGGCGACCGACGCCCACGGGCAGTGGCTCAAGTGGCCGGGGCCGGTCAGCCCGCTCGTCGCGTTCCGCCCCGACGGCCAATACCTGTGGCCGATCAGCCGGGCGCTGAACCCGAACTTCAAGGGCGTCATTTTCGTGAACGGGGACGTCGCCATGTCCGGCAAGCTGCGGGGCCGCGTGACGGTGGCGGCCACCGGGAATGTCGTCATTGCGGACAACCTCACGTACGTCACCGACCCGTCGCTCGGCAGCTGCGCGGACATCCTCGGGCTGTTTGTCGGCAACGACGTGGTGATGGCGAACAACACCCTGAATGCGCCACAGCAGCCGCTGGGGCCGGCCGGCGGCGGCGGCGGCGGCAACAACTATAACACGTACAAGGCGACGAAGGATGAATTCGTGCACGCGGTCGTGCTCGCCCTGAACCAGTTCACGGTGGAGAACTACAACGCCGGCCCGACGAACGCGGAAGGGTGCCAGACGCAGAAGGACGGTCGCGGGTGCCTGTACGTGACCGGCGGGATCATCCAGCAGAGTCGCGGTCCGACCGGGCTGAGCGACGGCCACGGCTACATCAAGCGATACGCCTACGATGTCTGCGGCCAGAACAACCCGCCGCCGTACTTCCCGACGACGGGGCACTACACCAGGGGTCACTATTTCGAGGTAGACCCGACCAACTTCGACGTGGCGGCGTACTTCAAGCTCCTGACACCGCCCTGACGGGTGAGGGGCGCGCGTCGCGGCACGGGCATGCCGAGGGCAGGACTCGAACCTGCACGGGGGTTGCCCCCCAAGGGATTTTAAGTCCCTTGCGTCTACCGATTTCGCCACCCCGGCCAGACGTAACATAGCGTTGCAGGACGCACCCTGGGACAGCGCTCACCGGGCGGATTCCCGCCGCACGCCGCCCGCCGCCCGCACGACGGTGATGGGTGGCTCGCGTCCGTACGCCCGAGCGAACGCGCCGCGGATGAGGGCGGTGATGCGCGCCTCGCGCTTGCGTTCGACGAGCACGAGCACCGCGCCACCCCATCCCGCGCCGGTAAGGCGTGCGCCCAGCGCGCCGGCCCGCTTCGCCGCGGCGACGACGAGGTCGAGCTCCGGCGCGCTGCACTCGTACAGGCGGCGGCAGGACTCGTGCGACTCGTACAGCAGCCGGCCGAATTGCTTCAGCCGGCCGCGCGCGAGCAGCTGGGCGCCGAAGCGCGTGCGCGCGGTCTCGCCCACCACGTGGACGGCGCGCGCACGCAGCGGCTCGGGGAGCGCGCGCTTGAGCCGGGCGAGCCAGGCCGCCGGCCAGGCCGCGAGCCACGTCAGCTCGGGGAGCTCGAGCTGCAACCGCGCGACGGCCGCCTCGCACTCGCCGCGACGCCGGTTCAAGGCCCCCGCCGCGAGCTCGTGACGCCCACCCGTATCGACGAGCAGCAGGCGCCCCCGGAACGGAATCTGACGCGCTTCCGCCGAGGCGCACTCGATGAGCAGGGCGTGGCTCGGTTGCGCCAGCGCGGCGATCGTCTGATCCATGATGCCGCACCGCACGCCGACATGATCGTGCTCGGCGCGGAACGCGATGCCGGCGAGCTGGCGCGGGGTGAGCGGCGTGCGCGCGAGCAACGCGAGTGCCTTGGCGGTCGCCACGGTCAGCGCGGCCGACGAGGCGAGGCCCGCCCCCACCGGCACGTCGCCCGCCACGGCGACGCGCGCGCCGGTGAGGCTTCCCCTCCTCGCGCCTGCGGCCGCGACCTCGTGCCACACGCCGGCGACGTACGCCGCCCACCCCGCGGCCCGGTGGTCCCGCGGGTCGAGTCGCGTCAGTCGACCATCCAAAGTCGACACGAGCTCCAGCACGCCGGCGTCGGCGGGACCCGCCACGACCGTGGTGCGCACGCCGAGCGCCACCGGGAGCACCGGACCGCCGTTGTAATCGGTGTGCTCGCCGATCAGGTTCACGCGCCCCGGGGCCGACGCCGCGGCGCGGGGTGCCACGCCGAACGTCGCTCGGAACAGTGTTGCGGCTTTCATGCGCCCGGGTTTGACAAGGGTTGGGGCCAATGCTACCCTGTACGGGCCTCATCCACCACGTCCCTCATTCGGCTTCCGGAGACAACTGTATGCGGCGGTACGCCTTATCGGCACTATGGCTGTCGTTTGCCGGGGTCCCGGGCCTGCTGGCCGCGCAAGGGTTTGGCATCTATGAGCAGGGTACCTGCGCCATGGGACGCGCCGGCACGGGCGTCGCTGCTCCGTGTCCCGACGGGTCGGCCCTGTTCTTCAACCCCGCCGGCCTCGCCGGGTTGAAGGGCGGGCACGCCACGATCGGCGTGACGCTGATCAACGTCGACGGCGGCTTCACGGATGATATCCTGCAGCGGACGAGCGACCTGAACGATCCGTTAATTGCCCTCCCCCAGGTCTACGTCAGCTACGCCGCCACGCCCAAGCTGGGGATCGGGGTCGGGTTGTTCGCGCCGTACGGGCTGCAGACCGAATGGCCCCTGTCGTTCGACGGGCGTTTCGCAGGCTACAAGAACATCATCCGCTCGGTGTACATCCAGCCCACCGTGGCTTATCAGGTCACGCCATGGCTTTCGCTGGGTGGCGGACTCGACATCGTGAGGGGCAGCGTCGAGCTGAACCAGCACCTCGACCTCGCCGAAGCCCCGGTGCCGGCCACGATTCTGCCGCCGCCCCCGGGCGCGCCGCCGTACCTTTTCGGGCAGTTCGGGATCGCCCCCGGCACCGACTTCGCGAACGCCCACCTCGAGGCCAGCAAGACCACCGTCACGGCGCACTGGGGCGGGATCATCAAGATCAACGACAACCTGTCGATCGGCGGCCGCTACTTGATGCACGCGAAGTTCGACTACTCCGGTACGGGGACGTTCACGCAAGTGCCGACGGGCCTCGTCGTACCGGCGGACATTATCCTCCCAAGTGCTCCTCCGGACACCATTCACGCGGGGACGCCGGTCGATGCCCTGTTGCAGGGTTTGGGGATCTTCCAGAACACGCTGACCACACAGACCGTCACAACCACGATCACAAACCCCGAGCAGCTGGTGTTCGGAATCGCTTACAAGGCGGGGAGCCAGTGGA
>QHTK01000071.1 GCA_003220795.1 Gemmatimonadota bacterium | reverse complement strand
GTCGGGTTATTCTGCAGGTCCCCGATCGACGGATTGTTGAAGTCTGGGATGTTCAAGTCCGCGCACCCGGCAGCGAGCAACGCCAACGCCAGAGCGGTGCAGACAGAATGCGATCGCGGCGTCATGGTCAGAACCCCACGCTGACGGTGAACCAGAAGGTGCGGCTGCGCGGATACTGCGCGACCTCGATATTGCGCGCTACGGGTTGGATCCCGAAGTTGCTCACCTCCGGGTCCATCCCTGTGTAGTTGCGGCCAGTCACGACGATCAGGTTGCGCCCGCTGACGCTGACGCGCCCATCCCGCGCGCCCGTCCACGTGACGAAGGCCGTGGGCAGCGTGTAGCTGAGCGTGATCTCCCGCAGCTTGAAGTACGTGGCGCTCTCGATGTAAGACGGAGTCCCCCCCGCACGCCGCGCCAGGCACGCGGTCGGGCAGTCGGGCGTGGTCCCGCCGAGGTCATAGATGAACGTCGTCAAGTTGATGATGTTGCCGCCGTGCTGCCACTCGGCGACCGCCGCGAGGTTCCAGCGCCGGTAGGTGAGATCGGTCGCGTACGACCACAGGAAGTCGGGGTTGGCATCCCCGACGCGTTGGGTGACGAACGTCTTCGGACCGGTCGGCACCTGGCCGATGATCTCGGTCGCCGACTGCCCTTGCTCGATGAAGAAGTTGCCAGTCTGAGAACCGAAGCTGCCATCGGTGAAGGGCGGCACCGGCAACTGGGTGATCTTGCTCGAGTTCGAGAAGAACGTCGAGCGCAGCAGCCACGTGAGCTCGGGCCGCTGGATTGGCACCCAGCCGATGGTCGCTTCAATGCCCCGATCGCGCAGCTCGCCGCCGTTAAAGACCTGGCTCTTGAAGCCGCTCGACGTGTAGAGCCCCCGCAATAGCAGCAGGTCGCTCACCTTCTTCTGGTACAGCGTGAGTTCGAAGGTCGCCCGTCCGCTCCGGAGCGTGGCGTCGACGCCGCCTTCGATCTCCGACTGCCGCTCCGGCTTGACGTTCGGATTGCCGACGACGGAGGGCACCACGGTGCCAGGCAGCCCGAGGACGTTCTGGGTGGCATCGGACTCAGGAAACTTCATGCCATACAGCGGCTGGTTTCCCGACTGGCCCCAAGCGACGCGCAGCTTGAAGTCGCCCAACGGGCCGACCCCCGCGGGCAGCCGATAGGACCCAGCGGTCTTGGGGTAGATGAAGTAATGCTTCACGTCGCCGTTGTTGCTGCTCCGGTCGGCCCGGAACCCGGCCGAAAGAAACAGCCGCTCCCCGAGCGTCAGGAACTCCTCCTGCCCGTAGAAGCCGTAGTCCTTCGTGACCTCGCGGTGCTCGCCCACGCTGACGTTCGTGCCGGCGTTCACGTTCGCTTGTCCGGCGATCAGGTTCTGGCTCACGATATTGGAGATTCCCAGCTGCCGGTCTTCGTACTGCAACCCCGCGGACGTCGTCGCCACGAGCGACCCGGACTGCGGCCGGTACGCATATACGAGATTCGCGTTCCAGTTCGCGTTGTGATTGTCGCCGTTCGTCAGCAGTGATACTCCGGGCGCGCTGCTCGTCTGCTCGAATTGGAGCACCGGCGGGAACAGGAGCGTGTTCTGCTGGGTGAACCGGTCGATGCCCCCGACGCCGATGAACTGCAGGTGATGCACGTCGTTCCTCACGATGTCGAACGTCGCCTTGGCGCTCCCGACGAAGCGGTCGACGTCCTCGTCGTTCGGGTTCACGAGCGCCGCGGTCTGAAGCGGGTTGGTCCCGGCCTTCGGGTTGTTGGGATAAATGCCGTTCACCGGCCGGATGTCGATGAAGCTCGGCGTGAACGGCAGCGACATGTAGTAGCTCACGAGGGCGTTATCGTTGTTGGTGAGCCCGCGACGCGCCAGCGTGTGGACGAAATTCGTGCTGAGGCTCACCGCGAGCCGCCTGCTCAAGCGCTGGTCCAGGTTGGCCCGGACCGATTGCTTCCAGTAGCCCGTGTTCTGGATGATCCCAGCGGTCTTGCTGGTGAGGCCGGAGACATAGTAGCGCGTGTTCTCGCTGCCGCCGCCCACGTCCACCGAGCTCTCGTAATTCAGATCCTTCCGATCCGCGAGCTCTTGCTCATGATCGAAGAAGGGACATCCGCCGCGACAGATCTGCCCCACCAGCGCGGAGTCCCCTAGGTTGGTGACGGCGGCCGCCGAGTCAGGGAACACGCGCGCGCCGAGCTTGTGGGCGAGCTCGGAGAACCCCAAGCGTTGGGTCACGCCGAACCGGGGCTCGCCCAGTTGGCCGCGTTTGGTCGTGATGACCACCACCCCGTTGGCCGCCTTCGAGCCGTAAATCGCCGCCGCCGACGCTCCCTTCAGGACCTCCACGTTTTCGATGTCGTAGGGATTTAGGTCGGCGATGCGGTTCACCTGGTTCTGCTGCAGCGGCGACGGGTTCGAGCCCGTGTTCGACTGCGTCACAACTTGCTGGTTGTTCGGGATCGCCACATCGCTCATGATGACGCCGTCCACCACGTACAGCGGCGAGGACAAGCCGTTGAGCGTGGACACGCCGCGCAGCTTCACCTGGATGCCGCCGCCCGGGGCGCCGGAGTTCTGTTGGATCGCGGCGCCGGGCACCTTGCCCTGGATCGCGCTCTCGACGCTCGGTGCGGGCACGCGGCTCAGATCGCCCGCCCCGACTGTCGCCACAGCGTTCGGCGCGAACCGCTTCTCGACGCCGGTGGCCTGCCCCGTGATTACCACCGCCTCGAGGTTGAAGACGTCCGGCTCGAGGGTCGCATCGACCCTGTTCTGGTCCGCGGCCACGGGCACGGTGCGGCGCTTGTAGCCGACACTCCGGAACAGGAGGGTGATCGCCCCATCCGGTGCGGATAACGAGAACTCGCCCTTGTCGCTCGTCACAGCTGTCGTCGGTGTCCCGACGACCGTGACGGTGGCCCCCACCACCGGGTCGCCGCTCAGCGAGTTGGTCACGCGTCCGGAGATGGTTCGCACGGCCGGCAGCGGAGGGCGCGCGTCGGCCGCCACCGCTACGAACGAGAGTGCGAGCAGAGCCAACGAGCAGTGCTTGATCACGGTTCCGCCAGGAACGGAGTAGGGGGCTAGCTTGTGCGCGATTCGCGAACTTCGCAAGGTGGGAAACAACCGCCGCCTACGCGGCTGCGCCCTCCTTCACCTTGCGGCCCCCGCCGAGCGCTACGTACGCCACCGGCCCCACCGCGGCCAGCAGGCCCGCCACCAGCACGCCCGGCAAGCCGACCTCGCGGCTCCGGATCTCGAGCCCCACCGCGCTCAGAATGAGCAGGATCGGCAGGGCGCCGAGTACCACCAAAGCCGGGACGCCCAGGGGCACGCGAAACGCGCCGCGCAGCTCGGGCTCGGCACGGCGCAGCTGCAGCAGCGCCCCGAACTCGAGCGCCAGCGCCGCGCTGTACAGCAGCACGTCACCGGCCAGCAGGCCGCCGAACGGGATCAGAGCAAACCCGGAGTACGCCAGCGCCGAGACGAGCACCGCGTTCCTGGGCGTGCCCCGTGCGTCGGTGACCGCGAGCGCCGGGGGCAGCAGGCCGTCCTGCGCCAGCACCAGCGGGATGCGTGAGTACGCGAGCAGCAGCGCGTTGAACAACGCGAACGCGCTCACGAGCCCCGCACCGGCGATCCAAACCCCGAGCCAGGGACCGACCACGACGCCCGCGATCCGAGGCCACGCCCCATCCGTCCACGTCGTCCAGTCCGTGAGCGCCAGCGCGGGCAGGATCGTCAGCAGATAGACCGCCGTGACCAGCGGCAGCGTGCGCGCCAGCGCCCGCGGGTAGGTCGCCGACGCCTGCTCAATTTCCCCACCGATCGTCGAGGCGTTGTCCCACCCGCTGTAGTTCCAGATGCTCTGGGAGATGCCGATGCCAAGGGCGCCGAGAAACGACGTACGCGCGGCGTGGAACGGCGTTGCCGGAAACGGCGTCGCCGGTTGCCCAAGCCAGCGCACCAGCGCCACCGCGGCGAGCACACCGAACGGCGCGAGCACCATCGCTACGAACCACCCGGATGCGGTCCCCACGACGCGGGTGCCGCGCAGGTTGAGCCACGTGGCTCCCCAGATTACCGCGAGCGCTACGACCCACGCCTCGAAGCGCCCGAGCCCCGGGAGGAAGAACCGCAAGTACTGGAGGAACAGCACCGGGTAGATCGCCATGTCGATCAGCGAGTAGACCCAGGAGAGCCAGCCGTTCCAGAATCCCCAGAAGCGCCCGAAGGCGCGCTTCACCCACTGGTAGTAGCCTCCCTCGACGGGGAGCATCGACGCCAGCTCTCCGATGAGCAGCGCCTCCGGCACACTGTAGATGAGCGGGGTGGCGACGAGCAGCAGGACGGCGACCCCGGGACCCACCGAGCCGACCAGCCCCTCCAGGCCGAACGGGCCGCCCGAGACGGTGAAGAACATCACCGCCACCAGGGACCCGAGGCGCAGCGCCGGTCGCGCGGGGCGTGACGTCACGGGTGCGAGTGGTCGTGCCCCGCGCCCCAAATGACCGCGGGATCATCGCCCTCGAATGCCATGACGTGCACCATCCAGCCGAAGATGCGGGGGAGGAAGCGTCCACCGACCGCGCGGCACGCCTCCGCCGTGGCGATCGGCGACTTTGGTCCGAACACCGGCTTCCCGTCACGCGTCTCGCGCCAGCGCGCCGTGCCACTCTGCCGGCGCGGCGGCACGCACCAGTTCACGTGCTCGTGCCAGCGCGCCACGCCCAGCGGGACACGCCGATCAAGCTCGTCGAACGACGCGCGGGCCGGGGCGGAGTACATCGCGCCGACGAGCACGAACTTGTCGTCCGCGCCCTGGCGGTATAGCAGTGAGGTCGGCCGCGCCGGATCGAAGCGGAACATCTCCCCCACGGCCCAGCGCCACTTGGTGAAGTGGTACACGGGCTGCTTCACACCGGGAAGAAACGGCCGGAATCCGTCCGCCTCGGCGAGGCGGACGTCGCGATAGTGTGCGAGTGCTGCGCGCATCGTGCGTACCAGCGCGGCCGCGCGCGCCAGGTCGGCGGGCGTCGCGGGCCGGAGCGGCGTGAGCACCATGTGCGGATCGGCGTCGAGCGGCCCGCTCATGGCCTCGTGCGCCGCCATGGCCGACGGACGATCCGTCGAATCCATGGCCCCCATCGCTGCCGGGTTCTGCTGAGCGGGAGACGGGTTCGCTTGCGCTCGCACCGCCAGCGGCACGCCGACGCCCAGCGTGGCGATGAAACAACAGCGGGCGATGGCAAGGACGACGTGCATTGTGACCTCGCGGGGGTGTCGCCGGGGTAATGTAGGGTAAGTCGTGCCATACGGCGTCGGCTCGACGGTGACGCAAGGAACGCACCCGTCTCGGGAGGGAGCATGGGAACGCACGTCGGTCCATTGCTGGCGGTGGCCCTGGGGGTGCTCGGCGCCGGTTGCCGCGAGGCCCCAATTACCGCCCCACGTCCCATCACCAGCCTGCCGCGCGCGCTCGGCGCGGGAGAGAGCGGCCTCATCGGCGCGGACAACCGATTCGCCTTCAAGCTGTTCGGCGAGATCGCGCGGCGGGCCGGCCCCGATTCGAACCTGTTCGTCTCACCGCTCAGCGCGGCCATGGCCCTCGGCATGGCGTACGATGGCGCGGCCGGCACCACGCAAGCCGAGATGCAGCGCGCGCTCGAGCTCACGGGCATGACGCTCGACGACGTGAACCAGTCCTATCGCAGCCTGATCGCCCTGCTCCGCGGGCTCGACCCGGGGGTCGCGTTTACCCTCGCCAATTCCGTGTGGTATCGGCCGAGCTTGACCCTGACGCCCGAGTTTGTCGACGCGGCACAGACGTACTTCGGGGCTCGCGTGCAAAGCCTCGACTTCGCCACTCCCACCGCGGCGCCGACGATCAACGGCTGGGTCAGCGACCAGACCCGCGGCAAGATCCCCGCGATCGTGCCGGATCCGGTGCCCGACGACGTAGTCGCCTACCTCATTAATGCCATCTATTTCAAGGGCGATTGGACGATGCGGTTCGACCCGGCCCGCACTACGCCGGGCCCGTTCACCCTCGCCAACGGAGCGCAGACGAGCGTGCCGATGATGACGCACGGCCGCACGGTGACGATCGGATTGCTGCACGACGGCGACGTCACCGTGCTCGATCTGCCCTACAGCGCCGGGGCGTTCACGATGACGATCGCCCTGCCGCGCCAGCCGGGCGGGATCGACTCTCTCGTTGCCGGGTTGACCGAGGAGCGCTGGAATCGCTGGACGGCGGCGCTCGACTCGGCGGCGCTCGAGGTCCACCTGCCCAAGTTCACCCTCCGGTACGCGCTCACGCTGAACGATGCCCTGAAAGCGATGGGGATGCCGTCGGCGTTCTGCGACTCGGGGCACGGCGACTTTGCACGGATGAATCCGAGCGGCCAGCTGTGCATCACCGACGTGCGGCACAAGGCGTTCGTGGACGTGAACGAGGAGGGTACGGAGGCCGCGGCGGCGACGGCGGTCGGGATCGGCATCGTGAGCCTGCCGCCGTCGGTCGTGGTGGACCGGCCGTTCGTCTTCGCCATCCGCGAGCGGCTCTCGGGAACGATTCTGTTCCTGGGCCGCGTGATGAACCCCGCGGCGGTCAGCGGCCCGTAGCGGCGAGCGCCGCCCGGAGCTCGGCCAACCGCGTGCCGATCGCCTCCGGAGACAGGGCGGCGACATCCGCAGGCAGGAGTTGGCGGCTCGTGCATTCGAAGGCGGCGATGAGGCGCTGGTACTCGAGCTCGAGCGGATAAGAGGGTGGCTGGAAGTCCCGGATCAGGTCGCGCAGCAGCGTGGCGCTCAGGACCTTGTCACCACCCGTCGCCATGCGGCGGCCCGCACGCACCAGAATCGCCTCGAGGTCAGCGGCCGATAGCGCATCGCTGGTCTCACCGAGCAGTCTCGCCGGATCCGCACCGGTCTCGAGCGTAACGCCGAGGCGTCGGCGGAGCACCTCGAACACCTTCGCGCGCTCCTGCGCAGTGGCTGGCGGGAACAACGCGATGTGCTCCTCCGCGCGCCCTTGGCGCTTCAGGTCCACCGGCACCAGATCAGGCCGGCTCGTCATGAGGAACCAGATCACTTTTCCGCGTCGCCGCGTGTCGCCCATGAACGCCGCGAGCGACGCGAATACCCGCTCTGAGACCCCCGAGTCCTCGCGGCCGGACTCCCGCGTCCCGAGCGCGGCGTCGGCCTCGTCCACCACGACGGCTACCGGGCCGATCGCGTCGAGCAGGCCCAGGATCCGCTCGACGTTCGCCTCCGTCTGTCCCTGCCACTTGGAGCGGAAGTTGAGCAGTTCGACCACCGGGATCCCGATCTCCCGCGCGAAGCAGCGCACGATGAAGCTCTTCCCCGTTCCTACGGGTCCGCAGATCAAGTAGCCCATCGGCACGACGTCGAGCCGTCCCCGTGCCAGCGCCTGGGCGGTCTCGCGCAGCAGCGCCTTCGCCGCGTCGTGCCCGGCGACCTGGTCGAGACCCACATCGCTGGTCATGAACGTGAGCAGGCCGCCGCTCGATTCCTCGATCAACCGCTTCTTCTCGCGCGTGAGCGCGTCCTGGTCGAGCGCGGTGCCGCTCGCTTCGGCATCGCTGAGCAGGCTCTCCAAGTGCAACCGAGTGAGGCCGGCCGTGAGGATGGCCGCCCGGCGTGCGTCCACGTTGGCGAAGGTGTCCGGCCGGCTGCCGCGCGTGGCCAGGTAGGCGAAGCGCTCCGGCTCGTCCGGTACTGGAACCGCGATCTCGAACGTGCGCGCGTCCGCGACGAGCGCCGAGGAGAGGGCGGCCGTCGTCTCCGAGAGCAGGCAGAACGTTACGTTGCGCTGCAGGAACAACGGCTCGCTCGCCCAGCGACGCATCGTAACGATCGCGCCGCGGTCCTCGGCCGGGAGCTGTCCCGGCTCGCCCGCAGGTGCGACCGTTTCGCCGTAGTCGATGATTACGGCTGCCGAGAACCGGGGCTTCTCCGTCAACTGGTAGCGCAGGTAGGTCTCGATCAGCTGGAGGGCGCGGTCGGGGTCCCGGGGCTGCGCCTGTGCCAGGTTCGTCCCGCCGACCCGGTCGTACGCCTTGAGCACGCTCTTGAAGTCGTTCTCGACGTCGCGGTCGGTGAACCCGATGCCCGCCCCACGGTCGTAGGTAACGATGGCCGAGCGGTCGCCCAGCATGACTTCCGACAGGAACTCGCCCATCGTCCCGAAGCGGCGGGCGCCGAGCGGGTGGAGATCGCGGACGCCCGGGCCATACAGGATGAAGAAGTCGAGTCCGCGTTGCCGAATGCGTCGTTGCAGCGTCTTGGCCCACGCGGGGAGTGGCGGCAGGTCACCGTGCGGACGGTGTTCGCCCGCTCCGGGGGGCAGCGTCATGCCGGGTCAGCAGCTCGGAGACACGATCGCGGAGGTCCGCCCAGTGCCGACGTAGCGCGGCTCGCTCGGTGGAGCACCGAGCACGCGCTCGTACACTGCCAGCTCGCGCCGCGCGATGCGCGGCCATGCGAACCGCGCCGCCTTCGCGAGCCCCGCCTCCCCCATCGCCCGGCGCCGCTCGGGATCCGCGATCAGCGCGAGTGTGGTGTCGGCCCACGCCACCGGATCGTCCTTGGGCACCATCACCGCCTCGGCGCCGCCGTCGATCACCGAGCGGAACCCGAGATTGTCCGACACGATCATGGGCGTGCCGCACGCCATCGCTTCGAGCAGCGTGACGCCGAACGAGGCGATGGTCGTGGGACAGAGATACAGGTCCGCCGAGGCGTAGTATTCCGGGCGCTCCTCGAACACCTGCCCGACGAAGCGCACGCTCGCGCCGAGCGACCGCGCCCGCCGCTCGTAGTAGCCGCGCCACGGGCCGTCCCCCGCCACGGTGAGCACCGCGTTTGGGTAACGGGCCAGGATGCGGGGGAGTGCGGCGAGCGCCGTGCCGAGACCGTTACGCGGCTCGATGCGGCCCAGGAAGAGCAGCCGCGGGCCCTCGGTGAGGGCGTCCGTGGGGGCCCGCCCGTTGGGCCGGAAGAACTCCAGGTCCACTCCGTTCGGGATGATCTCCCAGTCGGCCCGGAAGTAGCGCGAGTTCGCGTCCACCACGGGCTCGCTCACCGCGATCGTCGCGGCGTGTCGGTCGAGGATCCGTTGGAGCGGACGCCGGAACACGCGACAGGCGAGCGAGCGCGCAAACCACGAGTGAAACGTGGCGACCACCGGGATGCCGACCCGCCAGGCGGCGATCGGCGCCGCCAGCCCGAACGTCGGGGCGAGGCCGCCGTGCACGTGCACGATGTCGTAGCGCCTTTCGCCGAACACCGCTTCGAGCTGGCGCCTGAGCCCCCAGCCGGTCGTGATCCGCGAGACGCCGCCGTTCGAGTAAATGACCCGGCTCGTCCCCACCCGGCGGACGAAGGCCGCATCCGGGTAACTGCCCATGTGGGAGCTGATGACGGTGGCGGCGTGGCCCCAGCTGTTGAGCTGCAGGGCGAGGTTGTGTACGTGCTCGGGTACACCCCCGAGCTGGGGATAGTAGTCCTCGGCGACTAGGGCGACGCGCATCCGGTTCCCGCAAAGCGAAGGTTGACGGTGATCCTAAGCCGCCGAGACGGCCGGCGTCCGCAAGCATGACCCGGCGGCCTGCGCGGAGGTCACAGCCGCCGCCCCGCACTCGCCTGCAGCCGGCCCAGGACCGCGACTACCGCCTCGGGCTGCTCTTCATAAAGGAAGTGACCCGCTCCCGCCACGGAGTCAAGGGCGAAGGCCCGCACCGTGCGCTGCAGCAGCCGCACCTCGTCCGCCCCTACGTCGCCCTCATGCGGAACCCCGCCCAGGACGAGGCGCACCGGACAGCGGATCTCGGCGAGGTGGGGCCACAGCTTCTCCGGCTCGCGCGAGTTCGCCATCGCCAGATAGGCCTTCAGGGTCGCGTCGAGACTCTGGGCGGCACCGGCGGTGTAGCCGATCACTACGTCGTCCGTGACCCACGTCGAATCGCCGGACGACGCGAGCAGCATCGTCCGGATCTTCTTCCGGACGAGCTTGATGCCGCCGAACAGCTTGATCCAGGGCGCAAACCGGAGAGCCCGCTTGAACGCCGGCGTGATAGCCGCCTCGGTCGGCCCGCCTTCGAGCGAGATGAGTCCGCGGACCAGATCGGGGCGACGGTAGGCGAGCCGAAACGCCTCCGCGCCGCCGAGGGAGTGCGCAATCACGAACGCCTGACGGATGGCGAGGGAATCGAGCACGCCGGCGATCCGCTCCGCTTGCGCCGTCAGGGAGTAGTCAGCGCGTTGCGGCCGCCCCGACGAGCCGATGCCGAGCGGCTCGACGACGATGGTGCGGTAACCGGCGCTGTTCAGCAGCGGGACGAGCTTGCGAAACCCGAACTCCGAGCCGAACAACCCGGGGATGAGGACGACCGGCGGACCCGCTCCGGACGTCTCGACCTGCAGAGACTCCGTCGCAGCGACGGGAACTTTGAAACTGTGGCGGTCGGCGGTGTCGGCGAGCAGCGCCACCGTGAGGAGCCAGACGATAGTCCCTTCCGGGTTCGAACCGAGGCAGGAAATCTATGTCGAGATCCCCGGCTCGCTTCAACCGTCGACCTGGCTCAGGGCGCTGTGGGAGATGATCTGTGAGGCTGTGGCGGTGGCGGCAGTGCCGGGAGCCGGTGGAGCAGTTGGTCCAGGACCGCTTGCTCGTGCTTCAGGAAGCGCTCGTCGCCGTACACGAGCAACGCGGCGGGGCCCCACTCCGGGTCAGTCGGGTGACCGATTTCGTGCTGGTCGAGTCCGATCGACGGGCCGAGCGCCAGCATGGTCCGAATGACGCGCTCGTAATGCTCGGCGACCGTCGCGAAACCGGCCCGCAACGCCGCGAGCTCGCGCGCCAACCGGATACGCTCCCGGAGGCAGTGCCGAAATGCGTCGGGCGCGTCTTGGGCTGCGGTCTCTCTGCTGCTCGCGATGGTCACGGCGGTCTGCTTCCTGTTGAAGCATAGACCCCAGTACCGAACTGCACAAGATGCACACCGCGGGAAAGGCGTGTCAGCGGCGCGACAGTCACCTGTCGCACGCTACCGCGGGGGCACGCGGCCCGCAGCCAGCTCGCGTAACCGCCCGGGCTCGCGCACGTACACCACCCCTCGCTCCAGGCCCACGAAGCCGCCACGCGCCAGCCGGCGCAGCTGTTTGTTGGTGGTCTGGCGACTCAGGTTTGCGAACGCCGCGATCGACTGCTGACTCACGTCCAGGCGCGCGCCCGCCGGCGAGCCGGTGGCTCCGTCCAGCCGCTCGAGCAGCAACAGCAAGGTCTCGGGCACGCGGCGCGACGGATCGCGCAGCGCCAGCATGGCGAGATGGTCCAGCGCCAGCGCGTACTGGTGCGCGTTCCACGACGCCACCGCGGCAGCGAGCGACGGATCCGCGCCAAGGTGCCGGCCGAATGCGTCGGCAGCGAGCTCGAGCGTCGTGGTGGGAAGTAGTGCCGCGGCGTGCCTGGTCTCCGGCGTCGGCTTCGACTGCCACACCGGTGGGCTGAGCAGCCAACCGGGGCCAAACACCTCGAGGATGGCATCGGTCGCGCGCCCGACCGCCACGTGCAGCCCGATGCCGCCTTTCCGGATACAAATCTGCAGCTGCTGGAGGTGTTCGGCCGGGCGCAACAGCTCGCCCGAGCGATACTCGCGGGTCTCGACTCCGGGCAGCCTGGCGATGTGACTCGCAACCGACTCCAACGATGCAGCCCCTAAGATGGCGGTGTCGGGGGATCCCACTCGGGAAGACGATCAAAAAGGAGGCCACGCACGCGTCACGAGCCGACGCCAACAAGCGCGCGGGTTCCGACGCGACTTGCCGCGCCGCCGACACAACATGTGGAGAAGCGACGACGTGGCACGCCCGCTCCGACCACGCGCGGTCGCGTGTGTTGCAGGCGCTACAGGCTCTAGATCACGATCCAGCGGTCACGGGGCGAGCCGGCGGCGGGTTCAGCGCAGGACCGGTCGCTGCCGCGGCGTCTGACCGGGCGGAGGGAGTGCCGGCGGGAGTGCGGCGTGTGCCGTCAGATCGAACTCATCCCAGCCGACCGCGTACACGCCCCCGCACCGTGGACAGCCCAGCGTGAGCGGATGCCCGCGCGTCGGCGCGCGGTTCCGGCAGCCGGGACAGGTGAGGTAGCGATCACCCCAGTCTCTTGGGAGGCATACCGCATCGCGGGGGCGGAGCACGACGGACCAGCGCCGCGGTGGGACGGTGACGGTTTCCAACAGCGTGCGCGGCAGCGTGACCGGCGTTCGGTTCACGTCGAGCATGACGCCCTCGTCGGTGATCCGAATGACGCGGTACCACGCGCCGCGGCGCAGCCCGCGATTTACGTCACGTTGGAGACGAGCCCACTGCAGCTCGTCGGGGATTGCCCCATGTTCCGCCTCTGGTACCGTCGACCAGAGGATTCCCCTCCCCGCCGCAGGAGTCAAGTGTCGAGCGCGCGCTACACGGCGACCGTCACGCTCGAGGCTACTCCGGTCCGCGCGCAATCCGCGGCACCGAGATCGGGGCCCCTCGGGCGATGCGCGACCGGATTGGGATGCACGACCGACGGCTTGGAGCTTCGTGGACCTGAACCGCGAATTCGGGGAGAAGCTCTGCTCTCCATGAATGGCCAGGGGCAGAATCGAACTGCCGACACGCGGATTTTCAGTCCGCTGCTCTACCAACTGAGCTACCTGGCCCCGAGGTACGGGTTCAGAAAATAGAAAGGAGACCGGGAGTCGCCAAGTAGCGAGGCCGCCTACGGCGTGACACGATACAGGTCGGGAAGCTCGTCCTCGAAGAGGATGAGGGAGTCCTGGCGGAAGCGCACGAAGTCCGGAACGCTCGCCTGACCGGGGTAGGGCGCGAAGAAGTGATAGCGATGCTCCCGCTCGAAGGTCGCGTTGCGCCACACCAGCACCCAGGCGATGCGCCGCCCCACCGAGTTGGCGGTGATGCCGCCCAGCAAAGTCTGGGTCCACCACGCCGAGTCCGGCACCGCCTCCACCCCGGTTTCCGTCAGTGCGGGAATCTTGCCGCGCGCCTCCGCCAGCTCGACCACGTCGCGCAGCCGGCGCGCGAACAGGTCCCGAGTCGCGGGAGTCCGCACGCTCTGGTAGTCGTCGAAGCCGAGCACATCGACGTACGCGTCACCGGGGTAGCGTTCGAGATACTGAGCCGGCGAGTCGAATACGTCGGTGGAAAACGCCCACAGCAGGTTGTGCACGCCCTTACGGTCGCGCAGGTATTCCACCGTAAAACGCCATAGCCGGCGATAGTCCTCCGGCGTGGCGTGCCGCGCCCCCCACCAGAACCACCCGCCGCTCGTCTCGTGAAACGGCCGGAACACCACAGGCACGCTCACCTCGCCGCCCGAGCGGCCCTGCGCGCGCAGACTCTTGACGTAGTCGGCGAACCGGTCGAGCCATTGGACGTACACGGCGTGCTGCGGGCCGCCCGGCAAGATGGCACGCACGGCGGCGCTCGTATCCCAGGCGTTGCCGCCGGTGACCGGATTGCGCATGTGCCAGCTCAAGGTGACGACGCCGCCGCGCGCAAACCCCTCCGCGATCCAGGCGCGCTGTCGCTCGAACGCGACCCCGTCCAGGTTTGCGGCCCCGTCCCGCTCCAGGCCGCCCGCGTCCCACCCGTACACGGCGGGGTAAGAGCCCGCCGTCTCCTTCACGTCCGAGCGTCCCGGCTCGTTCGACCACTGTACGCCATACGCGAGATCGTCCTGGTGCCCGAACAGCACGTGCTCACGGGCGAGGCGGCGCAGGTTGAGAAAGAGGGCGCGTGTCTCCGGGGTGGCGCCGCGATCCAGGGGGCCGGAGGCAGCCGGGGCGACCGTAGCAGCAGGCTCGCCGGACAACCCTGCGTGACACCCCGCCGGGAGCACCGCAGTGAAGACGATCCACGCCCTCCGGCTGACCGCGTCCATCGGACTGGCCGTCAATAGCCCGGGTTTTGTTGCAACAACGGATTCGCCGCCAACTCGCGCTGAGGGATCGGTTGCAGCTTCTGGTATGCCTGGCGCGGGCGGCAAATCCCCTGACCGGCGTAGGCCGGGATAGTGGACGGCTGGTTCATGACGCTGAGCCAGCGCCCCTCGCGGATCAGGTCGAAGCGCGCCTGGAACTCGCCATACAGCTCGTGG
Source organism: Gemmatimonadota bacterium (assembly GCA_003220795.1). GTDB lineage: Bacteria > Gemmatimonadota > Gemmatimonadetes > Gemmatimonadales > GWC2-71-9 > 20CM-4-69-16. The sequence goes on along the minus strand of QHTK01000071.1, from coordinate 48,818 downwards.
GCGCGCTCCGTCCACACCGCCTGCCGGAACTCGTCCTTCGTGAGCCCCGAGAGCGCTGCCAGCCCGGCGCGGGCGCGCACCTGGTTGATCGCATCGTAGGCGGCGGTGGTGGGACCCACGTTGCGCTCGTTCTCCGCCTCGGCGAACAGCAGCAGCACGTCGGCATAGCGAAGAATGATGAAGTTGTTGGCCGGCGCTTGGTCCGAACCGAGGTGCTGAGGATCGATGTATTTGAGGCTATAGACGGGACGGCCCACTGCGTAGATGGCCGTGCTGGTTTGCGTGGGATCGACCGCGTCCTTGATCGTGATGGAGTCATACTGCTGATCGAACGAACCGCACCCCTCGCTCCAGTTTCCGAACTTGAACGCGATGTTTCGCGCGACCAGCCCCTTGGCCGCGAGCGTCGCGAGCGAATCCGTGTGGAGCGCCCGGAGCTTTCCGAACGGGCTGATCGTCACCTCCCAGCTGTGCGCGATCGCCTTGTTGGGCTCGACCCTCTTGTCACTCGTCGCGAAGGTGTTGTAGAAGTCCTCCCGGACGCTCACGAACCCCTGGCCACAACCACCCACCACGCTGCAGTCGCCGCGCGGCCCGAAGAAGCCTGGGATCTGCGAGCCCTGCAAGTTGACCGTGGCCCCCTGGACGGCGAACAGGACCTCCGGGCTCGTGTTCTGTTTGTTGATGTCGAACAGGTCCATGTAGCTCGCCTCGAGCGAGGCGGTGCCGCTCACCATCACGGCCTGCGCGGCGAGCGTAGCCGAATCGAGGTAGGCCGCCTTGTTCGCGGCGAGCGGCGTCCCCGTCCCCTCATCCCCCGCGATGTGCAGATAGACCTTCGCCAGGAGCCCCCACGCCGCCGCGGCCCGCGGCAGGCCCTGGCCGTTCGGCGTCGCATAGGAGGCCGGGAGGAGGCCCGCCGCCTCGCGCAGGTCCTTCGCGACCTGCTGGTACACCTCCGCCACCGAGCTGCGCGCCTTGGCGCCCATCTGGGCATCCGGAACGTAGGCCTCGGTGCGGAGCGGCACGCCGCCGTAGCGACGCACCAGGTCGAAGTACGCGTACCCGCGGGCGAACAGCGCTTGCCCGGTGGCGGTCTTCTTCATCCCCTCGCTGATGCCGCCGCTCCTCGCCACGTTCTCGATCACGTCGTTGGCGCGCTCGATGATCCGGTAGTCGCCGAACCACACGGCGTTGTCCTGCATGTACCATTGGCCGGCGGACTGGCCGGAGAAGCCGCCACCCATCCAGTTCCAGCACAGCATCTCGTCGTCGTCGCACATGATGCTGTGCTGGGCGGGTTGCTTCCAGCCGTTCCAGTCCATCAGGGGCGCGTACACGCCGTTCACCGCGCTGGCCGCCTGGGCGTCGTTCTGATAGAACACGTTCGGAGAAATGAAATTCGCGCCGGTTTCTTCGAGGCTGCAGGCGGCCAGCGCCGCCGCCGCCGCCGCGGCGAACGTGGTCGGGCGCATGCTTGCTCGCGGGACGTTCATGGTCGCTGGATCCTCCTGTGGAGTCTCGTTCGCGTCGCCACGCCGTTAGAAGGCCGTGCTCACGCCGACCGAGATGAGCCGCGACTGCGGATAACTTCCCTGATCCACGCCGGGCCGATCGGGCCCGCCGAACGCGCTCACCTCGGGATCGAAGCCGACGTACCGGGTCCAGGTCACGAGGTTGATGGCGTTGACGTACAGGCGGGCCGATCGGGCCTGCGGCAGCGACAGGTTGTAGCCGAGCTGCAGGCTGCGCAGACGGACGTACGAACCGTCCTCGATGAACATGTCGTTGAAGCGGGCATCGTACTGCCGGTCCTGGCGGATCATGGGATACTTGCCGTTGGGGTTCGTTTGCGGGTCGAACGCGTTGGTAACGTACTCCCGCGGCACGTTCATGCTGCCGTTCAGGCTCAGGTAGCGAATGCGATCGGCGTCGATGATGCTGTTGCCGAGCACGACGTTGAACAGTGCGGTGAGGTCGAACTTGCCGAACGACAGACGGTGGTTGATGCTGCCCACCCAGTCCGGGTTCGCGTCGCCGATCACGGTCTGGTCGCGCGGGTCGAGCTTGCCGTCGCCGTTGGTGTCCCGGTAGCGCAGGTCGCCGACACGGACCGCCTTGCCCTGCAACGCCGACTCGGCCAGGGAGTCCGCGGACGTCCGCACGATGCCGTTGGTCCGGTAGCCCCACATGGCCCCGATCGGCAGGCCGGCCTTCTGGATGAACGGTGTGGCCTCGAGCCCGCCCCCGGCGCCGAGCCGGCCCGCGAACTGCTGCGCTACTGCTCCCAGACTCTCGATCCGGTTGCGGTTCTTCGACACCGTGACCCCGATGCTCCAGGTCACGGCGTCAGGACCACCCGTCAGCACGTCGGCGGAGGCCTGAAGCTCGAAGCCGCGATTGATCACGTTGCCCGAGTTGATCCAAGCGGTGCCGAACCCGGTGTTGCCGGCGAGCGTGATCTGCTGCAGCAGGTCGTAGGTGTTCTTGCGATACACGTCGACCGAGCCGGTGAACCGGTTATGCCAGGCGCCGAAGTCGAGGCCGACGTTGACCTGGGACGTGGTCTCCCAGCGCAGGTTGGGATTGCCGAGCTGCGTCACCACGTACGCCGGCACCACGACCTCGTTCAGCGTCAGCGTCGCGCCGCTGATCGCGGGCAGCGACTGGTACGCCCCGATCGCCTGGTTTCCTGACTTCCCATAGCTCACGCGCAGCTTCAGGTCGGAGAGCAGGGTCTGCCGTTTGAGCGCCGGCTCGTCGATGGCCCGCCAGGCGAACGCCACTGCCGGAAACGCGGCCCACTTATTGTTGGCCGCGAACTTGGACGAGCCGTCGGCGCGCAGCGTCGCCGTGAACAAGTACCGGTCCCGCAACGCGTAGTTCACACGCCCGAGCCATGACGCGAGCACCGATTTGCCTGATCCGGACTGCGGCTTCTGGGGGTTGGTGCCGTTTTGCAGCACCTGGCCGCCCAGCAGGTCGTCGGGGAAGCCCTGCACCTCCTGCGCGTTCCAGGTGCTCTTGTCCGTTTGGTAGGTGAAGCCGCCGACCGCGTCGATGCGATGCCCGGAGCCGAAATCGCGGACGTAGCGGACCAGATTTTCGCTGAGCAAGCTGCCGAACTCGGAGCCCGCCTGTACGGCGTCGCCCCCCGCGCTGAAGCCCTCGTTGACCGAGCGCGGGAAATAGACGCTGTAGGTGCGGCGCTCGTAGTTCGCGCCGACGCTGAAGTCGAGCGAGAGGCCGCCCCCCAGCGAGGCGACCCCCCGGAGCCCCCCGAGCCCGCGCGTCAGCTGGTCGCCCTCGTGTACCTGGTCCGTGTAACGGAGCGGGTTCGCGCCATACTGCGACCACACAGTCGGATCTTCGGCGCGAGGGTCGTTCGAGAGTTTCGAGCTATCGAGGAACTGCATCGGCACGTAGGTCACCGCCTGCCGAACGATGCCGATCGAGCGGTACCCATTGATCGTGGAGCTGCGCACCATGTCGTTGAACGAGCGCGTTACCGCCAGGTTGCTGCTGAGCTGAAAGTTGCGCGAGACGCTGCGGTCCAAGTTGACGCGGAGGCCGCCGCGTTTGAACTCGGAGCCGCGGATCACGCCGCCCTGGTCGAGCAGGTTGCCCGCGATGGCGTAACTGCCCCGGGCGTCGCCGCCCGAGAAGCCGAGGGCGACGTCGCGCACCAGCGCCGAGCGAAAGATCGCGTCCTGCCAGTTCGTGCCGGCGCCGATGACCTTGCGGATCGAGTCCGGCGTGACCGAGCCCGGCCGTCCGCCGTAGGGATACTGCGTCGTCGGCCCGTACGCGTGGATGTACGCGGTGTTGACGTACGTGGCGAAGTCGTAGGCGTTGAGCACCGGGATCTCTCGGACCACGCTCGAGTAGCCCTGGGAGTAGGTCAGGGTGTAGCGTCCGCCCCTGGCCCGGTCGCCGCGCTTGGTCGTGATGAGGACCACGCCGTTGGCGCCGCGGCTGCCGTAAATGGCCGTCGCCGACGCGTCCTTCAAGACGTCGATCGACTCGATGTCCTCCGGCGCGATCGCCGACAAGGGATTGGTCTCGGTGAGCGAGGAGAGGTTCTCCTCGCTCACCGCGCCCAGCTGCCGCTTCGAGACGCCCGAGTTCACCCACGGCACGCCGTCGATGACGTACAGCGGCTGCGCGCTGCCGGCGCTCATCGAGTTCACGCCGCGGATCTGGACGCGGATGCCCCCGCCCGGGGCGGCGTCCCCCTGGATGACGTGCACGCCCGCGACCCGCCCTTCCAACCCCTGCTCGAGGCTCGCGACGGCCGTGGGACGCAGCTCCGCCGCCGACACCGACGCGACGGCGCCCGTCAGGTCGGCTCTCCGTTGGGTGCCGTATCCCACCACCACGACGTCCGACAGGGTGACGGCGATCGGCTGGATCGCGAAGTTCAGCGTGGCGATCTGCCCCGCCGTCACGGCGACGGTCTGCTCCCCGGCGGCAAAGCCAATGCGGCTGGCGCGCACCCGCTGCATTCCCTCCGGCACGGCGGCCAGCACGAAGCCGCCGTCCTCGGCGGTGACCGCTGCCCGGTCCATGCCCACGACGCTCAGCCGCACGGCCACCACCGGGCGCCCGGTCGCCGAATCCGTGACATGACCGGTGATGGTGCCGGTCCCGGTTTGAGCCCCCAACCCCGCAGGACCCGACAGGAGTCCAATGAGCCCGAGTGCGACTGCACCGCGTGTCATGGCATGCGCCCTCCGTGATGGTGAGCCCTTCCTCATCATCTAGTGAGACGCGCAAGGTCCTCCCGATCCCCACCGTGGCCGGCCGCGTGCCACGTGGCGGGGTCGCGCGGTGCGACATACCTTCCCGGCCATGCCCCATCGCGAGTTCCCCAACCTCACGGTGCTCGACCATCCCCTGATCCGGCACAAGCTTACGATTCTGCGGGACAAGCACACCACGACCCGTGATTTCAAGCAGCTCGTCAACGAGATCGCGATGCTGATGGCGTACGAGGTCACGAAAGACCTGCCGCTCGAGCCCGTCGAGGTCGAGACCCCCCTGGAGCCGATGCAGGGCGTCCGGGTGGCTGGGAAGAAGCTCGCGCTGGTGCCGATCCTGCGGGCCGGCCTCGGGATGGTGGAAGGGATCGCCCAGCTCATTCCGTCGGCGCGCGTCGGGCACATCGGGATCTACCGCGAGCACGACACGCTCCAGCCCGTCGATTACTACTTCAAGATTCCCGAAGGGCGCGACGCGCGCGACTTCTTCGTGCTCGATCCGATGCTCGCGACCGGCGGCTCCGCCGTGGACGCTGTGGGCGCGCTCAAGCACGCCGGCGCGCAGCGCATCCGGTTCCTCTGCCTCGTCGCCGCCCCCGAGGGCGTGCGCCGCATGCTCCAAGCGCACGCCGACGTCCCGGTCTTCACCGCGGCGCTTGACCGCGAGCTGAACGCGCACGGCTACATTCTGCCGGGGCTGGGGGATGCGGGAGACCGGCTGTTCGGGACCCGCTAGCAGGGGTTGACACTTATCGTCACTTCGTCATATTGTGACGTAATTCGTCATATTCTCAATATGTGACGTAAAGTGTCCACTGCATACATAGCCCTCATCGGCGACGCCGCCGCGTCCCGCGCCCTGCCGCCGCGCCACCGCGGGCGCCTGCAACAGGCGCTGCGCGGCGCGATCCCCCAGTTCAACCGCCGCTGGCGCACATCGCTCGCCGCGCGCTTCGCCGTTACGCTGGGCGACGAGTTCCAGGTGCTCCTCACCACCGCTCGGCCCGTCTGGGAGATCCTGCACGAGGTGCACTTCCGCTTCCCCGACGTCGCATGGGTCGTCGCCTGCGGCCTCGGGGCCGTCGCCACCCGCCTCGAGCCTCGCATCACCGCCCCCGAGGTCGACGGACCCTGCTTCCACGCCGCGCGTGCGGCGCTGCAGCACGCCAAGCGCCGCCGTCAGCTGGTGGCGTTCGGCGGATTTCCGCCCGGCCTCGAGCCCCTCGCCAGCTACTACTCCGCGCTGTACTGGAGCTGGACGCCGCGGCAGCGCCGCGCCGCCACCCTGCTGCGGCTCGGACCCCCCGCCTTCGCGGCTGCGCACCTCCAGGTCGATCGCAGCGCGATCTCTCATCTCGCGCGCCGCATGGCCTGGCCCCTCGTCGCGGCCGGGGATAAGATGTTCCAGGCAGCCTTGCTGGAGGCGCTGTGAACCCGCTGTTCGTCGTTCCGCTGCTCGTGTACACGCTCGCCGCGGCGCTGTGGCCGGCGCAGGTGGACGGCCGCCGCCGCGGCGCGTCCCTGCTGCTCGTGGAAGCGGCCGTCGTGATCGTCGCTCTCACCGTCGGCACGTTCCTCGCGCCGCTCGTCGTGCCGCGGGCGCAGGGGCTGTTTTGGGGTCGCATCGGCCTCCTTGCCACCGGCTACCTGTACGTATGCGGGCGGGGGATGGTCATCATTCGGGCGGTGCTGGAGCTCCCCACGCTGCAAATGCGCCGCGACGAGGACCGCACGGCGGGGGCGATCGAGATCTCCCGCGGCCGCGCCATTGGTGCGCTGGAGCGGGCCCTCGCACTCACCCTCGTGCTGCTCGGCCAGTACGCCGCCGTCGGCTGGATCATCGCCGCCAAGTCACTCGCTCGCTTTAAAGCCTTGGAGGACCGCGAGTTCGCCGAGTATTTCCTGATCGGCACGCTGGCGTCGTTCTTACTCGCTCTCCTAGGCGGGATCGGCATGCAGGTGCTGCTGCGGTAGGAGCGCCGCCCCTACCGCCGGCTACGTCCTCCCCCCTCCCCCCTCCCCGCGCAACCCTTTCAAGCCCCCCTGTGTCACAGGGTTAACCGTCACCCCCGCTGCGGAGCCCGGTGGACGAACGCGAACTGATTGCCAGAGTCCGCGCCGGGGACGGCGCCGCGGAGCGGGCACTATACGACGCGCACGTCGATCGCGTATACCGGCTGGCGTATCGGCTCGCGGGTGACGACGAGCTGGCTCGGGAATTCACCCAGGACACGTTCGTGCGCGCGTTCGAGCGGCTCGACTCCTTCCGGGGCGAGGCGCGGCTCTCGACCTGGCTGCACGCGATCACCACCTCGGTGGTGCTCAACGGGCTCCGGAAGGTGAATCGGTTCCGACGGCGCGAGACCGACCTTACGGAGGCGAGCGACGTTTCGCGCCCCGGGCGGCGGGCCGAGCCGGACCTGAAGCGGCGGCTCGCCGGGGCGATCGACGGCTTGCCGGACGGGTACCGCACCGTGTTTGTGATGCACGACGTCGAGGGCTATACGCACGAGGAGATCGGTGTGGCACTCGGCATCGAGACGGGAACTTCGAAGGCGCAGTTGTCGCGCGCCCGCGCCAGGTTGCGCGAGGCATTGGCGGACTTCGCAGGAGAGTGGGTGTCATGACTGAAGACCGGTTCGAACGGTTTGTGCGGCAGGCGGCGCAGGACTATCACCGCCCGCCGGAGACGCCGCGCGAGGAGCTGTGGCGGCGGATCGCGACCGTGCGCGAGGCACGGCGCCGCCGTCGCGTGATCATCACCAGCCCCTGGGTCCGCTGGGGCGTCGGCATCGCCGCCGTGCTCGCGCTGGGCGTCGGGATCGGGCGCTGGACGGCGCGCCCGCCGGGCGCGAGCCAGCCCGTCGTGGTGGCGGGCGCAGGCGGCGACCAGGGCGGGCTCGCGTACCAGGTTGCAGCGGCGCAGTACTTGACGCGCACCGAGGCGCTGCTGACGGGGTTTCGCTCCGAAGCCCGGTCGGGCCAGCCGGACGCGCAGTTCGCGCGGCAAGCCCGCGACCTCCTGGGCACGACGCGCTTGATGCTCGACTCGCCGGCAGCGCAGGACGCGCGGTTGAAGGGCCTGCTCGAGGACCTGGAGCTGGTGCTGGCGCAAATCGCTCAGCTCCCGGCGAGCGGTGGCAGGGACGATGTGCAGGCGATCAACCAGGGACTCGAACAACGCAGCGTGCTGCTGCGGCTGCGGACGGCGAACCCCGCCGGCCCTGGCCCCGTGCGCACGCAAGGAGCACTGTGATGCACGCGATGCAGCTGGTGTTGGCGGCCGTCATGGCAATCCAGCGGCCGGCGACCCCCGCCACGCCGCCGCTCGAGCTCGTCGGGCAATTCGACGCGCTGCAAGCCCTGCAGGGACTCGACGGCCTCGCAGGACTCGCCGGGCTCGAGGGGCTCGAGGGACTGGCAGGACTCGAAGGGCTTCAGGGCTTCGCAGCACTGGAGGGATTCGAGGCGCTGGAGGGGTTCGAAGAAATCGCGGGGTTCGGGGCATCGGACGATCAGGACCCGACCGATTCTTTGTGGCGGGCGGCGCGGCAAGCGTTCAACCGCGGAGACTACTCCAGCGCCGCGAATCTCTACGGCGATCTTACCCGCCGCTATCCCAACTCGACGCGCGCGGGTGACGCCCTCTATTGGGCCGCGTTCGCGCTCTACAAGAACGACGACCTGGGCCGCGCGCGCAGCCTGCTCGTCACCCAGCAGCGGCGCTATCCCAAAGCGGCGACGCTGCGGGACGGAGACGCGCTGCTCGCGCGCATCCAGACGGCGCTCGCCAAGCAGGGCGACGAGGAAGCGCACCGCTGGGTCAGCGCGCACGCAGAGCCGCCGGCCGGGACGGACAGCACGCGCACCAAGGGCTGCTTGAGCGACGACGATGACGACGATATGCGCGTCGCGGCGCTCAACGGTCTGCTGCAGATGGACGCCGCCAATGCCCTGCCGATCCTGCGCAAGGTGCTGGCGCGCCGCGACGCGTGCTCCACCGTGCTGCGCCGCAAGGCGGTGTTCCTCGTGTCACAGAAGCGAACCGCCGAGACCGAGGACATCCTGCTCGACGCCGCCCAGCACGACCCGGACTCGGAGGTGCGCCAGCAGGCGGTGTTCTGGCTCTCCCAGGTGCCGACCGAGCGCGCGGTGGGAATGCTCGACTCGATCCTCAAGACGTCCGGCGATCAGGAGCTGCAGGAGAAGGCGATCTTCGCCCTGTCGCAGCAGCACAGCCCGAAGGCCGCCGACATTCTCCGTGTGTACGCCGAGCGCTCGGACGCCCCCTCTGAAGTACGGGAGAAAGCGATCTTCTGGCTGGGGCAGCGGCACTCGGCCGAGAACGCCGCCTTCTTGCGGGGCCTCTACGCGAAGCTGACCGAGGACGACTTGAAGGAGAAGGTGATCGTCTCGCTCGCGCAGATGAAAGACGCGGAGAACATGCGCTGGATGATGGACATCGCCGTGAACGAGCGCGAGCCGATCGAGCAGCGGAAGAAGGCGCTCTTCTGGGCCGGTCAAACCGGTGTCGACTTGGCGCAGCTGGCGGGACTGTACGACCGCATGCAGAACCGCGAGATGAAAGAGCAGCTGATCTTCGTGTACTCCCAGCGCCACGAAGCGGCGGCGTTGGACGCGCTGATCAAGATCGCCAAGACCGAGCAGGACAAGGAGCTTCGCAAGAAGGCGATCTTCTGGCTCGGCCAGTCGCACGACCCGCGTGCCGCGCAGGTCCTTCTAGAGATCATCAACCAATGATCGCCTCGCTGGCCGTGGCGCTCGCCCTGCAGGGTGGCCTGCCCGACCGTGTCGCGGCTGCGCCCGACGGCGAAGTCCGGCTCTCCTACGCCACCCGCCCCGGCGTGTGCGGCAACGGCCGCAACAACATCTCGTTCGATTGCGAAGACGGCTGGTGCGGCCGGCATCGGGTGTCGGTCGGTACCTACTCCGACGACGACGCGGGCTGCCCGTGCGAGCCGGGGCCGGCGCGCGTCGCGCTCCAGAAGCGCGGCGGCCAGGTCACACGCCTGCGGGTGTACGTGGGCGGCTCCTGGCGGTCCGCCGGCGCGGGCGTTACGGACCTCGGAACCGTCTCTGCCGCCACTGCGGCTCGGTACTTCCTCGACGTCGCGGCGCGCGCCGCCGGCGACGTCGCACACGACGCCGTCTTCCCCGCTGTTCTGGCGGACAGCGTGACCGTCTGGCCCGATCTGCTGCGCCTCGCCCGCACGGCCACCGTTGCGCGTGACACGCGGCGCTCGGCGGTGTTCTGGCTCGGCCAGGCGGCCGGGGAGGCGGCGACGCGCGGTCTCACGGAATTGCTGGACGACACCACGGTGGCGCTCGAGGTAAAGGAAAGCGCCGTGTTCGCGTTGTCCCAACAGCCGCGTGACCAAGGCGTGCCGGCGCTGATCCGCGTCGCCCGCACCCACCCCAGTCCAGGAGTGCGCAAGAAGGCCCTGTTCTGGCTGGGTCAGTCCGACGATCCGCGCGCCCTCGCGCTGTTTGAGGAGATCCTGACGGAAGGTCGGTAAGCCCCCCGTATATTCCCCGCATGCCCTTCTGGACCCTGCCCCGGAAGCTCGCGGGGGGGCTCGTGCTGGCGATCGCATTGGCCCTGGGCTGGGCCGCGGTCGTCGTGGCGGCCGCGCTGGCCGCGTCCCGCGACCAGGCGACGACCTCCGACGCGATCGTCGTGCTCGGGGCCGCGCAGTACAACGGTCGGCCCTCGCCCGTGTTCCGCGCGCGGCTGGACCATGCGGCCGCGCTGTACCAACGCGGGCTCGCACCGGTGGTGTTGGTGACGGGGGGCGTCGGCACGGGCGATACGCTCAGCGAGGCCGAGGTGGGCCGCCGGTACCTGGTCAAAGCGGGCCTCCCGGAAGCGGCCGTGCTGGCCCTCCCCGCCGGCACCAGCACGTCCACCTCGCTCGACGGCGTGGCGCACTGGTTCAAGGGTCGGGATAGCCGTCGCGTACTGCTCGTCTCAGACGGGTTTCACATGCTCCGGCTCCAGATCATCGCGACCCGGCTCGCGCTCGTGCCCTTCACATCCCCGGCGCCCAATTCACCGATCCGCGCTAACCCGCGCCGCAACGCGGCGTACTTCTTCGCCGAAGGATTCAAAGTCCCCGTTACCTGGCTCTTCAACCGCTGAGGACGCTCCATGCAACTCGCAACCCGCCGGGTTTACTCAGGCAGGGTCGTGAGACTCGACGTGGACACCATACGCTTTCCTGACGGCTCCACGGGGGAACTCGAGGTGATTCGCCATCCCGGTGCCGCGGCCGTGGTGCCATGTCTCACCGACCCCAAGGGCTCCGATCCAACGATCCTGATGATCAAGCAGTACCGCTACGCCGCAGGCGGCCCCCTGTGGGAGATCCCGGCCGGCACCCTCGACTCGGGCGAAGCGCCCGACGCCTGCGCGCGGCGTGAGCTGCTCGAGGAAACCGGCGTCACCGCCGAGCGGCTCGAGCGACTCAGCGCAATCCTGACGACGCCGGGGTTCACGAACGAGGTCATCCACCTGTTCATGGCCAGCGGCTTGGGCAGGGGCACGGCGGCGCCGGAGCGCGACGAGTTCATCGAGGTGGTCCCCAAATCCCTCTCCGAAGTTCTTGCAGGTATTCGCGATGGCGAGATCCGTGACGCCAAGACGATGGTGGCTATCCTTTATATGGCGCAGTTTCGGTTGGACCTGTGACGCGGGCGTCACGTTGCGATGTCTCCTCAGGTGGACGATATTCACCACGTGGCGCCGGGCCGACGTCGAGCGCGAAGGCCTTGCCGTCGTAAGACTTGATGGGAGCACGCTGGAACGGGTACGGTTCGTGCCGTAAAGCCTGAGCACAACCGAGCGATTCTCGCGCAGGTCCGGGACGTTTCGAGATGAAACAACGGAGCCAGTGCCATGCGAGTTGCCCTCAAACAGAAGACCCCAGCCCCGACCACCCCGCGCGCGCGGGAGCGCGAGGCGCTCCACGAGCTGGACGACGGCCGGCTCGTGCTCGAGCACCTGGCGGGCGACGCCCAGGCGTTCGGTGCGCTCGTCGACCGCTACCAGACCCGACTGCTCAACTTCATCAACCGCACGATCGGGGACCGTGAGCGGGCCGAGGACCTGGTGCAGGAGGTATTCATCCGGGTCTTCCGCCATCTGCACCGTTTCGACCAGACGAAGAAGTTCTCCACCTGGATCTATACGATCGCCTCGAACCTGGCCAAGAACGAGCTCCGCAACCGCAGTCGCAACCCGCTCGTCCTGTTCCAGACGATCAAAAAACACTGGGAGGCCGACCACCGGCCGCTCCAGTTCGAGGACGCGACCGCCCGGCCGGACGATCTGTACCGCAAGCGCTACCTCAAGGAAGCGGTGGATCAGTGCGTCGGGCAGCTCCCCACCCACCACCGCGCCGTCTTCGTGCTGCGTGAGCTCGAAGGGAAGAGCTACGCCGAGATCGCCGATATCACCGGTTGCAACCTGGGCACGGTAAAGAGCCGCCTCAACCGGGCACGCAACAGCTTCGCGCAGCTAATCGAGCCCCTGCTCGAATAGGTCGGCGGAACTCGCCGGCGCTTGCCACGGTACAACATAGCCGCCATGACGTGTGCCGAGCTCCTCGACCGGTATACCGACTTTCGCGACGGGTTGATCACCGCCCCGCGAGAGCTGCGGCGTTTTGAACGTCATCTCGCGAGTTGCCCGGCCTGTCGCCGCTATGACGCGGCAGTGCGCCGGGGCGTGCGCGCCCTCCAGACGGTGGAGACGATCGAGCCGTCGCCCGAGTTCCGGCGCCGGCTCGAAGCGCGTCTGGCGCAGGAGCGCCGCGCGCTGGTCCAGGTTCCGGCGAGCGCAGGGATAGCGGCAGCGCTATTCGTCGCGGCCGCTCTGGCGTTGCTGGCCCTCGAAGGGGTGCGACGGCCCCCAGTGGCGCGGGCGCCGGTCCTGCCCCCGGTCTCATTCCCCAAGCCGGTCGCACATGCGGGCGTGCCCTTCGTCTCGTTCCAAGACCCGCGCGCGAGCGTGGTGACGGGCAATCCGAGCCCGTACGGCACGGCGCTCGTCGAGCCCGCCAGCGCCGGCCGTTAGGCGTTTTTTCGATCCGCTGCACTCAGGGCACGGCACGCCGTGCCCCGACCTTTCTCCGGGCCCCTGGCTGCGGTAACTTCCGGCCGATATGGGGGCTCTCACCTTCGATGCGCTGCTCCGGAGCCTCAAGCAGGGGGGGCGGGACGAGCGGGGGGCGGGGAAAGGCGAAGCGGCGCCCGACGCGGTGTACTATCTCCACGGCGACGAATACGTCCTCAAGGACGAAGCCGTTCAGGCGCTCGTCGACCGCGTGCTCGATGCCGGGGCGCGGGACTTCAACTTCGACCAACGCAGCGCGGGCGAGCTAGACGCCGAGGCGTTTCACAGCCTGGTGAACACGCCGCCGCTGCTCGCCGCCGTCCGGGTCGTGGTGCTCCGCGGAGTCGAAAACGTCCGGAAAACCTCCAAGGTCCGCCAGGCGCTGGTGCGCTACCTTCAGGCCCCCAACCCGACGACGCTCCTGATCCTCGTGCAGGGGGCGGGCGAACCTCCGGATGCCGAGCTGGCGCGGTCGGCCACAACCGTGGCGATCGAGCCGCTGCCGGCTCCGCGGGTGCACAAGTGGGTGGCCCACCGGGCGAAGCAGCTGCAGCTCACGCTCGAGCCGGACGCGGCGGAACTCCTCGTCCAGACGGTGGGCAACGACCTCGGGGCGCTCGCGGGGGAGCTCGAGAAGCTGGCAGCGGTCGTGGCAGGGCGAACGAGCGGCGGGGGGGCGACGCGGGAGGATGTCGCCGCGCTCGTCGGCGCCCGACCGGGCCAGACGCTTCAAGACCTGATCGACGCTGCGCTCGAGCGGCGGGCCGCCGCGGCGGCACGGCTCATCGAGCCCGTGCTCGAGCAAGCGGGGATGACCGGCGTGCGCATTCTCATGGCGCTCGGCACGGCGCTGCTTGGCACGGCCCTCGGCCGCGCCGAGCTTGACCGGGGTACCCCGCCTGGCCGCCTCGCGGCCGCCCTGCTCGGCCAGCTGCGCGCCGCGCGACCGTTCGGCCTGGGGAGCTGGGAGCAGACGGCGGCACGCTGGGCGAGCTGGGCCACGCACTGGAGCGCCGCGTCGCTCCGCGCAGCGCTGCGCCTCGCGCTCGATGCCGATCGCGCTCTCAAGTCGACCACCCTCACCGACGAACGGGGAATTCTGGTGCAGTTGGTGCTCGCATTAGGCGTGCTGCAGCGGGAGGCAGCGTGATCGTCGTTAGACGGATAGGCGGATGGGCGGTTAGTCTAGGGGCAGCGCTGGTACTATCCGGGTATCCGTGGATCCGCCTCTCCGCTCAAACCGACTCCGTCCGCGCCGCCGCGCTTCGCATCGCCCAGACCCGCCCGGACTCCGGCCGCGCGATGATGCGCCGGCTGCTCGCCAGCCTGTCACCGCAGGATTCGCTCTACCCCGGGGCGCTGTTCACCGCCGCGCGCATCGCCCACGACGCCGTGGCCGCCGCCACCAATCTGCAGCGGGTGGTGGTGGAGTATGGCCGCTCGGTGTGGGCAGACTCGGCGCTGGTGCTCCTCACACAGCTCTATTTCGCACAGGGCGACCCCGCGGCGACGGTGCAGGCGGCGGAGCGGCTGCGGCGCGACTACCCTGATTCGCCGCTCAAGCCACGCGCCGACTTCTGGGGGGCCCGGGCCTACTTTGATCTCAAGGACGACGCGCACGGCTGCCCTCTGATTCAGGAGGCGCTGGCCGGTCCCGGGGGGGGGGCCGATGTGGAGTTCAAGAACCAGGTGAGCTTCTACGCCGCACGTTGCACGAACGTCACGCCCACCGCTACGTCCGCGGTCGCCGAGAGTCAACCGAAGGCCGCGTCCAACGCCGGCGCGTATGCCGTCCAGGTGCTCGCCGTGAAGAGCGCGGCTACGGTCGACGACATGTTGACCCGCCTCAAGGTGATGGGGTTCGACGCTCGCGTCGTGCGCGATACGAGCGGGCTCTTCAAAGTGCGGGTGGGACGATACGCCACGCGAGACGAGGCGCAGCAGGTGCAGCGCCGGCTCAAGACTCGCATCGGCGGACAGCCGTTCGTGGTGGAGGAGCCGTGACCCCGCGGGTCGAAGCCGACACGCCACTCATGCAGCAGTACCGCGAGATCAAGGCGCGGTACCCGCAAACCATTCTGTTCTTCCGGATGGGCGACTTCTACGAGATGTTCGAAGACGACGCCCGACTCGCCGCCCGCGAGCTCGGTCTCACGCTCACGTCGCGCAACAACGGTGGGGCGGCAGAGGTGCCGCTCGCCGGCGTACCGGTCAAAGCGGGGACCGAGTACCTGCGGCGCCTGATTGCCAAGGGGCACCGGGTCGCGATCTGCGAACAGGTCGAGGACCCCAAGCTCGCCAAGGGGCTGGTGCGTCGCGAAGTGGTGGAGACGATCACCCCCGGGACGGTGCTCGCCGAGGATTGGCTCGAGCGCAAGCGCAACAACTTCCTCGTGGCGCTCGACCCGCGCGGCCCCGCACCGGGACTGGCCGCGCTGGACTTGAGCACGGGCGAGCTGGCGCTCGAAACGGTGTCGATCGAGGACCTGGCGAGTGCCCTCGCCCGTTACGAGGCGCCTGAGGTCGTGCTCCCCGCAGGCTGCGAGCTCACCCTGTCACCCGGGCGCGGCGCCTGCACGGTCACCGAGCGGGAAGCGTGGGAATTCGATCCGGAGCTGGCCCGCGAGGATCTCGCGCGCACGTTCCGACTCGCGTCACTCGACGGGCTCGGCGTTGAGCCGGGGGACCGGGCCGCGGTCGGTGCCGCGGGAGCGCTGCTCCGGTACGCGCGGGAGCTCAAGCCGGGGGGGCTCCCGCATCTGGCGCGCCCTCGGGTGGTGCGGCGCGGCGCCGTGCTGCCGCTCGACGACATGACGCGCCGCAACCTCGAGCTGGTGGAGTCGCTGCGCCCGGATGGGGGGGTCACGGGAACGACCGTACTCGAGGTGCTCGACCGGACGATGACGTCGATGGGCGCGCGCCTGCTGCGCCGGTGGCTGCTGGCGCCGCTCGTCGACCCGGGGGCGATCAACGCGCGGCTCGATGCGGTGGAGGTGCTGGTGCGCGACCCGCGAGGCCGCGACCGGGTTCGGGAAGCGCTGGACGGCGTACGGGACCTGGAGCGGCTCGCCGGCCGCGCGGCGCTTGGTCGCGCGACGCCCCGCGAGCTGGGGGCGCTGCGCGACTCGATCGCGCGACTGCCCGACGTCCGCTCGGCGCTGGACGGGCTCGAGGCGCGGGGGCGGGCTGCGGCGCTCGAGCAGGCAGCCGAGCATTTCGATCTGCTGGCCGATTTGGGGGAGGAGCTCGCCCGTGCGCTGGTCGAGCGGCCACCCGCGCAGGCGGCGGACGGCGACGCCATCCGCCCGGGCTACGATCGCGAGCTGGACGAGCTCAAAGACGCGCGCGACGGCGGGAAGCAGTACATCGCCTCGCTCCAGGCGCGCGAGCGGGAGCGCACCGCGATCCCTTCCCTCAAGGTCGGGTTCAACAAGGTCTTCGGCTACTACATCGAGGTCACGAACCCGCACAAGGATCGCGTGCCGCCCGACTACGAACGGCGTCAGACGCTCTCCGGCGCCGAGCGGTTCGTGACCCCGGAGCTCAAGCAATACGAAGCGAAAGTGCTCGGGGCCGAGGAACGGATCGCAGTGCGCGAAGCGGAGCTGGTCGATGCGTTGCGGACTCGCGTCGCGGACGCGGTCGCCCGGGTGCAGACGACCGCCGGGATCGTCGCCGAGCTGGACGTGTGGAGCGGGCTCGCCGACCTCGCGCACCGGGACGCGTACGTCCGGCCCGAGGTGACCGCCGGTTTCACGATCGAGCTGGAAGCGAGCCGTCACCCGGTGGTGGAGCGGATGATGGCGCGTGAGGCCTTCATCCCGAACGATGTGCGGCTCGACGAGGGGGGTCGGGTGATCCTCCTGACTGGGCCGAACATGGCGGGAAAATCCACCCTGCTCCGCCAGGTCGGCTTGTGCGTGCTGCTCGCGCAGGTGGGCTCCTTCGTGCCTGCCCGACGGGCGGTGATCGGCGTGGTGGACCGGTTGTTCACGCGGGTCGGGGCGTCCGACAACCTGGTGCGCGGCCAGTCCACCTTCATGGTGGAGATGAGCGAGACGAGCGCGATCCTCCATGGCGCGACCGCCCGGAGCCTCGTGTTGCTCGATGAGATTGGCCGCGGCACGTCGACCTACGACGGCGTGGCGATCGCGTGGGCGGTCACGGAACACCTGCACAACGTGGTCGGCTGCAAGACCATCTTCGCGACGCACTATCACGAGCTCACCCAGCTCACCGAGGAGCTCGCGCACGCGCGCAACTTCAACGTGGCCGTCCGGGAGGCAGGGGACGAGATCGTGTTCCTGCACCGGCTCGAGCCCGGCGGAGCTGATCGCTCCTACGGCATTCATGTGGGGCAGCTGGCGGGGCTCCCCGGCGCGGTCGTGGGACGCGCCTGGGAAGTGCTCAAGCTGCTCGAGGCCGGCCACCACGTGGCGCGCCAACCCCCGCCCCCCGCTCCCGACGCGCAGCAGCTCGCCCTGTTCGCGCCGGGAACGCACCCGCTGGTCGCCGAGCTCGACCGGCTGGACGTGAACGCCTTGTCGCCGCTCGACGCGCTCAATCGCCTCGCGGCATGGAAGAAACGACTCGAGGAGGCGTCATGAGAAGCTGGCTCGCGCTCGTGGGCGCGGTCGGGCTCGCCGCCGCCGGCTGTGGCAAGCCGGCACCTCCGCCGGAGGAGGCCGCGACCGGCGGGGGAGCGGCCGCCACGCCCCCGGACCAGGAGCCGCCGGTCCCGATCAACCCGGACTCGCCGATCCAGTATCCGCCGCGGCTGTACGACCAGAAAGTCGAAGGCGATGTGGTGCTCCGCCTGTTCGTCGACTCGGTAGGCCGGCTCGCACCGGAGTCGAGCAAGGTCGCCGAGTCGAGCGGCTATTCGGGGCTCGATTCGGCGGCGCTCGCAGGCGCGAGGAAGCTGCGTTTCGCCCCGGCTCGCCGGCGTGGGCTCGCCGTCGCGACGGCCTTTCTGCAGCCGATCGAGTTCCGCCGCCCCGCGAGCGGCGGCACAGCCGGGAAGGCGAAACCGGATACGAGCGGCGCCCGGCGTCCGACCCCGCGCCCGCCACCAGTCATGTTTCCCCCGATTCCCCCCCGCGCTCGACCGGACAGCGCCGGCGTGCTGCGCGACACCATCGCGGCGCCGCGTGATACGAGCGGCGTGCGACGAGACACGAGCAAGGCGAAAGCGGATAGCGGTGCCGGCGCACACTGAGCCGTACGCTAACGTCCTCGAGACGATCGGCTGGACGCCGTTGATCCGCCTCAACAAGCTGACGCAGGGTATCCGCACGCCGCTGTACGCCAAGGCGGAGTTCTTCAACCCGGGGGGCTCGGTGAAGGACCGCATCGGCCTCGCCATGATCGAGGCGGCGGAGCGTGAGGGTCGGCTCCGGCCCGGCGGGTTGATCGTCGAAGCGACGTCGGGGAACACGGGCGTGGGGCTCGCGCTCGCGGCCGCGGTGAAGGGCTACCGCTGCATCTTCACGATGCCGGACAAGATGTCGCAAGAGAAAGCCCGCCTGCTGCGCGCCCTCGGGGCCGAGGTCATCATCACGCCGACGGCGGTGCCGCCCGATCACCCCGAGAACTACATCATGAAGGGCCGCGCCATCGCCGCCGCCCATCCCAACGCGATCTTCGCCGATCAGCACTACAACCCCGTGAACCCGGAGGTCCATTACCGCACGACGGGACCGGAAATCTGGCAGCAGACCGCCGGCAAGATCACCCATTTCGTCTGCGCGCCGGGCACGGGCGGGACCGTGAGCGGGGCGGGCCGCTTTCTCAAGGAGCGGAATCCGAAAGTCTGGGTCGTGGCGGGCGACCCGCTGGGCTCGATCTACACGGAGTACGCGCGCACGCGCCAGAAGACCGAGGGGCACCCGTACAAGGTCGAGGGGATCGGCGGCGACAAGATCCCGACGTCGCTGCACTGGGACGTGATCGACGAGTGGATCACGGTGCCCGACAAGGACGCCATCCTCTCGGTCCGCCGGCTCGCCAAGGAAGAGGGGCTGTTCTGCGGCGGGTCGACCGGCGTGAACCTCGTCGCGGCGCTCGAGGTGGCGCGGCGCGTGGATGATCCGCAGGCGCTCGTCGTCACGGTGCTGTGCGACACCGGTGAGCGCTACCTCTCCAAGGTCTACAACGACGAATGGCTGCGGGAGAATCAGATCCTCGAGACCGAGCGCGTCACGGTGGCGCGCGTGCTCGAGGCGAAGAACTCTGGAGCACCGCCCCTCATCTCCGTCGCGCCGACGACCACGGTGCGTCAGGCGCTCAATCTCATGAGCACGTACAATGTGTCCCAGCTCCCGGTGCTCGACGGCGGCGACGGCGTGGGCGCGGTGTCCGAGCCGGCGCTCATGGCCAAGGCGCTGGAACAGCCCGCCACGCTCGACCAGGCCGTCCAGGAGGTGATGGACGGGCCATTCCCCGTCGTGGACGCGGATCTACCCGTCGAACGCCTCACCGCGCTGCTGTCGCGTGAGACACCGGCGGCCCTGGTGCGGCGCGACGGCAAGATCGCCGGCATCGTCACGCGCTACGACGTGCTCCATCAGCTGGCCGGCATCCGCTGATGCGGGTCACCGTGCTCACGGGCGGCGCGACCGCGGAGCGCGCCGTCGCGTTCGCGGGTGCCGCCCAGATCGTCGCGGCCCTGCGACAGCGGGGCCACGCCGTCGCAGTGGTCGACACCGCCTCGGGGCCCCTCACACGCACCGACGAGGCGCGCCTCTTGACCAGCGCGGTGGGCCGGGAGCCGCCGCCGGTGCCCGAGCTCGACGAGCGGGAGCGGGCGTTTCTGTCCAACGGCCTCGCGGCTAGCCCCGAGGTGACGGGGGCGGACGTGCTGTTCCTCTGCCTCCACGCGGGTCGGGGTGAGGGGGGCACGCTCCAGGCGATCCTGGACGTGATCGGCGTGCCGTACACCGGGAGCGGGGCGCTCGCCAGCGCCCTGGCGATGGACAAGGACCTGTCCAAGCGCTTGTTCCGGGCTGCCGGCGTGCCGGTGCCCGCCTGGTTCATGACCCCGGTCGCCGCCGAGGACGTGACCACGGCGTTGGGGTGGCCGGTGATCGTCAAACCCTCGCGGATGGGCTCGTCCGTGGGAATGACGCTCGTCAGGAACGCCAAGAGCCTGGACGCCGCCGTGGAGGCGGCGCGCAGCTACGACGCCGAGGTGATGGTCGAGCAGTTCATCGCGGGACGGGAGCTCACGGTGGGCGTGCTCGGCGAGGTGCCCCTGCCGGTGGGGGAGATCATCCCCAAGCACGAGCTGTTCGACTACGAGTGCAAGTACACGCCCGGGATGTCGGAGGAGATCTTCCCGGCGAAGCTCGATCCGAAGCCGGCGCGCCAGCTGCAGGAGCTCGCGCTGGCGGCGCACCGCTCGCTCAAGCTCGGGGGATACTCGCGGGTTGACTTCCGGTTGACGGCGGACGGGGACATCTTTTGCTTGGAGGCGAACACCCTCCCCGGAATGACGGGGACGAGCCTGCTCCCGCAGGCCGCACGGGCCGCCGGGATCGAGTTTGCCGAATTGTGCGAGCGTATCTGCCGGTTGGCGGGGAACCCGGGGAGTGGGCGCGGGGGAATAACAAGCTAGACGCGAGAGGCGCCGAGGGTAGATGGGCCCGCAGCGAATGTTCGGCATGACTCCCTGGGTGCGACGGCTGTTCGTCGCCAATCTGGTCGTCTTTCTCTTTCAGATGACGATCTTCGTCGACCCGCGCTTCCTCACCACGTTCGGGTTCGTGCCGCTGCGCGCCCTGGCGCAGCCCTGGACGTTCCTCACGTACATGTTCCTGCACGGCGGGCCGCTGCACCTGGCGTTCAACCTGCTCGCGTTGTACGTGTTCGGGCCGGAGGTGGAAGAGCGGATGGGGGGCGGCCCGTTCCTCGGGTACTACCTGCTGTGCGGCCTCGGCGGCGCCGTATTGTCGTTCGTGCTGATGCAGTTCCGCCCGGTCGAGCTGGTGATCGGGGCGTCGGCCGCAGTGTACGGTGTGCTGCTGGCGTTCGCGTGGGCCGCGCCGGACCGGCCGATCTACGTGTTCCCGCTGCCCGAGCCGATCCCCGCCAAATGGCTCGTCACCTTTGCCGTCGCGGTCTCGTTGGCGTTGGCCATCTTTCCGCCGATCGACAAGGTGTCGCACCTGGCCCATCTCGGCGGCTTCGGGGCGGGGTTTCTCTATTTGAAGGTCGCCGACTGGCGGCTCGCGCGCGCCGAGCGGCATCTGCGGCGCGCGGCGCAACCGAGCGTGCTGGTCCATCCGGGCCGGGTCGCCCGGGCCGGAGACGCCGGCCTCAAGCCACGTCGCCCACCGCGCGATGCGGCACAGGCGGAGATCGACCGCGTGCTCGACAAGATCTCGGCGCGTGGTATCGAAAGCCTCACCCCCGCCGAACGGAAATTCCTCGCCGACATGAGCCGGAAGATGCGCGACAAGGCCTGAGGGCCGGTGTCGCTGGGCGTGATCGACGTCATGCGAAATGTCAAGTCGGATTCGGTGGCGGTCGAGCTCACGGTCCGCTGAGCACGCTTGTCTCCCGCGGGGCGGCTTCCCAAATTGGGGCCGGCCGCTCCATGCTCGTCAACCTCGTCCCGGAATTCCTGGCGGTCCTGGCCGCGCCCGATCCCGCCGCGGCATACCACGAGTACCTCGACCGGCACCGGCCGGTCCTCGCGAGCTACTGGCACAACTACGTGCTCGACCCCGGGTCACCGCACGCCGAGCAGGTGATCGCGGCGGCGCTGGGGGCGGACCGTGCGGATCTGAAGCGGCTGCTCGCGGATGTCGACGTCGTGTCGATCGCGGAGGACGCGTTGCAGCGCGCGCTCGAGCGGTTCGAGGCGGACTGTCCCGTGGACCTCTACCTGATGGTCGGCGTGGGCGCGGCGAACGCCGGCGAGCTGGTGGTGGGCGGACGGGGCATCGCATTCCTGTGCCTCGAGCACTTCACGGGCCGGGCGAACCCGCAGACGTACGGCATGGGGCTCGCCCCGCATCTCCTGCCCCTGTGGGTCGCGCACGAGACGGCGCACGCCGTGCGGTACACATCGCCCACCAGCCGGGCCGACCTGCGGCGGCTGGTCGCCGACCTGCGGGGCCACTACGACTACTGGGACACGGGGAGCCGAGCCAGCTTGCGAGAGCTGCTGGTCAACGAAGGCGCGGCCGTCGCCGCGGCGCAGGCGGTCGCCCCGGGGCTCGAGCCGTGGGAGTACTTCGGGTATACGCGCCGACAGTACCGGCGCATCCGGGAGCTCGACGCCTTCCTCCGCCGGGTCAGTGCCCCCGTGCTCGACCAGAGCGGGCTGGGGTTGCGGCTGCGTTTCCTATCGGGCGGGATGACGCCGGCGGCCCGGCTGATGGGCGGGAAGGTGCTGCCGGAGCGGGCCGGGTATTACCTCGGCTTTCGCCTGGTGGAGAACTACCTCGCCGAGCGGGGCATCGCCTCGACGCTGCGCGCCGCGGCGCAGGAGTTCCGCAAGGCGGACGACCGCGCGCTCGGGATCCAGACCGCGTGAGCCCGCGCCCGAAGGCGGAGCGGCGCAGCAACCGGCCGCTGCGGGAAGTGCTGGACGAGCTGCTCGTCCACTCGCGCGAGATCGCGCGGCGCGCCAAACAGATGACCCCCACGGAGCTCGATTACTCCCAGCAGCGGCTCGAGTGGCTCGCCGACGAGGTGTGGCGGGTGGCGACGGGCGGGGCGGCACCCGAGTAGCGCCCGAAAACGTTCCAATGCCCGGCTTCCGGCACGGTCTTGACACCGCTCTACCCCGCGGGCAGGTTAGCTCCCCATCGATACGGTTCCGTAAGGAGCTACCCGCAAAGTCGGGACCGCGTGGTCCTCTGGCCCCTCAGCCACGCCGCTCTCAACGCCGCATTCGTGACACCGGCAGCAGAACTTTCGTGCACCCATCCGGATCGGGAGGTCGTTATGGCAGCGGATTTCTTCATCGGCGAGTCGCTGGTAGGGGACGGGAATGAGGTCGCCCACATCGATCTGATCATCGGGTCGAAGTCGGGCCATGCGGGGCAGGCATTCGTCAACACGTTGTCCAACAACACCGACGGTTTCACCAAGCTGCTCGCCGTCGTCACGCCCAACCTGCCGGCCAAGCCGGACACGCTCCTCTTCAACAAGGTCACCCTCAAGAACGCCACGCAGGCCGTTCAGATGTTCGGCCCGGCGCAGGCGGCGGTCGCGCGCGCGGTGGTCGACAGCGTGTCGTCGGGCGTGATCCCGCGCGACAAGGTGGACGACTACTGCATCCTGGTGGGCGTCTTCATCCACTGGCAGGCGAAGAACGACAAGAAGATCTTCGACTTCAACTACCGGGCGGTGAAGGAATCGATCGAGCGGGCCCTGAAGGGCCAGCCTCGGGTCGACGCGGTCATCTCGGGCGCCAAGACCGCCACCCACCCGTTCGCGGGCGGAGCCGACAAGAGCTGACGCCCCGGCGATCGCCGGAAGCTCAGGTCCGGGGGGCGGTGGCGTTGCCGCCCCTCGACCGTTTTCTCCCTGTCCGAGCCTTGGAGCCCGACCCCTGATGCGCAAGCTTCTGCTGCAGCTCGACAGCTCGCGGCTGCCGAGCGTGTTCGACCGGGTAGTGGCGTACGACGGCGGCGCCGACGAGGTGATGAGCTACGGGGGCATCGTCGAGGCGGACGCCCGCGACCTGATGCACGGCTGCATCTTCACGCGTGGACCGAAAGACCTGAAAGACACGGCCACGTTCATCGGCGGGGCGGACATGGCGGCGGGAGAGCGGCTCCTCGCCGCGGCGCAGCAGGCATTCTTCGGCCCGTTCCGCGTCTCGCTCATGCTGGACTCGAATGGCTCCAACACGACGGCCGTGGCGGCGGTGGAGAAGATGGTCCAGGCCGCGGGCGACGTGCGCGGCCAGCGCGTCCTCATCGTCGCCGGGACCGGACCGGTGGGGATCCGGGCGGCGGGGCTGTTCGCGCGAGCGGGAGCGGAGGTGGTCATCACGTCCCGTAAGCCCGAGGCGGGTGAGCGGGCGCGCGAGCTGGTGGTGAAGCGCTTCGGCGGGACGGTGCAGGCGATTACGATGTCGGATGCGGGCCAGGCGAGCCGCGCCTGCGAGCGCGCCACCTTGCTGCTCAATGCGGGCCCGGCCGGCGTCATGCTGGTTCCCAAGCAGGCGTGGGCCAACCAGCCCGGCCTCAAGGTGGTCGCCGACGTGAACGCCGTCCCCCCGCTCGGGATCGAAGGCGTCGACGTGATGGATGACGGCGTCACGAAGGACGGCGTGCGGTGTTTCGGGGCGCTCGCCATCGGCAACCTGAAGATGAAGCTGCACAAGACGTGCATCGCGCGCCTGTTCGAGCGCAACGACCTCGTGCTGGACGCCGAGACGATCGCCGACGTCGCGCGGGAGTTGAGCGCGAAGCCCAAGTAGGGCGCGTGACCCGTGTGATCGGGATCGACCCCGGGACGCTCACCATCGACCTGTGCGGGCTCGAGCATGGGCGAGTATTCCTGGACCGCTCCATCCCCACCGCGGAGGCGCTCGGGGACCCCGCCGGCTTCGTGGGTCTGTTGGCGGGGGCGGGGCCGCTCGACTGCATCGCCGGCCCGTCCGGCTACGGTCTCCCGCTCACCCGCGCGCAGCAAGCGACCGAGGAGGACCTGCGGCTCGCCTTCCTTGCCGCCGAGGGCGAGCCCGGGGGGATCGGCGGGCTGCGGGCCCTGGCCCGGGAGCTCGGCAGGTCGACGCTCCCCGTCTTCTTCACGCCGGGCGTGATCCACCTGTCCTCGGTGCCGGCGCATCGCAAGGTGAATCGGGTGGACATGGGCACGGCCGACAAGGTCTGCGCCGCGGCGCTGGCCATCGACGAGCAGTCGCGCCGCAGCGGCCGGTCGCTGCGCGACGTGTCGCTCATGTTGCTCGAGCTCGGGGGCGCGTTCACGGCGGCGCTCGCCGTGGCTGAGGGACAGATCGTGGACGGCGTCGGAGGATCGGCCGGGCCGCTGGGCTTCCGCGCGTCCGGCGCGCTCGACGGGGAAGTCGCCTTTCTCGCCGGCTCCGTACCCAAGTCGCTGCTGTTCGGCGGCGGCGCAGCGGCGGTCGCGGGGTGGGACGGCGGGTCCGGGTCCGCCGACGCGCTCGGCAACCCCCGGACGCCCCGCGAGCGGGTCGCCCTGGAGGCCTTCGTCGAGAGCGCCGTGAAAGCCGTGCGCTTCCTGCGCGCCAGCGTGCCGGCGCCGCGCGAGATCGTGCTGTCGGGACGCCTCGCGCGGGTGGAGGGGGTGCGCCGGGCCATCACGCAACGGCTCGAAGGCATCTCCCCGGTGCGGCTGCTCGAAGGATTCGCCGCGCAGGCCAAGCAAGGCGCGCAAGGCGCCGCGCTCATCGCGGATGGGCTCTCCGGCGGTCGGCACCGCGAGCTCGTCGCGGCGCTCGGCATCCGCGAGGCGCAGGGGACGGTGCTCGATCATCTCTACGTGATTTCCCGCGAGCAGGCGCGGCGGCGGCTCGGGCTCGAATGACGCCGACGCGCGTGCTCGTCGCGGGTGTGTCGACGCGCGGCTTCGCCGAATCGGCCGCGCGGGCGGGATATGACGTGCTCGCGGTGGATGGGTTCGGGGATCTCGACCTGCGCGCGTGTGCTCGGGCGGTGCTGGTCGCGCGCACAGAAGAACCAGGGGGCGGTCGCTTCAGTGTGCCCGCCGCGCTGCGGGCCGCGGGCGACGTCGCCTGCGAGGCGGTGTGCTACGTGGCGAGCTTCGAGAACCATCCTCACGCCGTAGCGGTCCTGGCGCGTCGCGGCACGTTGTGGGGCAATCCGCCCGCCGTGCTGCGGCGAGTGCGAGACCCCGTGCGACTCGCCCGGGCCCTCACCGCCCACGGGCTTCCCGCGCCGGCGGTCCGCCTCAGCGCGCCGCGCCCGCCGGCTCGGACTCGCTGGCTCGTGAAACCGCGCGCGTCGGGGGGCGGGAGCGGCATCACGCCGTGGTGCGGCCGGAGGGTGCCGGCCCGAAGCTATCTGCAGCAGTGGATCGCGGGCGTGCCCGGCTCGGTCGTATTCGCCGCCGACGGGCGGCGCGCGGTGCCGCTCGGTGTCTCGCGCCTCCTGGCAGGCGACCGGGCGTTCGGCGCCGGTCCCTTCCGGTATTGCGGGAACATCCTTGGCGGGGCCGACGCCGGCCTGGCCGCCATCGCCGGCCGGATCGCCGCTCTCGTGACACGCGAATTTCGCCTCGTGGGAGTCAACGGGATTGACTTCGTGACGCGCCGCGGCGTGCCGTATCCGCTCGAGGTGAACCCGCGATACACCGCCGCTCTCGAACTGGTCGAGCGAGCCCACAATCTCGGGATCTTCGAGACGCACGCGCGCGCCTGTGCCGGCGAGCTGCCGGAATCTCCGCCGCGCCGGCGCCCGGGCGTGATCGGCAAGGCGATCGTGTATGCGAGGCGTAACGTCGTCATCGGCGACACGAGCGGCTGGCTCGAGGACGAGAGCGTGCGCGACATCCCCTCGCCCGGGCAACGGATCAGGCGCGGGCACCCGGTGTGCACGGTCTTCGCCCACGCCCCGGACCCCGCCGCCTGTCACGCGGCGCTGGTGCGCCGCGCCGGCGCGGTGTACCAGGAGATCGAGGCGCGCGAGCGGCGGATCGCATGAGCCCCGCCGCGCGGACCGTGGAGCACGTCACCTGCCTCGGCTGTGGGTGCGCCTGCGACGACATCACCGTCGTCGTGAAGCAGGATCGCGTCGCCGAAACGCGGAATGCGTGCGCGCTGGGCGCCGCGTGGTTCGGCGACGGACGGATCCCGCAGGATGTGCGGGTGAACGGCCGTGCGGCGCCGCTCGAGCGGGCGCTCGGTGAAGCCGCCCGGATGCTGGGGGCCGCGAAGCGCCCGCTCGTCTATCTCGCCGCCGACCTGTCCTGCGAAGCACAGCGCGAGGCCGTGGCGTTGAGCGATCGTCTCGGCGCCATGCTCGACAGCATCACCGCCGCCGCCGCCGCCGGGGTGCTCGCTGCCCAGCGGCGCGGCCGGGCCGGGGCCACGCTGGGCGAGATCCGGCAGCGGGCCGATGTGATCGTGTTCTGGGGCGTGGACCCGGTGGCGCGCTATCCGCGCTTCGCCACGCGCTACGCGGTCGAGCCTCGCGGGCTCGAGGCGCCGCGAGGCCGCGGCAGCCGTACGGTGATCGCCGTGGACGTGGGCGCCGGCCGCGGGCCCGCCGACGCCGACGCGCGCGTCGAGATCGCCGGCGGCGACGAAGTCGACGCGCTCGGCGTCATGCGCGCGACGGTGCAGGGCCGCGTCGCCAGCGACGAAGCGCGGTTTCGTGGCTCGGCCGAGCTCGCCGGCCGGATGAGTCAGGGCCGCTACGTGGCACTCGTCGCGGACGGAGAGCCGGGCGCCGCCCCGGCCGACCCAGACCGCGCCGAGGCGCTCGTGACCCTCGCCCAGGCACTCAACGCGCCGACCCGCTGCGCGCTGATCGTGCTGCGCGGGGGAGGGAACCGCTCGGGCGCCGATGCGGTGCTCACCTGGCAGACCGGGTTTCCGTTCGCGGTGGACTTCGCACCCGGGTTTCCGACCTACCGGCCCCATGCCGGCGCGGCGGCGCTGCTCGCCGCCCGGGAGATCGACGCGGCACTCGTGATCGGCTCACCGGCGAGCATCCCGGCGCCGCTGATCGGGGGGTTGGCGGGGCTGCCCACCGTCGCGATCGGGCCGCGCGCGAGCGCAGCGGCGTTCAAGCCCGCGGTGTCGGTGGACACGGGCATCGCGGGAATCCACGAGGGGGGGACGGCGTACCGGATGGACGAAGTCCCGTTGCCGCTGCGGCCCGCGCTCGCCGGCCCACCCACCGCCGCGGGCACGCTGCGCGCGCTGCGCGAGCGGCTTGGCGCATGAGCGCTGCTCCGCAGCTCCGCGTCAGCGGCGGCACGGTGCACGATCCCGCGAACCGCGTGGACGGCCAGGTGCGCGACGTGTGCATCGAGGGCGACCGCATCGTCGACGACCTTCCCGCCAACGCCCCACGACTGGACGCCCGCGGGATGATCGTGATGCCGGGAGGCGTCGACATCCACGCGCACATCGCCGGCTCGAGCGTCAATCACGGCCGCCGGCTGCTTCCCGAAGAGCACGCCGCGGATCCTGCACCCGCGCCGCGACTCGCTGACGGCGCCGTCGCTCGTTCGGGGACCGGCGGCACGATTCCCAGCACGTTCACCACCGGGTACCGCTACGCCGGCCTCGGCTACACGACCGTGATGGAGGCGGCGGTCGCCCCGCTCGCGGCCCGGCAGGCCCACGCCGAGCTGGACGATACGCCGATCATCGATGCGGGCTGCTTCGTGCTGCTCGGCAACGACGACTACCTGCTGCGCCAGCTCGCGGCAGGCGACCCGACGCGGGCCCGCGACTACGCCGCGTGGCTCCTCGGAGTGACGCGGGGCTACGCGATCAAGATCGTGAACCCGGGAGGCATCGCGCGCTGGAAGTCCGGCGGCGGGGCCGGGGGAAGCGCCGATCGCAACGTGAGCGGGATCGACGATCCGGTCGGGTCGAGCAGCGTGACGCCGCGGAAGATCCTCGAGGTGCTCGCCGGCGCCGCCAACGCCCTCGGGCTGCCCCACCCGGTGCACGTCCACTGCAACAACCTGGGCCAGCCGGGGAACGTCGCGACCACGCTCGAGAGCATGCGTGCACTGGCCGGCCAACGCGCGCACTTCACCCACCTCCAGTTCCACAGCTACGGCGGGGAGCGGGGGAAGGGATGGACCTCGGCCGCACGCGATGTGATCGAGCACGTGAACGCCCATCCGGAAGTCAGCGTCGATGTCGGCCAAGTGATGTTCGGTCCCGCGACCACGGTCACCGCCGACGGTCCCGTGGAGTACCTGCTGCACGCGAGCACCGGACGCCGCTGGGTGAACGTCGATATCGAGCTCGAGACCGGCTGCGGGATCGTCCCGTACTCGTACAAGGAGAAGGCCGCGGTGGCGGCGCTGCAGTGGGCGGTCGGGCTGGAGCTGTTCCTCCTGGCGCGCGATCCCTGGCGGGTCGTGCTCTCGACCGACCACCCGAATGGCGGCTCGTTTCTCTCCTATCCGCGGCTCATCCGGCTGCTGATGGACCGGGCGTATCGCGACGAGCAGCTGAAGCAGGTGAACCAACGGATGCTCGCGGGCAGTGCGCTGCTCGACGGGTTGGCGCGCGAATACACGCTCGCCGAGATCGCCGTCGTCACGCGCGCCGGCCCGGCGCGCCTGCTCGGCCTGAAGCACAAGGGGCACCTGGGCGCGGGTGCGGACGCCGACGTGACCATCTACGCCGACGACCCCGACCGCGCGCAGATGTTCGCGACGCCGCGCTACGTGATCAAAGGGGGGGCCGTCGTGGTGGAGGAGGGCCAGCTGCGGCGGGCGCCCGCCGGGCGGCGGCTGGCGGTGCGCCCCGAATACGATGCCGCGGTTACGCGGGACGTGCAGCGCTTCTTCGACGACTACGCCTGTGTGGCGTTCGCCAACTACGGCGCGGAGCCCGTGGCGTGAAGATCGACGGTGTGACGATCGAGGACACGTTCGCCGAGGCGTTCACGATGCGGGTCGCCCGGCTGATCATCACCGGGCGGAACGCCAAGTGGGCGCGAGAGGCCGCCGTCAAGCTCACCGGCTTCGCCACCTCGGTGATCGGCTGCAAGTGCGAGGCGGCGATCGAGCGCGAGCTCGCCCCCGAAGAGACCCCTGACGGGCATCCGGGGGTGAGCGTGCTGTTCCTGACGATGGACAAGGAGAGCCTCTCGGAGCAGCTGATCGTCCGGATCGGCCAGACGGTGCTGACCTGCCCCACCACGGCCTGCTTCGACGGCCTCCCCGAGGCGCCCGACCGGCTGGCGGTGGGCAAGGCGCTCCGGGTGTTCGGGGACGGGTTCCAGGCGAGCAAGGTGATCGGGGGCAAGCGGTACTGGCGTCTGCCCGTGATGGAAGGAGAGTTCCTGGTCGAGGAGACGTTCGGTATGCAGAAGGGCGTGGGGGGCGGGAACTTCCTGATTCTGGCGGAGGACGCCGACGCGGCGCTCGCCGCGGCGGAGGCCGCCGTCCTCGCGATGACGAACTTTCGGGGGGTGATCCTCCCCTTCCCGGGGGGCGTGGTGCGGAGCGGGAGTAAAGTCGGCTCGCGGCGCTACAAGAACATGATCGCCACGACGAACGACGCGTTCGACCCCACGCTCCGCGCGGTCACCACGTCACAGGTCCCGGCAGGCGTGAACAGCGTGCTCGAAATCGTGCTCGACGGAACCGACGCCCCTGCGATCGAGGCGGCGATGCGCGGCGGGATCCGCGCCGCGTGCCGGCCGGGCATCGTGGCGATCACGGCGGGGAATTACGGCGGCAAGCTCGGGCCGCATCACTTTTATCTCCGGAAGATCCTGGCGTGAGCGACCCCGTGGTGCTGACGCTCGCGACCGCACCGACGCACCTGCTGGTCGCGGACTGCATCGCGGCCGACCGCTTTGCATTACTCGGCGCCGGCGACATCGGGCAGCTGCCCGTGACGCACGGCGGGCGGCGCGCGCTCCTGGGCGACTTCTTCACGGTGACGGGTGAGCGGTCCGCCACGGTGCGCATCACCGGCGACGTGACGAAGGTCGAAGGCATAGGAGCCGGGATGGCCGACGGCGAGCTCGTCGTCGATGGCAGCGTGGGAAGCGACCTCGGTCGCGGCATGGCGGGCGGGCGCATCGACGTGCACGGGAGCGCCGGTGACAATCCCGGCGGCGCGCTCCCGGGAGCCGCCCGCGGGATGACCGGTGGCGAGATCATCATTCGGGGCGACGCGGGCGCCCAGGCGGGCGCCGCCGCCCGGCGCGGGCTGATCGTGGTGACGGGGAACGCGGGACCGCAGGCGGGGAGGGGGATGATTGCGGGGACGGTGGTGGTATTCGGCCGGGCCGCCGCGGGCGCGGGCCGCTTCCTCAAGCGCGGCTCGATCGTCGCGCTCGGGGCGATCGACCGCCCGGCCACGTTCCGCTACGCCTGCACCTACCGGCCGCCCCACCTCCCGCTGCTGCTCCGCTACCTGCGCGCCCGCTACGCGCTGGCGATCGGCGAGCCCCAGATCACGGGTCGGTATGCACGCTACTCCGGCGACCTGGCCGAGCTCGGCAAGGGAGAGATCCTGCACTGGGTGGCGGAGTGAGCGGCGAGCCGCTGGGCCTGAACGATCGCGCCTGGGAGATGGCCGACCGGATGGCGGCGCACGCCGCTGCGCTGCGCATCCTCGCGCGACCGCTGCCGGGCGGGGCGCGCGTCATCGACGCCGGCATCGCGACGCCGGGAGGCCACGCGGCGGGGCTCGCGCTCGCCGAGATCTGCATGGGCGGTCTCGGGCACGTCGACTACACGCCGCTGGCGATCGGTGGCGACGCGTGGCCCGGGGTGCGCGTCTGGACCGATCATCCCGCGGTGAGCTGCATGGCGTCGCAGTACGCGGGGTGGGCGATTCAGGTGGACAAGTATTTCGCGATGGGCTCGGGGCCGCTGCGGGCGCACGCCCGAGTGGAGCGCGAGTTGTTCGCCAAGCTCGGCTACGCCGAGACCGCGCCGCGCGGCGTGCTGGTGCTCGAGACGCGGAACCCGCCAACCGAGGCCGTCGCCGCCTGGGTGGCCGCGAAGGCGGGGCTCGTCCCGGCGCACCTCACTTTCGTCGTGGCGCCGACGGCGAGCCTCGCCGGCGGCGTGCAGATCACGGCCCGCATCCTGGAGACCGGCCTGCACAAGATGGACACGCTGGGATTCGACCTGAAGAAGATCGTGAGCGGGATCGGGACGGCGCCGCTCCCGCCGGTGGCGAAGAACGACTTGCGCGCCATCGGTCGGACCAACGACTGCATTTTGTACGGCGGGCAGGCGCACTACACCGTGAACGCCGACGACGTGGAGCTCGCCGAGCTCGTGCCCAGGATCCCGGCCTCGGCCTCCAAGGACTACGGCACGCCGTTTTACGACATCTTCAAGCGGTACGACGGGGACTTCTACAAGATCGACCCGCTCCTCTTCAGCCCCGCCGAGGTGTGGCTGACGAGCGTACAGAGCGGGAAGACGTACCACGCGGGACACATCAACCCCGAGGTGCTGCGCGCGTCGCTCGTCGAGAGTTGACGCGTCGCGCCCTCACCCACGCCTCACCAAGGAGCGATTTCCATGCAGCGTCCGTTGCGGAGCCTCACCGCCCTCGCCACGCTCGCCCTCACGGCCGCCTGCTCCAAGCCGGCCCCGCCGCGAGCGGCAGCGGCCGGGGTAGCGTGGGCCGTAGTCGTGCTGTACAACCAGCCGAAGGACACGGCGGCGTTCGAGAAGTACTACGCCGAGAAGCACGTGCCGCTGTTCGCATCGCATGCGCAGGAGATCGGGGTCACCCGCGTGGAATTGGTGAAGTTCCCGGCGACTATCGACGGCCAGCGACCGGCGCTCTATCGGATGGCCGATCTCCGGTGGGAGTCCCGCGCGGCGCTCGAGAAAGGCATCGCGACCGCGGGATTCAAGGCGGTGGCGGCCGACCTGCCCACCTTCGCCACGGGCGGCGTGACCGTCCTGATCGGCCAGAAGACGAACTAGCCGCCGTGCGCATCGCGATCCTCGCCGCGCGGCAGGGCTGGCACACCGACGAGCTCTGCCGCGCGCTCGCCGCGCGGGGCCACGAGGGACGCGTCCTCCCCTACGAGGTGCTGGTGGCGCGTCTCGGTGGCCCGGCCACGACGTTTGCCGCCGGCGAGACGGACCTCGGCGCCTGCGACGCCGTGCTGGCGCGGATCATCCCCGCGGGCTCCCTCGAGCAGATCATCTTCCGGGTGGACACGCTGCACGCCCTGGAGGAGCAGGGCGTCCCGGTGATGAACTCCCCGCGCGCGATCGAGCGCACCGTGGACAAGCTCTGGACAACCGCCATCCTCGCGCAGGCGGGACTCCGAGTCCCCGAGACCGTTGTGTGCGAAAGCCCGGACGCAGGGCTGGCGGCGTTCCGCCACCTGCAGGACGTGATCGTAAAGCCGCTGTTCGGCTCGATGGGGCTCGGGATGGTGCGCGTGACGAGCGAAGAGATGGCGTTTCGCGTGTTCCGCACGCTGGAGACGATTCGCGGGGTATATTATGTGCAGCGCACCGTCGACCACGACGGCTGCGACGTGCGTGCCTTCGTGGTGGGCGGCCGCGTGGTCGGGGCGATCGAGCGCAGCGCGGCCGGCTGGAAGACGAACCTGGCGCGCGGCGGGCGGGCGCGGGCGACCGCGCTCTCGAGGGAACGCACGGACCTGGCGCTTCGTGCAGCCCGGGCCGTGGGTGCCGAATACGCAGGCGTCGACCTGCTCCCGGCGCGGGACGGCACGGACTATGTCGTCGAGGTGAACGGAATCCCGGGATGGCGCGGCCTGCAGGAAGCAACCTCCGTCGACGTCGCGGCGACGATCGTCGAGCATCTGCTCGGGCGCTTGACGTCGGCGTGAGCACGCCGGCGCGCGCGGCCGAAGTCGCCGCCGCGGCGCAGCTCGCCTGCCTGCTCGAGGCGAGCGCCCCCAAACCTGGTAACGTGTCCCCGCTCGCCCGCTTCCACGACGCGACGTACGAGGACTTCCTCGCGAGCGCCGTCGCGATCGGCCCCGCACTCGCCGCTGCGGGAGAGCACCCGCTCGGCGCCACGATCCGGGCCGCCGTGGAGGCGACCGCCCGCTGGGTGCCGTCCAACACGAACCTCGGTCTGGTATTGCTGCTCGCCCCGCTCGCCCGAGCCGCCCTGATGTCCTCCTCCAACGATGCCGCGCTGCGGGCCGCCGTGGCCGCCACGCTCGGCGAGACCACGGTGGCGGACGCGCGCGAAGTGTACGCCGCCATCCGTCAGGCCCGGCCCGGCGCACTGGGCCGCTCTACAGAGCAGGACGTCGCCGGCACGCCCAGTGTGACGCTGCGCGAAGCGATGGCACTCGCGGCCGAGCGGGATGCGATCGCGCGCGAGTACGTTACCGATTTCCAGACGACGTTCGACGCCGGTGCGCCGGTCCTGCGCCGCGGGCTCGCCGCCGGGCTCTCCTGGAGCGATGCGATCGTCGAGACGTACCTCACGCTGCTCGCGGCCTGGCCCGACAGCCACATCGCGCGCAAACTCGGCCCCGAGGAAGCGGTCCGGGTGCAGCGACGAGCGCGCGAGGTGATAGACGCCGGGGGGGGACGCACACCGACGGGACGAGCGGCGATCGCCGCTCTCGATCGCGACCTGCGAGACGAACGCAACACGAAGAATCCCGGCGCCACCGCCGATCTGACCGGCGCCGCAATCTGCGTCGTCCTGCTCGAGGGCGGTTGGGGGAGACGCGATGGCCGACGGTAAGCAGTTCCGCGTCGCCGTCACGAAAGACAACCACGTGTTCGCGTCCGCGCACTTCATCACCTTCCCGGGGCACCGCTGCGAGACGCTGCACGGTCACAACTACCGGACGCAGGTCGCCGTCGAAGGCGGCCTCGATCCCGAAGCGCACTACGTCGTGGATTTCTCCGAGCTGAAACAGCTGATGAAGCGCCTCACCGACGAGATCGATCACAAGGTGCTGCTGCCGCTGCAGAACCCGAAGATCCAGATCCGGGAGGACGGCGATAGCGTGGCCGTCGCCGTCAACGGCAGGCCCCGCTACGTCTTCCCCAAGGCCGACTGCGCCCTGCTCCCGATCCCGAACACGACCGTCGAGATGCTGGCGCAGTATCTCGCCGGGCGCGTCAGCCGGGAGCTCACGCCGTCCCCCGGGGTGAAGCTTCGGGCCATCGAAATCGAGGTCGAGGAGAACTTCGGCCAGTCGGCGACCTACCGCGAGTCGCTGGAGTGACGCCTGCGCTCGAGTGGTGCCGGCCCGCGACGCCCTACGGCGTCGAGATCCGCTCGTTTCACGCGGCCGTCGTGCAGCGCCGTGGCGAGCAGCGCTGCGTCGCACCCCGCGTCCGCGAGCCGCTGGAGATCCTCACGTGTCCGCACCCCGCCGCCGACCAGGAGCTCGACGTCCGGGAGCGCACCGCGGATCGCGTTCACCAACCCCAGATCCGGGCCGTGCCGCGCCCCCACGCGGGCGAGATCGAGAACGAGCAGCGCCACCGCACCCGCCGCCACGGCCGCGCGTGCCAGCTCGAGCGGCGACCCATGATGGGGCGCCCCGGGCCCGCGCACGGGCTGCCCGTCGCGCAGGTCCAGGCTGAACACGATGCGCTCGCTCCCGATCGCGCCGGCAATTGCTGCCAGCGCCCCGAGAGTGGGCAGCGTCTCCAGCCCCACGACGACCCGAACGGCTCCCTCCGCGAGCAGGGCCGCCGCGCTCGCTGGATCAGACAGCCCCGAGTCGACGAGCAACCGCGCGCCAACGCCGGCGAGTGCCCGCACCAGGGCGCGTTGCGGCTGACCGCCGGCGATCGCGTCGAGATCCGCCACGTAGCACTCGTCGCAGCCGAGCCGCTCGCGGAACGCGCGGGCGAGCGCGACCGCGTCTCCCACGGCCGACGCAGCCGCCAGCACCGAGTGGACCGACTCGTAGGCGTCCCGCACGCCGCCGCGCGCCAGCACCGCGCGACCCGCCTTGAGATCGAGCACGGGGATTACGCGCACGGCAGCGTGCCCCGGAGTCCCGGCGTATGAAGGGCGTGCTCGGCTGGGACATTGGCGGTGTGAACACGAAGGCGGCGCGCGTCGCGGGGACCCGCGTCGTCGCCATGCGGGCGGTGCCGTACGAAATCCAGCGTGATCCCGCCGCGCTGGCGCCGCTGCTCGCCCGCGTCGCCGGAGAGCTGGGCGGGACGCCGGCGGACGCTCACGCGGTCACCATGACCGCGGAGCTGTCGCAGATCTTTCGGACCAAGCGCGACGGCGTGGCGTTCGTGGTCGATGCGGTCACACGCGCGTTTTCGGATGGCCTGGTGCGCGTGTACGCGGTCGACGGACGCTGGCTCACGGCAGACGAGGCACGCCGCGAGCCGCTCGCGATCGCCGCCGCCAACTGGGCGGCCGCGGCGCGCCTCGTGGCCCGGAGCTTCCCCAATTGCATCCTGATCGACGTGGGCTCCACCACGACCGACATCATCCCGATCGCGGGCGGCGCACCGGCCGCCCTCGGCCGTACGGACCCTGAGCGACTGCGCGAAGAGGAGCTCGTGTACACCGGAGCCCTCCGTACGCCGGCCGAAGCGATCGCCGCCCACGTCCCGCTCGGCGGGAGGTCCACCGGTGTCTCGGCGGAGGGGTTTGCGCTCGCGGGAGACGTCCACCTGTGGCGGCGCCAGCTTGCGCCGTCGGACTACACAGTCCCCACGCCGGACGGGCGTGCGGCCACCCGAGAGCTCGCCGGAGAGCGGCTCGCGCGAGTGGTGTGTGGCGATCGTGAGATCCTCGACGAGGCCGCGATCGACGCAATCGCGGAGGCGCTGTGGGATGCCCAGGTGACCCGCATCGCCGAGGCCGTCGGACGCGTCCGGCGGCGCCACCCCGGGCTCGGGCTCGCGGTCGTCACGGGCCTGGGCGATTTCCTGGCCGCGGAAGCGGCCCGGCGCGCCGCCCTGCGGGTCACGCACCTCTCGGCTGCGCTCGGCCCCGCCGCCCGTCATGCCCCAGCGGCGGCGGCCGCACTGCTGCTCGCCGCAGAGCTCGCTGCGGAGCCGGTGACCTCGTGACGGACGACGCACAGATCATCCATACGGTCGTCAAGGTCGGAGGCGGACTGCTCAGCAAAGCTGGGGCCCTCGATCTCGTCACGGAGGCGCTCACGGCGTTCAGCCCAAGGCGTCGGCTCGTGATCGTGCCGGGGGGCGGTCCGTTCGCCGATGCCGTCCGCACCATGTTTCGCCGGATCAAGATCGGCGAAGACGCGGCGCACTGGATGGCCGTGCTCGGCATGGATCAGTACGCGCACGTTCTGGCCGCTCGCCTGCCCGGTGCCGTGCTCGTCGAGCAGCAGGCGGAGATCGCCGCCGCACGCCAGGCCGGGCGGCTGCCGGTGCTCGCGCCGTACCGCTGGGTCCGCGCCGCCGACCCGCTTCCCCACACCTGGGAGATCACGAGCGACTCGATCGCCGCCTGGCTCGCCGGCATGCTCGGCGCCCGGCGCATCGTCCTGATCAAGCCGGCGGGGGGCGACCCGCGCAAGCTCGTCGATTCCTTGTTCCTCCGCACCCTGCCGCCGGCAGTGGAGCATTTCATCATCACGGCCGACGATCTCGGGCAGCTCGATGTGGCGTTAGACGAGGGTGGCGGCCGCAGCCAAGGGCGCCGCGCGCGCCAGGGCTGAGGCTCTCCGCGCGCCGCCGGCGGCGCGCGCTTCGGACGCATCGGCAACGCTGACCAGCAGCTGCATGTGCGGCGGCTCCCTTGTGGGTGTCCCAAAGTCGCCGATAGGTTAGGCTTCCGGAGACTCGATGTCAAAACGACAGCCGGAGGGAGCGGTGCAGGCAGCGCCGCAGGAGGGGGCGCGCGGCGCGGCCGGCCCGACGCTCACCGGAAAGGTAGTGCTCATCACCGGGGCCTCGAGCGGCATTGGGCGTGCGATGGCGCTCGCCTGCGCCGAGGCCGGGGCCGACCTGGCCCTCACCTACCGAGCCAACCAGCGCGCCGCCGACGACACAGCCGAGCGTGTTCGCGAGCACGGCCGCCGCGCCGAGCTGCTCTCCGTCGACGTGGCGGACGCGCGGGCTGTGGAGACCCTGGCGGCACACGTCCGCGACGCGTTCGGCCGCGTAGACGTGTGGGTGAACAACGCCGGCGCCGACATCCTCACGGGGGAAGCGGCGCGCCTTACCTGGATCGAAAAACTCGACCGCCTGCTCGCCGTGGATCTCCGCGGAACGGTGCTCGCCTCGTGGCAGGCGGTCGCCCTCATGCGGGGGCAGCCCGCAGGCGGGGTGATCCTGAACGTGTCCTGGGACCACGTGCTGGCGGGCGGAACGAAGGGGGGGTACGCCGAAGTCTTCTGCGCCGCCAAAGGCGGAGTGTACTCGTTCAGCCGCGCCCTGGCCCGCTCGGTGGCGCCGCACATCCGCGTCAACGTGCTCGGGCCGGGTTGGATCGAGACCGCGTACGGTGAGTCCCTCGACCCGACGGTGAAGGAGCGCATCACGCGATCGATACCGCTGAGCCGCTGGGGCACACCTCAGGACGTCGCCCACGCAGCGGTCTATCTCGCTTCGGACGCGGCGTCCTACGTCACCGGCCAGATGTTGATGATCAACGGCGGGGCCGTCGTCTAGCCCACGGACAAGGAGACGCGCATGGCGCAGAAAGACCCGACGTACAACGAAGCCGAGATCGAGCAGAAGCTGAAAGAGTTACCGGGGTGGTGGTACGAGGACGGGTGGATCCGGCGGACCTACAAGACGGACGGCTGGCCGACCACGCTGATGCTGGTGAACGCGATCGGCTACTTCTCCGAGGCGGCGTACCATCACCCGGATCTGTCGGTCACGTGGGGCCGGGTGATCGTGAAGCTCCAGAACCACGCCGCCGGGGGGATCACCGACAAGGACTTCGAGCTGGCCCGCAAGCTCGAGGACATCGTGCTGTGGCGCCCCAAGGGCGGCGCCCTCGAGGGAACGCCGAACAAGTTCGTGCGGTCGGGTGACCCGCGGTGACGGCTGCCCCGGAGGAAGCCGTACCGCGTCGGGTGCTGTTCGTGACGGGCAGGCTCGCCGAGCCGGGGCTGCGCCGCACGCTCGCCGAGATGGCGCCGGCGTTCGCCTACGACGTCGCCGTCATGAAGATCACGGTGGCCGCCCTGATGACGACACCGTGGATCGCCCGCTTCCTGGCGGTGCCCGCCGGTACCGACCTCGTGCTGATCCCGGGCCTGTGCGAGGGTGACACAGCAGCGATCGCCGACCGGGCCGGCGTGCGTGTCGAAAAGGGGCCGAAGGACCTGCGTCAGATCCCCGAGTATTTCGGCCGCGCGGCGGCGGCGCGGGACTACGGCGCGTACGGCATCGAGATCGTGGCGGAAGTGAACAACGCGCCGCGGCTGGCGCGCGAGGCGCTACGCCGGGAGGCCGACCACTACCGGGCGAGCGGCGCCGACGTCATCGACATCGGCTGCACCCCGGGACGCGAATTTCCGGGGCTGGCGGACACGGTGCGCGAGCTGGTCGATGCCGGGATGCGGGTGAGCGTCGATTCCCTCGACGCGGGCGAGATCCGCACCGCCGTGGTGGCCGGCGCCGAGCTGGTGTTGTCGGTCAATCGATCCAATCTCGACGTCGCGCGGGACTTCGCCGGCACGCCGACGCGGGTGGTCGTTATCCCCGACTTCGGCGAAGGTCTCGAGACACTCGAGCCGAGCATCGCTGCGCTCGAGAGCTGGGGGGTATCGTACCTGATCGACCCCGTGATCGAGCCGATCGGCTTTGGGTTCTTCGCCTCGCTCGAGCGCTTCGCTGAGGTGCGTCGCCGCTACCCGGCGGCACAGCTGTTCATGGGCATCGGCAACATCACCGAGCTCACCGCGGCAGACACGACCGGCGTGAACGCGCTGCTGATCGCGATCTGCGAGGAGCTGGGCGTGCGCGCCGTGCTGACCACCGAGGTGATCCCCTGGGCCCGGGGCGTGGTGCGTGAGGTGGACATCGCCCGGCGCCTCATGCACCACGCCGTCACCCGGCAGACGCTCCCCAAAGGGGTGGACGACCGGCTCGTCACGCTCAAGGATCCCACGGTCCGCGGGTACCCAGAAGCGGAGCTGCGCGAGCTACAGGCGCGCGTGACCGACCCAAACTACCGCATCTTCGCGGATCGCGACGTCATCACCGTCTTCAACGACGAGATCTTTGTGCGGGGCACGGACATCCACGAGATCTTCGCGCAGCTCGGCGTCGAGGAGGCGACCCACGCGTTCTACCTGGGGCGCGAGCTGATGAAGGCGCGGCTCGCGCTGACGCTCGGCAAGAATTACCGCCAGGAGGGGGCGCTCGAGTGGGGGTACTTGACGCCACCCGACGACCGCGGCCCCGAGCACGTGCGGCTCACGCAGCGGTCCAAGCGCTCCAGGGAGCGCCGCCAGGCGAAGGGCGGCGCGTGAGCGATACGGCACCGCTCGTGGAAGAGCTGGTCCCCGCGCCCGATCCCGTCGAGG
The DNA here is from genome assembly GCA_003220795.1 of Gemmatimonadota bacterium. Lineage (GTDB taxonomy): Bacteria > Gemmatimonadota > Gemmatimonadetes > Gemmatimonadales > GWC2-71-9 > 20CM-4-69-16. The sequence goes on along the minus strand of QHTK01000071.1, from coordinate 8,781 downwards.
CGTGCGCCCGGTTCGCCGACCTGCCGTTCGTCGTCTTGCTCGACAGCGCCACCCATCCCGATCAGGTCGGCCGTCATACGTTCCTCACCGCGGACCCGGCGACGGTCGTGCGCTCGAAGGGCGCGCTCACGCAGCAGCTGGGCGGCGGCCGCTGGACCCGGGTCGCCGCGGACCCGGTTGCCCACGTGGGCGCTCTGCTTGAGCCGTTCGCGGCCGAGCCGGTCGCCGGCCTCCCGCCGTTCCAGGGCGGGGCGGCGGGCTACGTGGGGTACGACTGGGGCGCCCAGCTCGAGCGCGTGCCGCGGACGCGCTACGACGACGTCGCCATCCCGGACGTGATGCTGGGGTTGTACGACTGGGTCATCGCCTGGGACCACGAGACGGAACGGGCGTGGGTGATTTCGACGGGGATGCCCGAGCAGCGGACCGCGCGGCCCGAGCGCGCGGCCCGCCGGTTAGCGTTCGTGAAAGAGAGATTGGCGGAGCGACGCTCGGGCGGTCCGGACGCTGGGGGTCTCCCTGCGCGACAAAAATACGCAGTCGCTCCGGGAGACCCCCAGCGTCCGGACCGCCCAGCTGCGCCGTCCTACCCTGTCCCCGACGTTCCCGGCGTGCGCTCAAACTTCACGCGCGCCGGGTACTTGGACGCCGTCGCGCGCGTCATCGAGTACGTGTACGCCGGCGACATCTTCCAGGCGAACCTGTCGCAGCGCCTCCAGGCGCCGCTCGCGGGAACCCCGTTCGAGCTGTACCGCCGCCTGCGGCAGCGCAACCCGGCGCCGTTCGCCGCGTACCTCGATTTCGGTCAGGTCGTCGTCGCGAGCTCATCCCCGGAGCGGTTCCTGCGGGTCGACGACGGCCGCCGGGTGGAGACGCGTCCCATCAAGGGCACGCGGCCGCGCGGGGTCGGCCCGGAGCACGACGCGGCATTGGCCCTGGCGCTCGCCGAGAGCGACAAGGACATGGCCGAGAACGTGATGATTGTGGACCTGCTGCGGAACGATCTGTCGCGGGTGTGCCAGCCCGGCACCGTACGCGTCCCAGAACTGTTCGCGCTCGAGCACTACCAGACCGTGCACCACCTCGTGTCGACCGTGGTGGGAGAGCTCGCTCCCGGGCACGACGCGCTCGATCTGTTGCGCGCGGCGTTCCCCGGCGGCTCCATCACCGGCGCGCCCAAAGTCCGGGCGATGCAGATCATCGCCGAGCTCGAGCCGACGCAGCGCGCCGTGTATTGCGGCTCGATCGGCTACGTGAGCATCACCGGGGCGCTCGACACGAGCATCGTCATTCGGACCTATCTCGTGGTCGGCCGCGACGTGTATTTTCAAGTGGGCGGCGGGATCGTCGCCGATTCCGACCCCGCGCAGGAATACCGGGAGACGCTCGACAAGGCCCGCGGCCTGATTGCCGCCCTCGAGCCATGATACTGCTCATCGACAACTACGACTCGTTCGTGCACAACCTGGCGCGCTACGTGCGGGAGCTGGGGGAAGAGACCGTTGTACGACGCCACGACGCTACGTCGTTCGAGGAGATCGAGCAGCTCCGACCCTCGCACATCATCATCTCCCCGGGCCCGTGCTCGCCCGGCGAGGCCGGAATCTCGACGGATGTGGTCCGCCGCTTCGGGGCTACGACGCCCATCCTCGGCGTGTGCCTCGGTCACCAGTGTATCGGCGCCGCCTACGGGGCCGCCATCGTGCGGGCGGGGCGGCCGGTGCACGGCAAGGCGTCCCGCATCTTCCACGACGGCCGCGCCATCTTCGCCGGGCTGCCGAACCCGTTCCAGGCGGCCCGCTACCACTCGCTCGCCATCGCCCGCCGCGGCGTGCCGCCGGTGCTCAACGTCACGGCCACCGCGGACGACGGGGAGATCATGGCGGTGGCGCACGTGCGGCACCCGGTGATCGGCCTGCAGTTTCATCCGGAATCGGTGCTGACCGAGCACGGCTATCGCCTGCTCGATCGCTTCCTGCACGGGGCCGCCACGCCGCGGCACCCGCTCCCGGACCGAGCCGACGGGGGGAGCGCCCACGCGCCCGAGCCGCCACGGGAGTTCGTGCCGCCGCCCGCCGCGCTGGTCCGGTGATCATCGAGTCGATCCTCACGACGCTCGACGGCGCCGGGACGCCCAACTTCGCGCCGATGGGCGTCGAGTGGGGCGACCAGGACATCGTGATCAAGCCGTTTCTCGAGACCACCACCTTCCGGAATCTGCGCGACACGGGGGCCGCCGTCGTGAACCTGACGGACGACGTCATGCTGTTCGCGCAGGGCGCGATCGCCACGGTGCAGTTTCCGGCCGTACCGGCGACGGCCGTTCGCGGTGTCGTGCTCGAGGCCGTGTGCTCGTGGCGGGAAGTGGAGGTGCGCTCGCTCGACGCCACACCGCCGCGAGCTCGGGTGGTGACCGCGGTGGTGCATCGGGGGTTTCGGCGTGAGTTCCTGGGCTTCAACCGGGCGCGCCACGCGGTGCTCGAGGCCGCGATCCTGGCCACCCGCACCCACCTGCTGCCGGCCGAGCAGATCCGCGACGAGCTCGCGCGGCTGCAGGTGATCGTGGACAAGACGGCGGGCCCACGCGAGCGCGAGGCGATGGCGCTGCTGTCGGACTATGTGCGCACCGTGCCGGCGGTCCGGACGGCGCCCGCACGGCGGTGAGCGAAGCCGGCCTTCCGGTATTCGTCGAGGCGCCGGCCCGCCTCCATTTCGGAGTGCTCGACCTGCGGGGCGATCTCGGGCGCCGCTTCGGCGGCATCGGCGCCGCGGTCCCTGCACCGTCGCTGTTGCTCGAGGCGCGCCCCTCCCCCGATCTCCGGGCGGAGGGTCCGGACGCGGCGCGGGCCCTGGCCTTCGCGCAACGGTTCGCCGCGCATCACGGCATCCCACCCCGCGTACACCTCTGCCTGCACCGCACCATCCCGCCCCACGCGGGGCTCGGCTCGGGCACCCAGCTCGCCCTCGCCGTAGCGCGCGCCACGGCCGAGCTGTACGGGCTGCCGACCGAAGTGACGACGCTGGCACGCGCGGTGGACCGCGGCAGGCGGTCGGCGGTGGGAACCTGGACGTTCGCGCTCGGCGGGTTCGTGGTCGAGGGCGGCCGCAGACCGGGCGACGAAGCGCCTGCCCCACTGCTCGCCCGGCTGCCGATGCCCGCGGCGTGGCGCTGCGTGGTGGTCGTCCCGCAGGGGAAGCCCGGGCTGGCGGGTGACGAAGAGGCGGCGGCGTTCGGGCGGCTGCCGCCGCCGGCTGCGGCGGAGGTGGCGCGCGTCGCGCACCTCGTGCTGATGCAGCTGCTCCCCGCCGTGGCCGTGGCCGACCTCACGGCTTTCGGAGCGGCGCTGACCGAGGTGCAGCGCATCACCGGGGGGTGGTTCGCGCCGGCTCAGGGGGGCGTGTTCGCTCCCGGTGAGACCGGGGAGCTCATCGAGCGGTTGCGCCGATGGGGGGCGATCGGCGTAGGGCAAAGCTCCTGGGGCCCGGCGGTCTATGGGATCGTGGCGGACGCGGGGGCGGCCGCGGCGCTCGCGGGGCGGGTGCGAACCATCCTCCGCCCGGGCGGTGCGGTTTATGAGGGCGGCTTCAGCCAGGCCGGCGGGCGCGTGTGGCGTGGGGTGAGCCCGGTTCCACCATGAAACCCGGGCCTTTTCCCGACGATTGACAGTCGCGGGACCCGGGGATATAACCACTATCCCTGGAGGCATCCTTGGCTGGAGCTTTTCGGACGATGGCTGTGGCCTGTTGGGAACGCGGGCCCCCGGACGTTGCCCACGAGGGTTAGCTACGCTGACAGGCAAGTTGCATAAACCGCTTCACACCACCCTCATCCTCAACATGAGGTCAGCTATGAACCGCTTCAAACTGTTGTCCGGCGGAATCGCGACGAGCATGATGGTGCTCGCGGCGTCCGCCGTCGCCCAAGGTCCGGGCGAGTGGACGATGACGGGTCGGACGTACGACCTGCAGCGCTACAGTCCGCTCACTCAGATCAACAAGGCGAATGTGAAGAGCCTCAAGGCTTCGTGGACGTTCTCGACCGGCGTCCTGAACGGCCATGAGGGAAATCCGCTGGTGTTCAACAACGTGATGTACGTGCACAGCGCATTCCCGAACATCGTGTACGCCCTCGACCTGACAAAGCCGGGCGCGCCGATGATCTGGAAGCATGTGCCGGCCCAGCCGCCCGAGGCGAAGCCGATCGCGTGCTGCGACCTGGTGAACCGCGGTCTCGCCTACCATCCGAGCGGCAAGCTGTTCATCGAGCTGCTGGCGGGCGACCTGCTGGCGCTCGACGCGAAGACCGGCAAGCAGATCTGGCGCGTCCCGAACGCCGACTACAAGACCGGCTCGACCATGACCAACGCTCCGATCGTGATCAAAGACCTGGTGATCGCGGGGATCTCGGGCGGTGAGTTCGGCGTGCGCGGCCGGGTGACGGCGTACGACGTCAACACCGGGAAGGAAGTGTGGCGGGCCTATTCCACCGGTCCCGACAACGATGTGAAGATCGTCGGCGAGCCGAACTCCAACTACGCGTCGATGAAGGGCAAGGACCTGGGCGTGTCGACGTGGCAGGGGGACGAATGGCAGCACGGCGGCGGGACCACGTGGGGCTGGTACTCCTACGATCCGCAGCTGAACCTGTTCTACTACAGCTCGGGCAACCCGGGCACCTGGAACCCCGATCAGCGGCCCGGTGACAACAAGTGGTCGATGACGATCTTCGCCCGTAACCCGGACAACGGGGAGGCGAAGTGGGTGTACCAGATGACGCCGCACGACGAGTGGGACTATGATGGCGTCAACGAGAACGTCCTGGTCGACCTGACGATCGGCGGGAAGCCGGTGAAGTCGCTGGTGCACTTCGACCGCAACGGCTTCGGCTACACGCTCGATCGGACCACCGGCAAGGTGCTCGTCGCCGAGCCGTTCGGGCCGGTCAACTGGGCCTCGAAGATCGATCTCGCGACGGGCGTCCCGGTTCGGAACGCGCAGTTCGGGACCACCTCGAAGAAGAACACCGAGGGAATTTGTCCCGCCGCCATCGGCTTCAAGGATCAACAGCCCTCCGCCTACTCGCCCCTGACTCACCTCTTCTACGTCCCGACGAACAACATCTGCATGGATTACGAGGGCGTCGAGGTGAAGTACTCGGCCGGTCAGCCGTATGTGGGCGCGATCGTGCGGATGTTCCCTGGCCCGGGCGGCAACCGTGGCGCCTTTATCGCCTGGGATCCGACGGTCGGGAAGATCAAGTGGTCGATCAAGGAAAACCTCGCGGCGTACGGTGGTGCGCTGGCGACGGCCTCGGGCATCGTCTTCTACGGCACGATGGAAGGCTGGCTGAAGGCCGTGGATGCCACGACCGGGACCGAGCTGTGGCGGTTCAAGTGCCCCTCGGGCATCATCGGCAACCCGATGACCTATCTCGGACCGGACGGCAAGCAGTACGTCGCCGTGCTGTCGGGGGTGGGCGGTTGGGCTGGTGCTGGTGTGGCGCTGGGGATCGGCACGGAAGATCCCACGGCGGCGCTGGGCGCGATCGGCGCGTTCGGCGACTACATCAACATCTCGAACGCCGGCGGTACGCTGTTGGTGTTCGGACTGTAGTCCCGGCAGGCGCATAGGCAGGCGTCGTATTGCATGGCACCCGGTGCCGGAGCGGTTGCTCCGGCACCGGGTGTAGTACCTTGGACCCTCGCGTGCCGTCCGCCGGACCAACAAGGAGAACGATGATTCCCACTCGGGCCAGACTCGCGTGTGCCCTGCTCTTTGGCGCCGCGGCCGTCGCCCTCATGGCGGGCGCGCCGAACGGCGACCAGGAGCTCAGGGTGTGCGCAGACCCGTTCGACCTCCCCTTTTCGAACGACCAGGAACAGGGATTCGAGAACAAGATCGCGCACGTCGTGGCGCAGGATCTCAACGCCCGTGTGGTCAACTACTGGTGGCCCAGCCGACGCGGCGTGCTGCGAAACTCGATCCTGGGCGGCTTCTGCGACGTCATGATCCAGGCGCCCGTGGGCCTCGACCCGGTGGCGACCACCAAGCCGTACTACCGCTCGACGTACTACTTCGTGTTCCGCGCCGACCGCGGTCTCCGGCTGCGCTCGCTCGACGACACGATCTTGAAGCATCTGAAGATCGGCGTGAACATCATCGGCTACGACTATACGAACACGCCGCCGGCGCACGCCCTGGGCTCGCGCGGCATCGTCGGCCTGGTCGGCTTCGGCAACTTCCTGAACCCCGATCCCAAGGCCGATCACCCCGACGATATCATCCGCGCCGTGGCCAAGGACTCGATCGACGTCGCCATCGTGTGGGGACCTCTGGCGGGCTACTGGGTCAAGCGCTCGCCGACGGCGCTCGCGATGGTGGCGCTCCCCGACTCGGATCCCGTCTCGGGCATGCCGTTCGCGTTCAGCATGGCGATGGCCGTGCGGCACCGCGACAAGGAGCTCAGGGCACGGCTCGATTCCGTGATCGATCGCCGCAGGAGCGAGATCACCGCGATTCTGCAGGAGTACAGCGTTCCTCTGCTCGACCTCGGGGCCCCGGCGACCCCAGGCGCACCGCACGGCACGCCATCAGGCAGCGTCGCCCCGACGCGGGACACGGTGCGTGACAGCCTGCTGGTGTCGGATTCGATCTACCAGGGGTGGAAGTGGTTCCACGTGTACTGCTTTCGCTGCCACGGCGAGGACGCCCAGCACCCCGTAATCGCCACCGCCCCCGATCTGCGGTGGGTGTTGAGCAAGAGCGGAATGGCGTATCCCCGGGACTCCTTCGAATACACGGTGCTGACCGGGCGCCCCGACAAGGGGATGCCATCGTGGAAGGTGCTGCTCGACACCGCGGCCGTGAAGGAGCTGTACCAGTACGTCAAGGCGCGGAGCGACGGTTGGTTGAAGCCGGGGCGGCCGCACCGCGAGTCGGACCTGAAGAAGAGCCAGTGACGCGCGCAGTGGTGGGCGCGGCGCTGGCGAGCCTCGCCGCGGGGATCGCCAGCGCGAGGCTCGCTCCCGCGCAACAGCGCGTCACCCGCGACCAGGTCGTCGCGGCCCTTGCGGCCGCCACGGCGCAAGCTCCGGCCGACTTCAGCGGGAAGGATCTCTCGGGCCTCGACCTGAGCGGAATCGACTTCAAGCGCGCCAATCTGTCGCGCTGTCGGCTCGTGAAGACCAACCTCGCCAGGGCCCAGCTCTTCTCCGTAACGCTCTCCGACGCGATCGCCACGGAGGCGGACTTCACCGCTGCGCAGCTCGACGCCTCCGTGATGTACCGCGTGGACATGCGGCACGCCATCCTGCGCGACGCCAGCCTGTTCGCGGTCATCGCGTACGACGCGGATTTCTCCGATGCCGACTTGACGCGCGCCCGCATCATTTCACCGATGAGCCACGCTCGGTTCGCCCGCGCTACGCTGAGCCACGCGAACCTGGGCGCGGACCCGGGCAACCAGTCGATGGGCGTCATGCGCACGGACGCGAGCGGGGCCGATTTCACCGGCGCCAACCTCTCGGCGGCGAACCTGCGCAAGGTGCTGCTGGTGCGGGCCGACCTGACCGGCGCCGACTTGACGGACGCGGATCTCACGGGCGCGGACCTGCTGGGTGCGATCTTGCGGGGCATCCGGGGCCGGGACGCGATCCGCGGGCTCGATCGGGCGGTCCATGCCGATCAGGCCATTTTCAATGATTGAGCGGACCGTGCCGCTCCGCGCCGCCACGCTGGCGGCGCTCTGCCTCGCCAGCGCATCGCCCGCACCGGTTCGCGATCCGCAGCTCTGGGTCTCGAATGAGGTGGGCAACAGCATCAGCGTCATCGCCCCCCGGACAAACACGGTGACCGCGACCATCACGGTAGGAAAGCGCCCGCGAGGCATGGCGCTGAGCCCCGACGGGCGCACCGTATACGTCGCCCTCGGCCAGGACGACGCCGTCGGAGTGATCGACGTGGCCAAGGCGACCCTGACCCGGACGATCCCCGTCGGGCGGGATCCCGAGCTCGTCGTGGTGAGTCCCGACGGCGGGACGCTGTTCGTCTCCAACGAGGAAATTGCTCACGCCTCGGGTGTGGACGTACAGACCGGCCGGATCAAGTTCTCGACCCAGGTAGGAGTGGAGCCGGAGGGGATCGCGGTCTCGCCGGACGGGTCCAAGGTGTACGTGACCGCGGAAACGAGCAACACGGTGAGCGTGCTCGACGCCGCGACCGGACGGCTGCGGAAGACGATCCCCGTGGGCGAGAACCCCCGGACGGTGGCCCTCACCCCGGACGGTCGTCGCGCCTACGTGACGGCCGAGGCCGGCGGCAACGTAACCATCCTCGATGTCGCGACCGACTCGGTGCTGGGACAGTTCCCGATCCGGGACGGCAAGACGAAGCCGGTGCGGATCGCGTTCACGCCGGACGGGCGTCTCGCCTACGTCACCGAAGGAGCCGCCGGAACGGTGAGTGTCGTCGACTTGGCTGCCCAGCGAGTGACCGACACGATTGCAGTGGGGAAACGTCCCTGGGGCATCGCGCTTGCGCGCGACGCGCAGCGCCTCTACACCGCCGACGGACGTTCCAACCAGGTATCGGTGATCGATACGGACGCGCGCAAGGTCGTGGCCACCGTCCCGGTGGGCGACCGGCCCAACGACCTGCTCTACATCCCCTAGGGAAGGAGAAAACCCGCACTCAGCTCAACCGAGCGGCAGGCGCGCCAGCCAGGAGCCGGGCCGCCGCGCACGCACCCAACCATCCACGCCCCAGGTCCGTCCCGCGCGCGTC
>QHTK01000070.1 GCA_003220795.1 Gemmatimonadota bacterium | reverse complement strand
CGGTGACCGGGATCAACCTGGAGACCGACGGTCGGTTCCCCCGGGCGCCGGAGCCGGTGCCCGAAAACCTGGGCGAGCTGTCCGCGCTGGTGCGCCGCACCGGCGCAGACGTCGGGATCGCCGTGGACCCGGACGTGGATCGGTTGGCGATCGTGGACGAGAGCGGCACGGCCATTGGGGAGGACTACACGCTGGCGTTTGCGGTACGGGCGGTCTTGGGGGAACGGGGAAGGGCGAAGGGGCAGAATGTTGTCTGCAACCTGTCCACCAGTCTCGTCGTCGAGGACGCGGCACGGGAGCACGGGGCTACGATCGTGCGGACGCCGGTCGGCGAAGTCCACGTCGCCCGCGCCATCTTGCGACTTGGGGCTGTGATCGGGGGGGAAGGGAATGGGGGGGTCATGTACCCCGCGCTGCACGCGGGACGGGACGCGCCCGTGGCGGCCGCGCTCGTCCTGCAGCTGCTGGCGCGGACCGGAAAGCGGGTGGGTGAGTTGGTGGCGGCGGCGCCGCGCTATACGATTGTGAAGGCAAAGGCGCCCCGCGGCCCCGCGCTCGAGCCGGTGTACGCGGCGCTGCGGCGGCGGTTCGCGGACGCGCAAGCGGACGTCCAGGATGGGCTGCGGCTCGCCTGGCCCGACCGCTGGCTGCATGTGCGGCCCTCGAACACGGAACCGATCATCCGGCTGATCGCCGAGGCGCCGAGCGGCGCGCTGGCGCGGGACCTGGTGGACGAGGGACGACGGTTATGTGCGGCATCGTAGGCTACACCGGGCCCCGGCAGGCGGCCCCGCTGCTGCTCGAAGGGCTGAAGCGACTCGAGTACCGCGGCTACGACTCGGCGGGCGTGGCACTGGTCGACGACCGGCGCATCGAGGTGCACAAGGCGCCGGGGAAGATCAGCGTCCTCGAAAAGCAGCTCGGGGCGTCGCTCCCGCGCGGCCAGACCGGCATCGCCCACACCCGCTGGGCCACGCACGGCGCGCCCAACACCGTCAACGCGCACCCCCACACCGACTGCGGGGGCACGCTGGCGCTGGCGCACAACGGCATCATCGAGAACGCCGGCGTGCTCCGGACGGCGCTGGCGCAGCGCGGGCACGTGTTCCGCTCCGAGACCGACACCGAGGTGCTCGTCCACCTGATCGAGGAGTTGCTCGCGAAGGGCGGCACGCTGGTCGAAGCGGTGGCCGGGGCCCTGAACCAGGTCGAAGGGACCTACGGGATCGCGGTGATCTCGACCCGCGAGGCGGACACGATCGTCGCGGCGCGCAACGGCTCGCCGCTGCTCGTCGCCATCGGCGCGGGAGAGAACTTCGTCGCCTCGGACGCTTCGGCGGTGCTGGCGCACACCCGCTCGGTGGTCTACCTGGACGACGGGGAGATCGCCGTGGTGCGACCGACCGAATACCGCATCCTCGATCTGCGCACCGTGGAAAAGGAAAAGGCCGTGACCCGCGTCGACTGGGACCTCGCCACCATCGAGCGCGGTGGCCACGCGCACTTCATGCTGAAAGAGATCATGGAGCAGCCCGAGAGCCTGCGCAACACGCTGCGCGGGCACCTGCTCGAAGAGGAGGGCACGGCCCGGCTCGGCGGGCTCAACCTCACCGACGAGCAGCTGCTCCAGGTGAACCGCATCGTGTTCACCGCGTGCGGTACGTCGTGGCACTCGGCGCTGATCGGCGAATACATGATGGAGGAGCTCGCCCGTATCCCTTCAGAGGTCGAATACGCCTCGGAGTTCCGCTACCGCAACCCCATCGTGGACGAGCGCACGTTGGTGGTCGGCATCTCCCAGTCGGGGGAGACGGCGGACACGCTGGCGGCGCTGCGCGAGGCGAAGCGGCGCGGCGCCCGCACGCTCGGTCTCGTGAACGTGGTGGGGTCGACCATCGCGCGGGAGGTGGATGGCGGCATCTATCTCCACGCCGGGCCGGAGATCGGCGTCGCGTCGACCAAGGCGTTCACGAGCCAGATCGCCGCACTCGCGGTGTTGACGCTCAAGATGGGGCGACTGCGGTCGCTCTCCATTTTGCAGGGCCGGGAAGTGGTGCGGGCGCTGGCCAAGCTCCCCGAGCTGGTCGAGCGAGTGCTGGCGAAGGCGTCCGAGGTCGAGCGCATCGCCGAGCGGATGATGCGGGCCGCCAACGTGCTCTATCTGGGCCGGGGGTACAACTTCCCCGTGGCCCTCGAGGGCGCGCTCAAGCTGAAGGAGATCTCCTATATCCACGCGGAGGGCTACCCGGCGGCCGAGATGAAGCACGGCCCGATCGCCCTGATCGACGACCTGATGCCGGTCGTCTTCATCGCGCCCAAAGACGCGGTCTACCAGAAGGTCGTGAGCAACATCGAGGAAGTGAAGGCGCGCGGCGGGCGCGTGATGGCGGTCGTCACCGAGGGCGACACCGGCGTCGCCCGGCTCGCCGACCACAAAGTCGAGGTGCCGGAGACGCTCGACTTGCTGACCCCCGTGCTCACGGTCCTGCCGCTCCAGCTGCTCGCGTATTACATCGCGGTGCGCCGGGGCTGCAACGTGGATCAGCCGCGCAATCTGGCGAAGAGTGTGACGGTGGAGTGAGGGTCGTTCTCCAGCGGGTTGCTCGCGCCGAAGTGCGCGTCGCCGGGAGAGTGACCGGGAAGATCGGGGCGGGGTTTCTCGTCCTCGCCGGCTTCGTGCCATCCGACGGCGACGCCAATCTCACCTGGATGGCCGACAAAGTGTTGGGCCTGCGCGTGTTCGGCGACGCCGCGGGGAAGATGAACCTGGCGCTGGCCGAGGTGGGCGGCGCGTTGCTCGTCGTGTCGCAATTCACCCTGTACGGCGACGTCAGTAAGGGGCGGCGACCGAGCTTCATCGATGCCGCGCCGCCCGAGGTGGCGATTCCGCTCTACGAACGGTTTGTGGCTCTCTTGAAAGAGCGGGGAGCCGGGAGCGGTACGGTCGTCGCAACGGGTGAGTTCGGTGCGATGATGGAGGTGGAGCTCGTGAACGACGGTCCCGTGACCCTGCTCCTCGAGAAGTGAGCTTCATCCTGGCGAGCGGCTCGCCTCGGCGGCGCCAGCTGCTCGAGATGCTCGGCCTGACGTTTCGCGTCGTCCCCCCCGACGTGGACGAGACGCGGGCGACCTCGGAGTTGCCCGAGCGGTACGTCACGCGCCTGGCACGCGAGAAGGCCCGCGTCGTGGCGACGCGCGAGCGCGGGGAGACGGTGCTCGCGGCCGATACGACGGTGGTGTTGCGCGGGGCCGTTTTCGAGAAGCCGCACACGCCGGCGGAAGCGGCGGCGATGCTGTCGCAGCTCGCGGGTCGTACGCACCAGGTGATGACGGCGGTCGCCGTCGCGCGCGACGGGCGGCTCGAGCATGCGCTCGACGTCACCGAGGTGACGTTCCGGCCGCTGTCGGCCGATCAGATCGCCGCGTACGTAGCGACGGGCGAGCCCATGGACAAGGCGGGGGCGTACGCGATCCAGGGCAAAGGGGCGGCCCTGGTGGAAGGGATCCGGGGCGACTTCTTCAGCGTCATGGGCCTGCCGCTGCGCCTCGCGCTCGACCTGCTGGAGCGGTTCGGCCTGCCCTACCGCTTCACGCGGTAGACCGGGACCTTCTGCGACTTTCCTTTCACCTGGATCGGGTCGAGAGCCTCGACCGTGGGGGGACGCTTGAGTCGCTGGTAGAACGGCTCTGAGATCAGGATCTCGTTCGGCCCCGCCGTGCGGCACAGCCGGCTCGCGGTGTTCACCGCGTCGCCGATGACGGTGTACTCGAGCCGACGGTCCGAGCCGATATTGCCTGCGAACACCTCGCCGAAGTTGATCCCGATCCCGACCCCGAGCTCGGGCCGGCCCGCCTCCTTCCACTTGGCGTTCAGGCTCTCGAGGGCGGTGAGCTGGTCGAGGGCGGATTGCATGGCGCGGTCGGCGTCGTCCTCGTGGGCGATCGGCGCGCCCCACAGGGCCATGATCGCGTCGCCGATGAACTTGTCGAGCGTGCCGCCGTTTTCGAACACGATCTCCACCATTTCGGTGAAGTAATCCGTGAGGAGCGTCGCGATCCCCTCGGGGCTCATGGTCTCGGACATCGGCGTAAAGCCGCGGATATCGGAGAAGAAGATGACGACGGCCCGCTTTTCGCTCGGCAGCCGCCCGGCGTCCTGCTGCTGCGCGATGACCTGCGCGATGTTGGGTGAGAAGTAGCGCTGAAAGTTCGACAGGACGAGCGCCTCGCGTTGCAGCCGTTCGGAGCGCCGGGAGTTCTCGATCCCGACGGCGGCGAGCGACCCGAAGGCGATCAGGAACTCGAGGTCCTCGTCCGCGAAGGAGTGGGTGGCGGTGAGATTGTCGACGTACAGGATGCCCAGCACCTGCTGATCCGTGCCCATGAGCGGCGTGCACATGGCGCTGCGCACGCTCTGAATCAGGATCGACTTGCCCTTGAAGCGCTCGTCGGCGGCCGCGTTGTCGGAGAGGATCGCGACGCGCTCCTCGACGGCCTTGCGCGCGATCGACTGCGGGACGTGCTTCGACGCGGCGGCGGAGCCGGTCTTTCCCTTCGAGACCCGCGGCACCAGCTCGCCCGACTTGTCCTCGAGCAGCAGAATGGAGACGCGGTCCACGTTCATGATCTGGAAGGTGAAGTCCACGACCTTGTCGAGCAGCCGGTCGAGCTCCTGCTGCCTCGACAGCTCCTTGGAGATCTCCAGGAGCAGCGACAGCTTTTTCTCACGCCGCTCTTCGAGGGTCGGAGCGGTGACCTTGAGGTGCGACGTGCCCGACGGACGGTCGACCACGATCGCGGGGACGCCGCCCGAGTGCTTCACCGGCAGCTGCCGCACGATCGTGCCGCCGCCCGGTTTGCCGCCGAACTCGAACGGCAGCGACGCCACGACCTGCGGACGCGGCGGCGGAGCCGTCACGGCCTTCACGCGGAACGCGACCTTGCCGAACGTGATGACGTCGTTTTCGGCGGCGAGGGCGTCGGTGACGCGGGCGCCGTTCAAGAACGTGCCGTTGGAGGAGCCGACGTCCTTCACCTCCACGCCGCCGTCGGTGAGGCGGAGCTCGGCGTGCTTCCGAGAGATGGTCGGGTCGTAAATCGGGACGTCGCTCGTGACGGCCCGCCCCACGACGACGGTGCGGCCCGGCTGGAGATCGATCGCCTGCTCACCCGTCGTGCTCAGCAGCTTGAACACAGGGGAAAGATATACGTCAGCCCGCGGCCTGCGCGAGCGCCAGGGCCTTCAACACGGCCTGCGCCTTGGCTTCCGTTTCGGCGAACTCGCGAGCCGGATCGGAGTCGGCGACGATGCCCGCCCCCGCCTGCACGATGACGCGGTCCTTGAGGACGAGGGCGGCGCGGATCGCGATGGCGGTGTCCAGGTTCGTGGCGCCCCAGCCGACGTAGCCCACCGCGCCGGCGTAGGGGCCGCGCCGCTCGGGCTCGAGCTCGTCGATGATCTGCATGGCGCGCACCTTGGGCGCCCCCGTCACCGTGCCCGCGGGGAAACAGGCCTTGAACACATCCAGCGCGTCGTAGCCCTCGCGCAGGCGCCCCCGCACCTCGCTCACGAGATGTTGCACGTGCGAGTAGCGCTCGATGGCGAGCAGATCCGTGACCCGTACGCTCCCGAACTGCGCCACGCGCCCGACGTCGTTGCGTCCCAGGTCGACGAGCATCAGGTGCTCGGCCCGCTCCTTCTCGTCCGCCAGCAGGGCGCGGCCGAGCGCCTCGTCCTCTTCCGGCGTCCGGCCGCGAGGCCGGGTGCCCGCGATGGGGCGCACCGTCACCTCCCCCTCCTCCACCCGTACCAGCACCTCGGGCGAGCTCCCGACCAGCGTGAGGTCGTCGAGCGCGAGATAGAAGAGGTAGGGCGCCGGGTTCAGCGCCCGCAGGTAGCGATACAGCAGGAACGGGTCGACCGCGCCCGCCGCGTCCTGGCGGCGTGACAGCACGGTCTGGAACGTGTCGCCCGCCCGGATGTATTCGAGGATGCGGGCGACGTCGCGCTCGAACGCCGGGCGGGAGTAGCGGGACGCCGTCGGGACGGCGGGCGGCGTATCGCGCAGCGCCAGGGGCGCGAGCTCGTGGCGCCCGCCCAGCCGGGCGATGACGTCGCTGAGACGCGCGTCCGCGGCGTCGTGGAGCCGCAACCGTTCCGCCGCGGCCGCGCCGACGGGGACCTCCACGTTCGCCACGACGATCGCGCGGCCGAACAGGTTGTCGATGATCACCACGGTGTCGGCGATCATCAGGACCGCGTCGGGGAGGGCGAGCGTGTCCGCCGGCGGCCGGGGCAGGCGCTCGATCGTGCGGACCAGGTCGTACCCGAGGTAGCCCACGGCCCCCCCGGTGAAGCGGGGCAGCCCCGGCACGGGAACGGCGGGCAACGCGCGCATGCGCTGCGCCAGATGCCCGATCGGGTCGTCGGTCTCGCCGGCGCCGCGCCAGCCCGTCTCCCGTGTCCAGCGGTCGATGGCCCGGCCGCGGTACCGCCATACCTCGCGCGGCTCGGTGCCGAGGAAGGTGTAGCGGGCCCAGCGCTCGCCGCCGACGAGCGACTCGAGCAGGAACGCGAACGGAGATCGCGCGACCTTCGCGAACGCCGCGAGCGGCGTGTCGGCGTCCAGCACCACTTGGCGCATGAGCGGGACCATCCCGCCGCGTTCGGACCGGGTGAGAAACGCCGCGCGGGCGTCGCTCATCTGTTGGGGAGTGGGGTAGACGGGGTATGCACCGTTGCTCCGGTCGGCAGCCCGGTGGCGATTCCGCCGCGAAGTGGCACCGCGCCCTCCTCCTCGCCGTTTTGGGGATGCTCCCCGCGGCCGTCCCCATCGGGGCACAGGCCTGGAATTCCCCCGCCGCGCTCGACCTCGCGCAGCGGGCGATCGCGCGCCGCACCCGGGCCGCCGCCGACACCACCCTGCGCGACTACAAGGCCCAGGCCCACGGCTTCCTGTTCTTCCTGGGCCAGCTCGGCGAGGGGCTCGCCGATCCGCCGCGCCTCATCAAGGCGGACCAGCTGGAGCTGGAAGTGTACTGGAAGGCCCCGGCGAGCAGCAAGCAGCGCGTGGTGGGCTGGCGCGACCGCGCCGAGCTTCCCACCGACATCTACTATCACCGCGACCATCTCGGGATCGTGCAAAACAACTTCGGGCCCGCCATCCGGCTCGGCGAAGGGGACGAAGTGCGGGACGTGCCGCACCCGCTCTCCACCGCCGGCCCCGACCTGTACGATTACGCGCTGGCCGACACCACGACCATCACGTTTCCCGCACGCGAGGTCCGGGTCGTGACGTTGCGGGTGCGGCCCAAGGACTTCGACGCGCCGCGCATCGTAGGGGTGCTGTACATGGATGCGACGACCGCGGATCTGGTCCGCCTCGCCTTCAACTTCACCCCCCACGCGTATCTCGACGCGCAGCTCGAGGATGTGAGCATCGTGCTCGACAACGCGCTCTGGGAGGGCCGGTTCTGGCTGCCCTACCGCCAGGAGCTCGAGATCCGGCGGCGGGCCACGTGGCTCGACATGCCTGCGCGCGGCATCATTCGAGCCCGCTGGGAGATCGACGGCTACGTGTTCAACGTCGGGCTCGCCGCAAGCTGGTTCCAGGGGGACGAAATCACGTTCCTCCCCAAGGCCGAGCGCGACTCGTTTCCGTGGCGGGAGCCACTCGCCCAGGCGATTCACGCGGTGGCGGAGCCGGTACGGCAGAACGACCTCGAGCGCGTGCGCGCGGAGGTCGAGCAGATCGCCGGCCGCCGCGCCCTCACCGGGCTCAAGGCGCACCGGCTCGGCGTGCGCGGCCTCTCCGACCTGGTGCGCGCCAACCGGGTCGAAGGGCTCACGCTCGGCGCGGGGCTGGTGTGGCGCGGCGGCGGCGAGCGGCGCGAGCTGCGGCTGACGGGGAGCTACGGCTTCTCCGATCGGCGGCCCAAAGGCAGCGTCACGGCGACGGACCGCGAGGGCCGGCGCGCGCTGGAGGCGACGGTGTTCCGTGAGGTGCGCGATGTGGGCGACGAGCGGGTGATCGCGCCGCTCCTCAACTCGTTCTCGTCGCAGGAATTCGCGGCGGACTATGGAGACTACTACCGCGCCGACGGCGCGCGACTCACCTACCGCCACGGCAGCGGCGTGCGGGGCGAATGGAGCGCCGCGCTGGGTCGCGAGTGGATCCGCTCGCTCGCCGTGACCGCGCAACCGGCGAGCGGCGGCTTTCGGCCCAACCCCGCGTTGGGTGACGTCGGGCTGGCGCTCGTGCAGCTCGCCCTGCGCCGGCGCAGCGAGGGCTTCGCCGTGCGCCGCGACGTGCACTACGAGCTGGTCGCGGAGGCGGGGCGCACCGACGCCCGGACCGGCTACCTGCGGCTGTCCGGCACCGGGCACCTCCTGCTTCCCGCTGGCGCGACGCGACTGCTGGTCCGCGCCCACGGCGGCGCTGCGACCCGCGACCTCCCGGCCCATCGCAGCTTCGTGCTGGGCGGCCGCGGTACGCTGCTCGGCGACGACTTTCGGCGGTGGGGCGGCGGCCGCATGGCCCTCGCGCACGTCGAGTGGCGCATCCCGTTGCCCTTCCCCTCGCTCGGGCTCGGGCCGTATGCCCGCACGCCGCACCAGCTCACCGTCGCGCCGTACGTGGCCGCGGGCTGGGCCGACCGGCCGGTGCCGGGCGCGCCATGGGCAGCGACCCCTGGGACCCGCGTGACATTCGGCGCCGGGCTCGAGTGGCTCGGCGTGTTCCGGTTCGAGGCCGGCGTGGGCGCCCAAACGCACCGCGCGGGCTTCGCGTTCGACGTGACGCGCGATTTCTGGGGCATCCTGTGAGCGAAACGGGCTGGACGGGGCCGCGCCGCGGACTAGCTTTGACAGGTTAACCCATGGCCGACACCAACTTCCCCGATGAATGGCTGGCGCACTCCCTCGAGGGAGTGCTGACCCCCGAGCTGCTCGTGGAGCTGCGCACCAAGGCGCAGGCCGGGCAGACGCTGTGGGAGACGCTGGTCGCCCAAAAGGTCGTGAACGACGAGCAGATCCTCACCGCGCTCTCGACGCGGTTCCGCCTGAAGCTGGCGGACGTCAAAGAGGTAGATCTCACGGTCAAGGAGAAGGTCCCGGAGCAGCTAGCGCGCCGCTATCAGATCCTGCCGCTCCGCGTCACCGATTCCTTCCTCGAAATCGCGACCGCCAACCCGTTCGACCTGGACGCGGAGAAGGCGCTGGCGTTCGCGACGGCGCGGGAGATCCGCATGCAGCTGCTCGCCCCGTCCAAGATCAGCGAGAAGCTCGATGAGGTGTACCGGCCCGAGAAGGCTCTCGACAAGATGTTCCAGCAGATGGAAGGGTCGCCCGAGCTCGTCCAGCTCGTGGAAGAAGCCGGCCCGGACGAGATCGCCGTCTCCGAGGAGCAGGCGAGCCAGCGCCCGATCGTACGGCTCGTCGATCTCATCATTTCCGAGGCGATCCTGGCGCGCTCGAGCGACATTCACATCGAGCCCGAGGAGGGGGGCGTAGCGGTGCGTTACCGCATCGACGGCGTGCTGCGCCAGCAGATGAAAATCCCGCGCCAGGCCGGGCTGCCGCTCATCTCCCGCATCAAGATCATGTCCTCGCTCGACATCGCCGACCGGCTGCGCCCCCAGGATGGCCGGGCGCGGGTGGCCGTGAACGGCCAGCCGATCGACCTGCGCGTCTCCACCCTCCCTGCGGCGCTGGGCGAGAAGGTCGTGATCCGGATCCTCGACTCCCGCGCGACCGTCAAGACGCTCGACTCGCTGGGGCTGAACCCGGACGAGGTCGAGTCCCTGCGACGCCTGCTCGAGAATCACGAGGGG
The DNA here is from genome assembly GCA_003220795.1 of Gemmatimonadota bacterium. Classification (GTDB taxonomy): domain Bacteria; phylum Gemmatimonadota; class Gemmatimonadetes; order Gemmatimonadales; family GWC2-71-9; genus 20CM-4-69-16. Next base: position 27,412 of record QHTK01000070.1, on the reverse strand, counting down.
ATTCTGCTCGTCACCGGACCGACGGGGTCGGGCAAGACCACCACGCTCTACTCCTGCATCAACCAGATCAAGAGCGAAGGGGTGAACATCGTCACGGTCGAAGACCCGGTGGAGTACCGGATGCAGGGAATCGTCCAGGTGCAGGTGCAGGAGAAGGCCGGGCTGACGTTCGCTTCGGCGCTGCGCTCGATCCTGCGGCAGGACCCGAACGTGGTGCTGGTGGGTGAGATCCGCGATCGCGAAACGGCGCAGATCGCGGTGCAGGCGTCGCTCACGGGGCACCTCGTGCTGTCGACGCTGCACACCAACGACGCCGCGAACGCGGTGACGCGGCTGGTGGACATCGGGGTCGAGGCGTACAAGATCGCGGCGGCGCTGCGCGGCGTAGCGGCGCAGCGGTTGATGCGCCGGCTCTGCCTCACCTGCAAGGAAGTGTGGATGGAGGCGCCCCCCGACCGGCTCAAGCCGTGGATTCCCAAGGGGACGCCGCTGTACCGGGCGGCGGGCTGTCCCGACTGCGCCATGACCGGGTACCGGGGGCGATTCTCGATCATCGAGGTGCTGACGGTGACGCCGGAAGTCGAGCGCCGGATCGCGGCCGGCGAGCCCGCCGAGCAGATCGCCGTAGCGGCGCGCCGGGGCGGGATGAAGTCGCTGTGGGACTCGGGGCTGGGGCACGTGTTGAAGGGCGAGTCGACCGTGGATGAGCTGATGCGGGTGGTGGACGTGCCGCAGGAGGACGTCCCGGAGCCGGTCCCAGCGCAGGCCAGCCGCCGCCCGCCGGGGGGCGTGCCGGGGTCGCGCATCCCCGCCGAGCCGCCCGCCGCGTTCGCCGCGCCGACGGCCGCCACGGCCGAGCCGCTCGCCCATTTCGACCTCCTGGAAGAAGGGCCGAGGCTGCGGGTGTCGGGGCCGCACGGCGTCCCCGCGGTGAAGGTGCTGCTGGTGGACGACGAGGACAGCCTCCGGAAGGTGATGCGCGACCTGCTCGAGCGAGACGGCTACGACGTGTCGGAGGCGCGCGACGGGGTGCAGGCGCTCGACCAGATCGATCGCGTGGGGCCGGATATCATCGTCCTCGATCTGAATCTTCCGGGGCTCGACGGCTACGGCGTGCTGTCGCACCTGCGGTCGCGTCCGGCGACCGCGTCGATCCCCGTCATCGTGCTCACGGCCAAGGGAGACGAGGATAACGAAGTGCGCGTGTTCGAGCTCGGCGCCGACGACTTCCTGACGAAGCCGTTCCGCGCCCGCGCCCTGTCGGCCCGGCTCGAAGCCGTCCTGGGCCGCCGCCGGTAGCGGCGGCTGTCGCATCCGCACCGCCCTCCATCGATGTCCGGCGCCGTTTCCCCGGCCGATGCCGCGCTCGCGCTCATCAAGCCCGAGGTGCGCGCCCAGACGGCCTACACACTCGATGCTCCCCGCGCGGCCCGCAAGCTGAACCAGAACGAGAGCCCGTTCGACGCTCCCGAGGTGGTCAAACAGGCCGTCATCCGCGCGATGCGGGACGAGCCGTGGAACCGCTATCCCCCGTTCACGCCCACGGAGCTGCTCGAGCGACTCGCGGCGCGCCACGCCTGGGTCGCGTCGGGCGTACTCGTCGGCAACGGCTCCAACGAGCTGATCCAGGCGACGCTCGCGGTGACGGTGGGTGAGGGAACGGCCGTCGTAACGCCCACGCCCACGTTCAGCCTGTACCGCCTGCTCGCGGCGGTGTACGGCGGCCGCCACGTGCCCGTGGCGCTCACCGCCGATTTCCAGTTCGACGTGGATGCGCTGGTCCGGGCGGCGCGCGACACGCAGGCGCCGCTCGTCGTCGTCAACTCGCCGAACAACCCGACCGGAACGCCGCTCCCCGACGGCGCCGTGCAGCGGCTGCTTGCCGAGACGACCGCGCTGATCGTGATGGACGAGGCCTACCAGGATTTCGGCGGCCCGACGGCCGTGCCGCTCCTCAAAGACGAGCCGCGGCTGGTGGTGCTGCGCACCTTCAGCAAGGCCATGTCGCTCGCCGGCCTGCGCTTCGGGTACGCGCTGGCCCATCCGGCCGTGGCGGCGGAGATCGCGAAGGCGCGGCTGCCCTACAATGTGAATCGCGTGACGCTCGCCGCCGCTCACGCGGCGCTCGATGCCGCCGACGTGCTGGCCGAGCGCGCGCGGGCCGTGCGACTCAATCGCGACGCCCTGGCGGGTCGGCTCGCCCGGATCCCGGGTCTCCGCGCCTTTCCGTCGGCCGCCAACTTTGTGCTCATCCGTTGCGTGGCGCGCCCGGCGGCGGAGGTGTTCCGCCGGCTGGTGGAGGAGCACGGCATCCTGGTCCGCGACGTGTCCGGCGCAGTCGGTCTGGAGGGCTGCCTGCGGATCACCGCCGGCACGGCTGAGGACGTGGATGCGGTGGCGCGCGCCCTGCACGCGATTCTCGCATGAGCCGCAGCGCCGCGGTGACGCGCAAGACCAAGGAGACCGAGGTGCACGTGACGCTCGACCTCGACGGGGCGGGGCGCGCGGCGCCGGCGACGGGCATCGGCTTCTTCGATCACATGCTCGAGGCGCTGGCGCGGCACGCGCTGTACGATCTCCAAGTTCGGGCGACCGGCGACCTGCACGTCGACCAGCATCACACCGTGGAGGACGTCGGCATCGTGCTCGGCCAGGCGCTGTCGCAGGCGCTGGGTGAGCGGCGCGGCATCCGCCGCTACGGGGACGCGACCGTGCCGTTGGACGACGCACTCGCGCGCGTGGTGGTCGACGTGAGCGGACGCCCGTACCTGGCGTATCACGCCGATCCTCCGACGTGGCAGAAGCTCGGCGACTACGACGTCGCCCTCACCCCCGAGTTTTTTCGCGCGCTCGCGACCCATGGCGGGCTCACACTGCACGTCGACCTGCTGCGGGGTCAAAACGCGCATCACGTGGTGGAGGCGGTGTTCAAGGCGGCGGCGCGGGCGCTCGGCGAGGCGACCAGCCTCGATCCGCGCGTGACGGATGTGCCCTCGACCAAGGGCGCGTTGTAGATGATCGCGCTGGCGGACTACGGCGCATCCAACACGCGGAGCGTGCTGCGGGCGCTGCTCGCGGCGGGCGCGGAGGCACCCACGCTCACCGACGACGCCGCGACGCTGCGGCGCGCCGAGCGGGTAGTGCTGCCGGGCGTCGGCAACTTCGCGGCCGCGAAGCGCCGACTGGACGAAACCGGCCTGGGCGACGCGATCACGGACGTGGCCAAGAGCGGTCGCCCGGTGCTCGGCATCTGCCTCGGGCTGCAGCTCTTCCTCTCGGATAGTGAGGAGGCTCCCGGCGTCCCGGGGCTCGGTCTCTTGCCCGGGCGCGTGGCGCGCTTCCGGACCGAGCTGCCGGTGCCGCACGTCGGCTGGGCGCGCGTGCGGCTCACCGCGGGCGGCCGGGCTCACGGCGCGCTCGCGGCGGCGTTCGACGGTGACGAGGCGTTCTTCTACCACGTGCACAGCTACCACCCGGTCGGCGTGGACGCCGCCGGTGCGCTGGCCGAGGCCGAGTATGGCGGGCCGTTTCCCACGATCGTGGGCGCAGCCAACGTGGTGGGCGTGCAGTTCCACCCCGAGAAGTCTCAGGCCGCGGGGCTCGCGCTGTTGCGCGCCTTCCTGCGCTGGACCCCGTGACCCTAGTCCGCGTCTCGTTCGTCGACGTGTACGTGCTGCGGCAGGCGGCTCCCGGGCTCGAGGTTCTGGTGCTGCGCCGCAGCCCCGCCGGTCGCTCTCCCGGATCGTGGGAGACGGTACACGGCACCGTCGAGGCCGATGAGCCCCCGGGCGCGGCGGCGCGACGGGAGTTGCGTGAAGAAACCGGGTGCGAGCCCATCCGGCTGTACAATGCGAGCCGCGTCGAATCGTTCTACCGTCATCGCGTCGACGAAGTGGCGCTCGGTCCCGTGTTCGTCGCATTCGTGGACCGCGCGGCCGAGCCGCGCCTCTCGGCGGAGCACGACCGCGCCGAATGGCTCGCGCCCGCCGCGGCCGCCGCGCGCCTCGCCTGGCCGCGGGAGCGCAGAGCACTGGAAGACATTTTGTCAATACTGGGGGGTGGGGACGCGGGCTTGCTGGATGACGTGCTGCGGGTATGCTAGCGCGGCGGCTCATCCCCTGCCTGGACGTGGCCGGGGGGCGGGTCGTGAAGGGGGTGCACTTCCGGGAGCTGCGGGACGCGGGCGACCCGGTGGACCAGGCCGCGCGCTATGACGCCGCCGGGGCGGACGAAGTCGTCTTGCTCGACATCGGCGCGAGTCACGAGGAGCGCGGGACACTCATCGATTTGGTGAGCCGCGTCGCTGACAGGCTGTTCGTTCCGTTTACTGTTGGAGGCGGGATCCGGAGCGTGGCGGACGCGCGGCAGGTTCTGCGGGCCGGAGCTGACAAGGTGGCGGTCAACACGGCGGCGGTGCGCGACCCTTCGCTCGTCACCCGGCTGGCCGATGAGTTCGGCCGGCAGTGTGTGGTCGCCGCGGTGGACGCCACCGGCCGGAAAGCGGGGAGGGGGAAGGGGGAAGGGTGGGAAGTCATGGTTCGGGGGGGACGCGAGCCCACCGGACTCGAAGCCGTGGAGTGGGTGGTGCGACTGCAAGAGCTCGGAGCGGGGGAGATCCTGCTGACCTCGATGGATAGCGACGGCACGCAGCATGGCTACGACCTCCCCCTCACGCGGGCCGTCGCGCGCGCGGTCCGGATTCCCGTCATCGCGTCCGGGGGGGCCGGAACCCTCGAGCACCTGGCCGCGGCGCTCGACGCCGGCGCCCATGGCGTGCTCGCCGCCACCCTGTTCCACTATCGCGGCATGTCGATCCCCGAGGCTCGCGCCTACCTGGCGAGCCGGGGCTATTCGGTCCGCCCGTGAACCCGTTCTATCACCGCATCTACCGCGTGGTCCGCAATATCCCGAAGGGTCGCGTGGCGACCTACGGTGTGGTGGCGCGCCTTGCGGGACGCCCGGGCGCGGCACGCACCGTCGGGTGGGCGCTCTCCGCGCTCCCCGAAGAGAGTGACGTCCCCTGGTGGCGGGTGCTCAACGCGGCGGGGCGTATTTCTCTGTCCGGCGCCGACCATGGCTCCGTGGTGCAACGCGCTCTGTTGTTGCGGGAAGGCGTGAAGTTCGCCCCGGGCGGTGCGGTGAACCTCGCAGCGTTCGGCTGGCCCGCTGAGGCCTACGACAGCGTGGCCGCCGCCCACACGCGCGCGGCTTCGTCCCGCAAATCGCGCAGGCCGAGAGGACTGCGCACCTAGCCCGTCGTCACCGCAGCACCATGATCCGCCCGATCGACGGCACGCCGTTCCCGTTCACGAGAAACAGCACGTAGGGACCCGGGGGCGCCGTCGTGTGGCTCCCGGGGAGGGTGACCGAGACGCCGCCGCTCACCGGCGAAAACGCCAGCGGCACGAGACGCCCGGCCTGATCGAACGCATGCGTGACCGAGCCCGTCCGGATGAACGTCACCTTTGCAATGCTCGCCGCGTCCGGCGTTTCCACAACGAGGGTCTGGCCGTACGCAACCGTCGCGGGCGTTGCGCCGGTGATGCCCGGGCGAGCGCCTTGGAACAGATACGGGGGGGAGTACAGCTCGTAGCTCAATTCGCGCGGCGCGCTCGCGCCGTCGCCGCTGCCGGTATGGAGCACGCGCCCGTCGGGCAAGAGCAGCGAGGTCGAGTGGTACAGGCGGTTGACTTGGTTACTCGCCAGCGTGGTCCAGGTCCCGGTGGTGGGATTCCAGAGCTCCGCGACGTGGACGGCGCCCGCGAAGTTGTTGAAGCCGGGCGCGCTGGTGCCGCCGGTGACCAACACGTCGCCCGTGGGCAAGATCGTCGCGTTCATGTGTCGACGAGCGTACGCCATCGAGCCGGTGTACCTCCATGCCGGACTCGCGTCATTCAGATCGATGACCTCGGCGGTGTTCGTCGGCGGGTCTTCCCCACCGCCCGCGTACAGGATCTTCCCGGGCTCGTACATGACGGCCGACCCGTAGCTGCGCCACCCAGGTTCGTTGCGACTCGGCCCATCGGTCCAACGGCCCGTGCCCGTCACGTCGAGCCAGCGCGACGGCTGCTCTTCACCGGCGTCGAACACGCGCCCGTCCGGCGCCACGAAGTCCCGCGGATAATACTCGAGCGACAGGCTCGCCGTCGTGAGCTGGCGCCAACTCGTCCCGTTCCAGATCTCCGGGATCGTGACGACCGCGCCGTTCTGGTCGGTGCCGGCGACGGTGAGCACGTCGCCGTTGGGCAGCGTGGTGTTGGTCGGATACCATCGCCCGTATGCCATCGGCGGCCCGGTCTGCCACGAACCCGTGCTGGGATCGAACAGGTTCGTGTTCGGTAGGCCAAGCCCGTCCGTAATGTGCCCACCGGCGACGAGGAGTCGCCCGTCGGGGAGGAAATCGTGGCCGGCGCAGAACAGCCACGAGGGACTCGGTACGGCCGTAAAGGTTCCCGTGCTCGGATCCCACACTTGCGGGTCGCCGTTGCGTCCCCAGCTCAGCACCCTGCCGTCGCGCAGCAGGTGAACATGCAGCTGCACGATCGGCGCCGGGATCACCGACGACCATTGTCCGAGCCGCGCCTCCGGCGGCGGCGGTGCGGTGCCCGGTGGGCCCGTGACGACCGTCAGATAGGGCCGGTGGCTCGCAACCGGATCCTCATTGCTACTGAAGGAGCGGTACCGGTCCCGCAACTTGGACGGATCGGAGTTGAGGAGCAGGCCGAAATTCCTGGAGGGGTCGTTCACCCATCCCTGCACGATGGACGTGACATTCCACTGCTTGAAGCCCGGCGTCTTGTCGACGGCCTTCGTATCCACCGGCGCACTGATGTCGGCCTGCGCCAGGGGAATGTTGTTGGCGCAACAGGTATTCGGCGTCCAGGAATTGACCCCGTCATACGTATAGCCGGTCGCTCTGGCCAGATCGGGATTCTTGTTGACGATTCGGTGCGCGGTGACCGTGTAGGTCGGCTCCGCCATGCCATCGCTCTCGACCAGATTGAGATTCAGGGTCGCACTCGAGATGGTCGATCCCGCGGGGATGCTCGCGAGATCGAACTTCATCACGATGGCGTTGGCGATCTTGGCATCGGGCCACGTGTACACATTGAGCGTCGGCTCCGCCCCGCTGTTGGTCGCGTTGATGTTCAGATACGTGTCGCCGGCGGGAGGGAACACTAGAGAGCCCTGGCCGGCCGGCGGTTGCGCCGGCGGCGGAGTGTATACGACCGTGAGATAAGGGTGCGTGCTCGCGACGGGATCCTCAGTGCTACTGAAGGAGCGGTACCGGTCCCGCAACTTCGCCGGATCGGAGTTCAGCAGGAGACCGAAATTCGTGGAGGGGCTGCTGAACCATCCCTGAACGATGGATGTGACGTCCCACTGTTTGAACCCCGGGGTCTTGTCGATGTCCTTCGTATCTACCGGCGCACTGATGTCGGCCTGTGCCAAGGGAATGTTGCCGTAGCAACACGCATTCGGCGTCCAGGAATTGACCCCGTCATACGTGTACCCGGTCGCCCTGGACAAATCCGGGTTCTTGCTGACGATCTTGTGCGCGCTGACCGTGTAGGTCGGTTCCGTCATGCCGTCGCTCTCGACCAGATTGAGATTCAGGGTCGCACTCGAGATGGTCGATCCCGCGGGGATACTCGCGAGATCGAACTTCATCACGACGGCATTGGCGATCTTGTTGTCAGGCCACGTATAGAGATTGAGCGTGGGCTCCCCTGCCGCGTTTACCGCATTGATGTTCAGATAGGTGTCACCGCTGGGACTGATCACGGCGGTTGCCGACCCGGCGATCGCGTCGGCGCGGGGCGCACGCGGAGCCTCTGTGACCGATCGTTGGTCCTGACACGACACCACCACCAGCCCTGTTGCCAGCCCTAGAGCGAGGAGCGTGAAGCCGGCGAGGTTGACGCGTCGCATGACCGGTTCCTGAAGGGGGAATCGGCCCATCGGGCCGATGCAGGAGCGGCCTTATGCATACGTTGCGCCAGCGCCGCGGGCGTCGCCGCGGCACCCGAAACTACTCGATGGTTCCGATGGCCGCCGCCCACACCCGCGCGGCTTCGTCCCGCAAATCGCGCAGGTTGAAAGGCTTGCGGACGTAGCGTAAGCCCAGGTGCGCCAGCGCTTCGTCGGTCGACGCCCGTACGTCCCCCGTCGCCACGAGGATGCGCTCTTTCAGGCCGGGGTGCGCGGCGATGAGGTGCTCCACGAACAGGTGGTCCCGCGCCGTCGCCCGCGCATCGGCGAGGATGAGATCGTAGCTGCGCGTGCGCACCAGATCGAGCGCGTGCTGTGGGGTACGCGCCACCTCCACCGTGTGTCCTTCGCGTCCGAACAGCGCCTTCACCATCCGTCGCACCGCCGGATCGTCGTCTACCAGCAAGATCGTGCGCTTCACGACGGGGGCGGAGGGGTCGAGCGCCTTGCGCCCGGCGGCGTCCTCGACGGCCGAGGCGGGGGAAGGGGTGAGGGGGGCGGGGGGGGCGGGGGGGAGGTCCACCAGGAATGCGGCGCCGCCGTCCGGCGGCCGCTCCAGGTTGATACGCCCGCCGTGCGCCTCCACGATCGAATAGGTGATGGACAGGCCGAGGCCGGTGCCCTGCCCGGGCTCCTTGGTCGTAAAGAAAGGCGTGAACAACTGCGGCACCACGGCGTCGGGGATGCCCGGTCCTGAGTCGGAGACACGCATCCGCACCCGCTGATCGAACCACGTGTTCACGCAGATGAGGCGCCGCCGGCCGGGCGTGTTCTCGGCCACAGCCTGCGCCGCGTTGTTCAACAGGTTGAGCACGGCCTGCTGGAGTGCGTGACGGTCGCCCAAGATCTCGGGGATGGTCGGCAGCACTTTCTCGACGGTGATGTCTTTGAGCTTCAGATCGTGGGCCATCAACAGCAGGGTGCGCTGGATCACGTCGTTCAGATTCACGCGTCCCTGTTCCGCCGGTCCCTTGCGCGCGAACGTGAGGAGGTTGCGCACGATGCGCCCGGCGCGCTCCGCCTGCTCGTGGATCACGCGCAGGTGGCCGCGGTCCTTGCTCCCAAGCTCCTTCTGTTCGAGCAGGAACTCCGACAGCCCCGCGATCGAGGTGAGCGGATTGTTGAGCTCGTGGGCGACGCCCGACACGAGCTGCCCCACCGCGGCGAGCTTCTCGCTCTGGATGAGCTGCGACTCCATATGCTGCTGGTCGGTGACGTCCTCCACCAGCACGACCACGCTCGCCTCCTGCTCGGGGCTCGGGATGCGGGCCGCGTTCACGCGCAACGTCCGGCCCAGCGGTGCCGAACGCAGCACGAGCGGCTGAGCCCGGTCGCCCCGCCGGGCCGCAGCGAGCAGTTCGACCAGCGCCGGCGACTCCCCCAGCAAGGCCGTACCGAGATCGCGACCGATTACCGAGGGAATCGCGCTGCCGAGCATCGCCGCGAGCGAGCGGTTGGCTCGGCGGATCGAGCCCTGCACGTCCACGACGGCGATGCCCTCGCTCAACGCGTCGAACGCCGTCTCCCACTGCTCCTTGGCGTGGTGGACCATCTCGAAGAAGCGCGCGTTCGCGATGACGATCGCAGCGTGCGTGGCGACCGTGGACAGGAGGCGGACGTCCTCCGGGGCGAACACGCCGTCCCGCGGCTCGGCGATCACCAGCGTGCCGACGAGCACGCCGTGCGCCCGCAGCGGCACGGCCGCAGCGGACGCGACTTCCAGGCCGGCCACGAGCGGGGTCGCCTCGCCGGCCGCGCGGTCCACCAGCTCGACGCGCTCGCCGTTGAGCGAGCGCGCGATCAACCCCGGGTCGTCGGCGCCGATGGTCTCGCCCCGCAGGTGGCCGAGCGTGCCCTCCGCGGCCGCGACCGTGAGCGGGCGGCGCTCGGCGTCGGCTGGTGCCTCGCCGTCCGCCGCCAACGCCACCAGGGCGCCTTTCGCTTCGAGGAACCGCATGGCGTACCGGACCACCTGCTCTACGATGCGATCGAGCTGGAGCGAGCCGGAGAGGATGTAAGAGAGCTCCTGGAGGGAAAACAGCTCCGACAGGCGTCGATTGAGCTCGTCCGCCGCCCGCCGGCGGTCCCGCTCGCTGCGCTGGAGCCGCCGTGTGAGGCGGAGCGACCGCCAGGCGAGCGCGGCGGCGACCAGCAGCGCGGCAAGCGCGAGGTAGCGCGTGGCTGCCCCCTACGGCCTCGGCTGGAGGCTCGCCCGCGCCATCACGCGTGCCCGCTCGCGATCGAGCGTGGGCAGCACGCCCGTCCACGAGTCGTTGGAGAGCCCCTGGTAGCTGACCGTCATGCCCTCGTGAAAGCTGATGCCCTCTTCGAAGAGATAGATCGCGACCGCCTGCTCGTGTGCGTCCAGCTGGTACGAGCTCCAGCGCGGCGACAGCGGCACGATCCCGACCGGGCGGAACAACCGCCCGCGGCTCGTGACGTTCACGTCCTCGGGGCTGAAGCGCGCCTGGGGAAGCAGGCCGAAGAACGTCACCATGACGAGGGTCGGGCGGTCGACGCCGGCGCGCTGCGCCGCGTCCGCGACGGCGCGCCCTTTGGTCTTGAGCAGCTGCGCGAGCGACCGGTAGGTATCCGGGGCGAGCAACCGGATCACCTGCTCGGCGAGCGGCAGGACCTGGATCTCGAGCTGATCGGTGGCGAACCGGACCACGATGTCGTCGCGCTTGAGGGTGCCGTAGCCGACGGGGAGGGTGTCCTGGGCGGAGGCAGAACGTTGCAAGGTTGGCAGGCTGGAAAGGAGCGCGGCGCCGAGCATCGCGGCGCGAGTCCAGGCACACCGTCTCACCTGCCAACCTTCCATCATTCCAACGCCTCTCCCACCAGCGCCCCGATTGCCTCTTTCAGCTCCGGAATCCCTTCTCGCGCGCGCGCGCTCGTCATGATCAGCTGATCCGAGTCGAGCCGCAGCGTCTCGCGCAATTCTCGCTCGCGCCCCGCCCGCGGCCCTCGGGGAAGCTTGTCGCCTTTCGTGACCGCGGCAAGGACGCGGGTCCCCTTCGCGGCGAACAGGTCCTGGATGACACGGTCCTCGGGGCTTGGGTCGCGCCGGACGTCGAGCAGCCAGAGGACCCCGGCGAGGCGCACGCGATCGAGCGTCCGGGCGATGAGCGTGCCGAACTCGCGGCGCTGCGCTTGCCCCGCCTTGGCGTATCCGTACCCCGGCAGGTCGAGGAAGTAGTAGGCGCCCATGTGATAGACGGTGAGCGCCCGGGTCTTGCCGGGCGTGCCGGAGACCTTGGCGAGCCGCTGGCCGGCCAGGGCGTTCAGGAGGCTCGACTTGCCGACGTTGGAGCGGCCGAGCAGGGCGATTTCGGGAAGCGGCGGGTCGAGCGGGATGTCGGCCGACGGAAACCAGCCGACGAAGTAGGGGCGCAGCATACTGCGCCCCGGGTCAGGCTTCTTTCTTCTGGCGGACGCGCTCGGTCACGAGCAGCGGGGCCCGGCCCTCGGTCACGCATTCGGCAGTGATGGCCACCTCGCGCACGTCGTCCCGGCTGGGAAGCTCGAACATGATGTCGGTCATCATCTCCTCGAGAATGGCGCGCAGACCGCGGGCGCCCGTGCCCCGCTTGATCGCCTTCTGGGCGATGGCCTTCAGGGCGTCTTTCTCGATGGTGAGCCGCACGTCCTCGAGCTCGAACAGCTTCTGGTACTGCTTGGAGAGCGCGTTCTTGGGCTCGATCAGGATACGCGTCAAGGCGTCTTCATCGAGCGCGTCCAGCGGCACGGCCACGGGCAGCCGGCCCACCAGCTCGGGGATGAGCCCGTAGCGCAGCAGGTCGTCGGGCTCCACGTCCAGGAAGGGGTTCTTGATCACCTTCTCGGGCGTGCCGCGGGCGATCTCTTCCTTGCTGAACCCGATCTGCCGCCGGCCGGTGCGCGACTCGATGATCTTCTCCAGGCCGTCGAATGCGCCGCCGCACACGAACAGAATGTCCTTCGTGTTGACCTGGATGTACTCCTGCTGCGGGTGCTTGCGACCGCCCTGGGGGGGCACGCTCGCGACCGTGCCTTCGAGAATCTTCAGCAGCGCCTGCTGCACGCCTTCGCCGGAGACGTCGCGTGTGATGCTCGGGTTCTCGGACTTGCGGGCGATCTTGTCGATCTCGTCGATGTAGACGATCCCGCGCTCGGCCTCGGTGACGTTGAAATCGGCGGCCTGCAGCAGCCGCACCAGGATGTTCTCCACGTCTTCGCCGACGTAGCCCGCTTCGGTGAGCGTGGTCGCGTCGGCGATCGTGAAGGGGACGTCGAGGATGCGCGCCAGCGTCTGGGCCAGCAGCGTCTTGCCCACGCCGGTCGGACCGATCAGCAGGATGTTGCTCTTGTCGAGCTCGACCTCGTTGTCGCGGGCGCCGTGCGAGTTGATGCGCTTGTAGTGGTTGTAGACGGCGACGGCGAGCGTCTTCTTGGCCTTCTCCTGGCCGATCACGTACTGGTCCAGCACCTCCTTGATCTCGGCCGGGGTGGGGACCTGGGTGATCGCTTCGGAGACTTCCCGCTCCTCGTCCTCTGCCAGGATCTCGTTACACAGGGCGATGCACTCATTGCAAATGTAGACCGACGGTCCCGAGATGAACTTCCGGACCGAGTCCTTCGACTTGCCGCAGAAGGAGCAGCGGAGGTGCTTGTCGTGCGACATGGGTCCCTAGTATGGGAAGGTGGGGCCGGGCGCGCAAGCCGTCATTTCTTCTTGCCGTCGCCCATGTCCTGCAAGTTGGCGATGACGTGGTCGATTAGCCCGTAATCCTTGGCCTCGTCGGCGGACATGAAGCGGTCCCGGTCCATGTCCTTTTCGATCTGCTCGGCGGTCTTGCCCGTGTGCTTGCCGTACAGCTCGTTGAGCTTGCCGCGCAGGTAGAGGATCTCGCGGGCCTGGATCTCGATGTCCGCCGCGGTGCCCTGCGTGCCGCCCGAGGGCTGGTGCATCATGATGCGGGCGTGCGGCAGCGCGGAGCGCTTCCCCTTGCGGCCGGCGGCCAGCAGGAACGAGCCCATCGACGCCGCCATGCCCATGCAGATCGTGTTCACGGGGGCCCGCAGGAATTGCATCGTGTCGTAGATCGCCATGCCGCTCGACACCAGCCCGCCCGGGGAGTTGACGTAGAGGTAGATGTCGCGCTCCGGGTTGTCCGCGTCCAGGAACAGGAGCTGGGCGATGATGATGTTGGAAACCTCGTCGTTGATCTGCGTGCCCAGGAACACGATGCGGTCCATCAGCAGGCGGCTGAAGATGTCGTAGGTCCGCTCGCCGCGGCTCGACCGCTCGATGATGTAGGGCGGATAAATCTGGCTCGTCGTCTTCACACATGCTCCACGGTGGATTGCGACAGGAGAAACGCGAACACCTTCTCCTCGGTGATGCTCCGCTCGACGTCACGGAGCCGCTTCGCCTTCTCGAGCGACGCGTACAGCTGCTCCGCCGGCATGCCGCGCCGCTCGGCCAGCTCCTGGATCCGGCGGTCGAGCTCCGCCTCGGTCGCCTGCAGCCCCTGCTGCTCCACAACGTAATCGAGCACCAGGTCGCGGCGCACCTGCGCCTCGGCCACTGGGCGGAACTCCGCGGCGAACTGGCTCATGCGGTCTTCCGGGATCCCGTACGCCTGGGCGAACACCCACAACGCGCGCTCCACCAGGGGCTTGGGAGCGACCACGCGGTTCGCCGCCACAATCTGCTCGATCAGGTCGGCCCGCACCTTGGCGTCCGCCTCGCGCTCGGCGTCCCGCTCGAGATCCTCGCGGATCGCGTGCTTCAGGGCGTCGAGCGAATCGAAGTCCCCGACCTCGCGCGCGAAGGCGTCGTCCAGCTCGGGGAGGTGCTGGCGCTTCACTTCGTGCAGCGTGAGCCGGATCTCGCGCGTCTGGCCGCGCTTCGCCTCTTCGGGGAAGTCGTCGGGGAATCGCACGATCGCGTCGACCGTCTCCCCAGGGAGCATCCCCAGGATCTGCTGCTCGACCTCCGGAATCGCCCGGCCCTCGCCCAGCACCAGCTGGTAGGGCTGCGGGTCCTTCAGCTGCGCACCCTCGCGCGCCGCGATGGTGACGTGCACCAGGTCCTTGAGTTTCGGCTTCTCACCCGCGACGGGCGTCCACGGCGCTTTCTGCTCCCGCACCTCATTCAGCTGGGCGGCGACCTGCTCGTCGGTCACGCGGCGCACGGTGCGTTTCAACTGGAAGTTGCCCAGCCGGCCCAGCTGGATATCGGGCTTTACCTCGACGTGAAACTCGAACGTGACCGGCGTACCGACGTCCCACTTGAGATTGTGGACGTGGGGGTCGGCGATCGGCTTCAGGGACTCCTGCTCGACCGCGACCTTCCAGCTCTCGCGGATCAGTTCCTGCAGCGCCTCCTGCCGGATGTCATCGGCGAAGTGCTTCTTTACGATCGCCGCCGGGGCCTTGCCCTTCCGGAAGCCCGGCAGCCGGGCGCGGCGCTGGTAGGCGCTGGTGGCGCGGTCTTCGGCCTGCTGCACCTGCTCCACGGGCACGGTCACCGCGAGCGAGGCGGCCCCCGGCTCTTCGGCGGTCTTCTTGATCAGGATGACGGGCATGTCAACACAAATCTAATAGGGGGGAGGGTACGCGGGGCGCCCCGCTCCTTACTGCGTCCTGCGCACTGCCTTGATGCGGTGATGCGGTCTGCCCGGCTCGATCTCGTCGCTCCGGATCACGCTGATCGCCCCGTCCGGCTCGAGCACCGCCATGTGGACGACGTCGAGCGAGGCGACCCCGTGCTCGCGCAACGCCTGGCGCAGCTCGTCGACTGTGAGGTTCTCCCGCGCGAGGTGCTGGTGCAGCACTCGGCCGTGGTACACGAGCAGATCCGCGCTGCCGCCGAGCAGGCGGCCGAGGTGGCGACTCGAGCGGCGCAGGCGATCGATCCCCTGATGCCACGCGAGCAGCACCGCGGCCGCGACCAGGCCGCCGGCGAGGCTCGTGTCCGGCCCCACCATGGCGTTCTGGACCGCGTTCGCGATGATGAGGAGCAGCACAAAGTCGAACGTGGACATCTGCCCGAGCTGCCGCTTGCCCGTGACCCGCAGGCCGACGAGCAGGGCGAGGTAGATGACAGACGTGCGGATGGCCACGTCGAGCAGCGTGTGCCACGAGGCGGTCATTCAGTTGCCGGTCGGGTCCAGCACCTTGGGGAGGGGGTATGCGCCGCGGAGCGCGGCGAGATAGTCGGCGTACAGCCCCTGCAACCCCTCGAATTCCCGCCGCACGACGGCGCGGTACGGGGCGTCGCTCGCGTAGTGGTAGAGCAGCGCGGCCATGGCCTGGGCGTCGAGCAGGAAGCCGTGATGGCCCACCTCGCCGAGCGCGTCCGCTTCCATCTCGAACGTGTGGTAGCCGCCGTTCGACGAATGAACGGTGACGCCGACGCCGGGAATCTGGGTCGCGACCGTCCCCGTCTCTTCGTAGGGCAGGGGGCGCCCGGGCTCCGGCTCGACCTTGGTGGCACCGAGCTGTTGCAGATAGGCAAACGCCACGTCGTTGAGTGCCGCGACCGAGATGCCGTTGCGAGACGACGAGTCGACGTCGATGTGGACCTTGGTTCCGGTGGCGAGGGCCGCCCCGCGGGCCGCATCGTTCACGCGATCGAGTACCTGCGCGAGATAGATCGGGTCCGGGTAACGGATCCAGAACTCGGCGGCGGCGCGATCGGGGACCACGTTCGGGGCCCTGCCGCCTTCCGTGATGATCCCCTGAATCTTGGTCTCCGGCCGCAGCGTCTTGCGCAGGCCGTCGATATGGTTGAACAGCTCGATCACGCCCATCAGCGCATCGCGCCCGTCCCACGCCTGGAGCTGGTGCGCCGGGGCGCCCGAGAACGTGTAATGCACCACGTCGATGTTCATGCAGCAGCTGCCGAAGCCCGGCGCGGGTGTTTGCGTCGCGGTGGAGGAGTGCGAGCGCACCATCACGTCGGCGCCCTTGAAAACGCCGGCCGTGTACATGACGGTCTTCGCCGCCGGCGAGGCCAGCTCCTCAGCGGGGGTGCCGTACACCGTCACCGTGCCGGGCGTCTTGGATCGCGTGAGGAATTCCGCGACGGCGATGGCGGCGGCCATCCCGACCGGTCCCTGCGCGCTGTGCTGGTCGCCGTGGAAGTCGCGGCTGGTGCCGCGCAGCGCGTCGTACTCGAGGATGACGCCCAGGTTGGGGCCCGGTGTGCCGTTCTTGTACCGGGCCACGAAGGCGGTCGCCAGGCCGGCCACGCCCATCTCGACGGCGAAGTCGTGGGCCTTGAGATACTCGGTGAGGATCTTCACCGAGCGCTCTTCCTTGTGGCCCACCTCCGGATGCCGCGTGATGTCGTCGGCCACCGCGAGCAGCTCCCGCTCCATCAGCTCACGGGCGCGCGCGACGACGGCGTCGCGGCGGGGATCCTTACCCGTGAGCCGCGCGACGAGCTGGGGCAAGGCGAGCGAGCGCTCCAGGTCGTTCACACGGCGAATCACGTCGGCGGCGGCGGTGCGCTCGGTGGGCGTCTCCTGCGCGGCGGCGGCTCCGGCGCGGGTGAGGGTGTACAGCACGAGGGCGGCGAACGGCAGCGCGGAGCGCATGACGAGCCTCGCTGATGGCTAGGGTTCTGAGCCTGCAAGAGTGAGCCGGCTGCCGTCGGCGAAGACCGCATCGCTCGGCTGCCACACCACCTTCAGTTTGTCGAGCGGCGTGCTGCGCAGGCGCTGGTGTCCGGGGCGGAACGGGTCGTACCGGATGATCCGTCCCGGCTCCCGGCGGGTCTTGCCCGGGGCGATGGGGCCGTCCACCTTGAGATGCGCGCTGTAGATGGTGTCGCCCGTCGCATCGAGGAAACTCACGTCACCCTGGAACGCCTGGATGCTCTTCGTCCCCTGGTTCTTGTACGCGAACGTCAGGGAGATGAAGTCCTGGTAGCGCTCCAGGTCCGGGTTCTTCGGCAGGAAGCTCTTGTCGACCACCATGACGGCGACCAGGGAGTCGAGCTGCTGCTGGATCTCCCGGCGGCGCGCGGCGGCGGCGGCGGTCGTCTCCGCGGCCGCACGCTGTTTGCGCGCGTGCTCGGCCCTGGCCCAGGACAGGATCTCCGCGATGGTCATCGTGTCGTGCGGCGGCATCGAGGCCAGGCCGATGTCCGGGGCCACTTCCAGCAGCAGGCGGGCGTCGGCGAGCGGGAGGCGCACGCTGTCGGCCGCCCGGAGCACGGAGTCGAGGCGGGCGACCGGCACGCGCGTCGCGCGGAACTCGTCCTCGCTCACGCGGGCGTGGCAGGCCACGAGCGTTGCGCCCAGCAGGCAGGCGCCGAAGGGGTGCCGCGCGTTGAGAGTCGCCATGCGAATGCTCTTGGGATGCGACCGGAGGGACTCGAACCCCCACGGGTTGCCCCACAGGATCCTAAGTCCTGCGCGTCTACCAGTTCCGCCACGGTCGCTGCAATACCAAATACGCCAAGCATAATACGTCGCGCCAGGACGTCGAGCAAAAGGCGTCACGCTCCTGCGTGACGCCACCGCAAACCGGAACGCAAACGCGCGCGCGGCGGGTGAGGACCGGCTTGCGCTCGTCGCCCCCGCAGGCACCTTAAGCCCCGCCCTCTCATCCGAGGCTCAACGCCCGCATGCGCTTCCCGAACCCGGCGACCCCTCGTCCCGCCACACGCGCTCTCCTCACATGCCTGGCGGCCTGCCTTCTTGCCCGAGCCGCCCCCGCCCAGGGCCTCCCGCGCGCCCGCCCGGCCGACGTGGGCCTCTCGGGCGCCGCCCTCGAGCGGATCGCGGCCGCGCTCCAGAGCTACGTGGACTCCGGCCGGCTACCCGGCCTGCTGGCCGTCGTCGCGCGGCACGGCAAGCTCGCGTACGTCACCGCCGTCGGGCCGATGGACGCGGCACAGCACCGCGCCATGAGCCCCGACGCCGTGTTCCGCATCTTCTCCATGACCAAGCCGATCACCAGCGCGGCCGTCATGCAGCTGTACGAGCAAGGCAAGCTCCGTCTCGACGACCCGGTCTCCACGTACATCCCCGCCTTCGCCGGCGTCAAAGTGTACGCCGGCGGCAGCGCCGCGAGCCCAGATCTGCGCGCGCCCGAGCGGCCGGTGACGATAGCGGACTTGCTCACCCATACAGCCGGCCTCACCTACGGCGCATTCGCAGAGACGCCGGTGGACACGATCTATCGGCGCGCGAACCTCTACAACCCGCGCTGGACCAACGCCGAGCTCGCCGACACCCTGGCCCGCCTGCCGCTCGTGTTCTCACCCGGCTCCAGGTGGAATTACAGCTACGCCATCGACGTCCTCGGTCGCGTCGTCGAAGTCGTGTCGGGCACGACGCTCGATCGCTACCTGGACAGAGCGTTCTTTCGGCCCCTCGGCATGCGCATGACCGCCTTCCACGCGACGCCCGCCATGGACGGGCACATCATGCCGGCGTACTCGCGAGGCCCCGATGGCAAGCTGCACGCGATGGCGCCGTTGCTCTGGACCGAGTATACCCCGGACGGCCGGCTCTTGTCCGGCGGTGGTGGGCTGTTGTCGACGGTGGGAGACTACCTGCGGTTCGCGCAGATGCTTCTGAACGGCGGCGAGCTGGAGGGGCACCGCGTCCTGAAGCGCGAGACGGTGGCGCTCATGATGCGGAATCACCTGCCCGCCGGCCTGACGCCGATCACCATCGCTCCCGACTGGCCGCCCGGACGCTCGGGGTTCGGCTACGGCGGCGCCGTACGCGTGGATTCGGGCACCGACGTGGCGGGGTCGCCGGGCACGTTCCGCTGGGCGGGGTACGGGACGACCTTCTTCTGGATCGATCCCAGGACCGATCTCATCGCGATGGTGTGGACGCAGTACCTGCCGGTGACGGAGATGTGGTCGCTCGACGCCAGGTTTCAGCGCCTCGTCTATGCCGCGGTCTCGGGCAAGTGAGCTCGCCCCTCGTTCCCTCTCCGGAACGGAGAGGGGGCCGTAAACGGGCCCGCCGCTTCATCCTGGTACGCCGCTTGCAGTCGGGGAGCGTATCAGGCAAGATGATAGACCAAGGCCGCCGCCCTACGCGCGGCGGGGAGGCCGGTGGCATGAAACGCAACGGATTCACCCTCATCGAGCTGCTCATCGTGATGGCGCTGATTGGCCTCCTCGCCACCATCGCGATTCCCCGGCTGACCAACACCAAGGAGCGGGCCCAACTCGCCGCGATGAAGTCCGACCTGCGCAATCTCGTAACAATGGAAGAGAACTACCTCGCGGAAAACCAGAAGTACACGATCGACCTGAGTACTGCATACCACGTGTCGCCAGGCAACCGGACGCCAACCATCGCGCTGACGACCGATGGCTGGACCGCGTCGATCACGAGCCCCAACACAACGCAGCAGTGCGCGGTCTTCGTCGGGTCCACGTCGGTCGCGCCCGCGACGCGCGAAGGCGCGCCGGCGTGCGAGAAGAGTACGGGGAGCGCTACGCCGCTGCCCTAGCGGGCCGGTCTCGATGGCCGCATCCGCGGCATCTTCCCCCGATACGTGCTGCGGTGCCCCCGCCGGTCTTCCCGGCGGAACCGGCGCGCCTTCGTGGCCGACCCGAACACTTGCGTCCACCGTCCGTTCTTGAAGACGCTCATGTAGCCCCCCGGCAGGATCTGGAACGGTCGCTTCACCTTCCTGGCGTAATCGAACTGCGCCGAGTTGGGCTTGCGAAATCCTTCGAACCACGCCGGGTAGACGAAGTCGCTCATGGGAATCCCGCGGATCGTGAATTCCACCTCCTCGACCGCGTCGGCGGTTTCGTACGCGTAAAACACGCTGCCGGGGCCCGTGGCGCACAGGTTGATCGCGGGATCGACCAGCATCTCGGCGAGCTCGTGACACGCCGTGACGCTCACTTTCTGACCCACCGCGCGGGTGCTCTTCACGAACACCTTCGAGAGCGGCAGGCCGTCGGGCGTGAGGTCGTGATAACCGAGCGCATTGGCGACGTCGGCGTCGTCCAGGAACGCCATCGCCCAGGCTCCTTTGCGGAAGGTCGTCACCTTCACGAGCTTCGCGGGCGTGCCCCAGACGGGGACGAAGTAGTCGTCCAGGAACGTCTGCAGTGCCGCGATCAGGCGGTCGAAGTCCACGCCCAGGCTCGTGCTGGCCTTGTTGAAGCAGGCGATCGTGGGGATCTGGCCGTGATCGAAGGCGGCGGCGATGAGGCGGGCTCGCGCGGCTCTCCGCATGGGCGGGAAACTGCGTCGCGCACGCCACACTTGCAACCCACGGGCTACCCGACAACACTTTGATCATGGGTGTCACCGCGCTCACGCGAGAGATCGACGTGCTGCTCGTTGAGGACAGTCTCGACGACGCCGATCTGGCGTTCCGCGCTCTGAAGCAGCACGACATCCCCCTCGGTCATCGCATCGTCCTCGCACGGGACGGCGCGGAAGCGCTCGACCTGGTCTTCCCCGAGTCGGGTGCTGGGAGCGAGCAGCTCGCGGCGCGCCCGAAACTCGTCTTGCTGGACCTGAAGCTTCCCAAGATCGGCGGCCTCGAGGTGCTGCAGCGCTTGAAGAGCGACCACCGCACCAAGCTCATTCCCGTGGTGGCGTTCACCTCCTCCCGGGAGGAACGCGACGTGGTGGACAGCTACCAGCTCGGCGTCAACAGCTACGTCGTGAAGCCGGTAGACGCCGGCGGGTTCGCGCGCGCCGTGGTCGATGTCGCGACGTACTGGCTGTCACTCAATCATCCCCCGCATATCGCGGCGTAGTTTCACTCGGCCTGCCTGTAAACATTGCACGACGGCGGGGTATTATTTCACTCCCCTTCCCCGGAGCCCGTCCATGCCCACCCCGTGCCGCGCGCTCGGCGCCGCCACCTTGCTCGCGTCGCTCGTCGCCCCACTCGCTGCGCAGGAGGCGGCCGAGGTCTGCAAGTCGATCGGTCATGTGACCGTTGGCCAGTGGGCCTCCTACGACGCGACCGGCAGCAAGGGAGGCGGGAAGGTACGGTTCGCGATCGTCGGCTCCGAGCGGCGTGGCGACACCACCCTCTACTGGTTCGAGATCAGCGGCGCCGGGACCGGCCAGAGCGGGGTCGTCCAGATTCTCGTCCCCGGCTTCGACGCGGACGTCTCGGGGATCCGGGGCATGATCGTGAAGACGCAAGGCCAACCCGCGATGCGAATGCCCGAGCAGATGGCGGCCATGATGGGCCAGCAAACCGGTCAGAATACGCCCGTGCTCGACATCGCCCGGCGCTGCGGCCACGCCAAGGTAGTCGGGTGGGAGACCGTGAAGACCCCGGGAGGCGAGACTCGCGCGCTGCACCTGCAGGACGCCGATGGCGAGGCGTGGCTGGCGCGCGACGTTCCGTTCGGCATCGTGAAGGCGAGTGGGAAAAACGGCGAGCTGATGCTGACGGGCAAGGGAACGGACGCGAAGTCCTCCATCAGCGAGAAGCCGCAGGAAATGCCGGGAATGATGCTGCCGAAGCCGTAGCAACCGCCCCCCTTGCGGGGCGCGCGGTTGGTGTGCTACGTGGGTGCCTTCGTCGCCCGACCTCGGAGGCTTCCCGTGCTCGCCCGCATCACCGCGCTCGTCGCCTTGGCCGCCAGCCTCTCGCCCGCCCGCCCCGCGCGGGCTCAAGCCGCCCCGTACGACTCGACGGTATTCGCCGCCCTCAAGTGGCGCGAGATCGGCATCTTCCGCGGTGGCCGCTCGGTGGCCGTCGCCGGCTCGGCGTCGCGGCCCAACGAGTATTGGATGGGGACCACGGGCGGCGGGGTCTTCAAGACGACAGACGGCGGCAACACCTGGCTGCCGGTGACGGACAAGTACTTCGGCGGCACGATCGGGGCGATCGGCGTGAGCGAGTCGAACCCCGATGTGGTGTACGTCGGCACGGGCGAGTACCCCATCCGCGGCAACGTGTCCCACGGCGACGGCGTTTGGAAGACCACCGACGGCGGAAGGACGTGGACGCATGTGGGGCTCGAGGACACTCACCAGATCTCCCGGGTCCGTGTGCATCCGGGTAGTCCCGACACCGTCTGGGTCGGCGCCCAAGGGCACGCCTTCGGCCCCAACGCGGACCGTGGCGTCTACAAGACGACCGACGGCGGCAAGACGTGGCGCAAGGTGCTCTTCCGTAACGACTCGACCGGAATCTCGGATCTCGTGCTCGACCCATCGAACTCCGCGGTGCTGTACGCGGCGTTCTGGCAGGCGCAGCGCAAGCCGTGGCAGCTGATGTCGGGCGGCGTCGGCGGCGGCATCCTCAAGTCGTCCGACGGGGGCGAGAACTGGACCGAGCTCACGCACAACCCCGGCCTACCGGCGGGGCTGCTCGGCAACATCGGGCTGGCCGTCTCGCCCGCGAAGCCGGCGCGCCTCTGGGCCTTGATCGAGGCCGACTCGGGCGGCGTGTACCGCTCGGACGACGGCGGCGCTACGTGGCGCTACGTCAACGGCGAGCGCAAACTGCGGCAGCGGCCGTGGTACTACTCGCGCATCTTCGCGGACCCCAAAGACACGAACACGGTGTACGCCCTCAACGTGCTCGCCTACAAATCGACCGATGGGGGGGCGACATTCCGCCACCTGCCGGACCCGCACGGGGACAACCACGACATGTGGATTGCGGCGAACGACCCGCAGCGCATGATCGAGGGGAACGACGGCGGCGCCAATGTGTCGACCAACGGCGGGAAGACCTGGACGGACCAGGACTACGCCACCGCTCAGTTCTACCACGTCACGACGACCAACCACTTTCCCTATCGGGTGTGCGGCGCCCAGCAAGACAACTCCGGCGTGTGCGGGCCGAGCCGCTGGCCCGGCGGGATCGATCGCGCGCAGTGGTACGACGTGGCGGGCGAGTCGGGCCACATCCAGGCCCGGCCTGACGACCCCGACATCAGCTACGGCGGCGACAACTCGGGCTTTCTGGCGCGGTTGGACCACAAGACCGGCCTGTGGCATTCCATCGATCCCTGGCCCGACAGTCCCGACGGGCACCCGGCCGGAGAAGGGAAGTACCGCTTCCAGTGGACCGCGCCGCTGGTGATCTCGCCGCACGACCCCCACGTGCTGTACATCGGCGGCAACGTGCTGTTCAAGTCCGTGAACGAAGGTCAGAGCTGGACTCCGATCTCGCCGGACCTCACGCGGCACGATCCCGCGACACTCGGCGTCTCGGGCGGGCCGATCACGAGCGACCAGACCACGGCCGAGTACTACGCCACGATCTTCGCGCTGGCGGAGTCGCCGTTACGGAAAGGCGTGCTCTGGGCCGGGTCGGACGACGGCTTGGTGCACGTCACGCGCGACGGGGGCAAGACCTGGACGGACGTGACGCCGCGCGACGTCGCGCCGTTCACCCGGGTGTCGATCATCGAGGCGTCGCACTTCGCGCCCGGAACGGCCTACCTCGCGGCGAACCGCTACCAGCTCGACGACATGGCGCCCTTCATCTATCGGACGAGCGATTACGGGCGCAGCTGGAGCAAGATCGTGAGGGGGATTCCCGCAACCGAGTTCGTGCGCGTGGTGCGGGAAGACCCGACGCGCCGCGGTCTGCTGTACGCGGGCACCGAGCGCGGGGTGTGGGTGTCGTTCGACGACGGCGCGAGCTGGCAGTCGCTCCGGCTCAATCTCCCGATCGTGCCGGTGCACGACCTCGCGGTCAAGGAGGGCGATCTCGTCGCGGCGACGCACGGACGCTCTTTCTGGATCCTGGACGACGTCTCCCCGCTGCGGCAGCTGGCGCGCGCGGTCCCGCGGGAGAGCCTGCACCTCTTCAAGCCGCGCGACTCGTACCGCGTGGATTGGGGGGGCGGCTTCGGCGGCGGTGGGTCGGACGCGCACCCCGTAGGGAAGAACCCGCCGCGCGGCGCGATGATCTATTACTGGCTCAAGAACAAGAACCAGGACGTGAGGCTCGACATCCTCGACGCGGCTGGCCGGCTGATCCGGAGCTTCAGTAGCCGGCAGGATTCGCTCACGGCGGCGGACAGCGCCCGTGGCGACAGCGTGAAGCATCAACGGACCGACAGCCTCAAGCAGGCTGGCGTCACCGACAGCGTGAAGATCGACAGCATCCTCGCCGCCGACACCCTCAAGGACGAGGACAGGCCGTGGCCGCGCCGACCCCCCGCTGCGCCGCGCGTGGCGAACAAGGCGGGCCTGAACATGTTCGCGTGGAACATGCGCTACCCCGACGCCGTCGCGTTCTGGGGCATGGTGGGGGTCGGGACTGACGGGCCGATGGCGTTGCCGGGGGTGTATCAGGCGCGCCTCCGCGCCGGCGGCCGGACCGCGACGCAGCGGTTCGCGCTCAAGCTCGATCCCCGCGCTAGGGTGACGCCGGTCGCGCTGCGCGCGCAGTTCGCCTTCCTGCAACGACTTCGCGACACCGTCAACGCGGTCACGACCGCCGTGATCACGATCCGCAACGTGCGCGCCCAGCTCGACGACCGGCTGCGCGCCGCGCCCGCGTCGGACACGGCGCGTCTGGGCGCGCTCGCCCGGGGGCTGAGCGACCGGCTGAGCGCGATCGAAGGCGAGCTGTACCAGGTCCGCAACCGGTCGTTCCAGGACCCGCTGAACTTCCCGCCGAAACTGGTGGAGCGCATCAGCGGGCTCGGCTTCATCGCAGGCGGGAGCGATGCGGCCCCGACCGCCCAGACGGAGGCCGTGTTCCGGCTGTTCGCGCCCGAGATCGAGCGGCAGCTGCTGGCGCTCAAGGAGGTGCTGACGCGCGATCTCCGGGCGGTGAACGCGGCGTTTCGGGGAGCCGGCGCGGCGAGCATCGTCCCCAAGGCCGCCGAGCTGCGGCGGCCCGAGCCGCGGGAAGTGTCGACGCGTTAGCGCCGGGGCTCGCCCCCCAACCGCGTGAGTCCCGCGCGCGCCTCGTCGACATACGGCTGAAGCTCGCCGCCCAGTTCCCGTTCGAGGCGGTACGCGGCTCCAAGGGCGGCTTGCAGGCGGTGGCGGATGTCGGCCATGACGCGTGGAAGATAACGCGAGGTCGCTGGTTCGTTGACGGCCGCCTGAGCCCGTGCTAGAGTCCGGTGCGTTTGTTCGTGACCGACACCGAGGGCTCTCGACGCCGTGCCGCGATACCGACTCTGGCTGCTCACCGTTGCGTTGTGGGTTGCAGGCTGCGGCGGCCCGTTCCCGCAATCCACACTCGAGCCCCGGTCGGATTTCGGTGCGGCGGTCGACCAACTCTTCACCGGCATCTTCTGGTGGGCGGCCGGCGTGTTCTTGGTCGTCGAGACCCTGCTGGTCGTCACGCTGATCCGGTTCCGCCACCGTGAGGGGCGCCCTGCGCCCCACCCGACGCACGGCCACACGCTGATGGAAATCGCCTGGACCCTCGCTCCCGCGGCGATCCTCGTCTTCGTGGCGGTGCCGACGGTGCGTACGATCTTCGCGACGTCGGGCGAGGCGCCGGCCGACGCGCTCAAGGTGGACGTCATCGGCCACCAGTGGTGGTGGGAATTCCGCTACCCGGAGCTCGGGCTCGTCACGGCCAACGAGCTGCACGTCCCCCTCGGCAGGGCGGTGCAGCTGTCCCTCACCTCGGCCGACGTGATCCACGCGTTCTGGGCGCCGCCGTTGGGCGGCAAGCGGGACGCCATCCCCGGCCACGTGAACCGGATCGCGTTTCGCGCCGACCGGGTGGGTGTTTACGCGGGTCAATGCGCCGAGTTCTGCGGCGCCTCCCACGCCAACATGCGGCTCCGCGTCGTCGTCGACTCGGACTCCGGGTTCGGGCGCTGGGCCACCGAGCAGCTCGCAGGGCCGGCCGCGCCGGCTGCGGGGACGCTCGCCGAGCGCGGCAAGGCCCTCTTCGCGCGCAGCGCCTGTCTCGGCTGTCATACGATCCAGGGCGTTTCGCCGGGCATCATCGGCCCGAACCTCACGCACGTCGGCGCCCGGACGACGATCGCGAGCGGGCTCTTCCCCAATGACTCGGCGCACCTGGCCAGCTGGATCGCCGACGCGCCCGCGCTCAAGCCCGCTTCGCTCATGACGCGCATGAAGCCGCCGCTCACAGACGACGACATCGCGGCGCTCGTCGCCTACCTCGCGAGCTTGAAATGAGCCACGCCCGGGGCGGGGGCCTCAAGAGCTGGCTCACGACCACCGATCACAAGCGGATCGGGTTGCTGTACTTCTGGACGGCCCTCGCCTTCTTCCTGATCGGCGGGATTGAAGCGCTGTTCATCCGCGTGCAGCTGGCGCAGCCGAACAGCCACGTGGTGAGCGCCGAGACGTACAACCAGCTGTTCACCATGCACGGGACGACTATGGTGTTTCTCGCCCTCATGCCGCTGGGCGCGAGCTTCTTCAATTACATGGTGCCGCTCCAGATCGGTGCGCGCGACGTGGCGTTCCCGCGGCTCAACGCCTTCAGCTATTGGGTGTTCCTGTTCGGCGGGCTGCTGCTCAACGCCAGCTGGTTCGCGGGACCGCTGTTTCATGCCGGCATGCTGAATGTCGCTCCCGACGGCGGCTGGTTCGGGTACGCCAACCTGACCGAGCGGCAGTACTCGCCCGGACCGAACATCGACTTCTGGCTGCTGGGCCTGCAGATCCTCGGTATCTCGTCGCTTGCCGCGGGATTCAACTTCATCGTCACCATCCTCAACATGCGCGCGCCCGGGATGAAGATGATGCGCCTCCCGGCGTTCACCTGGATGACCCTCGTCACGCAATTCCTGATCATCACGGCGTTTCCGGTGATCACGGTCGGGCTCGCGTTCCTGATGTTTGACCGCTTCTTCGGCACGCACTTCTACGTGCGCGAGGCCGGCGCTACGCCGCTCCTGTGGCAGCACCTGTTCTGGCTGTTCGGTCACCCGGAGGTGTACATCCTCATCCTGCCGGCGATGGGCGTCGTGTCGGACGTGTTGCCCACCTTCTCGCGGAAGCCGCTGTTCGGCTACACGGTGGTGGTCTACTCGGGCGTTCTGATCGGCCTCATGAGCTGGGGCGTGTGGAGCCACCACATGTTCGCGGTCGGCCTCGGTCCGATCGCCGACTCGGTGTTCGCTGCGACCACGATGTTGATCGCCGTGCCGACCGGAGTGAAGATCTTCAACTGGATCGCGACGCTGTGGGGCGGCGACATCCGCGGGACCACCGCGCTGCACTTCGCGGTCGGCTTCATCGCGATGTTCATCATCGGCGGCCTCTCGGGCGTCACCCACGCATCCCCGCCCGCCGACTTGCAACAGACCGACACCTACTACGTGGTGGCGCACATCCACTATGTCTTCTTCGGCGGCACGATCTTCGGCCTGTTCGCGGGGATCTACTACTGGTGGCCCAAGATGTCGGGCCGGCTGCTCGACGAGCGGCTCGGCAAGATCCACTTCTGGCTGCAATTCATCGGGATGAACCTCGCGTTCTTCCCGATGCATCTGATCGGC
>QHTK01000096.1 GCA_003220795.1 Gemmatimonadota bacterium | reverse complement strand
CGAGCCAGCCGACCGGCGTCACGCAGCTGAGGAGCCATGCCAATTCTGCGTGTGCGCCGACGCGCGATTGAACGAATAGGATCGCGCGCGTGGGATCGATGCCGCAGGCCAGGAGCACGGCCGCCGTCTCGCGCACCTTGGCCCGGAGGTCGGTGGCCCGCACTGCCTCGGGGGTCGTTAATGCGTGCAGATCGGCGATGCAGAAGATCGCCTCGTGCTCCGCCTGCGCGGCGACCCAGAGGCTGATCGCGCCCAGGTAGTTGCCCAGGTGGAGCTTCCCGGTTGGCTGGACGCCGGAGAAGACGCGCCGTCCAGCCACTACGAGTCGCCTCGCACGAGCGCGAACCGTACCACGTCGCGCTTCGCGCTCATAGCCGCCGATCGAGAAACGCCTTCAGCGCGACGGCGCCGTTGCGCGCGGCGTCATGCGCGGCGTAGACGAAGGTGACCCGCCCGCGTCGGGCCGCAGCGAGGAGCGGCCGCCAGGCCGCGCGATGCGCACGCAGCTCGGTGAAGTAGCGCTGCCGAAACTCCGCCCACTTCTTCGGGTCGTGGCTGAACCACTTCCGCAAGTCCGCGCTCGGCGCGACGTCCTTAAGCCACCCATCGAGCTTCAGGCGCGTCTTCCTGACACCCCGCGGCCAGAGTCGCTCCACTAGAAAACGCGCGCCATCGTCACCGGTGGCGGGTTGATAGGCACGTTTGAGCTTGATCATGGGATGCTCCTTTCAACTACGTCGGCCACTCGGGCACGCCGCATTCCGGACACTGGATGTTAATGAACACGAGCCACTCAAGAATCTCTTTCGCGCCGGGCAGTGCCGAGCCCTGCCCTGACAGGTAAGCGGCGTAGATCTCGCGGAACCGGTCGGTAACGAACACGGCGGGTGCAGGTCTTCCCGCAGCGTCAGTCGCGCCCACGTTGCGATGGATGTGCGCACCGTCGTCCACCAACACCGGAAACGCCCACCGGCCGCGCTGGGGAACTGCGGCGGGCCGCGAGGTGACTGCCACGAGCACCTGCGCTGCTTCTAGGGTGAACTCTTCCCTCCGCGCTACGAGTTCCTCAAGCAGCACAGCGACCGCGCTCTCGTCCATTTTGTCCCCAGCGAAGACGACAACCAGATTGGTCCGCCCCCGATAGCTCTCCAATGAAACGGAGGAGCCGTCGATGGCCGGGAGCATGAATCCCGGAAGTACCGCGCCGCGCCGGGCGACCGCCGAAGCCTTTCCCCTCATCTCTTCTCACCTCCGTCTCAACTTGCGCCTGGCGCTGGCGTGAGCAGCAACGCCGGCGTCGTGGCCGTCGCGCTGACTCGGAGCCGGATCCACATCCCCGCGGCGCCGTGTCCGGGCACGCCGCAGAAGATCAAGTACTCCCCCGCGGGCTGCGCGGCGAAGCGCATTATGTCCGTCGCTTCCGAAGGAAGTCCTTCCACGAGCTTGAACGTGAAGGCACGCGGGATCGCGGGACCCACGGGCTGCGTCGGCAGCGGTGTCTGCGGCGCGATCACCTGGGCGCTATGCGGCAACATCCCGTCGTGGTTGCGGAAGTCGATCTCCGTCTGCCATCCGACAGGCACGACAATCGTGAGCGCCCCGTCGCGGAACCCGTTGAAGTTTAGGGCGCCGTTCAGCCCGGTGAGCCCGGCGATCAACTGGAAGCGGACGGTCTTGGCAGCTGTCTCGAAGCTCAGCCAGGTCGGATCCACCCGCTGCTGCTGGGCACTGGCGGGAACGGCGAGCGAAAGGGTGACCAACCCCACCACCACCGCGCGCCCCACTGCTGTTGACGGAAGCCACCTTCCAGCCGGCGGCTCGATACCGAGTCTAGGCATTGTTCCACATCCTTCCGTCGAGTTGAGATTCCACCACACAAAGCACCGATCACTCATTGTCTTCTTCTTCAGCGTTCCGCAGCTCTGCCGCGAGCGGATGCCCTCGAGAGAGGATGACGATCGCGATTGCCGTACCGATCAGGCTCCCGCCGAAGATCCGGACCCAGGCGAGCTCCCCGAGTCCGAGATGCGAAAGCAGGACAGTCGCCAGTGCGAACACGAATTCGACGATGGGGAACCCGAACGCCACGGCCATGACCAGACTCGGCTCCCGCGCCGCGCCGTGGATGCCGGACACGATGACCACGCCGTACGCGAGGTTGAGCAGGTAATGCATCGTCGTGAACAGGGCGATGCCGCCCAACACCGTGAAGGTGCGAAACGGTTCGCCCGCGACTGCATCGACCACGGCAAGCCAGACCCAGATGCTGGTCGCGACGACGAGTCCGAGCCTGGCGCCCTCCCGCAATGAGTCATGTTTGCCCGACAGAGCCACGGTGGCCATTATCATCTCACCTCCGCGGCCCGGCCGGATGCACTCGGCGCTCGGCGAGGATCTGCGCGACGCTCGGGAAGGTTTGACGGGCCGCGTCGGGGACGTGGCGCCAGCTGTCGGTTCCCGGCCTGCCCAGCCAGTAGTCGAACGGCTCGGCGCCCGGCCCGAGCGGTTGCCCCACAACGATCCGACCCACCATCCCCACGGCTTCGTGCGGCATGCAGTAGTAGTCATAGACCCCGGAAACGGTGAGCGTGACGTCGAAGTGATCGCCTGGATGCACGAGGAACCCCGAGTCCCAAGGCACTGCACTCTCGGGGATGCGCAGAGGGTGATGGTCGTTCCGCGGGTGGTAGGCGGTCGTCGTGTGCACGTTTTCGCGCACGATCCAGCGGACCGTGGCACCCGGTTCTACGTAGAGTCCGATCGGATCGAACCACACCCGTGAGCCGAGCGTGTCGCTGCGCATCTCGACCACTTCGAGAGCGGCCGCAGAACGCC
>QHTK01000069.1 GCA_003220795.1 Gemmatimonadota bacterium | reverse complement strand
TTGACGGCGTCGGTCGAGGTGCCGCTGAGCACGACCGAAGCCTGGCGCATCAGTGTCCCCGCCAGATCGTAGACACGGAAGCCGATGTCGGTGATGCCGCTGGGGTCGGTCGCGTGGACCGTGATGGTGTCGTTCGCCTCCGCGCGGAACAGGACGGTCTGCTCGATCTGGGGCGGCGTCTGGTCGTTCTGCACCGTTTGCAGGGTCACGGTGATCGGGGAGGTCTGCCCCACCCGGTTCCCCGAATCGACCGCGAACCCGACGACCGTGAAGAACCCACCCGTGGCCGCGGGGCTCACCAGCACCGAGTCGACGAAGTCGAGCGTATCAGGGAACGGCGGCGAACCGCTCACCAGCGAGTCGCCGGTCTGCGTCGTCTGGCCGGCGGCTCCGCCGACGGACCAGCCGATCCGCTTGACGCCGGCCTTTTGCGCCCCGGCCACGTGGATGGGGATGTACTTCCCCGGCGACCCGACTGCGCCCGGCGTCGGCTGCAGCAGGTAGACCCGCAGGGCGTCGATGTTCTGCAGGAAGATGAACAGCGTGTCCACCGAGAAATTCCCCGCGCCGTCGGTCGCGCGGCCGATGATGCGGATGCGGCCGCCCGCCCCCGAGCCGGGGTTGATCTTCTCCTGGAGCGTGATGCTCGTGACCGTGCTCGTGAATACCGAGTCGGTCTGATTGATATAGCCGCCGCTGTAGGTGAGCTGGATGTCCTTGAGCCCGAGGTTGTCGGTGGCGGTGACGCTGAAGTTGAGCCCGTTCTTGATGTCCTGCGTGTCGGCGCCGGCCAACTGGATGGTCGGCGATATGAGGTCGCGCTGCACGCCCCCCGGGTTGCGCGACGTCTCGCACGCCCCGAGGGTGCCCAGCAGGGCGCACACCCCCCACAGCAGACCTCTCCCGCGTCCCTGCCGCATATCAGGCTCCCGGTTTACTTCCCGGTGTTGGGCGCCACCAGGTCGTCGATGATGTGCGGCGTGACCAGAATCAACAGGTCGCGCCGCGTCTCCGTCTGCGAGCTGAATCCGAACAGCTTGCCGATGATCGGCAGGTCTACAAGAAACGGTATTCCCGTCTTCACGACATTGACGGACGTCACAGTCAGGCCGCCGATCACCGCTGTCTCCCCGTCGTTGACCAGGATCTGGTTGTCCGCCTGCTGCGTCTGGAACGTGAAGCCGATGTCCACCGACGACGGCTTCACGGCGGAGTTCTCGGCGTGCACCTCCATGAGTACCTGGCGGTTGGCCGTCACGTGCGGCGTGACCTTCAGGTTGATGCCGGTCTGCTCGAACCGCACCGTGGCGCGTGGCGGCTGGTTGGCGACCGTCCCCGTGCCGACGTCGATGATGCGGATCGGCACCCGGTCGCCCACCAGGATCTCGGCGGGCCGGTTGTCCAGCGTGGTGATCGTTGGCTCGGCCTGGAGGTCCGCCAGCTCGACGCGCTGCAGCGCTTGCAGGAACGTGGTCAGGTCAAAGTTCCCGATCGCGGTCGAGAAGATGAGGTTGAGCGCCGGGTTGGCGACCTCCTGACTGGCGTTCCCCAGCGCCGACAACGAGTTGCCGCCCAGGTCCACGATGACCTGATCGGGAGTGAAATTGGACTGTGGCACGAGCGCGTCGGGCACGCCGTCCAGGTTGGTGTCGACCGGCTTCGCGGTCCGGGGATCGGGCCGTTGGATGAGCCTGTTGAAGAACTGCGTGGTCGAGCCGAGGTCGTACTTCACCCCCAGCTCCTCGACGTCGGTGCGATCGATGAAGATGATCTTCGCCTGGATCGACACCTGCGGCGTGCGGATGTCGAGCCCCTTCACGAAATCCTCCACCAGCCGGATGCGGCTCTGGATCTCGGTAATGACGAGCCCGTTCGTCGACGAATCCGCCACCACGGCCCCGCGCTTGGAGACGATGGACTGTATCGCGGGCACCAGCGACGAGGCCCGAGCGTAGTTCACGCGCACGAGTCGTGTTTCCACGGGCACCGTCGAATCGGCCCTCGCCAAATCCTTCTTGTCGATCACCTGGAAGATTCCGCCCTCCAAGGTGTTGACGGCGAGCCCCTGGGACTCGAGCACGGCGTTGAACGCGAGGTCCCACGGCTGGTTCTTGATCTCGGCCGAGAGCTGGCCCGCAATGCCTTTGTTCACCACGATGGTCCGCCCGCTGAATGCCGCGAAGCCGGCGACCACCTCCTGGATGTCGGCCCGGTCCCACGTCACGGTGATGCGCGGCGCCTGCGATTGCGCGGCTTCCGAGGCGTGCGCCGCGAGGTACGCGTCGATCGACACCGGATTCTCGCTGGCGCTGGGCGGGGCGACGCGCGCGGCCTGGCCGCCGCGGCTCGGCAGCGGTGCGGTCGCGGCGACCGGCGCGGGCGCCGGAGGCGGCGGCGGTGGCAACGTCGCGACCATGAGGCTCGACCACGCGCCGAACGCGGTGCGGTCGGTGCCGATCTTGACGCGCACCTGGCCGTCGCGGCGCTCGATCTGGTAGTCCTTCAGCACGTCGAGGTCGATCACCACGCGGACCACGCCCGGCCGGAACTGGGCGTAGCGCACGTTCTTGATGCCGCCGCGGTTCTGCCCGTCGTACAGCGCAGCGGGCGCGACGAGCCGCGCCCCCTGCAGATCGAGCACCAGCCGGGCGGGGCTCGCGAGCGTGAAGTCCTGAACTTCGACCGCGCCCCGGAGATCGATCACGACCTCCACGCGGCCGGGGGCGGGGAGCACGCTGACGGCCTTGACTTCGCCGTCCCGACCCGGCGCTCCCCTGATCGGGGGCGCCGCCGCCACGACCAGCCACGCGGCGAGGGCTGCGATGGGCTTCATGGTGATACCTCCTGCTTGGCGAGCGACAGCGTTTCCTGCCGCTCGAACCCGAACTCCTGCACCGTAAACACGATTTCCCGCGGGCGGATCGTCGTGACCTTGAGCCGCCCGAGAATCGACGCCGGCTTGACCCGGTAGATCTTGGCGTTCGTGACGTCGCGGAGCACGGCGACGCTGCGCGCCGGGTACCGCGAGTCGTAGTAGATGCCGACCAGCCTCAAGTCGGAGAGGAGCGGTCGGATGTCACCCGACCTGAGGAGCGACACGAAGGGATCGCGGCCCCCGCCCTCATAGGAGTAGACCTCGCGTACCAGGGTGGTCCCGCCTGCGCTGTCGGTCCGGGCCGTCGTGTCCCTGGCGGCGCCAGCGGATTTGGCCCGCGGCTGCGGCTTCGCCTGGGCGGCGAGCGGCGCCGCCGCGCACAGCGCTGCGAGGACGAGCGCGAGCCTAACGCTCATCGCCGGCCCGGGCGACGGGCTTCGCGGGCGCGCCCTTCTTGGGCGCGGGCGGCGGGGCTGCGGACTTGACGAACGTGCGGATGACGAACTGGGCCTCGAGCAGCGCCCCCAGCGTGTCGTTGAGCACCTTCTGCGCCTGCTGCTGCGCCGGATGGAGGATCACGTCCTGCGGCACGACAATGCGCGGCAGGCTGGCGATGTCCGACAGGAACTCGCCGAGCTGGTCGTAATGGCCCAGGATCTCCAGGCGGTAGCGGTAGGTATCGAACGGCGCCGTCGCGTCGACCGCGAGTGGCTCGAACCGGCCGATCGTCACGCCGCGCACCTTCGACTTGGTGGAGATGTCGTCGATCAGCGCCGGCACCTCGTTCTTCTCGGGCACGAGGCGGCGCATCACGCCGAGCAGCGCCTGGTATTGCTCGACTTTGCGGCGCAGATCTTCGACCGTGCCGCTCGCCAGGTCCTGCTTCGCCTTGTCGATGATCACCTGTAGGCTATCGATTTCGGCGTTCGCGGTCGCGATCTGCGCGGCGGTCGGCTGCTCCCAGTAGGTCCAGAACACGTAGCCCACGATCAGCATCACCAGCGTGATCAGGAGCATGTACTGGCTCTGCCGGTCCTGGGGGAGGAGGGCCACAGGCTTACCTCACCGACTGGGTGAGGGGGACGGTCCGGATGTACACCGAGTCCGCGACCTTGTAGCGCAGCGACACGTTGAACGCCGTCACCGGCCGATCCTGGTCGATCACCGTCGACGATGTGGCGGGAGACACGTCGGTGAGCCAGGGCGAAGCGGCGAGCTGCCGCAGAAACGTCGTGTACGCCTGAATGTCGACCGTCCTCCCGGTGATCCACACACGCACGGTGGGCGCGCCGGTCGTGTCCGCAGTGCCGGGAGGGAGATTCGCCTGAGCCGGCTGCCCCCCGACCCCCACCCCCTGGGCCGAGATGCCGTCGAGCCACGTGTAGGGGGGGAGCGCCTTGGTGACCTGGTCGAGGATGTGCGGCCAGATATAGCGGTCGGCGTCGATGCCGCGGATGACGTTGATCTCCGCGACGAGCGAGTCCCGGATCTTCTCCGACTGGCGCTTCTGGGCGATCACGGCGTCGAAGCGCCGCTTCTCGGTCCGCACGCCATCGAGCCGCGCCTCGGCCACGCGCAGCCGCGCCGTCTGCGTGAAGAACAGCAGCACCACGCCCACGATCACCACGGCCGACGTCGCGCTCGCCGCGATCAGCCACGGGTTCTTGATCGTGGCGATGAGGCCACGGAAATCGGGAAGGGCGAGCTTGAACCCGCCCCCCGGTGCCGCCCGCTTCTTCTTCCCTGGGAGAAGATTTATTTCGATCATGCGGCGCGCCTCAGCGCCAGCCCGACCGACAGCATCAGCAGAGGGGCGACTTCGTCCACGGACACCGACTCGAACACCGCATCACGCACCTTGAGCCGCTGCACCGGGCTCGCCACCTCGACCGGCACCTTGAGCCGGCTGCCGAGCGCTTCGTTCAGCCCGGGGATCCGCGCCCCGCCGCCGATCGTGTACACCCGGCCCAGGCCTCCCGCCGAGCGGGAGGCGGTCGCGAGAAACGCGGCGGCCCGCTCCACCCCGACCGCGATCTCCTCGCCCCGCGCCTCCACGTACGGCGCCAGGTCGGCGCTATGCGTCAGGCCCTGAATCACCCGCTCGGCGTCTTCCGCCGAGAGCCCCTTTTCCCGTTGCAGGTCCTCGCGGAAGCGGCGCGTACCCACCGAGAGGTCGCGCGTCAGCACCGGTACGCCGTCCTCGAGGATGTTCACGTTCGTCACCTCGTGACCGATGTTCACGAGGCCCGCCACGCCCTGCATCGCATCGGGGTGGTTCAGCTCGAAGGCGTTGTGGATCGCGAAGGCGTCGACATCGATGATCCCGGGCTCGAGCCCGGCCTCGTTCAGGAGCCCCACCCGGCCCTCCACCAGCTCCCGCTTGGCCGCGACGAGCAGCACGTTCATCTGCAGCCCTTCGGCGTCGGGGTCCAGGATCTGGAAGTCGAGCTCCACGTTGGCCATGTCGAACGGCACGTGCTGCTCGGCCTCCCAGCGGATCACCTCCCGGGCGTCCGCCTCTTTCATCCGATCCATCTGGATCTTCTTGACGATGACGTCCCGCCCCCCGACGGCCGTGACGACCGATCTCTGCTTCACGCCGGCGGCGGAAAACAGCCCCCGGATCGCCTCGGCGACGATACCGGGGTCCATGACCTCGCCCTCGACGATGGCGTCGGCCGCTACTTCGGTGGTGGCTACCTTCGCCAGCTCCGGCTCGCTGCCCGAGTGGTCGATGACCACCAGCTTGATGATGCCGGAGCCGATATCCAGGCCGACGGAGGTTTTTTTGCCACCCAGGAACCCAAATAGAGCCATAGAGCCTAGGGGTTAAGGAACAAGATGGGGCGAGGGCAAACTACAGTAAGCCCCGCCCCTTATCCTGTCAAGCCTCGAACCTACTTTAGGCCGACACAACAAGTACTTTACTGGCCTACAGTTAGGCCAGTTTAGTAGAGCTGCACCCACCCCCGGGACCGCATCAACGCCACCACCCCAGTCTGGTCTAACGCTTTGATAACAGCGCACTTAGAGTACAGGATATTGGCGTGGCCGGTGATCTGGTTGTTTCCCACCACCGTGCTGTCCTGTACCATCGTCGCACCCCAGAAATGGGCGTCCGCCGACCCACCCCCGGCGGTCTTCAGCGTACCCCGGACGATGGTGATACCG
This sequence comes from Gemmatimonadota bacterium, assembly GCA_003220795.1. Taxonomy (GTDB): domain Bacteria; phylum Gemmatimonadota; class Gemmatimonadetes; order Gemmatimonadales; family GWC2-71-9; genus 20CM-4-69-16. The sequence goes on along the minus strand of QHTK01000069.1, from coordinate 38,111 downwards.
AACCATTGGAAGCCCCCCTGCACCGACAGGCTGCCGTCCACCAGCAGGATCCCCTGTCCCTGCACACCGTTGATCTCCGCATCCCCCTGGATGTGCACGATCGGGAAGTACGTGCCGCACGGCTGAGAGGGGTTCACCCCATCGCCCCAGTTGGTGGCGACCGTCTTGTCACACTGCCCGTTGGTCACGACCGGCCCGATGCTGTTGGAGAAATTCGTGCCGGCGAGGTTAAGGGTGGCCCGCGCCACGAGCTGACTATAGTTGACGTCCCCGTACTTTGTGAACGTCGTGTCGGCGATGTTCGGGTCCTTGATGACCGGCGGGGTCCCCACAATCGTGGAGCTTCCGCCGGCGCTCACGCTCATCGAGGTGTCGGTCCGGATGCCCGCTTTGGCGTTTCCAGCGCTGTCGAGCGGGTTGCAGGTCGTCCAACCCGTCGGGGTATGATCGTATCCGCTGATCGCCGCGTTGCCGGAGAGCGCGTCACCGCGCCCGCTGGTGAGCGACGCCCGGATGTCCACGACCAACGGCTTGATCCGCGCGAGCAGTCCGATGCGCTCCCGGCCGCCACCGCCGCGCCGCAGCAGCGCCGCGCCACCGCCGGCGCTGGTCGAGTCCTGGCCGGTGATGTCGATCAGGTACTGCTCCTGATTGAGCCGATAGACATAGCCGGCGTAGCGCCCCGTACGGCTCGGCGATACTGTGTCCGCGACCCCCGAAATCGGGATCTTCACCGAATCGGCCGGATAGAACCCGCGACTGTTGAAGACCTGGGGATCCCAGTGGCCGATGATGTAGTTGGCGGCTCCCTCGGCGACGCCGAACGAGCGCTGGCTGTAGCGCGAGTTTTCGCCCACGCGCTGCTCCTGAGTCCCCGCGAAGAACGCGCCCGCGATCAGCGCGCCCACGATGACCAGGGCGACGATCGCGAGGGCGAGCGCCATACCGCGCTCGTTCTGGATGGTCCGCTTCATAACCGGCTCCTTCGTGCGAATGGACGTCGCGCTTATAAACAAGGGTTGCAGCGCGTGTTGCCGCGAATGGCGACGCGGGTGACCACGCTGTCCATCTTGTACGACACGCCGGGTGTGCCCGGCTGCGAAATCTGCGACTGCGTGCGACCGCGTACGCGGATCTCGATCTGGGCGACCTTGGACGAGTCGGCCGTCACGACGCCGTTGGCGTCGTAGTAGTTGAACGTCAGCCCATTCGCGCCGGACAGCGGCCCGACCAGGGGTTGCGTGTTACTGGCCACGGTCTGGGCCAGGTAGTACTGGTTGTCCGTGGGCGACAACCACAGGCTGTAGGTCGTGTTCGTGAAGCCCCGTACCGGCGAGCCGTTGGTGATCGCGCCCGCGACGTTGAACTGGCTCCCTGCGATCCACTGCGCCCCGAGCGTCAGCACCCAGGCCGGGTGATTGCCGTTGGGGTCGGGGCAAACCCCGGCCGCGACGTCCTTCACCTCGCCGCGCAGCCAGCTGTCGTCGTTGCGGGTCCCCGGGTCGCCCTCGTAGAACACCAGCACCGAGTCGCCTCGTGAGTAGGTCTGCCGCGACCCGAACATCGGCTGCTGCCGCACCGTCAGGATGATCTGGCCAACGCCGCCGCCCAAGGGCGGGGTGACGCACAGAAACGCGAGCTGCCGCATCGCCCGGATCGTGAGGGACGTGCCGAGCATCCCGCTCAGGTCGCCGTTGTTGGCCCCCGCGGTCCCGACCGCGTTGATCTCGCGCAGCTCGGCCGGCAGGATCGTCGCCGCGGCGCGGATGTTCTGCTGCAGATCGATCCGCTGGGTCTGCGCGAGATAGGTCCGCTGGTTCGTGACCAGCACCTTGTACAGCGCCGCCGACACGATGCCCAGGATCACGAGCGCGATCAGCAGCTCGATCATGGTGAAGCCACGACGCGCTAGAGAAGACATGAGATGTAGGTCTCCATGCTGTCGAGGCGCCATTGGCTCTGCCGCGTCCGGTATTTGGACGACAGCACCAGGCGCCAGTGATTGGTCGTGTCGGCCGCATAGTGCCAGTTGAGCGAGTCCACCGGCACGGCTCCCCGCCACACCACCGCCGACCCGGCGTTGCGCGCCGTGCAGGCGACGGCCCGCAGGCTGTCGAGGATGCGGGCCGCGTCGGTGGCCGCGACCGCCGAGCGCTGCCCCTGCGAGATCATCCGCGTGACGAGCGCCGAGCTGTTCACCAGCACCAGCAGCCCGACCGTGAGCACCATGATCGCGATGATCACTTCGACGATGGTGAACCCCTGTTCTCGTTTCATTACCGCACCACCCTGCCAAGCGGGTTGACGAGCACCGAGTCCGTGCCGTAGGACGTGGCCCCCGTGATCCGCACGGTCGTCGTCGCGTTGGTCATGCTCAGCCCGCGCGGGTCGAACTGAATCGAATCGGTCGTCGCGGCGAGCGTCACGTTGTAGCGCGACGCCAGGTCCGCGACCCCGCCGATCGTGTCGATGGCTGCCGGGTTGGCCCGCGAACAGCTGGTCACCCACACGGTGCCCGCGCCACTCGAGAAATGCACCACCGCCCGGCACCCTCGTTGCACCGCCGCCGCGCGCGCCGTCGCCACCGCCGTGCCCACGAAGACCCGGGTCGAGCGGACGTTGGTCGAGTCGAGCGCGCGCCGGATCTTGGGGAACCCGATCACCGCGATGATCCCGATCATGACGACCACGATGATCATTTCGATCGTTGTAAAACCGAGCCGGCGCATGCCGATCCCTCCAGTCCAGGGCTCGTCTAGTACACGTTGCGTGCCTGGCTGCAAGTCATTGACTGGCAATATTTTGCGCAATTGGATTGGGCTCAGCGGGTACTGCAAAATGCTGCGCGAGTGCAAGGCCTTGCACTACTCCAGATGATACCGGTCGATCTTGTAGAACAGGGTGCGGAGGCTCACGCCCAGCAGTTTCGCCGCCGCCCGTCGGTTGCCGCCCGCGGCCTGGAGGGCCGCGACGATGGCCTGACGCTCCGCGGTCTCGACAGCTTCCCGGAGGGTCCCGCTCCCCGCTCCCTGCGGCCCCGAGCGGGGAGCGGGGAGCGGGTCTTTTCGGAAATCCGCCGGCTCGAGGACCTCTCGATCCGACAGCACCGCCGCACGCTCGATGGCGTGCTCCAGCTCGCGCACGTTGCCCGGCCAGCGTTGCGTTTCCAGCCAGGCCAGGGTGTCGTCGCTCAAGACCACGGCGCGCCCGAGGCGGCCCGCGAGTCGGGCCGCGAAGTGGCGCGCCAGCGGTTGGATGTCGGCACGCCGCTCGGCCAGGGGCGGCAGATGGATGGTCACGACGTTGAGACGGTAGTACAGATCCTCGCGGAAACGGCCGGCAGCCGCCTCGCCTTCGAGATCACGGGCCGTGGCCGCGAGCAGTCGCACGTCGACCCGGCGCGTCCGCTGGTCGCCCACGCGTCGAAGCTCGCCTTCCTGCAACACCCGCAGCAGCTTGGATTGCAGCGGCAGGGGGAGCTCACCGATCTCGTCGAGCAGCAGGGTGCCGCCGCCCGCTTGCTCGAACAGGCCGGCCTTGTCCGCCAGCGCCCCCGTGAACGCGCCGCGCACATGCCCGAACAGCTCCGATTCGAGCAGGCTCTCGGGGATCGCGGCGCAGTTGATCGCCACGAACGGGGCCGCCGCGCGGGGGCTCGCACGATGAATCGCCTGCGCGATGACCTCTTTCCCAGTCCCGCTCTCGCCGGTGATGAGGACGGTCGTCCGGTGCTCTGCCACGCGCGCCACGAGCTCCAGCGCGTCCCGCATGGCGGGACTCTCGGCCACGACCGCGCGGGCGCTGGGCGTGGTGTCGAGCTGTGCCTTTAGTGTCGCGATGGTGCGCCCAAGCTGTTCGCGCTCCTCCGCCTTGCGCAGCGTGAGCACGACCTCATCGGGTCGGAACGGCTTGGGGATGTAGTCGTAGGCGCCCTCCTTCATGGCGGCGAGCGCGGCTTCCTCCCCTCCATAGGCGCTCATCATGATGACGAGCGCTTCGCCGCCACGCGCGCGGTAGGCGCGCAGGAAGGCGAGGCCGTCCATTTCCGGCATGCGCACATCGCTCAGGATCAAATCGAACCGTTCGGCCAGGGCGCGCTCCAAACCGCGCTTGCCGTCGCTTTCGGCGGCCACCTCGTAGCCCGCGTCGGCGAGCAGCAGGCCGAGCGACTGGCGCAGGCCGGGCTCATCGTCGACGATCAGGACCCGGCTCATGCGGTCCCCTCCGGGAAGAACAGCTTGAACGCCGCGCCACCCTCGCGAGCCGTGTCGACCCACACCACGCCGCCCATCTCGTCGACGGCGCGTGCGACGATGGCGAGGCCGAGCCCGGTGCCGCGGCCCGGGGCCTTCGTCGTGAAAAACGGCTCGAAGACCTTCTCGCGATCCTGCGGCGGCACGCCGGGCCCTCCGTCCGCCACGAAGATGAGCGCGCCCACGGCACCGGCGCTGAACTCGACCCGCGCCGGGCGCCGCGCCGGCCGGCGCGCGAAGGACGCGAGTCCCTGATCGCTGGCGCGGCGCGGTCCGGCCCGCCCGGGGTCGTACGCCCAGCGACGCGTCCCCAGCACCACGGCCGCGCCGGGCGCAGCATCCACGGCGTTGAGCACGAGGTTCACGAGCGCCTGCTCGAGCAGGTGGGCGCGCGCGCGCACGCGCGGCACGCTGGCCCCCACGTCGAGCGTGGCCCGGACGGCTTTCAGGGCTCCCTGCGCCCCGAGCAGCGCAAAGGCGCCGCGCACGATCTCGTCCGGCTGTACCAGATCGAGCGCCTCCTCTTGCGGACGGGCGTAGTCGAGCAAGCTCCGTACGATGTGGTCGATCCGGTCCAGCTCCCTGGTGAGCCCGCTGATCACCTCGGGCTCCGCCCCGCGCCGGCGTAAGACCTCGATATAGGTGCCGACCGCGCCCAGCGGATTCCCGACCTCGTGCGCGATCCCGGCGGCGAGCCGCCCTACGCTCGCCAGTTTCTCCGAGCGGACCAGCTGGCTCTGGGCGTCGAGCAGGTGGTCGGTCATCCGGTTCAAGCGCTCCGCCAGCGTGGCGAAATCCCGGGTCTCGGCATCCGGCGCGCGCGCGTTGAGATCTCCGTCCGCAACGGCGTCCGCCGCCGACATGAGGCGCTCGAGTGGTCGCAGCACGAGGCGTGTGACGAGGTGGCGCCCAAACACGATGAAGATGCCGACCTCGAGCGCCACCAAGACCATCACCATCCAGAACTCCTGAGCCGGCACGACGCTGGTCGCCACCATCGTCGTCGCCACGCCCACCAGCAGCGCCGCGGCGGCGAAGAACGACAGGTAGAAGAGCAGCTCCGTCCGGAGGGCCGGCCTGGTGCGCATCGGGGGTCGAATAGGCAGGAAAAGCGAGCGGCGGGGAAGTCCCCGCCGCTCCATGTATGACTTCAAGCCCGAAGGCTTATTGGCACTTCGGCTCGCCTTCCTTGTTGGCCGGCGCCAGCGACGTCGACCCGATGTAGATCGAGCAGGTCTTGGTCGTGTTGACGTTCTTGATGTTGGCGTTCCAACCGTCGGCCGTTGTCGTGATGGACGGCGCGGTGTTGCCGGTCGACTGGGTGAACACCACACCACCCGCACCGATCGTCCCCGAGTACTTGACGGAGTCGGCGAAGTACGCCTCTTCCGCCGTCACCAGGTTGCGCAGGTCCGACTTCATCGAGGCGAGGTACGCCTTTTCCTTCGTGTTGGCAAACTTCGGGATCGCGATCGCGGCCAAAATGCCGATGATCACGACCACGATCAGTAGCTCAATGAGCGTAAAACCCTTGCGGTTCATCTGGACATCCCCCTATGGGAGTGTTTGTTGAGATGCATGACACCGAAGGTAGGTAAGGCAAAGCCTATGCCGACAACCGCAAGTTATTCAAGCATAATGGCTTACCGGTCTGCGCCGCGTTGGTGAGGTGGCTGGCGGTGCGGCTTTTTGCAACTCTCTCGCCAAATACACGAAGGGCGGCGAGGTCATCGCCGCCCTTCCTTTTCCACGTCCAGCGTCAAGCCCGAAGGCTTATTGGCACTTCGGCTCGCCTTCCTTGCCGGCCGGGGCCAGCGACGTCGACCCGATGTAGATCGAGCAGGTCTTGGTCGTGTTGACGTTGGTGATGTTCGCCGTCCAACCGTCCGCGGTCGTGTTGATGACCGGCGCGGTGTTGCCCGTCGACTGGGTGAAGGTGACGCCACCCGCACCGATCGACGCCGAGTACTTGACGGAGTCGGCGAAGTACGCCTCTTCCGCTGTCACGAGATTACGAAGGTCGGACTTCATCGAGGCCAGATAGGCCTTCTCCTTCGTGTTGGCGAACTTCGGGATCGCGATCGCGGCCAAAATGCCGATGATCACGACCACGATCAGCAGCTCAATGAGCGTAAAACCCTTGCGGTTCATCTGCACATCCCCCTGTTTCCGTGGCAGGATAGCTAAGTCAGTGACGTGGTCCTATGGGATTCTCCACCGAACCCCCAGGAAGCAAACCCTGTGCCCCGCGCGGCGACTTGTTGGATAACATTGTGTGGGGAAGTAGCTTATGCCACCGGGGAGCGGGGATTACCCCCGTCCCAGCCTGCCCAACAGTCGGGTGTTTTGCAAGGCTTCGTGCGGACCCCCTTGTTCTAGTGCGCGGCTCCGCCCGCCGTAACCTCCCGCAACAGCGCTAGATAAGCGTCGGTGCAGCGCTCCCAATCCCAGTGCGCCGCCGCCCAGCTGGCCACCTGCGCCCGCCTGGCGGGGGCCGCCGCCCCGACCGCGGTGGCGAAGGCGCGCTCCAGCGCCGCCGGCTCGAGCGGGCTCGCGAACGCCTGCTCGGCGAAACCGGCCACCCCTGCGGCAGTCTCCTCAGACACCAAGGCCGGGGTCCCGCAGGCCATCGCTTCCTGAACGACAAGCGGGAAGCCCTCACCGAACGAGGGCAGGATCAGCAAATCCGCGGCGCGATACAGGTCGGGAAGGCGCGCGTGCTCCACCGGCCCCAGCACGGCGACGTTAGGCAGCCCCCAGGCGCACGGGTCGAGGGGACCCGCGCCGGCTAGCAGGAAACGAACGCCAGGGAAGGCACCCGCCAGGTGGCGCACCCAGGGGATCCCCTTCTTTTCCACGAACCGACCGACGAAGAGCGCGATCGGGCGGCCATCGGCAGCCAGAGCGGCCCGGCAGGCGGCCCGGGTGGGCTCGTCGACGGGATGAAACAGTGTGAGGTCCACTCCGTTCGGAATGACCTGCGGCGGGTGGCGGAACCGCACGAACCGAGCGTAGACCCCCTGCACGCGCGCGCTGACGAACACGCAACGATCGGCGCCGCCCAGCACCAGCGGCGCCGCGGCGCGGGCGAGCAGCGCCATCGACATCCGAGCCACGCGGCTCCGGTACGGGATTGGAGCGACATGCTGGGTGACCACCACCGGGGTCCCGCTCACGCGCGCCGCCGCGAACACCGCCTGGTTCGCCAGATACAGGCACTCGTGCAGGTGCACGACGTCGTAGCATCGCACCTGCGTCAGCAGTAGCGCCAGATCGACGGGCGAGCAGATCGGGAACGGCAGCCCCAATCGTCGTTCGAGCACGTTCAGGCTGCGCAGCGGTCGGGCCGGCACACCCTTAGCCGCCGGTCCCGCCGCCGCCCAGGTCAGCTCCACGCCGCGGCGAACCAACCGCCGCGCCAGCTGGCCAGCGACCGCCTCGATGCCGCCGACGTGGTTGTCGTAGTAGTTGCTGACGACTAGGAGGCGCAACTCAGGGGGATCCAGCCGGCCGTGCGAGCACGAGGTAGACGCAGGCGTGATCCTGCCGGACCGACGCCGGCGTGATCCGGTCCTCCAGCACCATGCGCGTGTTCATGCCCAGCGCCAGCGCCGCGGCCAGCGCACCGCCGATCACCGGCAGCCGTCGCGCGGCCTGACTGTAGGCGAGGAGCCTGATCTGGGTCGTCCAGGCGAGCGGTCCGACCAACCCGTCCACCTCGACGATGGTGAAGCCCGCTGTCTCGATCTCCCCGAGCAGCCCCGGGCGGGTCCAGCGCCGGTAGTCGGTCGGGTGCGGGTGATAGGGCCACACTCCGTGCGTAGAGAGCAGGAGGTGGCCGCTCGGCGCCACCAGGCGGCGACATTCGCCGAGGTACCAGCCCACGTCCCACACGTGCTCCAGCACCTGGAACGACGTCACGAGGTCAGCGCGTCCGTCGGCGAGCGGGATGGGCTGGCCAGGCAGGAAGCGCACCTGCGCTTCCCCGTCGATGTCGCACCCGATGTACTCGGCCCCCCGCGCTTCGAACAGGGCGCGGTACGGGGCTTCGCCGGCCCCGACATCGATCACGCGCCCGCCGGCGCGCAGCACCTCAGGGCGGGTCAGCACGCGGTCCAGGGCGCGTCGCAGCGCGACCAAGACGTGGCGATCGCTGTCCCGCCAGCGCGGCTGCGAGCGCCGCCCGCCGTGGTTCATGCGTCGCTCCGGGTCCACAGCGCCACGAACTGCAGACGGTTCGTGGCCCAGCCGAGCGGACCACGGTGGCACGCTGCGGGGTGCACTAGGGCCCGCAAGCCGAATCCCGCGTCCGCCAGCGGGGGCAACCACTCCCAGCGCGCCTGATAGTTCCGCGGCGAAGCGACGCCGAACCGCCGGTTTCCGACCTCGTCCAGCACCGCCAACGCTGCCCTGCCGGCGCTGCCCTGATGCACGTGGTCCTTGAGGAGCAGCGCCCAGCGGGTGCACCTCGCGAGCTCACGGAGGCTCGCCAGCGGATCTGGGCAATGGTGGAGGGCGTCGAGGGCATACGCCAGGTCGAAGCTGCGGTCGTCGAACGGCAAGTGGGTACCGTCATACAACATCACCTCGTGCACGGAGCGCGCGCGGCGCATGACGTCCACCGCCACCACGTCGCGCGCGAGCCCGCCCTGCTCGAGGCGCTCGGCGAACCATCCGTCGCCCGCGCCGAAGTCGAGGGCCCGCTCCACGGGGCCGTGCCCTCGCAGCACCGAGGCGAGGATCTCCAACACCCGAGCCTTGTAGGCGCTCATGCGATCGCGCGAATGGTATCAGCGGGGGCGCGGGTGCGCGAGGGCCGTTTCGCTTCCGCCCCCGCGACGCTATCATTGGACCTTGCGTCGCGCCGAGGACGATTCCTTGCCGCAGGACGCCGTGATGGATCCCTCACCCGACTCCCCCGCAGAGCCGCTCGTGTCGGTCGTGATGCCGTGCCTCAACGAGGCGCGCGCGGTGGGGATCTGCGTCGAGAAGGCCCGACGCGCCCTCGCCGCGATGGGTGTCCGCGGGGAGGTCGTGGTGGTAGACAACGGCTCGAGCGACGGCTCCCCCGAGATCGCGGCGCGGGCCGGCGCCCGGGTCGTGCATGAGCGCCGCCGCGGCTACGGCGCCGCCTACCTCCGCGGATTTCAGGAGGCGCGGGGCCGCTACGTCGTGATGGGCGACTCCGACGACAGCTACGACTTCTCCGACATCGCCCGCCTCATCGCGCCGCTCGACAGGGGCTTCGACATGGTCATGGGCACCCGCCTGAAGGGGCAGATCTTGCCCGGGGCGATGTCGTGGTCACATCGCTGGATCGGCAACCCGATCCTCTCCGGCCTGCTGCGGCTCATGTTCAGCACCCGCATCTCCGACTCTCACTGCGGGATGCGCTCGTTCACGCGAGCGGCCTACGAACGGATGCACTTGCGCACGCAGGGCATGGAGTTCGCCTCGGAGATGGTGGTGAGCGCGCTGCGCGAGGGCCTGCGGATCCAGGAGATCCCGATTACCTACCACCCCCGCCTCGGCGAATCCAAGCTGGTCGGGCTGCGGGACGCCTGGCGCCACCTGCGCTTCATGCTGGTGTACTCGCCGTCGTACTTGTTCCAGCTCCCGGGGGTGCTCCTGGCCACGTTCGGCGCCTGCGCGGTGGTCGCGCTGGCCGGCGGGCCCCGAGAGTTTCTCGGCCGCCAGTGGGATTACCACGGGCTCCTGTTCGGCGCCATCGCGGTGATCCTCGGCTACAACCTGGTGCTGTTCGACGTCTTCGCCAAGACGTTCTCGATGGGCGCGGGGCTGGCGGCGCCCGGCAGGTGGCTCGTGCGGCTCACCGACTGGTTCACGCTCGAGCGGGGCATCGTGCTCGGCGGCGTCGCTTTCCTCCTCGGGCTCGGCCTCGAGATCAAGATCGTGCTGGACTGGGCGCGCGCCGGCTACGGCCCCCTCATGGCGGTGCGTGGCATCGTCATCGGGATGACGGCCATGGTCCTGGGCGCCCAGACCGTCTTCGCCTCGTTCCTGATCAGCCTCATGCTGATCAAGCGGCGGTGATCCGCTATCGCGCCCGGGCGGGGCCGGTCTCGGCCGCACCTCGCACCGCGAACAACGTGTACCCGCCGGTCGCATGAATCGGGGTGAGGCACTCGCGGGCAAATTGATCGAGGGCTTCCAGCCGGAGCGGGGCCAGGTCGAGGCCCCGGCTCGCATAGTACGCGATCGCCCCCCTGTTCACGAGAACGTGCGTGATGCCCGCCGAACGCAAGCAGTCCAGCGCCGCCAGCTTGCTGGACAGGAGGGGCCAGCTCATGATCGCGTTGTCCTGGAGCACGGGGACGCCGAAGTAATATCCCCGGGCCTCAAAGAGCATGAGGACGCGACTCGTCCTGGGTAGTTGCCCGTTGACGAACGAGACGACATCGACATACTCCCCCGTGCGAGCTTGCAAGAAGGCGCGACGCGATACCGCGCCGACCGCGTACGCCAGTTGTCGTCCCGCCGTCAGACCGCCGTACACAATCCGCGCCGGACGCGCGAGAACCAACACAGCGGTCGCGCTCAGCAGGGCGCGAACGCGACTGGGGGACAGGAGTCTGTCCCACACCCGCCCGTAGCAGCAGAGGGCCACGAGGGTGAGGGGAGCGACCGCCGGGATCAGATATCGCAGGCTCGTGGTCGGTTGCAGCCACACGACCAGCACGACGTAGGCGAGAGCCGGACCCGCCAGCCAGCCGAGCACCTTGTCTTTCAGAAACAAGAGACACAACGGGAGGACGAGCAGGAGGAGATTGGGACGATAGGCACCTCCCTCCCCCTCGACCGTGATCCGTGCCGGCGCCGCGAAGAGATCGACGACGTTGAAGGGTAGCTGCGTGTGCCAAACCGCACTGGGATCCACGTGCGGCGGGACTGCGGCGCCGCCGTAGATCCGGGCGAGCCACGGATCGAGCCGCGGCCCGCTGAGGTACGGGTATACGGGATCCCCGAGGAGCACGGCGTTCTTCAGAAGCCAGGGAAGCGCGCTGACGAAAGCGACACCGAGCATCAGCGCGAGGGCGGCCGTCCGTTGTGGGAGCCGCGTGAGCACGACCCAAAGCCCGAGCGGGGCCAGCGCCAACAGGTAGATCAAGGCGTTGTACTTGACGCCGATCGCCATCCCGCCGAGAGCCGCGGCGAGATACAGGAAGCGCGGCTCCTCGGCCTGCGTCGCGCGGATCACCGCGTAATGGACCAGGAAAAGATAAAAACCGAGGATCGTATCGGTGCGCGCCGAGATGCCGACCAGCAGCAGCATCCCGCTGCCCCACAGGATCGCGAGACTGAACCCCGCTGTCCGGTCGTCGAGAAACCGGAGACCGAACGCGAACCCGGCGAGCGCGAGGCCGAGCGTGCACAGCGCGCTGACGAGAGCCGGACCCTCCGGAGTTCCCAGCGCCAGAAGCGGGAGGTACAGCATGTGGGGCAGACCGACGAACGCGAAGTGGGCGTTATCCTCGGGCCGATAGATCGCACCGGCCTGGAGAAACTGCTTGGGGACCCGCAGGTGATACATCAGGACGTCCCAATCCGTCGGCGGTGCGAGGGCGCCCGTGATGAGGAACACGGCGACAAGGAGAAGGATGAACAGGCTCAAGCGATCGGCCCGGGCGCGGAGGCAGGCGAGCGTGCCCGTGACCAGTGGCGGGACCTCCCCGATCTCGCGCCGGACCAGGACCGCGGCACCGCCCAACAGCGCCCAGAGCACGACGGGACGCATACCGAAGAACGCCCCGACGCCGAGGATCGCGGTCGCCAGCACTGCGAGACCCACGGCCGTGCGGAAGAGCAGCGCTTCCAGCGGTCCGTCCATCGTGAGCCCGCCCGCCGCCAGGACCCGAGCCCCGACGCCGGCTGCGATCGCGAACACTCCCAGGACGAGCGCGATCGAGAACACATGGTCCAGGATCAGGAGAACGCCGGTGTATCCACCCCCCCGGTCCGCCATCGCCAGATGAGCGGCGAACAGGCCGCCCATCGCGACGAGTCCGGCGATCGTCGCGTAGAAGCGCTTCACGGCGACTCCAGCCTGACAGCGCGCGCCAGCAGCGAGTCGGCGGCGGCTGCATCCCCCCGGGCGCGCGCCGCGTTGGCCTGGTTCCGCAGGCTCGTGACGCACAGCTCGCGGCACAACTGCTCGGCCTGACGGAGCAGTGAGTCAGCGAGGGCGGGACGCCCCAGCGCGAAGGCCGCGTCGGCGGCCCCGATCAGCAGCCGGGAGTCCTGCGGATAGATGGAGAACGCTCTCTGGTAGTACTCGAGTGCGCGCTCCGGCTGCCGCGCTCCCTGCACGATCAACGCCGCGTACTGGAGCCCGCGATACGAGCGGGGCGAGTCCTCAAGAATGCTGAACGTTACCGTAGTGTCGTTCCGCCACACGGGCACGCGCAGCGCCGTGCGCGCGGCGCCCGCGACGCCGAGCACGGTGAGAACGAGCGCGACCCGGCGCCGAGCGACCCGCTCGAGCCAAGTGGCGAGCGCGAAGACGAACCCCGCTGACGGCAGATACAGCGCCCGCTCGGCGACGACAACCCCCACGGGCATCACGAGGTTCGCCACCGGGAGCAACGCAATCGCGATCCAACCCACCGCAAAGGCCTCGACCCGGCGCCCGCGGCGCCAGGCCAGCACGACGAGCGCCGCCCACACTGCCAGGCAGGCAAGGCCGAGCAGCAGCCGGCCGTCGAGCACCGAGTCGACGAGGGTCCGCTCGGCCGGGGAATAGTCCGCGCGCAGGTTCAGAGGGAATACGAGCAGCCGGGCCACGTCCGCAAAGGCAGCGATCCCAGTCAGCCGGATCGCCAGCGGTCCTGCACCGACGAACACCGGCGCGAGCTCGAGGAACCCGGTGGAATGGCGCAGCACCGCGGTCCGGAGCGCGAGGTAGAGCGCCCCCAAGACCGCCCAGGAGATCACGAACGCGAGCGCCTTGGGTCGCGCCGGGCGTGCGACCCCGACGACCCAACCCCACACGATGAGGGCGGGCACCACGGCGGCGTTCTCCTTGCTCAGGACCGCGAGAGCGAGCGCCCCAGCGCTCCAGCCGACGCTCTCCCGGACGAGTGCGCCGTAGACGGCCAGCAGGGAAAACAGCGCCGCCATCAGTTCGGCGCGCCCCGCCACGTTCGCCACCGCCTCCACGTGCACCGGGTGCACCGCGAACAGCAAGCCCGCGATGAGCGCGCTCCGCTCGCCCGCCCCGCGCCGCACCAGCGCGGCGACGGCGACACTCGCCCCTGCATGCCACAGGAGGTTGACCAGGTGGAACCAAGCCGATCCGTCCAGCCGCGCATCGAGCGCGTACGTGGCGACCGCGAGCGGCCGGTACAGCTGGCCACCGAAGGCCGGTGGCCAATATGGGTGCAGGAACGCCTGCCACACCCCCGAGGAGGCCTGGACGAGCGGGTTGAGGGCGATGATCGGGCGGTCGTCGAGGGCGAACCCGTTCCACAGCGCGCCGAGGTAGACGAGCACCGCGCACCCGGCCACGGCAAGATCGACCTGCAGGTCGCGGCGGACCGTCATGAGGGACGCAACCTCCGGGCGTGCGCGACGAGTGAGTCGGCGGACGCCGAATCGCCCCGCAGCCGAGCGAACCACGCCTGGTTGAGGTAGTAGGTCACGCAGCGCTGGCAGGCGGCGTCAGCCCGCGTCAGGAGCGACTCGGCCGCCGCTTCCTGCCGCAACGCGTACGCGGCGTGTGCGGCGGCGATGTAGACGCGCGCGTCGTACCGGTAGATGCGGCTCGAAGTCTGGAAGGCGCCGATCGCCCTCGCAAACTGTCCCGCGCGCAGGTACTGCCACGCGAGATTCTGCCAGGAGAAATAGGAGCGCGGGGCATCGTGCAGCAGCGCGAGGGTGGCGGCGCGGTCGTCGCGCCAGACGCCCACGCGGAAGGCACTGCGCAGGCCCCCGAGCACCACGAGCAGCGCGACCACGGCCGCGAGCCACCGTCCCGTGAGACCCCGCAACGCGGCCCCGAGCGCGATCGCCAGCCCCGCGGACGGGAGGTAGAGCGTCCGCTCCGCGATCAGGACCTGGATGGGGAAGAGCAGGTTCGCCACCGGTGCGTAGGCGATCGCGATCCAGGCCAGTCCGAACGCCGCCACGTTGCGCTGGCGCCGCCAGGCGAGGCCGAGCACCAGGGCCCACAGCGAGACCACCAGCACCCCGAGCACCAGCCGCGCGTCCCACAGCGATGCGACCGCGGTGCGCTCGTCGGGAGAATAGTCGGCGCTGAGCGCCAGCGGGAACACGAGCAACCGGGCTACGTCCGCCAGGACGGCGATCGCCGTGAGACGGATCGTCGACCCGTCCTGGCCGTGGAACACGGGCGCGGGGTTGCCGGACCCTCCGAGCCCGCCGAGCACGGCCCAGCGCACCCCGATGTAGGCCGCCGCCAGAACGGCCCAACTCGCGATGAACGCCGCGAGCGTGCGGCGCGGCGGGACCGGCCGCACGCCCAAGAGCCAACCGGCGGTGACGAGGCCCGGCACGACGGCGGCGTTCTCCTTGCTGAGCAATCCCCCCGTCAGCGCCGCGGCGCTCCAGAGCACACTGTTCCGCTCGACTGCGGCGTAGACAGCGAGCAGGGTGAACACAGCGGCCATCAACTCGTTCCGACCCACGACGTTGGCCACCGCCTCGACGTGCACCGGGTGGACGGCGAAGGCCAGGCCCGCCACGAGTCCGGCGGCATCGCCCGCCCAGCGACGCGCCAGCACCGCCACGAGCACGCTCGCGCCGATATGCCACATGAGGTTCACGGCATGGAACCACCCCGCCGAGCGGACGGACCAGTCCAACGCGTAGGTCGCTATGGCAAGGGGGCGATAAACCGAGGTGTCGAGGTTGGCTGGAAAGTACGGCAGCGCGAACGCCCGCCACACCCCGGACAGGCCGTGCACCAGCGGGTTGGCCACGATGATCGTCAGATCGTCCAGAGCGAAGCCGTTCCACAACACGCCCAAGTGCACGACCGCCGCTGCGGCGCCGACAGCGAGATAGACACGCCTAGCGCTCACGGCGCACCTCGAACGCCGCCCGCCCGCCGGGCCAGGCGTGCACGACCGCGAGCCAGCGGGGGTAGGCGCCCAGCAGCGCGTCCAGCTCCTCGTCGGAACCGCTGCCACGGCCGGAGAGCAGGACATGAGTGACACCCTGGCGCTCGAGGTAGGCGCGCTGCTCCGCGGGCGTCGGTGTCGTGGGCGTCGCCCCGCGATACCCGTAGACGTAGAAGGGGACGGAGGTGCGGCCCGTGTAGAGCCAGACGAGCGCTTCGTCGTCGGTCGCGAGGACGGCGCCGCCCGGAAGCGACGCGACCCAGGGGAGGAGGTCCGCGAAGTTCGCGGAGATCCCGTGGGCCGTCGTCCCCCACCAGCGGCCGGCGAACCCACGCGCTTCGACCTGCGCCCACCCGAACGTGACCACGACCGCGAGGAGCGTGAGCGGCACATGCAACGGTCGGTGCCGCCAGAGCGCGACACCACCGCTGGCCCCGATGAGCACGATCCAGGGCAACATGATCCACAGGAACCGGTCGCTCGCGTACGGCCACACGGCCAGGATCGCGAAGTACAACAGGAGGCTCCAGCCGATGGCGGAGCGTCGCATAACGCGAGCGAGACCGTACAGCGACACCGCCACGGTCAGCGCGGCGCAGAGGAAGTACAGGGGGCGCAACGGGAGCCAGCTGAGGAATAGGTCGCCGAGCGGCCGCAGGACGTGCGACAGGGTGGACCACGTCGCCCCGAACCCCGCCTGTTGAACGACCTCGGCGTAGCTGCCGTAGTTCAAGGCCATGGCGGGATCGATCAGCCGGTAGTGCCGCGACACCCAGAGCCCCCATCCGCCGGCAGCGAGCGTCAGCGGGGCAGCGGCGAGGGCAAGCCCGCGCCATGAGACGCTCCGTCGCTCGACCAGAAACAGCACGATGCCGGCCCCGACCGCGACGCCGATCGAGCGCGTGAGCAGCGCCAGCGCCGCGGCGAGGCCGGCCAGGCCCGCCCCCGCTACGGACGAGAGGCGCGCCGG
Source organism: Gemmatimonadota bacterium (assembly GCA_003220795.1). Taxonomy (GTDB): domain Bacteria; phylum Gemmatimonadota; class Gemmatimonadetes; order Gemmatimonadales; family GWC2-71-9; genus 20CM-4-69-16. Next base: position 21,789 of record QHTK01000069.1, on the reverse strand, counting down.
AGGCACATCCGCGAGGATCACGGCCATCGCGACCAGGAAACCGAACAGCGGCTCGGAAAAGAGGACGGCCTGCATCGCGAGCATCGGGATCGCGAGCGCCGCCGCTGTCACCAGTGCCGCGGCGACCGACGTCGCCGCTCGCGGTCCCAGCAGGTCGGTCCGCGTGGCGTGCCACGTGACGAGACCGGCGGTGATCGCATTGAGGGCGAGGTTCAAGAGCTTGGCGAGCAGCCCAGCCGTGGACACGGAGAACATTCCGAACAGGGGAGCCAGCACCAACGGATACAATGGCGGGTAGTGAACCGCGGCGGGCATCCCGGGGAGGTGCGGGTGCACGTAGCCGAGGCCGCGCGCGAGCGCGAGCGCGAGCCCGGCGTAGAGACCGTCGTCGTAGAACACTCCTATCAGGTCACGATTCAGCGCGACCGCGCCCACCAGTGCGACGAGCGCTGCAGCGACCGCCGCGGCGCGGCCGGGCGTCAGGGCGGCTAGCGCCCGCGCCACTGGCCGCGCGGCGGAAACAGGTTGTAGCGCAGCACGTGGAACAGCGCCGCGAGGCCGTCGCGCCAACCGATCTTCTTCCCTTCGGCGTAGGTGCGTCCGCTGTAGGTGATGGGCAACTCCCAGATGCGCGCGCCCGCTTGGGCGAGCCGCGCCGTAAGCTCGACCTCGATGCCGAACCGCTCGGCCGTGAGCGGCAAGCGCTTCAGCAGGTCCGCGCGCACCAGCTTGTAGCACGTCTCCATATCGCTCAGGTTCAAGTTCGTGAACATGTTGGACAACAGCGTCAGCAGGCGATTACCGATCGAGTGCCAAAAAAAGAGGACGCGCCGAGGCCCGCCCTGGAAGCGCGATCCGTACACCGCGTCGGCCCGGCCCTGGCGGATCGGTTCGAGCAATACAGCCAGCTCCCCAGGGTCATATTCCAGATCGGCGTCCTGCGCGACGATGACGTCGCCGGTGGCGCCGGCGATGCCGCTCCGCAGCGCCGCGCCCTTGCCACGATTGGTCGGATGATGGATCACCCGGTGGACGAGCCCCTCGTGGGCCAGCCGGTCCAAGACGGCGCCCGTCCCATCGGTCGAGGCGTCGTCCACCGCGATGATCTCGAGACGGAGCTGGACTTCATGGAGACGCCGCACCAGGGCCTCGATCGTCGGCGCCTCGTTGTACGCCGGCACGATGACCGACAGCCTGAGCCGGTCCCGGGAAGCCGACGCCGTCACCCGGCGACCTCCCCGATGGCGATGAGCGATTGACCCACGCGCCAGGGGAGGAGCCGCTCCAGACGGAAGAGGGGCACGAGGGCGTCGTACAGCCGCAGCGACCCTGCGGGGATCAGGCGGCGGCGCAGCACGCGCCCGGCCAGCCACCACCCGGGGAGCCCCGCGAGGTTGAAGTACTCGACATGCCGCATGCGGAGCCCCGCGTCGCGGAGCCGCTCGATCAGCCCCCGGCGGGTGTAGCGCCGGTGATGGCCGAGGGCGACGTCTAGGCTGCCGTAGAGCCACGCCAACGCGGGTACCAGGAGCACGAGCCGGCCGCCGGGGGCCAGGAGGCGAGCCATGGCCGCGAGCGAGCTCCGGTCATCCGCGACATGCTCCAAGACGTTGAGGCAGATCACGGTATCGAAGCGCCGCGCGGCGAGTGCGCCGTCCACCGTAGGCAGATAGAGCCGGGTAACCTCGACATTCGCCTGACCCCCAAAGCGCGTGCGCAGCCGCTCCAGGTAGGCGGGCTCGGTGTCGGTGAGCACGACGCGGCGCCGGTCGAGCAGGAACGTCGACAGGTTGCCGATCCCGGAGCCGATCTCGAGCACGCTATCGCCGACCCACGGACGCAGCCGGGCGAACATCCAGCGGTTGTAGCGCGGCGCGGCTGCGAGTCGGTCGAGCGTGGCCGCGCCCACCGCATCCTGCGGCTCGACGGGCGAGGCATCAGGAGACGTCATGATCCAAGAACGCGTCTCGCAGGCAGGGCTCGTCCCGCCGCACGCGGAAGAAGACGGCGGCCTCGGCCGGTTCGCGTTGCAGCACGCGGGGGCAGCGCGCCTGAATCGTGGCGATGTCTTGCTCCAGGCCGGGCGCTGGAGGAGCCAACGCCACGACGGTGACGCTGTCGGCGAGGATGCGCCCGGCGACATAGCGTCCGGGAACGGCGAACGCCGGGGCCCCGAACCCGCTCTCGGTAGGCGAACCCGGCACGGTGCGGCGACCGGTATAGAGGTACGTACCCGCTGGCGCGTCCACCATGAGCCGGTCCTCGGAGGTCGTGTGCGTCCGGACCCACCCGGCCAGCAGGTAGATGTGCCGGCTCTGCACCGCGAGGACGAGCGTGGGCGACAGGTCTTCGGGCGGCGGCAGCACGCCGGTCCGGTAGGAGCGTGCCGCTGCCTCGCGCAGCTCCACCTGACGCAGGGTCACCGCGAGGACGGCGACACCGAGTGCGAGCGGGACACTCCATCGGAAGCGCGCCGGAGCGCGTCGAGCCGCGACGTCCACCGTGCTGGCCGCCAGCAAGCCCAGAAACGGCAGCAGAGGCAGCAGGAGCCGTCCCTGCGTGAACGGCCACATCAAGGTCAGCGCGGTCACGCACAGCGTGGTGAGCACGAGTGCCGTCTGCGACCAGCGCAGGCGAGCACAGGCGACCGCGACGGCCACGACCGCGGCGAGCACCACGACGACACCGATCGGCTGATTGGAAAACAGGTAGGCCGTCATCCGGTGCACGTACACCACCACGTTGGCCGCAATCGTCCGCACGGCGTAGCCAATCAGCGCCACCGGACCCGTGACGCCGAGCCAGCGTCCATACGAGAGATCATCGGGTTGGGACGAGAGTGGCCCGCGAACGCTCCAGTAGAGCTGGACCGCCTGCCACGCCACGAGGGGCGCCAGCAAGGCGACGGCGCAGGTGGTTGCCTCCTTCCAGCGGCGATGCAGCGCCAACGCAAGCAGCATAGCGGGCACGAGCGCGACGCCGGCGGTGCGAAACAGCGCCGTGGCCGCGAGAACGAGTCCCAGGGCGACCGCCCGGCGGGTCTGCGCGCCGCCCAGGCTCGCGTGAGCGAACAGCGGCGGGGCGATCGCCAGCGCACCGGCCCAGCCCAGCACCAGGTATGGCTCCGTGAGCGGGATGTTGAAGTACTGAATGAGCGGATCCAGGAAGAACGGCGCGACGGCGCATACCGCGAGAGGCGTCGGCGACAGTGGCAGCTGGCGGCGGCCCAACCACCACACGAGGCCCGCCGCCGCGCCGGTGACCATGGGGTGGAGCACGGCGACGGTCGCGCGCACGGCGCCCAACGTCCCAGCCAGCGCCCATGGCACCGCCAGCAGCAGGGGGAGGGCCGGCGGATAGCGCACCTGGAGCGGCGCGCCGACGAGGTGGATCGACCGGTACCCGTCGCCCTGTGCGATGGCCTTCCCCAGTACGACGTAGACTCCGTCGTCGTTGAGGGCGCCGATCATGAACTCGCGTGACAGGCGGAACAGCAGGTGCCCGCCGATCACCAGCAGGCCGACCGCGGCCGCTTCGAGCGCGATCCGCCGCGCGCGGGAGGGCTCGTCCGGCGCTGCCGCGCCGGGCTGCGTCACTCCCCGCCCTCCGGCTCCCCGTCGTATCGGCTCAGCTTGCGGTACAGCGTGGAGGGGTCGATCCCGAGGACTTCGGCCGCGCGGGTCTTGTTGCCCCCTTCGCTCTCGAGCACCCAGGTGATGTAGGCGCGCTCGATCACATCGAGCGTGGGGTTCGGATGGACGCGCTCGGACACGAGCGGCTCGGCGCGACGCTCGGAGAGCTTCTCGGGGAGCGTCGCGAGCTCGATCGTGTCGCCCTTGGTGAGCACCGCCGCCCGCTCGAGGGCGTTCTCGAGCTCGCGCACGTTCCCCGGCCAGTCGTACGCCATGATGACTTCCTGGGCCTGGGGAGCGAGCTGCTTGGGCTCGAGGCCGTGCTCCTGCGCGATGCGCTCGAGGAACGCCTTCACGAAGATCGGGATATCCTCGCGCCGACTGCGCAGCGGCGGCAGCTCGATCGCGATGACGTTCAGGCGGTAATACAGGTCGCTGCGGAACCGGCCGCGCTTGATGTCGTCCTCCAAGTCGCGGTTGGTGGCGGCCACGACGCGCACGTCCACCGGGATGGCCTCGGTGCCGCCCACGGGGATGGCCTCGCGCTCCTGCAGCACGCGCAGCAGCTTGACTTGCGTGGCCGGGGACATCTCGCCGATCTCGTCCAGGAAGAACGTTCCCCCCCGCGCCGCGGCGAACAGGCCCTGCTTGTCGCGCACCGCCCCGGTGAACGAGCCCTTCACGTGACCGAACAGCTCCGATTCGAGCAGGCTCTCCGGCAACGCCCCGCAGTTCAGTGACAGGAACGCCCCTTCGCTCCGCCCCGACAGCTCGTGGATATAGCGGGCGATGATCTCCTTCCCGGTTCCCGACTCCCCCCGAATGAGCACCGTGCTCTCGGTGGGGGCCACCTGCTCGGCGAGCTTCAGCACGTCCAGGAACGGTCGCGACTTGCCGAGCGGCTTCACGAGCCCCGAGCGCTCGCGCCGACGGATCTCCTGCTTGAGCTGTTTGTTCTCGGCCTTGAGCAGGCGTTGCTCCGCCGCCCGCCGGCAGATCGCGACCAGGTCGTCGTTGGAGAACGGCTTTTGGATGTAGTAGAAGGCGCCCTGGTTCACCGCCTGGATCGCGCTTTGCAGCGACGCCTGCGCGGTCATGAGGATGACCGGCGTCTCGGGATCCTGCTCGCGCACGGCGGCGAGGATGTCGGTGCCGGTCACGCCCGGCATCTTGATGTCGGTGAGCACGATGTCGGGCGCCGACGCCTTGAGCGCCTCGAGGCCCGCCTTGCCCCCCTGGGCGGTGACCACGTCGAACCCCTCGCCCTTCAGGAGGATGCGGAGCACGTCCAGGATGCCGAGCTCGTCGTCGACCACCAGAATGGATGGCTGCTGCGTCATGCGGCTTCCTCTTTCCGCCGGGCGGCGGGGAAATACACGGTGAACGTCGTTCCCTTCCCCTCGGTCGAATCCACCAGCACGAGCCCGCGATGCGCCTCCACGGCGCGCTGCACAATGGCGAGCCCCAGGCCGGTTCCCCCGACACGGCCCGTCACGAACGGGTCGAACAGGCGCGCCCGCAGGTTCTCGGGGATGCCCGGGCCATTGTCACTCACGGCGAGGGCCACGGGGTTCTCAATCCCCGCGCCGCGGGGCAGCTCCTGCGGGGCCGGCCGCCCGGTACGGACCGTCACGCGCGCACCCTTGCCGGCGGCCTGAACGGCATTCAGCACGAGGTTCGAGACTACCCGATGGAGCAGGTCTTCATCGCCTTCCATCGCCGTGCTCCCGCCCGCCAGATCGATCACGGCGTCGTCGGGACAGTCGGGGTGCTCGCGCACCAGCCGGATCGCCGCCGCCGCCACCGCGTGCAGGTCGAGCGGCCTGCACTCGGTGGCGCGCACTCGGGAGAAGTCGAGAAACTCGGACAGGAGACGTGAGAGACGGTCGCTCTCGCGCACCACGAGGCCGGTCAGGAATTTCTCGTCGGGGTTGGCCCGCTTCGCGCGGCCGAGCTGCTCCACGGAGGAGCGGATCGACGCGAGCGGATTCTTGATCTCGTGCGCCAGGCTGGCCGACAGCTCCGCGACCGCCTCGAGACGCTCGGCGCGCAGGTGCAGCTCTTCGAGCCGCTTGGAGTCGGAGATGTCGGTGAAGATCGCCGTGACCCGCGGGGTGCCGCCGGGCTCGACCTCGAGGGTCGTCGTGGTCACGCCGATGGGAAAGGTCCGCTCGGGCCGCCGCACGGTGGCTTCGACCCGCATGGCGCGCACGCCGCGGCGCGCCGTCGCCGTAATCGCCGCCCAGAACTCGGGCGCGATGCGCGCGAACTCAGGCATCACCGAGCGCCCGCGCCACTGCCGCTCCTTGAAGCCCAGGATCTGCTCCGCCGCGGGGTTGCAGTACAGCAGGTGGCCGTCCGCATCCACGGTGACGATGCCGGTGGGGATGTTCCGCAGCACGTCGGCCGCCTCGAGGCGGACCTGCCGCAGCTCCCCCGCGAGCGCCTCCCGCTCGGCCCCCATCACCGAGACCCGGCTCGCGAAGTACGCTGTGACCACTGCGACAGCGACGAAGACCGACAGCTGCAAACCCACCTGCGCCGTCATCGGCGTGCGGTGGCCGAAAAACACGTCGGCAAAGTACACAATGCCAACCAGGGCGGTGACCAGCGCCGTGCTCGCCGGAGGCATCAGCACCGCCGTCACCGCGATCAGCGGGACGTACAGCGGCGTCAGGTCGCTCTGGGGACCGCCCGTCACGTGCACGACTGCGGTGATGAGCGCGACGTCGTACAGCGCCTGGGCGTACAGGAAGGTCCGGCCCGGCGAGCGTCCCCGGATGTGCGTGTGCCAGTACGAGGCGATGGTCACCACCACCGACGCAACCAGGAGGAGCGACGTGACGAGCAAATCGAGCGGTGCGGCGACGTTGAACTTGAGCGCGGCGCTCAGGTAGATGGCGATGGCAACGCACAGCCGGCCCACGTACACGGATCGCAACAGGGCCTGGGGAGTCGGGATGGGCGACCCCGAGGAGCTGCCGCGCAGCCACTTCACCGGGCAGGTCCGGAAGCAACGCCGTCAGCCATCAGCGGTAAGCTGTGTAAGCACAATGCTGACATTGTGTTATGCAGACGGGCGACGGGGAAGTCGACTGGCAGCATCGGGGGTAAGTATTGGAAGCGGTGTCGCAAAGTGCAAGAGCTGAGCGCGACGGGGGAGCGCCGCGATGGGCCCGCGACTATTCTTGGCCCTATGCGGCATCGCTTCGCGGGACTCGCTCTCGCAATCGCGCTCGGCGCGCAGTCAGGTGTCGCCCAGGCGCCGCTCACCCCCGCGGACTCGGCAGTGCTCAATTCGCAGCCCTTGAAGCGGCTGGCCCTCGCGCCCTCGCTGTTCCGCCGGCTCAGCGTGCTCGCCGCCGGGCTCGACCGGGAAGTGGTGCTGTGCCTGCAGGGGAGCGTTTCGGGGGATACGGCTCACGTGGGGGAGTTCGTGATGCCCGACCTGGTACGGTCCACGGTCGACGCCGTGGAGCCCCAGCCGTGCGCTCCGGCGACGCTCGCCGTGTGGCACAACCATCCGTGGACCGGCCCCGACTCGAGTTTCGGCGTGAAGACGCCGGAAGACCTGTGCTCGCTCAGCCAACCCGACATTCGCACGGTGGTGGCGGATTCGATCCCCTTCGCGGTGGTGAGCGTGGGGCGGACGTCGCGACCGATCGTGTGCTGGTGGCGGCGGGTGCAGGCGGTAGTCAACCGCCACGTGAAGTTCCTGCCGCGCTTCCCCCACCAGTGGATCGAGCTGCCGTCGTTCGCGAATCTCACCGACCCGTCAGTGCCGCCGGCTCCCGCACCCTAAGGCCGGCTTTGTCCGGTCCTACTGCACCGCGTTCACCATGTCGAAGATCGGCAGGTACATGGCCACGACCATGCCGCCGACGACGACGCCGAGCACGACGATCATGATCGGCTCCATGAGGGAGAGCAGCGTGCTGACGGCGGCGTCCACTTCGTCGTCGTAGAAGTCCGCGATTTTCGACAACATTTCGTCCATGCCGCCGGTCTGCTCGCCGACCGCGATCATGGAGATCACCATCGGGGGGAACACCTTGGACTTGGCGAGCGGCTGGGCGATCGTCTCGCCTCCGGCGATCGATGCCCGCGATTCCATCACCGCGTTGTGGATCACCATATTGCCGGCCGTGCGCGCCGTGATCTCGAGGCCGTCCAGGATCGACACGCCCGAGGAGATCAGCGTGCCGAGCGTGCGGGTGAAGCGCGACACCGCGGATTTCCGCAGCACGTCGCCCAGCACCGGCAGCCGCAGCAGCATGCGGTCGATCTGCAGCCGGCCGGGCGCCGTCTTGTAGTACCGCGTGAGGCCGAACACGCCCACGCCGATGACGGCGATGATCGCCCACCAGTAGTTCTTGAGCAGGTTGCTCAGGCCGATCACGATGCGCGTGGGGAGCGGCAGCTCGAGGTTCACCGAGGCGAACATGTTCTGGAAGGTGGGGATCACGAAGATGAGCAGCACCGAGATCGCGATGACCGCGACCGATATGATCACCGCCGGGTAGACCATGGCGCCTTTCACCTTGCGGACGATGGCGTCGTTCTTCTCGAGAAACTGGGCCAGGCGGACGAGGATCGTGTCGAGGATACCGCCCGCCTCGCCGGCGGCGACCATGTTGACGTAGAGGTCGCTGAACGCCCGGGGGTGCTTGCGCAGCGCGTCGGCCAGGGTGTGGCCGCTCTCGACGTCGTAGACGACCTGACGGGTGACGTCGGCGAGGATCTTGTTCTCGGTCTGTTGTGCCAGGATGTCGAGCGCCTGCACCAGTGGCAGCCCGGCGTTGATCATGGTGGCGAACTGCCGCGTCATCACGACGATGTCGCGCGTCTTGACGCCGCCGCCGAACTTGAAGTTGAGCTTGAACTCGCGCGGCGCGGCCCGCACCTGCACCACCACCATGCGGTTCTTGCGCAGGTGGGCGATGACGTCGTCGCGGCTCGGCAGGTCGACCTTGTCGTTGACGAGATCGCCTTTCAGCGTGCGCGCGGTGTACTGGAAGACCGGCATAGCTCACTCCCTCCGGGGCGCCTAGCGGCGCGCCGCGACCTTGGCCGGAGCCGCCTGCGGCTGGCCGGCGGCGGGCTCGCGTTCGTCTTGCGGCGGCTCGCCGATCATCCGCAGGAACTCGTTCGGGTTCGCCGAGACCCGGAGGCACTCGTCCTTGGCGACCTCGCGGCCCAGGTAGAGTTGGTACAGGGCGTCGTTCAGGGTCTGCATGCCGTACTTCTTCCCCGCCTGCATCATGGACGGGATCTGCTCGATCTTCTGGTCCCGAATCAGAGCACGGACGGCGGGCGTCATGATGAGGATTTCGCACGCCATCACGCGGCCGCGGCCTTTGGCCTTTTGCAACAGAGTCTGCGTGATGACGCCCTCGAGCACGAACGAGAGCTGGGCGCGGACCTGCGACTGCTGATGCGACGGGAACACGTCGATGATGCGGTTGATGCTCTCCATCGCCGAGTTGGTGTGCAGCGTGGCGAAGGCGAGGTGGCCCGTCTCGGCGATCGTCAGCGCCGCCGCAATCGTCTCGAGGTCGCGCATTTCGCCGATCAGCACCACGTCGGGGTCCTGCCGCAGCGCGTACTTGAGCGCGGCCGCGAAGCTGTTGGTATCCGTGCCGATCTCGCGCTGGTTCACGATGCAGGCCTGGTGGCGGTGGATGAACTCGATCGGGTCCTCCACCGTGATGATGTGCCCCTTTAGCTCCTTGTTGATCTTGTCGATCATCGCGGCGAGCGTGGTGCTCTTCCCGGAGCCGGTCGGTCCGGTCACCAGCACCAGACCACGGGGCTTCTCGGCGAGCTTCGCGACCACCGCGGGCAGGCCGAGATCATCGAACGTCCGCACGTTGAAGGGAATCTGCCGGATGACGAGCGACACGCAGCCGCGCTGCTTGAAGCAGTTGCCGCGGAACCGCGCCAGATTCTGGATCCCGAAGGAAAAATCGAGCTCGCTCTCGGTCTCGAACCGCTTCTTCTGGTTCTCCGTGAGCACCGAGTAGGCGATCGACAGCGTGTCCTTGGGGGTCAGCACGTGGTCCACGGACGAGTCGACGATGTCCCCGTCCACGCGGAGCTTGGGACGCTCGCCCGCCACGATGTGGAGGTCCGAGGCGTCCTTCTCGATCATCTCCTCGAGCAGCGAGCGGAGATTCAGGCCTTGCGGCGCGCCCGCCGTCATGCCGCCGTCTCTTTCACGACTTCCTCCAGTGTGGTGATCCCGCGCTTCACCTTCACCATGCCGTCGGAGCGCAACGTGAGCATCCCTTCCTTCACCGCTTCCTCCCGCAGCTCCTCGGTCGAGCCCCCCTTCAACACCATGCGTCGCAGCGCGCTCGACAGCGCCATCACCTCGTACAGCCCCTGCCGCCCCTTGTACCCGGTGCCGCCGCAGTTGTCGCAGCCGGCACCCTTGTAAAAGGTGAGCTTTGCGGCCTCCGCCACCGGGATGCCCAGGGCCTTGAGCTCCTCGTCCGAGTACTTGTGCTCCTGCTTGCAGTCCTTGCAGATGCGCCGCACCAGCCGTTGCGCCACGATGAGGTTCACCGCGCTCGCCACGTTGAACGGCTCGATCCCCATGTCGACCATACGCGTCACGGTCGAGGGCGCGTCGTTGGTGTGCAGCGTGGAGAGCACCAGGTGGCCGGTGAGCGCCGCCTTGATGGCGATCGATCCGGTCTCCAGATCGCGGATCTCCCCCACCATGATGATGTTCGGGTCCTGGCGCAGAAACGCCTTGAGCGCGGCCGCGAACGTCATCCCCACCTCGTTCCGGACGAGCACCTGATTGATCCCCATGAGGTTGTACTCGACCGGGTCCTCCGCCGTCAGGATGTTCACATCGATCTGGTTGATGCGCGAGAGCGCCGAGTAGAGCGTGGTCGTCTTGCCCGACCCCGTCGGGCCCGTCACGAGGACCATCCCGTAGGGATTCAAGATCGCCCGCATCAGGTCCTGCTCGGCCTTCGGCTCGAACCCGAACTTGGTGAGGTCGAGCGTGAGGTTCCCCTTGTCGAGAATGCGGAGCACGATCTTCTCGCCGAACAGCACCGGGAGGGTCGACACGCGGAAGTCGATCACCTTGGTCCCCATCTTCAGCTTGATGCGCCCGTCCTGCGGCACCCGCCGCTCGGCGATGTTCAACTGCGCCATGATCTTCACGCGCGACGTGAGGGCCGCGCGCATCTTGACCGGGGGTTTCATGACCTCGTGCAGTGCGCCGTCCACACGGTAGCGCACCCGCAGCTCGTGCTCGAACGGCTCGATGTGGATGTCCGAGGCCCCCCGCTTCACGGCGTCGGTGAGCAGGCCGTTGATCAGCTTCACCACCGGCGCATCGTCCGCCAGGTCCTGCGCCTTGACGTCCTCATCGACCGAGTCTTCGACCACCTCGAGGTCTTCGGCCGCCTCGATGTCCTTGAGCAGCGTCTGCAGCTGTGCGTCCGACTGCTGGTAGTACCGTTCGATCGCGTTGCGGAGCGTGTACTCCCCGGCGATCACCGGGAAGACGTCGCACCGCGTGACGAACTTGATGTCCTCGATCGCGGTGACGTTGTTGGGGTCCGCGATGGCGACGGTGAGCGTCCGCCCCTCCCGCTTGAGGGGCAGCACCGTGTGCTTCACGGCGATGTCGGGCGGCATGAGCTTGATGATCTTGGGATCGACCTCGAACCGCGACAGGTCGACTGCCGGCATGCGGTACTGCCGGGCCAGCATCTTGGAGATCTCGGTCTCCTCGATGAAGCCCAGCTTGACCAGGGTGTAGCCCAGGCGCATCCCGGTGTTCTTCTGCTCCAGCAAAGCCTTTTTGAGCTGATCCGGGGTGATCAGCCCATCGCGGAGCAGAAGTTCGCCGAGCTTGTCGCTGGTGGCTGCTGCGGTGGCCGTATGCAACTCGTTGGAATTGAACCAGCTAACATAGGAATCGGCGGGGGGGTGGTCAAGGCGGAGGCGGTATCTGCCCCGAAAACTTCACGTAAGGACGCAACGATTCGACGAGCCGCGGGCCGACGCCGGGCACGCTGTCAAAACGGGCGAGGCTGCCAAACGGGCCGTGTTGGTCTCGCCACGCGACGATGCGCTGCGCCAGCGCCGGGCCCACGCGGGGCAGTCGCGTGATCTCCGTCACGTCGGCGCGATCGAGGTCGATGCGCTCGCCCGGGAGGAGCGGGCGGGCGAGGCGCGCGGCCGTGCGAGCGGTTTCCCGCAAGCGACGGGGCGGCGGCGTGTCGATCGCGGCGAGCTGCACGTCGCCCGGCGCGGCGGCGGACGCGGGAGCGAGCGCGTAGCGCACCCCGGCGCCGGCCAACGCGAGGCCGGCGAGCAGCAGCGCGGCGTGACGGTCGTCCATGCTGCATGCTAACGCCTCGCCCCCGAAGAGACGGTACCCGTTTTACGTGCGGTGCGCCGGAAAATTGCGGTTCACGAGTGCGGAATGTGGAATGCGGAGTGCGGAATGTCAGTGTAAGTGTCGCGGCGCGGCTCGACCCTTCACTTCAATTCCGCATTCCGCAATCCGCATTCCGCATTGGGTTACCGCACCAACGCTACAGCGACATCCCCGACAATCTGCAGCGACGCCGCGCTCACCTTGTCGATCGTGTCCTCGGGCGTGTGCCAGTACGGATAATCGAAGTCCACCACGTCGATCGCGTGGATCCCGGCCTTCTGGAGCGCCACGTGGTCGTCCGTCAAGCTGTGCCGGACGCCGGGTATGAAGGTGCGGCCGTAGCCCAAGTCCGCAGCGGTGCGCCACACGCGATCCACCACTTCGGGCGCGAACGCCTGGGAGTTCGCTTCGTAGTACAGCTGCAGGTCCTTGTCTCCCACCATGTCGAACAGGACGGCGAAGAGCGGGGGGTAACCGGGGGGCTGATGCGCGGCGAAGTAGCGCGACCCGATGAGCACGTCGTCTGAGTCCTTGGAGAAGTCCCCGTAGTCCTCCCCGTCGACGAACAGCAGGTCCACCCCTACCGCCGGCGGCTTCGCTTTGAGCGCATCGGCGACGCCGAGCAGCACGGCGACGCCCGAGGCGCCGTCGTTGGCGCCCGGAACCGGCAGGCGCTGCTGGCCCAGATTCGGGCTCTGGTCGGCATGGGGGCGCGTGTCCCAGTGCGCGAGGAACAGCACGCGCTCGAGAGCCGCGGGGCGGAACCGCGCGAAGAAGTTGCGCAGATGGAGCGTGTCGCCCTGGCGGGTGACGTGGGTGATCGCCTGCACGGCGACGGTGTCGGCGCGGGTACGCAGTTGGGCGAGGATCCAGTCCCCGGTGCGCTCGTGCGCCGGGGTGTTGGGGATGCGCGGCCCGAATTGCATCTGTTGCTGCAGGTACGAGAACGCGTGGCCGCCATCGAACTCGCGCGGCACGCCGCGGGCGCCGCCGCGCGCCTGACAGGCGACGAGCAGGACAAAAGGCAGGCGCCCCCACCACCTCCCCCACCCTGCTTCGCGCCTCATTGGATCTGCCCCACGCTGGTGTGGAGCTCGACGAATGCGGTGATCACGAGCTGCGAGGTCTTGCGGTTGGCCTGCCGCTCGTCGTTCACCAGGTATGCCATTTGGAAGCCCGCACTGAGCGTAGGAGGCAAATCGGTGTCCAGGGAAAGCTGCATCTGCGTCTGGCGGCTGTCCACGTAGGGGACGCAGGCCTCCTGGCCGGCGGCCTGCAGGCACGTCTTGTTGGCGCTGGCGCTGTACCGGCCGGCCGCGCGAATGTCGTGCTTCAAGCGGACGATACTGGCCGGGGGCCGGAACACGAAGGCGAGGCTCGCGCTCTGCTGGGAACGCTCTGTGTGAAACGCGTTACCCGCGCTCACCTGATCGCTGGTCGCGTAGGACGCATCGAACGCGGTCGAGACGCCGTGCCGCCACGTGAGCGCGAGGGCGGGCCGGATCGAGCGCTCGCTGCCCGACGAGGTCGCGGCGGGAGCCTCGGCCCCCAGGAATGACGGCTGGTCGCTCGCGGTCGCGACCTTACGATACCCGAGCTGCGCCGAAAGGCTCGTCAGCACGCGGCCGAGCGCGGTCGTGCCGGGCGACACGCTCCAGCTCAGGTTCGCCGAGGGCCACTCCGTGCTGGCACTGCGGATCGGCACCTGCTGATCGAGACGGAGCGCCCACGTGATGCCGCGGGTGCGTCGGTAGTTCATGTTGACGCGCATGCCCTCGGGGAGCGCCGCGTTGGCGCCGGCGTTGAGACTCGAGTTGTCGGTCGCCGCCAGCGCGAGGCGGCCGCTCTGGCTCCTGAAGCCGTCGAACCGGCCGATGGCGAACTGGTAGCCGAACGATGGGCCACCCGGCACACGGTCGTAGCTCGACAGCAGGGTGCGCCCGTACGACAGGTCCAGATTGGTGAGGCGACCGAGCAGCCTTGCGAGCGCGGCGCTGTCGCCGAACAGCTTGCCGCCGAGTCGCCTGGGGTCCACGCCGACGGCCAGGTCGAGGCGACGCTGGTTGCTGAACGCCGCCGGCAGATGGAACCCGCCAGCCGTGTCTCCGACGTCGCGGACGGGCGTGCGGCCGTTGGGGTCGCGCGTAAAGCTGAACGTCGTCGAGACCGCGGCGCGGGGACGCAGCCACGCGCCCACTTGAGGCGTCGCGGTGACCGCGGTCGTGATGGTGCGTTGCGTCTCCACGCCGACGTCCTGGCCCAGGAATGTGCGCCGCTCTTGCCGCATGAGGCGGGCGATGGTAGTCGAGTCGCCGTAGTCCCGCAGGTCCCGCACAGAGGCCGCATCGACGCGCAGCTGGAGGCCGCGGAGCGGCAGAAAATCGAGACCGCCGCTGTTGCGCCACACCCGGTTGCGGGATAGCGCCGGGGCGAGGCCGGAGTCGGCGACCCGCGCGACCGGGACTGCGTAGGTGAGGCGGGACCCTTCGTCACCCGCGAGGCCGGAGTGGAATCGCACGGCCGCGGGCGCGAGGCGGATCCCGCCGCCACCCCCCCCACCGCCCCCGCCGGGCGGGCCCAGCGCGAGCGCGTAGTCCAGGTTGAACGCGTAACTCGACGACGTGGCGAGCGCGAGATCGCCCTGCGCCGTGCCCCGGGCGTAGGCGCCGGAGACGGCGAGCGGATCCACGAGATAGCGCAGGAACGCGTTGGGCGACCGGCGGGTCCGCCGGACCGTGAGGGCGTAGCTCGCGGCCGTCGCGCGCGGCGTGCGCAACCCGGTGAGCGCATCGGCCCGGAGGTCGGTGCCGGCCAGGTAGAACGGCGCGCTCGACGTGGCGGCGTAGCGCACGCTCAGCGGCGCGATGATGCCCCACCGATCGGGAAAAAACCGTTCCAGCCGCACTGTGCCCGCCACGCTCGCCGCGTTGTCGGCCACGTAGCGCGGATCCTCCCCCAGTTGCCGGAACTGGGCATCGCGGCGGGACACGCTGACGGCGACGTCTGCCACGTTGGCGGCGGTAAGCGTCACGTCGATCGCACCCGCGAAGCCGGCGTCCTGGACGACATCACTCAGGCGGATGTCGTCCACCCACAACTCGGCCTGATCGAGGAACACGCGGCTATTGACGCGCCAGATGCCCGCCGCGATCTCCTGCACGGCGGCGAGGTTGGGTGGCGCCGTGGCGGGATCGCGCACATGCGCGAGGTATGGGCCGTCGCACATCACGTACGCAGAGTCGAACGGCACGAGCGAGGTGTCGGGGCAGCCGGCGTAAATCTGGGCGGTGTCGCCCCGCAGCCACGCCTGCTCGATCTTGGCGCGCAACAGGAGCCAGCGGTCCAGGTCCACGACCATCTCCGGATCCCACGAGATGGTGCGGGCGGGGGCGTGGTACAAGTAGAAGTTGTCTTGGTCCTTGCCCGCCTTGATATAGGCGTGCAGGTCCCCGTCCTCCCAGCCCGGGCCGCGTCCCCGCATCCAGGTGCGCAGCCTGCGGTATTTGAGGAAGTTCTTGTCCCCCTCGGCCGTGAACCGCAGAAACGCTTCGGCGCGCTGGCCGGTCTGGAGGCCGCCCGCGAGCAGGCGGAGTGAGCGTTCGTTGATCTGGGCGGTCGCGAGTTGCAGGTTCGCGTCACGCCGCCCCGCTTCATCGAACACGCCGGGCGGCGGCGTGTAGCCGAGGTCGCGGTTCTCGGTGCTCACGACCGAGGCGATCACCTCGCCCGTCCCCGTACCGCGTTCGCCGGCGACGCCCCGAATCGGCGTGTCGGCGCGCTTGAGCCACGAGGCGCCGACCAGCCGCACGCGGGCGAGCCCGAAGTAGACCTGCGGATCGGGCTGGTTTGGGCCGGCGGTATGGGGGGCGACCACGGTGACCCGCAGGCTCTGGATCTGGCGCAGGTCTGCCCTCCCCACCTGGATCGTGTCCGTGCGAAACGGGATGCGGTACAGTCGCCAGCCCGACGTGCCGTCGGGGAGCCCGTTCGTGAAGGCCGGGAGCATGGCGCCGTCGCGCACGTAGAAGCGCTCGTCACCGATCGGAAACACGAAGCGCACGAAGCCCTCCACCGTCCGCACCCCGGCCACCGAGTCGAGTCGGAAGTCGCCGTCCAGGTCTTCCGTGTCGACGAACCCGTTGTGGCGCCCGCAGCGCGAGCGCAGGTCGCCGAAAAAAAACGTCTGGAGCAGACCGTGCTGCGTGGCGCTGCAGAGCGGCAGGGTGTCCCGCACCGCGCCCGTGGTCGAATCGACGATGCCGTCGGTCACCCGGTCGGCCAGGATGCCTTCGTCGTTGATCACGGCGTTCCACGAGTGGGTGATGGGATCGCGCTCGGTGTCGAGCCGGCCGAGCCCCACATAGCGCCGCCCGTAGTAAGTCGTGTCCCCGGCGGGCCCAGCCCTGAAGGCATCCGGCACCCACGCGAGCGCGTCTTCGAACACCGATCCGAAGTCGAGGACGAGAGCGGCGTGATTGGACTTCGCTACGCGGTGGTTGTCCTCCCACACCCACAGCTCGAGGTACTCGGTGCGCGACAGGTCGATGCCGGTCGCCGACAGCGCCTGCGTGATCGAGCGCCAGCGCGGCCCGTCCTGGTGCGGGCGCACCCAGTTCGGGTTACCGGTGTTCACGTCGGCGAGGCCCAGCACCGTGTCCGGCTTCAGCATGAGCCACAGCGCCTGCTCTGCGGACTGGGCCTGCCCGACGAGCCGGATCGTCGGGTCGATCTGTTGCGGGAGGAACTGAATGGCCCGCCCGTCGGCGCCGAGCGGCAGGTTCTGCCAGGTGAGCGCCGCCGCGTTCGCGGGGGCGAAGCCCGACGGATCGATGCCAAACGGCTCGGCGCCGCGCGCCGTCGTGGGGACGCTGCCCCAGTGCCAGCTGTTTTCGGCAAGCGAGAGGGGTCGCCCCGCCTCCGCCTCGAATTCCTCGACATACGCCTGGCCCGCCTGGTTCGGGCTGGGGCGCGATGTCGCCACTTCCGCCGAAATGTTGAGCAGCGACGGGACCTCGGTGTGGATGCCGGGGAGGGCGTTGAGCGCCCGCGTGACGAACTCGGGCTGGAAGTGCAGCTCCGTACTCACGCCGCCGATGAAGCTCGACGACGGTTCGAAGCCGAGCGGCGGCCGCGTGAACGCGCTCTGCTCCTTCTGGAACAAGCCGGTGAAGTTGACCGTCCCGCGGTGCCCCAGGTCGTAGCGCGCGGCGAGGCCGTAGATCGACGTGGGGGCGACCGCGAATGCGGCGCGCTCCTCGAACTGCGCGCGCACCTGAGCCGTACCCCCCTGGAACAACGAGTCGGGGTTCTTGAAGGTGACCTGGCCGGTGGCGTAGTCGATGCCGTAATCGGCGTCGCGTGTGAGCAGCCGGCTGCCGACGTAGATCTTTTCCGAACCGTCCCGGATCTGGAAGCTGTTGAGCGACAGCTGGCTGCGGTCGCTCGACGCCGCGACGCTGGCGTGCACGCCGAGCGCGAAGACCGAGGGCGGCGACTGCGTCAGGAGCCGGAGGCGGGGCGTGCGGTACAGGGAGTCGTTGCGTTCCCCCGGGGCGAGCCGCGTCGAGTCGGCGAACGGCGTCAGGTGAGGGAACACGGCGAAGTAGTCGCGCAGCGGCGCGCCCTGCTGGGGATCGCGCGTGCGCGGGAACAGCCGGTTGTACTGGTCGAACCGGGTCGGGTCGGACTCCAGCGCCATGCCGAGCTGGGCGAGGTAGGTCTGGGCACCCAGGATGGTACGCTCCCGCTGGTTGACCGTGAGCGCGAGCGCCACGGTGGTGCGGTCGACGTCGCTGCCGCCCACCCGGTAGGCGCTGCGGATTTCGAAGCGGAACGAGGGCGTCGCGGCCGTGACTCCCGGGCGCGGGTCGTACACCAGCCGCAGCGTATCGACCACCGCGGTGTCGCGACTGGCAGCCGCCGGAAACGTGCCGACGCACCGTCCACCCGGGCCGCACCCCGCCGCGCCGACCGGGATGTAGGACACGGCGAGGTAGTCGCTCTGATCGAGACGCGCGGCGAGTGCGAACCACGCGCCGCTCGGATCGACGTAGTAGTCCTTCCCCTCGAGGAGGAGCTCCCATTGGAACGGCCCGGCCCGCTGCACGTCACAGTCCACTGAGCGGCTCGGCCCGGGACCGCACGCCACCGCGCGCACGCCGCCGATGTTCTGGTTGGTGGTCGAGGTCGGGGAGGCCGCCCGCACGCGGTAGACCCGCACGCTGCCCACGCGGAGGGAATCGGGCATGGTCGCCCGGTCGATGCTCAAGACGTCCACGGCGGGGTAGCGGGGGACGAGGGCGGGGTCCACGGCGAAGAAGAACCGGCCGGCCTCGTAGTCCAGGTCCCGGGCGACGCGGTCGATCGGTTGCGTCGTCGTTTCCCCGACCGCGTAGACGCGGTCTCGCACGACGTTGCCCTTCTGCTGCGCGTAGATGCCGCGTAGCTCCAGCGCGCCGAGCTGCGCGATCGCCTGGACGCCGAAGTTGTTCGCCGGGATGGCCGCGCTGATGAAGCGAGACGGCGGCGCCTGGAAGGTGACGTTGCCGGCCTCGACCCGGCGCAGCACCTCGTCCTCGAGGCCCTCGTACCACACCTGGAGATTGTTGTTGGCGTCGAACTCGCGCTGGCTGTCGAAGTCGACGTTGACATGCAGCCGCCGCCCCACGATCCCCGCCGTGCGCACGGCGTATTGCGGCACCGGGCTGATGGTCGGGAACCGCGTCTGGCAGCCGGAGAGCGCCTGCTGCTGCTCGAACGGCGTGCACTTCAGGTTGCGAAAGCGGTCGGCCTTGAGCTCGAACCGCACCCGCAGCTCCATGCCGATGTCGGCGTAGGTGCCGAGGATGCCGCGCAGCCCCGCAGGCGGCACGGCGTGGGCGGGGGCCTCCGGTGCGGCCGCCGCCGACTCGGCGACGGCGACCGGCGTCTGCGGGAGGACCGCGAGGTCGGCCCGCCGCGCCGCGCGCACGCGCCGCGCCCACGCCGCGGCCACGGCGGCCGGGCTGGTGCGGAGGCCCAAGCGCCCGCCCGGGAGGAGCGCACCGAGCCGCGGCGGCGCGAGCGCTGTCCAGGAGAACGTGGCGCGGAACCCGGGCGGGCCGGGAGGACGGGGTGGGCGCACACGCACGGCCGTCGTATCCTGCGCGTACGCCTGGGGTATGACGAGCGAGAGAGCGACGAGACCAACCAGCGTGGGGCGCCGCATCCCTTGTAGAGACTTGGAGTTCCGAATATAATGGCGCGACCGACCGTGCGCACCATCAGCCGCTACCTGCTGCGCCAGCACGTCGCGCCGCTCGGCTTCGCGCTGGCGGCCCTCACCTCGCTGATGCTGCTCAATCAAATCGCCAAGCAGTTCGGCAGTCTCGTCGGCAAGGGCTTGCCGTGGAGCGTCATCCTCGAGGTGTTCGTGCTGTCGGTCCCGTTCATCGTCGCGGTGACGCTGCCGATGGCCGTGCTGGTGGCGGTGCTGCACGTGTTCACGCGGCTGGCCGGTGACAACGAGATCACGGCGCTGCAGGCGAGCGGCGTGAGCGTCGCGCGCGTGATCACCCCGGTGCTGGGGGGCGCGGCAGTGGTCGCGCTGCTCTCGTTCCTGTGGAACGATCAGGTGCTGCCGCGCTCGAATCACCGGCTCCGCACATTGCAGGTGGACATTCAGCGTAAGAAGCCGTCGTTCACGCTGAAGGAACAGGTCATCAACGAGGTCGTGCCCGGGCAGTTTTTCCTGCGCGCTGCGCGTATCGACCCCAATTCCAACAAACTCAAGGATGTGACGATTTACGACCTGGGAGACGCGGAGCGCCGGCGGATCATCGGCGCCGACTCGGGTCGCATGGCATATACCCCCGGCGGACGCGATTTGTACCTCACGCTGGAGGATGGCGACATCCAGGCGGTCAATCGCACCGATCCCACGCAGTTCGACCGCACGTTTTTCCGCACCAACCGGATGCGGGTCGCCGGCATCGGCAACACGCTGGAGCGCACCGAGCACGACAGCTACAAGAGCGACCGCGAGATGTCGATCTGTGAGATGCGCGGCATGGTGGCCCTGGCCCGCCGTGAAGCGGACCGGGCAGGGGCGGACGCCGACGTCGCGGTGCAGAACGACTTGCGCCGGCTCGCCGGCCTCGTCCTGGTGTACCCCGCACCGCCGCCCTACGTGGCCGACACGGCGCCGGTTGGCCTGTACTGCCACGCGCTGCGGCGGGCGGCGGCGTGGCTCGGGCCGAAGGCGGCCGCGGCGCAGACGCCCACGCCCCGTCCTTTCCGGCCACACCCCCAACCGCAGCGCCCCACCGAGCACCCGCCGTTCGGCCCGGCGCGGGTGCCTCCCCCCGCGGCGGTCTCCCAGGCGCAAAGCCGGCCGACCCTGATCACACCCGCGGCGACTGTGGGCGAGGAGCAGCGCCGCCGCTCGGCAGAGCAGCGGGCGGCGATGTACGAGGTCGAGATCCAGAAGAAATACGCGATCGCCGCGGCGTGCATCGTGTTCGCGCTGGTGGGTGCGCCCGCGGCGCTGCGCTACTACCGCGGCGGAGTCGGGCTGGTGATCGGCTTGAGCGTGGCGGTCTTCACCGTGTACTACGTGGGGCTGATCGGCGGCGAGAACCTCGGAGACCGCTTGATCGTGGGGCCGTTCGTCTCGATGTGGCTGCCGAACCTGATCTGCGCCGCGGTCGGCGCGATCGGGGTGTGGCGCATCCGCAAGCCGGGCAACACCCGATGACGACCCTCGACCGCTACGTGCTGCGCGAATGGGCCAAGGTGTTCTTCCTGGCGACGTTCGGTTTTCCGCTGCTCGTCTTCGTGATCGACCTGGCCGACAACCTCGAGAAGTACACGAGCGGAGGGGTTTCGAAGGGCCATCTGGCGCTGTCGTACGTCTGCTACCTCCCCGAGACCGTCACGCTGGTGTTGCCCGTCGCCGTGCTGTTCGCGGTGGTGTTCACGGTGGGGGCGCTGGACCGCCACTCTGAGCTGACGGCGGCGAAGGCGTCCGGGATCTCGTTCCACCGGGTCATCCGGCCGCTGCTCGCCGCGTCCGTCGTGGCGGTGCTGGCCGACGTCGGGCTCACGGAGCTGGCGCCGGTTACGTCGAGCCGCCGCGCCGAGCTGCTCGGACAGAAGCAGATCCGCAGCGACCAGTTCCGCAACAACTTCGTGTACCGGGCGGACGGCGGTTGGGTGTACGCGATCGGGGGGCTCGAGCTGGCGCGGCACGCGATGCGCGACCTGATCATGGAGCGCGAGGGAACGGGGCCCGAGTACCCCACGATCGTGATCGCGGCGCCGCAGGCGAGCTACGACACCGCGCGCCGGGCGCGCGGCTGGACCCTCACCAAGGGGACGGTGCACTACCTGCTCGGCCCGGGCCGCGAGACGGCGTTCACGTTCGACCGGCTCGCCACGCGGGACCTGCGCGAGACGCCGGTGGACCTGCTCGCCGAGCCCAAGGCGCCCGACGAGATGCGGTACGCCGAGCTGGGGCGTTATATCGACGCGCTGGCGCGCTCCGGCTCGGACACGAAGAAGCTGCGCGTGGAGCGCGCCCTGAAGCTCTCCGTCCCGTTCGCCTGCATCATCATCGCCTTGTTCGGCGCGCCCCTCGCGATCTCCACCCCGAAGAGCGGCGCGGCGTGGGGCGTGGCCGTGTGCCTCGCCACCACGTTCGTCGATCTCCTGATGTTCCAGCTCTCCAAGGCGGTGGGCGCCGGCGGCGTGCTGCCGCCCAGCTTCGCG
>QHTK01000103.1 GCA_003220795.1 Gemmatimonadota bacterium | reverse complement strand
GCGGCGGGGCAGCCGCGGTTCGACCTCAAGCCGTCGGTGGGGATCATCGAGCTTGAGCCGGGGATCCCGCCCAGGGGGCGGCTGGTGCCGCTATGACCCGCTGGGCTCGAGGCTTGGCGCTGCTCGCACTGCTCGCGACGCCGGGGGCGCACGGGCAACGCCCGGGATGGCAGCCGTTCACCCGCGCCTTCGACGCCTACGCCGCAGGCGACAGCGTCGTGGGCGCGAGCGTGCTGATGATGCGCGACGGCCGGGTGCTGGCGCACCACGAGTACGGCTTCGCCGATCGCGCGCTGGGCCGGCGCGTGGACGAGCGCACCATCTTTCACTGGGGATCGATCACCAAGACGCTCACCGCGGTGGCGGTGATGCAGCTGCGCGACCGGAAGCGGGTCTCGCTCGACGAACGCGTGACGCAGTACATCCCCGAGCTGCGCCAGGTGCACGACCCGTTCGGCTCCATGGACGACGTTACCATCCGGATGCTACTGTCGCACTCCGCCGGGTTTCAAAATCCCACCTGGCCGTACAAGGCGGGGAAATCGTGGGAGCCGTTCGAGCCGACGCGCTGGGAGCAGCTGGTGGCGATGATGCCGTACCAGGAGGTCGCCTTTGCGCCGGGGTCGCGTTACAGCTATTCGAACCCCGGGTTCATCTACCTGGCGCGCATCATCGAGCAGCTCACCGGCGATCCCTACCAGAGCTACGTGTACAAGAACCTGTGGGCGCCGCTCGGCATTACGCACAGCTACTTCGGCGCCACGCCGTATCACCTCGCGGATCAGCGATCCAACAACTACGACGTAGTGCGGGACTCAGCCGGCCACGAAGCGGTCGTGGCGAACGGCCGGGACTTCGACCCCGGGATCACCATCCCGAACGGCGGCTGGAACGCGCCACTCGGCGATCTGGCGCGGTGGGTCGGGTTCCTCTCCG
Organism: Gemmatimonadota bacterium; assembly: GCA_003220795.1. Lineage (GTDB taxonomy): Bacteria > Gemmatimonadota > Gemmatimonadetes > Gemmatimonadales > GWC2-71-9 > 20CM-4-69-16. The sequence goes on along the minus strand of QHTK01000103.1, from coordinate 1,913 downwards.
GTGCGGCGGGGAACGACACCGTGCTGGCGCGCACGACCCTAGACGAGATGTGGCGCACGCTGTTCGCGACCGAGGGCGACGCGCCGGGAGACTCGGTGGGATTGTCGTTCTTCGTGCTGTGGCGGGACGGCGTGCGGTTCATCGGGCACACGGGGCAACAGGCGGGGTTCCGATCGTTTTTCTACGTCAATCCCAAGACCTCCGCGGCCGTGATCGCCGCGTTCAACACCACGAACGACGCGCGCGATGCGGAATCGGCGCAGGGGTTCAAGCGCATCATCGACGCCGCGCTGGAGCTGATCGCGCGGTAATGCACTGGGAGAACAGCAGGTCACGTTGTAGTGGAGGCGTGTGGCCCGGTGGCGCCAGCAGCAGCGGGGGTGCAACAGATGGCCGGCTGGGGCACTGCTGCCACAGCGTGCGATTATGACGTGTGGGGCGGGGCATTCGATTTGCGACGCCGCCGCGGTTGGCCCCCACGCTCGAGGTCCCCTCCATGCGTCGCATCGTTCCGGCAGCGCTCGTCCTCCTGGCGCTCGTTCCCCAGGCGTGTCAACGTGATGAGGCGACGGCGCCACAGCTGCCTCGGCCGAGGGCGCAGGCGGCCGCTGGCTCCGAATGCGCCAACCCCCCACCCGGGACGATCTGGTGTGACGATTTCGAGGTCGACCGGCTGAGCAGCTACTTCGAGCACCTCAGCCCGAGCAGCTTCGCGCGGACCGCGGGCGTCGGGTTGGACGGCTCGTCCGGTATGAAGGCCGTCTACACGCCGGGCGTGGCGCAGGCCGGGGACTTGAAGGTGGCGTTCGGCCGCTCCCCCGATCCCGCGTACGTGACGCCGGTGGATGGCGGCACGAGCGATTATCGCGACATCTATTGGCGCGCCTACTTGAAGAACCAAGCCGGCTGGACCGGCGGGGGCGCGGGGGCGTTCACCAAAGCGATGGTGCTGGCGTCACCTGACTGGGCTCAAGCCGCCGTCGGTTACGTCGTCGCGCCCGGTTTTGGTGACGCGCTCCGGCTCGATCCGGTGAGTGGGACGGACGCGGACGGCAATCTCTTGACTACCGGATACAATGATTTCGACCACTTCACGTGGCTGGGGAATGCCACGGGCGCGACCCCAATTTTTGGCGAGGCTGCGGTCGGCCAATGGTACTGCATCGAGGCGCACATGCGGTTGAATGACGCCGGTCAGTCCAACGGCATTCTTGAGTACTGGATCAACGGCACGCTCGACGCCCAGCGCACGGGCCTCAACTTTTTGGGGTCGTACAGCGCGTTTGGCATCAATGCGATCTTCTTCGAGAACTACTGGAGCGCCACGGCTCCCCAGCCCGAAGAGCGCTACTGGGACAACATCGTGGTGGCCACGCAGCGGATCGGCTGCGGTCCTTCGGGGCCCCCGCCGCCCACCTTCACGACGGTGAGCGTGGGCGTCAATGCGTGCGCCCTGACCGACGGTGGCGCGGCCTACTGCTGGGGGGAGGGGGGAAATAACGGGGACGGCACCACTACCTTCCGGCCGACTCCGGTGCCGGTGGAGGGAGGGTTCCGCTGGACCGCCCTTACGGCCAGCTCCAGAACGTGCGGGCTATCCACGAGCGGCGCTGTCTACTGCTGGGGGTTGACGCCGCAACAGGTCGCGAGCGATTACCGCTTCACCGCGATCACGAACGGCTGCGGCCTGACCACCGAGGGCGTGTGGTATTGCTGGAACGAGGCGGCGGAGAGCCCGCTCGACACAGAGGGACACGACTTCACGGTGCTGAGTATGGGGAGCCACTCGTGCGGTGTCACCACGGCACACGCGGCCTACTGCAAGGGCGTAAATTCGTTTGGCGCACTCGGCGACGGGACCTATCACACTCCCCAAGCGCCGCCATGGTGGGTGGCGGTCACCGGCGGGCTGA
>QHTK01000097.1 GCA_003220795.1 Gemmatimonadota bacterium | reverse complement strand
ACGAGCGCCAAGTTCACGCAGCTCACCTTGACGGCAACGCTCCCAATATGGGACAACTTCCAGCGGCAGAACTTGATCAGTCAGGCGCGCGTGAACCGGGACATTTTCCGGGCAGCGCGCGATTCCGCCGAGCGCTCGGTGCAGCGCGACGTGGTCGCAGCTTATGACGGTTTCACGACGGCCCGTGCAACGGCCGATTTTGCGGGCGAGCAGGTGCAGGTCGCGCGCGAGAACTACCGCGTGCAGCAAGCCCGCTACCGGACGGGCGCTACGGCGATCCTCGACCTGCTCAAAGCACAGTCCGACCTCGATGACGCGTCGGCCACCCTGGTTCAGGCGCGGTACGCGACGCGACTCGTGCTGGCGGGGCTCGAGACTATCCTAGGTCGGCGCCTCTTTCCCGAACCGGAACAGAAATGAGTGTGACGAACATGACGCGTGGTGCGTGGTGCGCAATGGTCGCGGGCGCGGTCGTCGCCATCGGCGGCTGCAAGAAAGGCAAGGCGAGCGGCGCGGCGGGGTTCGGTGGCGGCGCCCCCATGGGCATGCCGGTCGAGGTCGCGGTCGCCCGCAGCGACACGGTGCGGGACGAGATCGCCGCGACTGGACAAATCGAGGCGGTGCAGTCGATCGACCTGCGTCCCGAGGTGGACGGGCGCATCGTCGAATTCCTCGTGCGCGAGGGCCAGGAGGTCGAGCAGGGGACGTCACTCTTTAAAGTGGACGACGCCCAGCTCAAGGCGCAGGTGGCCCAGCTCGAGGCGCAACGCGACCTCGCGCTGCAGGCCCTGGCCCGCGCCAAGGAGCTGGCGCAGCAGAATGCCTCCTCCGCCGCCGATCTCGAGAAGGCCGAGGCCGAAGCCCGGAGCGCGCAGGCACAGTACGACCTCCAGCGCATCCGCCTGGACCGCACCACGGTGCGTGCGCCGTTCGCCGGCGTCGTGGGGCAGCGCTACGTGAGCGTGGGCGACTACGTCACCACCAGCACCAAGCTGGCGTCGCTCCACACCGTGAACCCGCAGCGCGCCGCGTTCCAGGTACCGGAGCGGTTCGCGCGGGACCTGAAGCCCGGACAACAAGTGTCGTTCCGTGTCGCCGCCATCGCGGGTCGCGACTTCACGGGAGAGGTGGATTTCGTGGACCCGGTGGTGCAGCTGCCGGGCCGGACCATCCTGGTGAAGGCGCGCGTGCCCAATCCCGCCCGGCTGCTGCAGCCCGGGATGTTCATCGAAGCGCACCTGGTGACCGGCGTGCGTCCCAAAGCCATCGTCATCCCCGAGGAGGCGGTGGTGCCGGCCGAGGGCGCGAACGCGGTCTGGGTCGTGGTCGACGGCAAGGTCAATCGCCGCCAGGTGGACCTCGGCGTCCGCACGCCGGGGTTCGTCGAGGTGACCAAGGGCGTGAATGCCGGAGAGCAAGTGGTGGTGGGCGGGCTGGAGCTGCTCGCGCCGGGCGCGCCCGTGATGGCCAGGGTCGTGGAGCGCAAGCCGCCTGCGACGGCCGACCCACGGCCGCGCTAGATCACGCCGTAGCGGGCTGCGCCTGGAACGTGGCCGTCGCCACGTGGGGCGCGGCCTCGCGGGCGATCGCATCGATCAGCGCGGCCCGCGTCGTCTTCTTCTTGAGTCGCACTTCGTAGGTGAGCGTCACCCGCCCGTCCGTGCCGGAACCCTGCTCGAGCAACCGCCAGCTCTTCGTGAGCCGCTCGAGCATGCGCTCGACCAGCGGCTGCGCCGGCGCGTCCGCGTCCACGAGCAGCACGTCGCGGATCGCGGGGAGGGCGGTGGCGATCTGGAACTCGCCGGTGAAGCTGGGGCGTGGCTCGTCGGGGTAGGTGTCGCCGACGTTCAGCGCCCAGAGCGTGACGACCGAGATATTGTAGATCACCGTCATTACGAAGCAGAGCGCCAGCGCCTGCACCCCCGCCGCGAGCCCCACCCCCATCGCGACGAAGATGTAGACGGCATCCTTGGAATCCTTGAGCGTATTGCGAAACCGCACGGCCGCGGCGAGCCCCGCCAAGCTGAAGGCGAGCACGAGGCTGTTCTGGACCACGGCCACGATCCCGGCGACGGCGACTGGGAGGAGAATCACCGTCTGCACGACCGATGGGTCGTACCCCTGGCGCTGCTTGGTGAGCATGTACACGCGCGCCACCGGGATCACGAGCGCCAGGGCGCCGATCATCGCGAGCGCTGTGGCGGCGGCCGGGGTTGGTCGCGCCGCTGGTTCGCCCGTTGCGGCGCCCCCCTCTTCCAGCGTCTTGCGCAGCTCCTTCGCGGTCATGCCGGGCGGCGGCCCCTCCGCCTCGAGCGAGACGGCGCGGCGCACGGCGGGCACGTAGCGCGCCAGCACGATGGTGCCGGCCACGAGGAGGACGTAATAGAGCAGCAGCCGCAGCAGCGAGCGATCGACGGGATTGAGCATCATGGCCGCGCCGTCATTTGCACGCCTGCAGGAACTCCCGCCGCACCAGCTTCGGGTCGTTGATGACCTTGTAGAAATCGTCGTAATAGCGCAGCGCCTGCTCCACTCGCTTCGGGTCGGCTCCGACTTGGCTCCGGTACAGCGTGTAAATCGCGTCCTTGCGGTCGTTGAAGCGGGCGAAGATCGCGGCGAACTGCTCGGCGGGGCGGCAGTACCCACGGAACAGACGCTGCCGCACGCTCGTGATGTTGAGGCGCGCATCGGGTCGCGCGTACGGGGTCGAGATCACGCCCGACCAGTCGAAGTCGTACGGCACGGGGTATATGGTCCCGCTCGTGTCCTCCGTCAGCACGATGTTGTGCAGGCC
>QHTK01000010.1 GCA_003220795.1 Gemmatimonadota bacterium | reverse complement strand
GCGCAGGTGGACCGGCTCATCGCGGACTGGCCGCCGGACGCGCCGCGGCTGCTGGTGGTGCGACCGGTCGCCGAGCGGGAAGCCACATTTGCGGTGGGTGCAGCAGAGCGGTATCTACAGGCGGGTTACGAAGCGACCAAACGATGCTTGCTCGAGAGATCATGATCCCGGAGCCCTTCGTGGCTGCCGCCGGCGCCACGAGCGCGGAGGTGGCGCTGCTGATGCGCGGCAAGGACATCTCGGTCGTGCCGGTGGTGGACAACCCCAAAGACCGCCGTTACCTCGGCACCATCTCCGACCGCGACATCGTGACGCAGTGTGTGGCGGCGGGGCACGACCCGAAGGAGTGCTCCGCCCAGGTGCACGCGCGGCGCGACACGGTGGTGGTGACACCGGAGACGGAGCTGACGGGGTTCAAGATCGAGCAGCTGGAAGAGACGGACGCGCATATTCGATCGACGATCGTGGTAGTGGACGGCAACAAACGAGTCGTGGGATTTATTCCGCATCCGGAGTTTATCCAAGGAGTAGTAATCGTCAGGGGATAGGAGAGGCAAAGGCTAGACGCACAGCCGCTGCGCGTCTGTGCGCCTAGCCTTTGCATTTCCGCGTATATTGTTTCCGTGCCCAGAAAGTATTTCACCCTCGCCGAAGCCAATCGTACTCTTCCGCTGGTGAAGCGCATCGTCGCCGACATCGTCGCCCTGCACCCGCAATGGCGCGATCTGGTGGCGCGCTACGAGCTCGTCGCCGCGCAGGCCAAGCCCGACCGGGGCGAGCCGCCCGAGCAGATCGAGCTGCGCCGTCAGGTCGACGCCGTCGCCCACCAGATCAACGACTACCTGCTCGAGCTGCAACAGATCGGCTGCGTCTTCAAGGGATTCGAGCAGGGGCTGGTGGATTTCTACGGCAAGCTCGACGGCAAAGAAATCTTCTGGTGCTGGAAAGTGGGCGAGGACAGGATCGAGCACTGGCATGAGCTGGAGGCAGGATACGCGGGGCGGCAACCGGTGCCTGAGGTGGTGAGGGGGTAGCGATGCGAGGATTCTGGCTCTTGGTGCATGTCCTGGGCTTCACGCTCTGGCTGGGCGGTGGGATTGCCACGATGGTGGCCGGGGTGACCGCGAAGCGGTTCTCCGCCGGTGAGCGGCTCGTGGGCTACAAGCTGATCGGCGCGATCCAGCGGCTGCTCGTGGCACCGGGCGCGCTCGCGGTGGTGCTCTCCGGCTTTGCCCTCGCGGGGCCGTACATGAAGCAGGGCGCTGTGCCCGGCTGGATGGGGCTGATGATGGGCGCGGGCCTCCTGGGCGCGATCGCGGCGGCGGCGATCAGCGTGCCCACGGCGGCGAAGCTGGCGCGGCTCGAGCCGGATACGAGGGGCGAGCTCCCGGAAGCCTTCAACCGGCTGAGAAAGCGGCAGATCCTCGCGGCGTCGATCGCGGGGGCGCTGGGACTGATCGCGATGTTTGCGGTAACCCTCGGCAGGGGGTGAAGGGCCGGTCAAAGGCCGGTCAAAGGCCGGGGAAGGGTAAGGGCCGCTATCTCACGCCCTCGGCCGTGAGCCTTACGAGTCGCTGCTTCACGTCGCGCACCAGGGGCTGCAGCTCCGGATCCGCGTTCTTCCACAGGTCCACGAATCGCCCGTAAAAATCCCGCGCCTTGTCGAGCTGCCCGCGCTCCTCGTACAGCTCGCCCAACCGTTTGTACGTCGGTCCCAGGGTGCCGGCTTCCTCGAACATGCGCAGCATCCCGGGAGTCGTGACGGCGCGCTCGTACACGGCGAGCGCCGAGTCGCGCTGGCCGGTCCGCTCGTACACGCGCCCGAGCTCGTACAGCCCGCACACCGCGCACGAGTCCTCCTCGTACCAGGCGCGATATTCCTTGATCGCGTCCTGGATCCGGCCCTCCGCGAGCGCGACGGCGGCCGCGGCGCCATGCCGGAACGGCTCGCGCAGCCGAAACGCCTCGGGGACCTGGACGGCGTACTCGGCGAGCAGCTGGCGTCCTCGCTCGGGCCGCCCGGCCTCGGCATAGAACCACGCGAGGCCGGCGTACGGCCGGTCGGTGGGGCGCATCGAGGCGAGGGGGTGCCGGCGCAGCGCCTCCTCCACTTGACGCCGCGCGGTCTCGGGCGCATTGCGAGCGCGCAGGTTGGTCATGGCGAGCCACACCGTGCCTCCGACATACGTGCCCGGCTGGCCGCGGCGCTCGGCAAACGCCAAGCTCGCGCGAGTGTGCCGCTCCGCCTCGGCGAGCTTGCCCTCCACCCGGCTGAGCTGGGCCATGGTGAAGTCCGTTATTCCCTGCCAGGCCTCGTCCGGGGCGGCGGGCGCCAGTGCCTGGATGACCACCGCCGCACTGTCGAAATCGCGCTGGGCATCGAGCAGCCGGGCGCGCAGGATGAAGCGCATGGGATTGGTGGGCGCTCGCTGCGCGAACAGCTCGGCGGTGCGCGCCGCGGCGGCGTACTTCCCCTGCCCGATCTGCGCCTGCGCCGCATTGATGTACAGGGTCGCCTGGGTGGGAGCGACGGCGATGCCGCGCAGCGTCAGCGACTCGGCCTGCGCGAATTTGCGCTGGGTGTTCAGCGCGAGCGCCAGGTTGTTGAGCGCCACGTAGTTCTCGGGATCGAGCTCGAGGGCCGATCGATAGCCGGTCTCGACCTTGGCGCGGTCGAACTCGGCCTGATAGTAGTAGAACGCCTCGGCCAGGTCGCGCTCGAGCGGCGTGAGCCGGTCGCGATGCCGGAAGGCCTGCGTGGCGGCCTCGGCGATGCGCGACGGCGCCCCACCGGTGTTGTTCAACACGACCGCCAGCTTGCGGTGCGCCATCGCGAACGTCGTATCCAGCGCGATGGCCTCGCCGAGCAGGGTCACCGCACGATCGGTCGCTCCCGCGTCATTGGCCCGCAGCGCCTGGGAGTACTTGCGCAGCGCCGCGAGCGAGCTCGTGGTCACCTGCTCGAGCGGCTCGCTCGCGCGGATCGACTTGAGCGACTCGCCGATGCGCTCGCGCAGCCGCTTGGATAGCCGATCTACGGCGTCGATGATGGCGCCGTCGTCCTTGGCGTTCTCCCGCAGGGAGACGAGCGCGGTGCCATCGGTTGCGGAGACGAGCTCGGCGGACAGCACGTAGCCGCGCCCCAGTGGATCGATCTGGCCCTGCACCACGGCCTTCGCGCCCTCGCGCTCGGCGAGCTCGCGCGCGACGGCGGCATCGAGCGGCGCGGCGGCGTTCCGTCCCATGCGACCGAGTGCCTGGCTCACGGTGGTGGCGTCGAGCAGGCGCACCGCGGGCGACTGGGCCAGGTCGACCCGCAGCGCTTCGGTGAGCGACGCGCCGAGCGTCGAGTCCGGCGTGTGGTTCTCGAAGTCGGCCAGCACCAGGCGGTCGCGGTGCGCCAGCACGCCGGACGCGACCAGCGTTCCCACGGGGCCGATCCCGAGCAGCCGCATCGTCATGTAGAGCGTGGTGCCGAGTCCCAGCGCCCCGAAGCCCGCCGCGCCGCCCATGAGCGCGCGGCGCCAGGTGAACCAACGCTGCACCCCGGCGGATCCGGCGCCGCCCGCGAGCGCGCGGCGCCGCTCCACCAGCCCGGTCGCCACCATGATAGGAAGGCCGACCACGAGTAGCCCGATCGCCACCTGCATCACCCAGCCCGGCAGGCCCAGTTGCGTCATGAGGAAGTACACGACGCCCAGCACGGCGAGCGAGCCGAGCGCGAACAGCCCGGCCACGCGGGCTGGGTGGCCGCGTGTCGCGGCGGCCGCGGCCTCGTACGCCGTGGTCGCCGTCGGTGTCGCCAGCTGCTCCAGCTGCTCGAGGATCTCGTTGGCCGACTGCCACCGGTCTGCCGGGCGCTTGGCGAGACAGCGCATGACCAGCGCCGCCAGTGCGGGCGGCACGTTCTCGCGGTACCGGGTCACTGGCTCGACCGCGCCCGTCACCTGCGCCGCCAGCAGGCTCTGCGGCGACAAGCCGGTGAACGGCGGCCGCCCCGTCAGCATCTCGTACGCCAGCACTCCCACCGCGTACAGGTCGGCCCGGTGATCCAAGTTCGGGTCGCCCGCGGCCTGCTCGGGGGCCATGTAGGCGGGGGTGCCGAGCGCCATGCCGAGCGAGGTGAGCGTCCCCTTGCCGGTCGACTCGGCGACGGCTTTAGCCACGCCGAAATCCGCCACCAGCGCGTGCTTCCCCGAGAACAGCACGTTGTCGGGCTTCACGTCGCGGTGCACGATGCCGTGGCCGTGCGCGTAGGCGAGCGCATCGCACACGTCCCTGAGGATGCGCACCGTCTCGGTGACGGGCAGCTCGCGCTCGTGAGACAGCCGCGCGCGCAACGACTCGCCGGCGATATGCGGCATGATGTAGTAGAGCAGGTCGCCCTGCGATCCGGCGGTGAGCAGCGGGACAATGTGGGGATGCTGCAGCTTGGCGGCGAGGCGGATCTCGCGCTCGAACCGCTCGACGTTCACCCCCGCCGCCATCTCAGGCGGGAGGACCTTCACGACGACCTGCCGGCCGAGGCGCACTTCCTCGGCGAGGAAGACGCGGCTCATCCCGCCGCCACCCAGCTCCCGTTCGATGCGGTATGCGTCACCCAGGGCGGACTGGAGGCGGTCGTGGAGTTCGATCACGCCTAGCGACCCCGCCCGGCTGACAATCCTGCAAGCCGCTGCCTCACCTCGCGCACCAGCGGCTGCAGCTCGGGGTCGGCGTGCGCCCACAGCTCGACGAACCGCCCGTAGTAGTCCCGCGCCTGCTCGACGTCCCCCCGCTCCGCGTGCAGCTCGCCGAGCCGCTTGTACGTTGCGCCCAGGGTGGCGGCCTCGTCGAGCAGGCGATCCCGCCCCGGCGTCGTCACGGCTCGCTGGTACACGGCGAGGGCCGAGTCACGCTCGCCGGCCCGCTCGTAGGCCCGCGCGAGCTCGAACAGCCCGCAGGTCGCGCAGCCACTCTCGTCGTACCACGCCCGGTAGCCCGCAATGGCGTCCGGGGTGCGGCCTTCCGCCATCGCCACGGCGGCTGCCGCCCCACGGCGGAACGCGTCGCGCCGCTGCTGCGCGTCCGGTACCGCGGCCGCGTAGTCTGCGAGCAACGCCTTGGCGCGCGGCACGTCTCCCGCTTCCGCGTAGAACAGCGCGAGCGACAGGTAGGGGCGGTCGGGCGCGGCGATGCTCGTCAGGGGACGGCGCGCGAGCGCGGCCTCGACCGTGCGGCGACCGGTCCCGGTGGCGTGGCGATAGCGGACGTTCAACAACGCGAGCCCCACCGCGCCATCCAGGTACGCACCGGGCAGGCCGCGGCGCTCGCTCGTCTCCATGTAAGCGCGGCCGGCCGCCTCTGCCTCGGCCAGGCGGCCCCGGACCAGGTGCAGCGCGGCCAGGGTGAAGTAGGTGTTCGCGCGCCGTGCCAGATCGGTGCCCTGCAGCCGCGCCCGCTGGTACGCTTCCGCACTGTCGTAGGCGCGCCGCGCCTCGGCGAGCCGCGAGCGGAAAACCAGGAGGAAGGGGTTGCCCGCCGCCCGCTGCTCGAAGCGATCGACCGTCTTCGCCGCCTCGGCGAGTTTGCCCAGTCCGATCTGGGCTCGGATCGCGTTGCCGAAGGGCGGCGGCGACAGCCGCAACGCGGTCGCCCGCAACGCCAGGGACTCCGCCTCGGCGAACTGGCGCATCTCGTTCAGGAGCAGCGCAAGGTTGTTCAACGCCGAGACGTCGTCGGGCTCCACCTCCAGCGCCGCGCGGTAGGCGGCGGCGGCCTTGGCGCGGTCGAACTCGGCGAAGGTGTAGTAGTTCGCCACGGCGAGGTGGCGCTCGAGCGGGGCCAGGCGGTCCCGGTGCCGGAACGCCTTGGTCGACACGGCGGCCATGCGGGACGGCGCCGCGAATGTGTTGAACCCAATGACGGCGAGCTTGCGATAAGCCATCGCGAAGCCCGTGTCCAGCGCGACGGCCTCCTCGAGCAGCGCTGCCGCCCGATCGTTCTCCCCCCCATCGAACGCTTTGACCCCCTGGGAGTACCTCCGCAGCGCGTCGAGCGACGCCGTCGTCACGCGCTCGAGCGGCTCGCTCCCCCGGATCGTCTTGAGCGACTCGCCGATCCTCTCCCGCAGCTTCTTGGACAGGCGGTCGATGGCCTCGATGATCGCGCCGTCGTCGCGCGCGTTTTCTCGAACGGCGACGAGCACGGCGCCGTCGGCAGCGGAGACCAGCTCGGCCGAGAGGACGAAGCCGCGGCCCACCGGGTCGATCGCACCGCGCACCACTGCCTTGACGCCTTCCCGCTGGGCGAGCTCGCGCGCCATGCCGACATCGAGGGGCGTCGCGCGATCCCGGTTCATGCGCTGGAGGGCATCCGCGAGGCCGGAAGGATCGAGTAGCCGCACGACGGGCGACTGGGCCAGGTCCACCCGGAACGCCTCGCTCACCGAGCGGCCCAGCGTCGTGTCGGAGGTGTGGTTCTCGAACTCAGCGAGGACCAACCGATCCCGCGCCGCAAGCACCCCGCTCGCGACCAGCGTCCCGACGGGTCCGATGCCGAGCAGCCGCATCCCCATATAGATGGCGGTCCCCACGCCCAGGGTACCGAACGCCCCCACGCCGCCGAGCAGCGCGCGGCGCCACGTGAACCAGCGGTGTAGCCCGACAGGCGCGATCGCCCGTCCCGTCGTCCGCGCGAGCGCTCGCCGCCGCTCGATCACCCCCGTCCACACCATGATCGGCAGCCCCACCGCGAGCAGCCCGATCGCGCCTGGAAGCACCCAGTCGGGGAGACCGAGCAGCTGCAGTAGGGCGTACACCAGCGCCAGCACCCCCACCGCGGCGAGGGCGAACAGCGTGGCCACACGCGCGGGATGTCCGCGGCGGATCGCCGCCTCCGTGCCCGAGGAGATGATCGGCGGTCCTTCGGTCGGCGCCATACCGCCTGTCGGCGTCGCCATCGCTTCGAACTGGTGGTGGAGTTCCGCAGCCGACTGCCAGCGGTCGGCCGGCTTCTTCTCCAGACAGCGCATCACCAGCGCGGCGAGGGCGGGGGGCACCGCAGCCCGATGGTCGGTGACGGGGTCGGGCAGCTCGGTCACCTGGGCCGCGAGCACCTGGTGGGGACTGGTGCCGACGAACGGCGGCCGGCCGGTGAGCATCTCGTAGCCCAGCGCGCCGAGCGCGTACAGATCCGCGCGGTGATCGACGTGGGGATCGGCGGTCGCCTGCTCCGGCGCCATGTACGCCGGCGTGCCGAGCGCGACGCCCATCGAGGTGAGGGAGGTCCGGCCCGTCGCCTCGCTGATCGCCTTGGCGACTCCGAAGTCCGTCACCATCGCGTGGTGCCCGCTGATCAAGACGTTGTCGGGCTTGATGTCGCGATGCACGACCCCGCGCGTGTGCGCATACGCGAGCGCGTCGGCGACGTCCCGCAGGATGCGCACGACCTCGGGAACCGGCAGCTCTCCCTCCCGTGCCAGCCGCGCGCGCAACGATTCTCCCTCGATCAGGGGCATCGTGTAGTACACGAGGTCGTCGGCATGTCCCGCGTGGAGCAGCGGCACGATGTGCGGGTGCTGCAGGGAAGCCGCGAGCTGGATCTCGCGGCGGAACCGCTCGGCGTTGACCCCGGCTGCCATCTCGGGCGGGAGCACCTTCACCACCACTATGCGGCCGAGCTCGACGTCCCGCGCTGCGAACACGCGGCTCATGCCGCCGCCGCCGAGCTCGCGCTCGACGCGGTACGCGTCACCTAAGGCAGCTTGCAGTCGATCTCGAAGCTCAGCCACGGAACTATGATACCGGGTGCACGGAACAGTAGCCAGGAGAAATGCAACGACTCTGTGCGTCTAGCCTTTGCCTGTTCTGCACACTGCTCTTACTGGGCATTGTGGACACTTAGGCTTGCGCGCCACACAGATCAGCGCCCCCAGCTCCATCATTGCCTGATTGAATTGCCAGGCGCGCTTGCCGTTCTTGGGGACGAGCTTCCCCGCCAGTCCCCACACCGCCGTTGCACGTTGCACGTTGCCCGCGACCGTAAGGGAGTCCTTTAGGGTTGCCCGACCGAAGAACACGCGCCGGAGCACTCTGCTGACGTTTGTGTCCACGGCCGGAACCGGTTTCTCGTAGGCGAATGACGCGACGGCTCCAGCGGTATACGGCCCGACACCCGGCAGCTCCCGCAGCTCCTCCGGTTCGTCGGGCAACGTGCCGTCGTGCCGTCGTGTCACGCATTTCGCCAACTCGTGGAGGTTCCTCGCCCGCGCGTAGTATCCCAACCCATCCCACGCTTCCCGCACCGCGCGCGCGGGTGCACGAGCCAAGCTCCCGAGATCCGGAAACCGCTCGAGAAACCGCGGATAGTACTCCCTCACCCGGCTCACCTGCGTCTGCTGCAGCATGAACTCCGACACGAGCACGCGGTACGGATCGCGGGTGCGGCGCCACGGCAGGTCGCGCCCGGCGCGGGCGTACCAGGCGAGGACCTTGCGCGTAAACGGTTGAGCGTTCTTGAGTTTCGGCGCTCGGGGGGTGGACGAACGGGGCATAGTTACACAACATACAGCCCATGGACGGGCCATGGCGGCCGTAACCGGCGCGCTGGACCTCGTGCGGTACTTCGGGCGGTGGGGACGCCGCCCGGCCCAGCACGTGCTCGGCAACGCCGGGCGGTTCACTTACCTCCTGATCGACCTGGCGCGCGGGCTCACCGAGTGGCGCGTCTATCTCCCCCGCATGTTCACGCAGGCGACCCACATCGGCTACGGCTCGCTGTTCATCGTGCTGCTCGTGGCCGGGTTCGCAGGGGCGGTGACGAGCCTGCAGACGGGCTACCAGTTCACCGGCGCGCTGCCGTTGTACTACGCCGGCGCGGTGATCTCGGAGTCGATGATCCTGGAGCTCGGGCCGGTACTGACCGCACTGATTCTGGCGGGCCGGATCGGGGCGCGCTATGCGGCGGAGCTCGGCACCATGCGGGTCACCGAGCAGATCGATGCGCTCGAGAGCCTGGGGCGCTCGCCCATCACGCATCTGCTGTTGCCCAGGATCATCGCGGGCATTCTCGTGATCCCGGCGCTCACCATGTTCGCCAACGCCACGGGGATCCTGGTCGGCTATCTCACGGCCAAGGGCTCGCTCGGGCTCACCTACGCCGACTTCGAGTACGGCGCGCGCTACTTCTTCCGGCCGCTCGACCTGTGGTATTCCCTCATCAAGAGCTACTGCTTCGCGGGTGCGGTCACGCTCATCCCCTGCTACATCGGCTACAACACGCAGCAGGGGGCCGAGGGCGTGGGGCGCGCCACCACCACCGCGGTCGTGTCGGCGTCGGTGACGATCCTGTTGCTCGACGCGCTCACCACGAAGCTGTTGCTCGGTGTGAAATGATCGAGCTCCAGAACATCTCCAAGCGCTTCCTTTCCAACGTGGTGCTGGACGGCGTGAGCCTCGCGGTGCAGGACGGCGAGACGGTGGCGCTGCTCGGCCCCTCCGGGGTGGGGAAGAGCGTCACCCTGAAGATGATCAACGGGCTGCTCAAGCCCGACTCGGGGGACGTGATCGTGGACGGGCTGCACGTCCCCAAGCTCAAGCGGCACGAGCTGGCCCTGCTGCGCAGCCGCATCGGCTACGTGTTCCAGTACGGCGCGCTGTTCGACTCGGACACGGTGGCCGAGAACATCCGGCTCGGCATCACCGACGAGGACCAGCACCGCGACGTGGCGTACTGCGCGGAGCGGGTGAAGGAGTGCCTGCGGCTCGTTAATCTTGCGCCCGACGTGGCCGACAAGTACCCCGCCGAGCTGTCGGGCGGCATGAAGAAGCGGGTGGGGATCGCGCGGGCGATCGCGGGGAAGCCCAAGTATCTCCTGTACGACGAGCCGACCTCGGGGCTCGACCCGGTGAACGCCGACGTGATCGACGGGCTGATCGAGCGGCTGCGCGACGAGCTGGCGGTGACGAGCGTGGTGGTGTCGCACGACGTGCGCGGCTCGTTCCGGGTGGCGGACCGGGTGGCGCTGTTGTGGCAGGCGAAGATCCGCGCCGTGGGGACCGCGGAGGAGATCCTCGCTTCGCGCGACTCGGCGGTGCAGCAGTTCCTCGAGCGCGACCTCGAAATGAGCCTGATCCAGGCCGAGGGGAACCAGGAACGACATGGAGCTTAGCTACAAGGAAGAGGTGGGCGTCGGGGCGCTCGTGGTGGCGGGCCTCGTCGCCTTCACGATCTTCATGTTCTGGCTCACGGGCCGCTCGATCACGTCGAAGGGCGTGCCGCTGCCGGTCGAGTTCAAGAACGTGAGCGGGCTCAAGTCAGGGGACCCGGTGCGGGTGTCGGGCGTGAAGAAGGGGCGCGTCGCCGGCGTGCGGCTCGACCGCGTGGGGCGCGTGACCGTGACGCTGCTGCTCGACCCCGATCCGGGCGTGCGGCCGCACGTGGACGCCAGCGCCTCCGTCGCCTCGGCCGACTTCCTGGGCGCCAAGTACGTCGATTACAACCCGGGCGCGAGCGATTCACTGTTGCCTCAAGGGGTCCCGATCAAAGGAGTGACCGAGGAGCAGTTCGCCGACGTCGCCGGGCGCGCCGCCACCAGCGCCAACGAGCTGATCGCCAACGTGAACAAGGGGCTGAACGCGGCCGAGCTGGCGAGCGACATCCACAACACGCTGCTCGCGACGCAGCGCGGCATGAAGGCGCTCACCGAGGCCACCAACGGCCCGATCGTGAAGCAGACCCAGCAGACCCTCGCCGCGCTGGAGCGCGTGATGCAGCGGCTCGACACGCTGTTGGGCGCGTCCAAGGTCGAGCAGTCGGGCGCGCGGCTCGATACGCTGTCCGCCAATCTCACGCAGCTCACTACCCGACTCACCGCCGCCACGGGATCGCTCAAGACGGTGCTCGACAAGATGGAGAAGGGAGAGGGGACGCTCGGCAAGATGGCGACAGATACGATGCTGTACCGCAATCTCAACGAAACCCTCACGTCCCTCTCGGCCCTCCTCAAAGATCTCAGGGAGCGGCCCGGACGGTACATAAACGTGAAGGTTTTCTGAGACGGGATGCTCTCCGTCACTTTCCTCGGTACGTCAGCAGCCAGGCCCACCGTCGAGCGCAACGTCTCGGCCGTGGCGCTCGTGCGTGAGGGGGAGACTCTCCTTTTCGAATGCGGCGAAGGCACCCAGCGTCAAATGATGCGTTACGGGGTCAGCTTCGCGCTCTCGGAGATCTTCTTCACGCATTTCCACGCGGACCACTTCCTCGGTGTGATCGGGCTGATCCGCACGCTCGGGCTGCAGGCGCGCGCCGAGCCGATCATGCTATACGGTCCCCATGGCGCGAAGAAGGTGCTCACCCAGGCGATCCAGCTCGGCGTGGAGAGAATCCCGTTTCAGGTGGAGATCCGCGAAGTAAAGCCCGGTGAGGTGCTCGGGCAACGTGCGGCGGGCAACGTGCAACGTGATTCATACGAGATCCACGTGTTCAAGACCGAGCACGGGGGCGGGTCGGTCGGCTACGCGCTGCGCGAGCATGAGCGGCGCGGCCGGTTCGACGTGGAGAAGGCGCGAGCCGCGGGCATTCCCGAGGGGCCGCTATGGGGGAAGCTCTCGAAGGGCGAGCCGATCGAGCTGGCTGACGGCCGAAAGCTGACAGCCGAAAGCTTCGTCGGTCCCAAGCGTCCGGGGCGGGCCATCGTGTTCACCGGTGACACGCGGCCGTGCGCGTCGGTGGTGGATGCGGCGCTAGGTGCGGATCTACTGATCCACGAGGCGACGTTCGGGGAGGAGGAGCGGGACCGGGGGTGTTGAGCCATGTGTCCGCGAGGTACTCGATCAGCGCGGAGGAGCTGGTGAATGAAGCGCGCGCGGTGTTTCCTCAAACGACGGTGGCGAAGGATGGGATGACGGTGGAGGTTCCGTATGCGGAGTGATTGCAATTATCTAGTCAAGACTTTCCTCAGGTTCTGCAACAATCCATCAAACAGCTGATGCGAATTGCGTCGCCGGTAGAACTGTCCCAGCAGCCAGGCTTTCAGGCCGACGGGCTCCCAGATGTGCTTCATGGTGATTTTGGTGGCGCCGCCCTGGAACTGGAGGGCGAAGAAGGTGCGGGAGCCGGCGCGGCGGCGGATCTCGACCCAGCCGTAGGTGTAGGGCGGGTTGTAGTCGATGACTTCGATTTCGACGTCGATGCGGCGGCCGTCGCGCTCGAAGAAGATGCGGTGGCGGTCGCCGCGGCCGGTGAGCTTGGGGGCGGGCTTCACCGACTGGCATCCCGGGAGCCATTCGGGCATGCGGGAGGGGTCGGTGATGAGCGCGAAGACTTTATCGATCGGCGCGCCGACGGTGCCGGTGTAGGTGAAGGAAACCGGACGCATGGGGGAATTATATGGCGGTCAAGGGCGGGCGAGGGCGGCGAAAGGCGGTGGAGGCCGCCGGTCGGCGACACGGCGTTAGATTTGCGGGGGTTGCTCGCTGGGGGCTGCGTTTCTAAGTTGAGCACCCCACGGGGCTGTAGCTCAGCTGGGAGAGCGCCTGGATCGCACCCAGGAGGTCAGGGGTTCGAGCCCCCTCAGCTCCACTGCTGGAGAGGAGTCAAGAGGGTTAGACGCACAGCGGTGAACAGGGTAAGTAGGCAGGACCTGCTCGCTCGCACGGTTTACCGCTGT
>QHTK01000095.1 GCA_003220795.1 Gemmatimonadota bacterium | reverse complement strand
TCCGGTGTGGCCGGCGCAGGGCCTGTCGTACGCACTCGGTCGCCTCGAGATCCGGCGGCTGCGCGCGCTGGCGGAGCAGACGCTGGGCGCGAAGTTCGATATCAAGACCTTCCACGACCGGGTGCTGGAGGACGGCGCGGTACCCCTCCCGCTGCTGCGCGACAAGATCGAGCGCTGGCTCACGGCGCCGCGTTAGCAGGAGCCATGGACATCCCCCGCGCCTGCAACGCCGCCACCTGGTTCGTCGACCGCCACGTCGCGGAAGGCCGCGCCGGCCGGCTCGCCATTCGCTGCGGCGGCCGGGATATCACGTACGGCGAGGTGCGGGCCGGCGCCAACCGCTGCGGCAACGCGCTGCGACGGCTCGGTGTCGGCATGGAGCAACGCGTGCTGCTGCTGCTGGCCGACGGTCCCGAGTTCGTGTACGCGTTTTGGGGTGCGTTGAAGATCGGCGCCGTGGCGGTGCCGACGAACACGCTCCTCAAGCCGCGCGATTACGAGTACATCCTGAACGACAGCCGCGCCGCGGTCGTCATCGCCGGCGAGGACTTGGCACCGGCGATCGAAGCGGTCCGGCCGCATCTCAGGTTCTTGCGGCAGCTCGTGGTGGCGGGCCGGCCCGGGCCGGGGCAGGTCGGGTTGGCCGAGCTCGTGACCGCGGAGTCGGACGAGCTCGACCCGGCGGACACGACCAAGGACGACGTCGCCTTCTGGCTGTACACGTCCGGTACGACGGGTACGCCCAAGGCCGCCGTGCACCTGCACCACGACATGGTCGTCTGCTGCGAGGCGTTCGGGCGGCACGTACTGGAGATCGGCCCGGACGACCGCTGCTTCTCCGTGGCCCGGCTGTTCTTCGCCTACGGGCTCGGCAACGCCCTGTATTTCCCGTTCCACGTGGGCGCCGCGACCGTGCTCGACCCCCGGCGCCCCGAGCCGGCAAAGGTGTTCGAGATTCTCACGCGCGAGCGGCCGACCTTGTTCTTCGCGGTACCGACCGCCTTCGCCGCGATGCTCCAGGTCGCGGACGCCGAACGGCTGTACGACCTCCGGTCGGTGCGCCTCTGCCTGTCCGCGGGTGAGCCGCTGCCGAAGCCGATTTACGACCGCTGGCTCGAGCGATTCGGGCTCGAGATTCTCGACGGCATCGGGTCGACCGAGATGTGCCATACATTCATTGCGAACCGGCGCGGCAAGGTCTGCCCGGGCTCGAGCGGCACACTGGTACCCGGGTACGACGCGATGATCGTGGACGAGGCCGGCCGCGCGGTCCCGCCGGGCGAAATCGGCAATTTGCTCGTCAAGGGGGACAGCGCGTGCGCCGGCTACTGGAACCAGCACGAGCGTTCGCAGCAGACCTTCGTGGGCGAGTGGGTCCGCACTGGAGACAAGTACCGGCAGGACGCGGCCGGCTGTTTCTGGTACGCCGGCCGCTCCGACGACATGATCAAGGCGGGTGGCATGTGGGTGTCGCCGGCCGAGGTCGAGAGCGCCCTGGCCGAGCATCCGGCGGTGGTGGAGGCGGGCGTGGTGGGCGCCGCCGATGCGGACGAGCTCGTCAAGCCACTCGCGTTCGTCGTGCTGGCCGCCGGCCACGTCGCGTCGCCGGCGTTGGAGGAGGAATTGCAGGCCTTCGTGAAGCAGCGGCTCGCCGCGTACAAGTACCCGCGCTGGATCGTGTTCGTGAACGAGCTGCCGAAGACGGCGACGGGGAAGATCCAACGCTTTCGGCTACGGGAAATAGCCGCACAGACGCACAGGACCAACAAAGGCTAGACGCACAGACGCACGGCGGTGAGCGCAGTTTACTGCAGCAGCAGCAGTGAAACGTCGTACAGCGCATGCGTCCAGGCGGTGATGCCGAATCCTCGGAGGAGGTACAGCGCGCTGAAGAACAGCCCGGCAATCATGCGGAACACGAACGAATAGATCTGCAAGCGGTCGCCGTAGGGTCCGATATAATGAAAGGCGGAAAAAATGGCGGCGCCGAGCACGGTCGCGGCGATTCCGGCCGTGAAGGGTGTCCAGCCGAGGAGCGTTCGCGCCGCGGCCGCCAGCGCGGTGACGAGTAACACGCGAAACAACAACTCCTCGTAAATCCCGGCGCCAAGGGAGACCATCAAGCGGGTCCACCAGTCGAGGCCGGCCGCCGGCGCCAGCGCGAGCGTATGCAACAGCCCGAGCACGCCGGACGTGACCCCACCGACCACGATCCCGAACGCGAGCGCGAGGAGCAGCGACTCGGCGAGCATCCCCAAAAACACGCGGCGCCTGAGACGCGAGCTGTGGGCGCGCGTATCGCGCGCCACGAGCCACAGGCCGCCGCCGATGAGGCAGAGCATGAACAGCAGCGGGCCCCAGGTCCCGGCCAGGGCGGTGAACAGGCTCTGCAGAATGACGTCGGCTCCGTTGCGGACGGAGCGCGGACCGGCGGCGAGCCACACGGCGAGGACCTGATAAAACACCAGCAGCGGCAGCGCGAACAGCAGGCTGTAGCGGGGGGCGCGGCTCGCCTGCCAGTAAGAGCTCGGGGCCGTGAACGACGCAAACCGGGGACCGGTCATAGCGTCACGAATCTATCCTTGCGGGGCTGTATAGCGCGGCCTATCCTAGCCCCACCCCGTACGGACGATCGCCTAATGAAGGTTCGCCGATGGCGGAGCTGAAACGCCAGCTCGGCCTGCTCGACGCCACGATGATCAACGTCGGGACGATCATCGCGTCGGCGATCTTCATCGTGCCGAGCGCTATCGCCCTCCAGCTCCACGCCTCCCTACCGACGATTCTCGTATGGATCGCCGGCGGCCTCGTGTCGCTGCTGGGAGCGCTCTCCGTGGCGGAGCTCGGCGCCGCGATGCCCCAGGCAGGCGGGCAGTACGTGTATTTGACCAAGGCCTACGGGCCGGTCTGGGGGTACCTCTACGGCTGGGCCAGCGGGGTCGTGATCAATCCGGCTTCGATCGCGGCGATCGCGGTTGGGTTCGCGACCTACTTCGGCTTCTTCGTGCCGCTCGCGGACGCCGGCATCAAGGCGGTCGCGGTCGCCTCCATTGTGGCGCTCACGGCGCTGAACTGCCTGGGGGTGAGGCTGGGCGCGATCACGCAGGACGTGCTCACCCTGATCAAGATGGCCCTGCTGGTGGTCTTGATCGTTGCCGGGTTCGTGTTGCCCGGCGGCAGCGTCGCGAACTTGTCGCCGCTCTGGCCTCCGGCCGGGGGCTTGATCGCGCCGTTCGGCGTCGCGATGGTGGCGGCGTTGTGGGCGTACGACGGCTGGATCGAGATCACGTACGTCGGGAGCGAGGTCAAGGATCCGGAGCGCAACGTGCCGCGCTCGATCGTGCTGTCCACGCTCATCGGAATGGCGCT
>QHTK01000009.1 GCA_003220795.1 Gemmatimonadota bacterium | reverse complement strand
CCCCCTTCACCCTTCCCGTGTCACTGACCTGCCCGCCCGATTCTACGTAGAACGGGTTCTCCTCGAGCACGACTTCGACCCGGTCGTCCGACTGCCGAAACTTGAGCACGTCGGTCTCGGCCTGTGTGGTCTCGTACCCGACCCATTTCTGCTTCTTCTTGGGCTTCACGGTGCGCCACTCGCCGGCGTGCTTCACGATGACGTTCGGCGCGTGTCCCTCGATCTTCAGCGCACCCGACCCCGGCGTGACGACTCGCCGAGAGCGCTTGCGCTGTTCCTCGAGCGCTTTCTCGAACCGCGCGATATCGTCCACCGCCTGCCCCCGCTCTGCCGCGATCAGCTGGGTCAGATCGATCGGGAAGCCGTAGGTGTCGTACAGCTTGAACGCGTCCTCCCCCGAGATGACCGGCGTGCCCTTCAGCTCCTCCAGGCGCGCGAGCCCGCCCTCGATCGTATCGAAGAAGCGCTCCTCCTCGGCGCGCGTCACGCTCTCGATGTCCGCGCGCTTCCGTGCAAGCTCCGGATACACGGCGCCCATCAGGTCCTCGACCGTCCGCACGAGGTGCACCAGCGTCGGCTCGCGCCGCCCCAGCAGCCAGGCGTGCCGGACCGCCCGCCGCAGGATGCGCCGCAGCACGTAGCCCCGCCCCTCATTGGATGGGTAGACACCGTCGGCGAGCAGGAACGCCACCGCTCGGGCGTGATCGGCCAGCACCCGGTAGGACGCGCCGCGCTCGCCCCGGTCGTAGCGCGTCCCGACCACCTCGACCGCCCGCTCGATGAGCGACGTGAACACGTCCGTGTCGTAGTCGGAGGGGACGTGCTGCATCACCGACGTCACGCGCTCGAGGCCGGCGCCGGTGTCGACCGAAGGCGCGGGCAGGGGGATGCGAGATCCGTCCGGCTGTTGATCGAACTGCATGAAGACGAGGTTCCAGATCTCGAGCAGCTCGCCCGCCTCGCTCAAGCGCACGAATTCATCCAGGCTGAGCTCACCTTTCCCCTTTCCCACTTCCCCTTTCCCGCGAATATCTACCAGGATCTCCGAGCACGGCCCGCACGGCCCTGTCTCCCCCATCTGCCAGAAGTTGTCCTTGTCGCCCAGCCCGTAGATTCGCGACTCGGGGATCCCTGCGATCTGGCGCCACAGCCGGCGCGCTTCATCGTCGCTGTGGTGCACGGTGATGTAGACCCGGTCGGGAGCAAGACCGAGCCAGTCCTTCCCCGTCACCCACTCCCAGGCGTACTCGATCGCCTCCTTCTTGAAGTAGTCGCCGAAGGAGAAGTTGCCCAGCATCTCGAAGAATGTGTGGTGCCGGGCCGTGTGGCCGACCTGCTCCAGGTCGTTGTGCTTACCCCCGGCGCGGACGCACTTCTGGCACGTCACGGCGCGCGTGTAGTCCCGCCGCTCGAGCCCCTGAAATACGCGCTTGAACTGCACCATCCCCGCGTTGGTGAAAAGCAGAGTCGGGTCGTCCGCCGGAACCAGCGAGGAGCTGGGCACCGGGTGATGGTTCCGTGCAGTGAAGTAGCTGAGAAACCGCTGGCGAATTTCGGCGGAACGCATGCGGGCAATATAGCGCGGCCGCGCACCCAACTCAAAGGTTCATCGACAGTTACCGACCTAGGCGGCGGATGGCACCTGGCGTTCCGGAACCGCGTGTTTCAGCCCGAGCGGACGGTCCAGCGCTGTCTCCAGCAGCTCGAAGCCGAAATGCGTGGGCGAGACGTACCACGGCGAGACCGGCTGCCGCGGCAGATGGAAAGGATCTGCGCCCGCGGTCACCAGGCCACCGAAGGCGGACAGGCAGCACCCAAAGCCCGCCATCCGCACGACGGCGCGATTCGCCTCGGTGACCTGATCGGGTTGGCCGAACGGGTAACTGAAGTGCCGCACGCTCGCGCCCAACTCCCGCTCCAACCGACTCTTGGAGCCCAGGATTTCCCGTGTCGCCGCGTCCGCAGGCGCGCGGCTCAGATCGACGTGCGTCATGGTGTGGGACCCGATCTCGAAGCCCCGAGCCGCCAGCGCGCGCACCTCGTGCCAACTCATCCACACCGGTTTGACCCCGCCCGCCGTGGCCCACGACGGGGCGGCACGGGAGCCGACCAGCTCCGTGGCAACGAAGAAACAGGCCGGGAGGCGGCGCAGCGTCAGCTCGGCGGCGGCTACGTCGTGATTGTCCCGATAGCCGTCGTCGAAGGTGATCACGAGACAACGACTCACATCCCGCCCGCTGGCCAAGCGGTCGAGCAGCTCCGCGAGCGAGATGACGCGGAAGTACTTCTCGAAGAAGTCGCAGTAGTCGCGGAATGCTCCCGCCGGCTCGCCGACGCGGTGAAACAGCACGATCACGGCTCGGTCGTGCAGCAGCACCCGGTGCAACCCGGTCCGGAACGCCACCGCCCCGAGAACGCTCTTGACGCGTCGGTGAACGACCCGGCTCCATGCATCACGTAGACGCGCCAGACCTGTCAGCAACGGGGGCGCGCCCAGCCGGCGCGCCGCGCCACGCAGCACCCGCCCGATGAGTTGGCGACCGATCCGCCAGAGCGGCCGCAAGTCGTCGCGCGCGAACCAGGCTCCCTCTTCGACCCCGCGCAGCGACTCGATCCACCCGCGCAACGTCAGTCGTCCATCCCGCGCCCGGACCAGGCTCGAGTCGAGGTCCGCGTCTTCGACGATCCACTTGCGTCCCGCCCGCATCGGGGCCAGCCATCCCGGCTGCCCGGTGAGATCCACATAGAGGAAGCGCGCCACGTCCATCCCTTGCTCGTCCACGAACAGCCGGAACGTCGCGCCGATGCGCGGGTTGGGATCGAGCAGCTTGTAGAGGCCGTCGCGCGCATCGTACCGGAAACCGATGTCGAGCACCCCCTGGTAGCGCAAGGCCCACATGAAGGCGATCGTGAGCCGCGCGACTTCCGCGTTGTCCGCGCACACGCCCAGGCTGGTGGCGCCGCCCTGCGCCGGGTGCTGGCGCAGCTTGCGACCCGTAAAGCCGGCGACGCACTCGGACCACTCGTTGAAGACGCCGTTGAACATCCAGACGGTCGCGTCGTCGCCCGGAACGTACTCCTGGAGCATGAGATTCGGCGCGTCCGCCTCCTCCCACTCGGCGTAGTGACGCAACAGCTCTTCCGGCGTGCGCGCCACGAACAGGCGGTGACCGGTGCGCCGCTCCAGGCGCGTCGGGTTGATCGCTTTCAGCATCACGGGGAACGCGGCCCGCGACGCGAAGGTCCGTACATCCTCGCGAGACTCGGGGAACACCACCGCGGGCGTCGGCACGCCGTGCTCCTGCGCCAGCCGGAACACCTCGCGCTTGTCCGTGAGCGCCCGCACCAGCCGGGGCGAGGGTCGGGGAAACAGGAAGCGCGGCGCCAGCTCGTCCGCGTGCTCCGCGACGAGCACGGCCGTGGCGTCGGTCGTGGGAATCAGCACCGCCGGCCCGACGCGCTTCCCCAGATCGTCGAGGAAGCTCAACGTGTCGGCGACGGGCGCCTGCTCGCAATCCCACACCAGCGCGGAGCGGCAGTAGCGCGAAGCAAACCCGGGAGCGCGCCGATCGCGGTCCACGCCGTGCACCCGCACGCCGAGTCGGCCGAGGGTCCGGGCCACGCCGAGCCCCCCGTAGTGGAACCCCAGTACGACCGCCGGGACCGACGGGTTGATGCGGATCACGCGGCAGCCCCGGCGGTTTCCACGACGGTTACGACCTCGCCGTACTGGAGCTGGAACACGTCCGACAGGTCGTGCATGTGGCGGAGGATGAATTCGAGGTCCTCGAGCTGGCCGGTCCGCCGCAAGTAGGTCACGCTCGGACTCCCAAGCCACGCATCGGCCGGCGCGTCGCCCCAGCGCTCCACCAGCTCGGCGGTGGTCCGATCCTGCGGTGCGTACCCCGCCGCGACGAGGACTGCGGCGACCTGCGCACAGCACATCTGATCTTCTTCCCGGAACTCCCCGCGGCTCGCAGCCCCGAGCACGGCAATGCGGCGGTGGCGACCCGCCAACCAGCGGCCGAGGTACCGGCTGTTCCGAAAGCACGCCAGGTACGTCGGCCCGCTCCGGCCGGCATGGTCGAGCAACGGCGTGCCGGAAGACGATACCAGCACCATGGGCCGATCGACGTCCGTACGACGCGCCAGCTCGGCCGGGCTGTTCCCCAGCTCGAACCCCGCGGGCATGTCGCCGCCCACTTCTCCCACGAGGAGCGGCCGCTCGAGGCGCGCGGCGCGCCGCAGCGCGGCGACCACGGTCGGCGCTGCAAAGCAGCGCCGCCCCAACGCCACCGCTGTGACCGCCGTGGTCATGGCACGCACCACATCGACCGCCACGATCGCATAGCCGCTCGTGAAGCGGCCCAGCGTATCGCGATAACAATCGATCGCTACCGTGCGATAGGCCGGAACCATGCGCTCAGCCGCCCGCCACGGGGCTCGGGACGTCCGGGTCGGGACATGGGAGCTTGAGGCGGGGCTTCGCGAAGGCGTCGGCGTGCAGGCCCCGGCGATAGATCTCGACCCGCAGCAACTCCTCCAAGCGCACGTTGCCGAGGCGCACCTCCGGTCCGAAGTGATCGAGCAGCGCGAATTGGCTGGGCTTGGTGGGGGCCTCGAACGTCACGGCCTCCAGGCCGAAGGCGCCGACAAACCGATCGGCGAGATGGCGGCTCAGCCCACCGCTGCCGTCGAACAGCCCCACCCCCTGGGCGCTTTCCCGGGCCTCCAGCACGAGCTGGCGTGCCCCCGCATCCAGCCAGGCGCGGCCTGCTTCGATCAATGAATCGACGGTGTCACCCGTGAACGCGCCGCTGAACTTCTCGCCCAGTTCGAACTGGACCTCGAGACCCCGCGCCAACGCCATCCCCACCACGTGATCGGGGTTCAGCTGGCGGGCGGCGAACCCCGTGCCGCACTCGACGCGCGTCACGCCGAGGTCAGCACACAGATCGAGGTAAGCAGGCAACTGCCGCTGCGCCACCGCCACCTCAAACGGGCCTCCCCCGGTGACCGTCGGGACGCCGTGGCGCCGGGCGGCGGCGATCTTACGGCGTGTCGCGCTCTCGTCGGCAATGAGCCAGCACGCCATCGAGATCTTGAGGGTCGACATCAGGTGGGCGCTCTGCGCGAGATGAGCTTCCAGCGTCACCGGGTCGTATCCGGGGTCGAACGGGCTGGTCGCGGGCTCGAGCTCGGGAACGCCGATCGCCCGCAGAAACGCGGCCGTGTGGCAAGCAGCTGCGGTCCCCCTCCGCTCTCCCACTGGTTTCTGCATCTCAAGACCCCCGTCTGACGTCCGACCCAGCCGCATGTGATCTGTGGGCCGAAGCAGCGCAACATGGCTCCCATGCTGCGTTGCAACCGCTCATCAGGAGAGTTAGCAAAACAGAGGCCAGTGAGCTACGAGGATTCAGAATCGCCAGGCTGTTGCGTGGCCGCCACGTCACGCTAGTCCTTGAGCCACACTCGTGTTACCGTTCCAACAGCTCCCGGACGACCTCTAGTGCGGCTGCTCCGGAATAGCCTCGCCGGGCGAGGAACGCGAGCAGTCGCCGCTTTCGGACCAGAGGCGGAAGGTCGCCGAGCTGCCGGGCCCGCTTCGCGGCGACCGCCCGAGCCTCGATCTCCGGCGTGAATCCCTCGTCCTCGAGCGCCCGGCGCACCGACTCTTCCGCGACGCGGGGATCCACGCCCTGTGCCCGCAGGTCTTTCACGAGGCGCGCCGGCCCCTGGCCGCGGGCGGCCCGCACTGTCGCGTACTGCTCTGCGAAGCGGCGGTCATCGATCAGGCCGCGCGCTTCCAAGCGCTGCAGCGCTGCTTCCACCGCCTCGGGGGGGTGCTGCTTTTTAGTCAGTTTCCGACCCAACTCGAGGCGCGCGTGCGCGCGCCGCGTCAGCGTACGCAGGGCAGCCCGGCAGGCGGCCTCGATGTCGGCAAGCTCCCGCAGTCGCGCCAGCACCGCCGGCGGGATCTCCCGTCCGACGTCGAGCTGCAGCGACGCCAGCGCGTCCCCAGGGAGTGACGCAAATCGCCCCCGGTCCACTTCGACCAGCCGGTATCCCAACTGGCGGGGGTCGGGGGCGAGGCCCGTGAGGATCGGCACGGGGCGTTACTCTTCGGGAGCGGCGGCCTCCTCGTCGGCGGCGACCGGGGCGGGCTTCACGCCGAGGTGCTCCTTGACTTTCGCCTCGACTTCGACCGCGAGGTCGGGATGATCCTTCAGATAGAGCTTCGCATTCTCGCGCCCCTGTCCGATACGCTCTTTGCCGTAGGCGTACCAGGCGCCGGACTTCTCAATGATCCCCGCTTCCGCCGCAATGTCCACGAGCAGCGACTCGTGGCTGATGCCCTCGTCGAACATGATGTCGAACTCGGCCTGCCGGAACGGCGGGGCGACCTTGTTCTTGACCACCTTCACACGCACGTGGTTACCGATCACCACCTCGCGCTCCTTGACCGGGCCGATGCGGCGCATGTCGAGCCGCACCGAAGCGTAGAACTTGAGGGCCCGGCCCCCGGTGGTGGTCTCGGGGTTGCCGAACATGACCCCGATCTTCTCGCGCAATTGATTGATGAAGACCACGGCGGTGCGGGAGCGGTTGATCGCCCCGGCGAGTTTGCGGAGCGCCTGGCTCATGAGGCGCGCCTGCAGGCCGGGGAGCGAATCCCCCATGTCCCCCTCGATCTCCGCCTTGGGTACGAGGGCGGCCACTGAATCGATCACCACCACATCCACGGCCCCGGAACGCACCAGGATCTCCGTGATCTCGAGCCCCTGCTCCCCGGTATCGGGCTGGGAGACGAGCAGGTTGTCGATGTCCACGCCCAGCTTCTTGGCGTACTCGACGTCCAGCGCGTGCTCGGCGTCGATGTACGCGGCCGCGCCGCCCTGGCGCTGCGAGTTGGCGACCACGTGCAGCGCGAGCGTCGTCTTGCCGCTCGACTCGGGCCCGAAGATCTCCGTCACCCGGCCTCGCGGGATGCCGCCGATGCCGATCGCCGCATCCAGATTGATGGCGCCGGTCGGAATCGCCTCCACCCGCACGCGGGGGGAGTCGGCGCCCATCCGCATGATGGCACCCTTGCCGCACGTCTTCTCGATCTGCGTGATGGCGAGATTCAGGGCCTTCCTGCGCTCCTCGGTGAGCCGCGGGGCTTCCTTTTCGTCGGCCGGCATGAGTGTCCTCGACATGGGTTGGGAGCCTCCTGTATGAGGCCCGAATATATACCGAAGACCGGGCTACCGCCAGCCAGGTCGGAACGCGTCCGCCAGGTGCTCCAACTTGTTGTCGATGAGTGCGATGCAATCGAAGCGGTAGACGTCGGCGGGTCGCCCGTGCCGATCCACCCACACGCGTGCGGCCTTCACCAGCTCCCGCCGCTTGGCGCCCGTCACTGCCTCGAGCGGGCTCCCGAACGCCGTCCCGCGTCGGGCCTTCACCTCGATGAAGGCGACCAGGTTCCCCTGCCGCGCAATCAGGTCGATCTCCTTGTGCCCCACGCGGAACCGGTGCGCCAGGACGTGCCAGCCGCGGGACAACAGATACTGGATCGCCTGTTCCTCACCGGCGAGTCCCCGTTTGTGGCGGTCGTCGGTCCACGCGAGTGGGTCTGAGCGCACGCCGTTCGTCACACGCGATAAGCTAGCGCGGTGGGGGCAGAACACCAAACCATTTTCATGCCGAGCGACGCATTTCCACGCTCAAGCGCAAGCGGGTCGCGTCCTTCAGGACATGCCGTGTACCCGCGCGACGTGGCGCGACGGCGGCAACAACATGTGGCGCATATGCGACACGCTGTCATGAGTCGACACGCGCGCCGCCTCGCTCGACTAGCACCGCAACGCGTTGCGGCGCAATGGACTTGCGAACCCCGCCGACCGGCGCGGGGAACGCGCACGTCATGTGCATCTTGTTCAGAGGGATGGACCTCTCGATGCGCCCGCTGAATCGCCTCTACCGGTATCGTGGGCCGCTCACCTGGGCGCTCCACGCCTGCCTCGTGGCGCTCGCCTACGCGGGCGCGTATGCGCTGCGCTTCGACTTCGCCATCCCTTCGGTCGAGATGCGCCACCTCGTAGCCACGCTGCCCTACCTCGTGGTCCTCCGGCCGCTCGCGTTTCAGGCCTTCGGGCTGTTTCGGGACTACTGGCGGCACGTGGGGATGCGCGATCTCGTCAACGTGACCGCCGCCGTCACGCTCAGCTCCGCCGCGTTCCTCCTGATCCTGTGGCTCTCCGGCCATGCCCGAGGCATGTCGCGGGCCGTGCTGATGCTCGACTGGCTGCTCGCAATCTTTCTGGTGGGGGGCTTCCGCTTCGCGATCCGCATCACCCGTGAGGCGCGCGGCTTCATGAAGGGGAGGGCGCCGCAGGGGAAACGCGCGTTCATCATCGGCGCCGGCGAAGCCGGCGAGCAGCTGCTCCGGCAGCTGTCCCACGACCAGCGACGACAGTTGCGCATCGTCGGCCTGATCGACGACGACCCGAACACGCACGGCCGGTCGTTGCACGGCGTGCGGGTGCTCGGCGGAGTCCGCGACCTGCGCCGTCTCGCGGCCCACTACCACGTCGAGCTGTTGATCATCGCCATTCCGTCCGCCGACCGCGCGCAGCTGCGGCGCATCGTCGACCGCTGCGCCGAAACCCGGATCCAATGTAAGATCCTGCCGCCGCTGCAGGACCTGCTCGCCCAACGCGCCGAAATCGGGCAGCTCCGAGACGTGCAGCTGGAGGATCTCCTCGGGCGCGAGCCCGTCCAGCTCAACCTCGATCTGGTGGAGCGCGACGTCGCCGGGAAGACGATCCTCATCACGGGCGGCGCGGGCTCGATCGGATCGGAGCTGGCGCGTCAGGTGGCCCGCTTCCGGCCGCGCCGCATCGTGCTGCTCGATCGGGCGGAGAACACCCTCTACTTCGTGTGGGTCGAGCTCCGCCGGGCGCACCCCTCCCTCGAGGTCGTCCCGGTGATCGCCAGCATCACCAATGCGGAGCGCATGGCCCAGGTGCTGCGGACGCACCAACCGGACTACGTCTTCCATGCGGCGGCATACAAGCATGTGCCGCTGTGCGAGGCCAACGTCACGGAGGCCGCGTGGAACAACGTCGTCGGGACGCTGCGCGTCGCCGAGGCCGCGGCGCGCTGCGGCGTCAAGAAGTTCGTGTTCATCTCCACCGACAAGGCCGTGAACCCGACGAGCGTGCTCGGCGCCACGAAGCGGGTCGCCGAGCGCGTCGTGCTCGAGCTGCCGTATCTGGCGGCGTCGGGGACCGACTTCCGCGTCGTGCGCTTCGGGAACGTGCTCGGGTCCGATGGCAGCGTGCTGCCGCTCTTCAAGCTCCAGCTCGCCGCCGGCGGCCCCCTCACCGTGACCGACCCCGAGGTGAAGCGCTACTTCATGACGATTCCGGAAGCCGTGCAGCTCGTGGTACAGGCCGCGGCGCTGCCGGAGGCCGCCGGGCGGATCGCCATGCTCGAGATGGGCGAGCAGGTGCGGATTCTCGACCTCGCCGAGCAGCTCATCCGCCTCTCCGGGTACGTGCCGCACCAGGACATCCAGATCGAGTTCACGGGGCTCCGGCCGGGGGAGAAGCTGGAGGAGGAGCTGCTCGCGTCGAACGAAGCCGCGCACCCGACGACGGTCGAGAAAATCCGCGTCATCGCACCGAGCATGAGCGACTCCACGGGTCTGCGCCGGGGCTTGAGTCACCTCGTCTCGCTCATGACGCTGGGCGACGACGAGGGCGTGCTGCGCGGCATCGCGGCGCTCGTACCCGAGTATGTCCCCTGGCAGGGGTCGGCGGCGGCCGAGGCGGTCGACCTCGCGCCCGCCTCTACCGGTCAGGTCGCGTGACCGGCGGCGGCCTGCCGGCCGGCGTCCCGATGCTCGCGCCCGCTCCGGCGCGCCGGCGGACGTTCCTGACGTTTGCCCCTCCGCAAATCGGGCAAGCGGAAATCGATGCGGTGGTCGACACGCTCAAGTCGGCCTGGATCACGACCGGCCCGAAGACGCGGACGTTCGAGCGGGAGTTTGCCGCGTTCGTGGGAGCGCCCGGCGCGCTGGCGCTGAACTCCTGCACCGCCGGGCTGCACACGGCGTTGGCGACGCTGGGGATCGGTCCGGGCGACGAGGTCATCACCACGCCGCTGACGTTCTGCGCTTCGGTCAACGTGATCGAGCACGTCGGCGCGCGTCCCGTGCTGGTCGATGTGGAGCCGGACACGCTGAACATCGACCCGCGGCAGATCGCTGCCGCCGTGACGCCCCGCACGCGGGCGATCCTCCCGGTCCATTACGCCGGCCATCCGGCCGATCTCGATGCGATCGAGGCCGTGGCACGGGCCCATGGCCTCACGGTGGTGGAAGACGCGGCGCACGCCATCCCGGCGCGGTACAAGGGACGGTTCATCGGCGCCGGCACGAACCCGGCGGCGTTCAGCTTCTACGCGACGAAGAATCTGACCACCGCGGAAGGGGGCATGCTCACCGGCGAGCCGGCGTTCCTCGACCGCGCGCGCGTGCTCAGCCTGCACGGCATGAGCCGGGACGCATGGAAGCGCTACGATCAGGGCGCGAGCTGGCGCTACGAGGTGCTGCTCCCGGGCTTCAAGTACAACATGACCGACATTCAAGCCGCCATCGGGCTGTGCCAGCTCCGCAGGCAGGACGCGTTTCAACGCCGGCGGCGGCACGTGGTGGCGCAGTACACCGCGGCATTCGCCGCAGACGAAGCCCTCGAGCCCCCGGTCGCTCGGCCGGAGGTCGAGCCGGCCTGGCACCTGTACGTGCTGCGGCTTCGGCCGGAGGCGCTCCGCATCGGGCGCGATCGATTCATCGAGGAGCTCACGGCCCGGAACATCGGGACGTCGGTCCACTTCATCCCCGTCCACTTGCACCCGTACTACCGGGACAAGTACGGCTACGCGCCGGACGCCTTCCCGATCGCCCACGACAACTATCGTCGCCTGCTGAGCCTGCCGCTCCACCCGGGACTGTCCGACCGTGACGTCGCAGACGTGATCGCGGCGGTCTTGGACGTGGCGCGTACGTACCGCCGCTGAGAGTCAGTCGCCGGTGATCTCCTCCAAGTCGTCCAGCCCGATGAGGACGTCGCGCGGCTTGCTGCCGTTGGCAGGCCCGAGGATCCCGGCCAGCTCCAGCTGATCGATGATGCGGGCCGCCCGGCCGTACCCGATGCTCATGCGCCGTTGCAGCAGCGAGGTCGAGCCGATCTGGTTCTGGATGCAGACTTCGGCAGCCTGGCGAAACAGCGGATCCCGCTGACCTGCTCCCTCCCCCTGTCCCGCACCCCCTTCCCCGGCCTTTTCCGCGTCGGCGAGCTGCTCCATCTGCTCGATGATGTCCACTTCGACGCGCCGCTCCAGTTGGGCGCGGCGGTCGGTGTACCATCCCATGAGCCGCTCGGTCTCGTCGGTCGAGATGAAGCAGCCCTGGATGCGGACCGGCTCGCTCTTGCCGGGGGGCAGGAACAGCATGTCTCCGTTCCCCAGCAACGTCTCCGCGCCGTTCTGGTCGAGGATGGTGCGGCTGTCCACCTTTGAGGCGACGCGAAACGCGATCCGGCAGGAAAAGTTCGCCTTGATGAGGCCCGTGATGACGTTCACCGATGGCCGCTGCGTCGCGAGGATCAGATGGATCCCCACGGCGCGCGCCTTCTGCGCCAGCGTCGCGAGCGGCGTCTCGACCTCGTGCTGCACGGTCATCATGAGATCGGCGAGCTCGTCCAAGATCACCACGACGTAGGGCAGCACCCCCTCGGTGTAGTCCGCATCGAACGGCAGCTCCTGCTGGACGCCTCCCCCCGCTTGCGTGGCGAGCGTCTCGCGCTGGCCCTTGAGCGGCTTGCCGTCGCGCACCTTGCGGTTGAAGTCGGTGATGTTGCGCGCGTGATTGGCGTGGAACAGCTGATAGCGGCGCTCCATCTCCCGCACCGCCCACTTGAGCGCGGTCGCGGCCTTCTGATTGTTGGTGACCACGGGATGGCGCAGATGGGGAAGCGCGTTGTACATCGAAAGCTCGACCATCTTCGGATCGATCAACAGCATCCGCAGCTCCTGTGGCGGATAGCGGTACAGCAGGCTCGTGATGATCGTGTTGATGCACACCGACTTTCCCGAGCCCGTGGCGCCGGCGATCAACAGGTGCGGCATCTTGGCCAGGTCGGCCACCACGGGCTCGCCCTCGAGGTTTTTGCCGAGCGAGATGGGGAGCAGGCGCGTGCCGCGGTGAAACTCCTCCCCCTCGATGAGCTCGCGCACATGCACCATGCGCGGCATGGGGTTCGGCACTTCAATGCCGACGGCCGCCTTCCCCGGGATCGGCGCGACGATGCGGAGCGACTGGGCCCGCATCGCCAACGCCAGATCGTCGGCGAGCGCCGCGATGCGGCCGACCTTCACCCCCGGTCCGGGGGCGACCTCGTATTGTGTCACGACTGGCCCGACCGTGCGCCCGGCGATCGAGCCCTCGACGCGGAAGGTCTGCAGCGTTTCGATCAACTTCCGTCCCATCTGCTCGATCTGGGCGAGCCCGGCGTCGCCGTCCTCGGGCGGCGCGGGATTCAGCAGATCGATGG
>QHTK01000094.1 GCA_003220795.1 Gemmatimonadota bacterium | reverse complement strand
GGGAGTGCCTGGAAAGCACGAAACCCGCCCCACTATGGGAGCGGGCTTCTCGACGGGACGCCATGAGCCACTACCGCTGTGGCGGAGATACGTTGCGGCACCTCCGACTGTGGTGTCCACGTTGGTGCCAAACGGGGCGTTCCTCGCGAGCGTCAGTCGTCGATCGCGTCGCCTAACTTGTTGAAAACACGACGGCCAGCGCTGGTGGGCGCTGGCCGTGCCGGATTACGAATCGAGAGCTCTACCACTGAGCTACGGTGGCGCGGTGCGTAACTTAGCGACGTGCCGTTCCGTGCGGTACTCCACCGCAGTCAATCTGTGGCGAAAGGCCGGCGGTTAGACGATTCAACTCGTTGCGCGGCTTGCCTCGAAGCATCATTGGAGCTAGCATCCCGAGCCAGCGTAAGACGCGTTGTCGCTCCCTCCCTTACAGACTCCGACCTGAGGATCGCCGATATCATGTCCCAGACACCTTCGCTCATTCGGCGAATCTTTGGAGTCGTCCGCACCATCGGTGCTCAGATCGTCAGTCACCTGAGAGGGGTTCTCTCGCGGCCCTCTTCGGAGCGCGTCACCATCTCCGGATCGCAACCCGTGAGCAAGACCATGGAAGCGAGGCGCGTCGATCCTCAGGACCTATTCACGACTGAGACCGCGGGGCTCTCGGACGTGTCGAGGCCGAGCGTGATCCGGCTTCACGACGGCGATCGATTCGACCTGCGCATCTCTCCCGTGCGCAAGGGCCTCGACGCCGCTGTGTTGCGCATGCTCGCCTACAACGGGTCGATCCCCGGTCCGACACTGCACGTCGATCAAGGGTCGGAGATCACAGTGCAGGTGACCAACGACGGCGACATCGAGGCGACCGTTCACTGGCACGGCCTGCGGCTGGAGAACCGTTACGACGGCGTCCCACACGAGACGCAGGCGCCGATCCCGATCGGCGGCACGTTCACCTACAAGGTCCAGTTCCCCGACGCCGGGCTCTATTGGTACCACCCGCACATCCGGGAAGACTTCGCGCAGGAGATGGGGTTGTACGGCACAATCGTCGTCGAGCCCTCCGACCCGTCGTATTGGCCTGCCGTCGACCGGCAGCTGACCCTCACGTTAGACGACCTGCTCGTCGAGGGCGGCCAGATCGCGCCCTTCCGCCGGTCCACGCCGACCTTCACCGCCATGGGGCGGTTCGGCAACGTCCTGCTGATCAACGGCGAGACCGCGTTCTCCGGCGAGGCGGCTCTGGGGGAGGTCGTGCGCCTCTATCTCGTCAACACGGCGAACACGCGCATCTTCAACTTCGCCGTTCGCGGCGCGCGCGCGAAGCTGGTCGGTGGTGACAGCGGTCGCTACGAGCGCGAGACGTTCGTCGACGCTGTGCTGCTCGCGCCTTCCGAACGAGCGGTTGTCGACGTGCTGTTCGACACCCCGGGGGACGTGCGGCTCGAGCATCGTACCCCGGACCATGTCTACGACCTCGGTGGGTTCTCGGTCTCAGCCGCTGAGGCTGGCGATGCCGCTCGGTCGTTCGACGTGCTGCGCGTCGACCCCCAACTCACCGCCGAGCATCAAGCGATTGGGCACGACGTCGAGCGAGCACCGGACAAGGTGCTAGCGTTCATCTCTTCCATGCCGCTCTTGTACGGAGAGGACGACAAGACGGCGTCCACATACGCCTGCCCCATGCACCCAGACGTCACCGCCTCTGAGCCGGGGAGGTGCCGGAAGTGCTTTATGAAATTGGTGGCGGTGCAGACGACCACGGTGGTCCCGGCCTCCTACGTCTGCCCCATGCACCCGGAGGTCACGGCCTCGAAGCCGGGGCGATGCCCAAGATGCTGGATGAAGCTGGTGCTCTCGGACGTGCCAGGGGTGCCCGCTCCGAAACCGCACGATGGCCCGCCGCACGGCGGGCACGAAGGAGGCGACGGTCTCGAGTGGGAGGACCTAATGCCAGCGATCAACCGCGCGTCGGACCCTAGCAACATGATCTGGAAGCTCGTCGACCGGCAGACCGGGGCCGAGAACGGCGCCATCGCTTGGGCGTTTACAGTGGGTGATCGGGTGAAGATCCGGCTAGTGAACGAGATGGAGTCGGATCATCCGATGCACCATCCCTTCCACATCCACGGAGCCGGCCGCTTCCTGATCCTATCGAGGGATGGCAACCGGGAGTCCAATCTCGTGTGGAAGGACACGGTGCTCCTGCGCGCGGGACAGACGGTGGACATCCTGCTGGATGTCACGAATCCCGGGCTATGGATGGCGCACTGCCACATCGCGGAACATACCGAGAGCGGGATGATGTTCAGCTTCGATGTCGCGCGGCGCTCCGAAGGGGGCTCGCTCCACGATGCAGGTTCACCGACCAAGGATGCTGGAGCGAGCGGTCCGCGTGGATCCACGCCGCATCATCATGGGGTGCGCTAAAATCCGGCTGGTCGTGGTGCCAACGGTGGTGCCAACGGCGCCGTTGCTTGACGTCGCCAGCTCCCGCCTTGCCGGATCCGAGCGGCCGCGCGATGTTGGTCCGACGTATGTCGCCCGGTCGCCACGGTGCCGTCATTGTGGCCTTGCTCTCCGCGCTGGTCGTGAGGTCCGCCGGAGCTCAGTGCCCCGACGGTACGGCCCCGCCGTGTAGTCGGGGAGCGCCCGGGGCGGCCGCTACGTCCCCGCCTCCTGCCGAGCGCGACCGGGCGCGCACATTTCTCATTCTCCCGTTTCGCAACCTGTCGCGCATCGCCGCCTATCAATGGCTGGTCGAAGCGTCCCCCACGATGCTGGCGGACGCGCTCGGCCAGTGGACGGAGTTGACGGTCGTCCCCGACGAGCGGCTGTATCCGGCGCTGCGCCGGCACGAGCTCCACCCCGGGGACGTCATGGACCTCGCGCGCCTCCGCCCTGTGGCGGCGGAGACCGGCGGATGGACGGCGGTGACGGGCGAAATCATCGTGACGGGCGAACGGCTGCAAGTGAGTGCCCGGGCCTACGACGTCGTGACCCGGCGCCAGCTGGCCCGTGCGACGTTCGAAGGTCGAGCCAGGGACGACGTACGGCGGGCCTACGACCAGATCGCG
>QHTK01000008.1 GCA_003220795.1 Gemmatimonadota bacterium | reverse complement strand
GCGAGGGATGAACCTGGGCGACCGGCTGTATCGCATGACCCTCACGGCGCTGGCGCTCGTGCTCCCGCTGCTGCTCCTCACACTGCTCGCCGAGCTGGTGGTGGGAGCGTGGCCCGCGATCAAGCGGTTCGGGCTGCGGTTCGTGTGGACGTCGGTGTGGGATCCCGTGGCCGGCGTGTTCGGCGCCGCGCCGATGATCTTCGGGACGCTCGCGTCCTCCCTGCTGGCCTTGCTGCTCGCGGTGCCGCTCGCCCTCGGCGTCGCGATCTACCTGACGGAGTTCTCGCCCAAATGGCTGCGCCAGCCGATCGCCTTCCTGGTGGAGCTGCTCGCGGCGATCCCGAGCGTGGTGTACGGGCTGTGGGGGATCTTCGTCCTGATCCCGTTCCTGCGGAGCTACGTGGTGCCGCCGCTGCGCGCCGCGCTGGGCTGGACGCCGTTGTTCAGCGGCGTGTTCTACGGCAGCTCGCTGCTCGCCGGTGGCATCATCCTCGCCATCATGATCGTCCCCTACGTCGCCGCGGTGTCCCGCGAGGTGCTCCTGGCTGTCCCCGCCAACCAGCGCGAGGCCGCTCTCGGGATGGGGGCGACACGGTGGGAGGCGGTGTGGACCGCGGTCGTGCCCTACGGCCGCGCCGGACTCATCGGCGCGATGATCCTGGGGCTGGGCCGGGCGCTCGGCGAGACGATGGCGGTCACGATGGTCATCGGCAATCGCCACGACATCAGCGTCTCGGTGTTGCAGCCCGCCTACACCATGGCCGCCGCGATCGCCAACGAGTTCACCGAAGCGGTCACCGATCTGCACCTGGCCGCCATGTTCGAGGTCGGCCTCGTGCTCTTCGTCATCACGGTGATCGTGAACGCCTGCGCGCGCCTCCTCATCTGGCGCGTGGCGCGCGGCACGGCGGTGGGGAGCCGCGCGCTGTGAGCGCCCGCAGCCTGCGCCGCCACGTCACGAGCGGCCTGATGACGGGCCTGGTGGCGGCGCTGTCGTTCACCGTGGTGCTGGCCCTCGTGCTCATCCTCGGCGACCTGATCGCCAAGGGGGCGTCGTCCCTCAGCTGGGACTTCTTCACCCAGAATCCCGTTCCTGCGGGCCAGACTGGTGGCGGGGTCGCCAACGCGATCGTCGGGACGGGCATCGTCGTCGGGTTGGCCGCGCTGATCGGGTTGCCCATCGGCATCGGCACCGGCCTGTACCTCGCCGAGTACGGCTCCGGCCGTCTCGGCTGGATCGTGCGCTTCGTCGCCGACGTATTGAACGGCACGCCGTCGATCGTGATCGGTATCTTCGCCTGGACATGGCTGGTCAGGCCGATGGGGCGCTTCTCCGCGCTGGCGGGCGCCGTCGCGCTCGCGGCCCTGATGGTTCCGATGATCGCGCGCACCAGCGAAGAGATGGTGCGGCTCGTGCCCCAGTCGTTGCGGGAGGCCGCGCTCGCGCTCGGCTACCCGCGCTGGCGCACGTCGCTGCGGATCGTAGCCCGCACGGCGCTCGCGGGGATCGTCACCGGCTGCCTCGTGGGCATCGCGCGCATCGCGGGGGAAACCGCGCCGCTCCTGTTCACCGCGCTCGGCAACCTCAACTTCAGCACCAGTGTGCTGCTGCCGATGCAGACCCTGTCGCTGCAGATCTTCACCTACGCGACGGGGCCGTTCGAGGAGTGGCACCGCCTGGCGTGGGCGGCGGCGATCGTCCTCATGGGGCTGGTGCTGCTGCTGGGCGTCGCGGCCCGGTGGGCGATCCGGCAAGGCCATGGCGCCGCCCGCTGACACCCGGCTCCGGCTCGAGACGGTGCGCCTCACCGCCCTGTACGGGCGCCGTGCGGTCGTGAAGGATGTCACCATCCTCTTCCCGGCGCACACGGTGACGGCCGTGATCGGCCCGTCCGGCTGCGGCAAGAGCACCTTCCTGCGCTGCCTGAACCGGATGCACGAGCTGTCCGAGGGCGGTTGGGTCACCGGCCGCGTGCTGCTGGACGGCGCCGACGTGTACGACGACGCCATCGACCCCGTGCAGCTGCGCCGTCGGATCGGCATGGTGTTTCAACGCCCCACGCCGTTCCCCACGATGTCGATCTACGACAACGTCGCGGCGGGCCTGCGCGTGAACGGGCACCGCGGCCGCCGCGCGCTGGACGAGGTCGTCGAGCGGGCGCTCACCCAGGCGGCGCTGTGGGACGAAGTGAAGGATCGGCTGCGGGCGAGCGCGCTCGCGCTGTCCGGGGGCCAACAGCAGCGCCTCTGCATCGCCCGGGCGCTCGCGCCTCAGCCGGAGGTGCTGCTGCTCGACGAACCGACGGCGTCGCTCGATCCCGCCGGGACGCAGCGCATCGAAGAGCTGTGCCACGAGCTCAAGCGCTTGTACACCATCGTGATCGTCACCCACAACATGCAGCAGGCGGCGCGCGTGTCGGATTACACGGCGTTCTTCTACCTGGGCGACCTCGTCGAGGTCGGCCGCACCGACGAGCTGTTCACCCGGCCCACGGAGGAGCGGACGGAAGCATATATCACGGGGAGGTTTGGATGACCGTGGCGCTGCCGCCCTTGCAGCAAGAGCGCCCCCAGGTGCCGCGCGCCGCGATACGGCCGACGCCGTTCGCGACGCCGATCCTGGACGTGCGCCGCTACAGCTTCTGGTACGGGAACACCCAGGCGCTGTTCGACCTGAACTTCACCGTTCCGCGCCAGGCCGTGACCGCGCTCATCGGACCGTCCGGGTGCGGCAAGAGCACGTTCTTGCGGTCGATCAACCGTCTGAACGAGCTCATCCCGCACTCGCGTCACGCGGGGGACATCCTGCTCGAAGGCGTCTCCGTGTTCTCCCGGGGGACCGACCCCGTGGCGCTGCGCCAGGTCGTCGGGATGGTATTCCAGCAGCCGAACCCGTTCCCCAAGTCTATCTTCGACAATGTGGCCTACGGCCCGCGGATCAACACGCTCTGCGCGGAGCGCGACATGCCCGAGCGCGTCGAGCGCGCGCTGCGCCGCGCGGCGCTGTGGGACGAAGTCAAGGATCGCCTGCAGGCGCCCGGGACGAGCCTGTCAGGCGGGCAGCAACAGCGCTTGTGCATCGCACGCGCGCTCGCCAACGAGCCTGAAGTGCTCCTCATGGACGAGCCGTGCTCGGCCCTCGATCCGGCCGCGACGCAGCGCATCGAAGAGCTCATGGTCGAGCTCAAACAGGCGTTCAGCATCGTGATCGTGACGCACAACATGCAGCAGGCGTCCCGCGTCTCGGACTACACGGGATTCTTCTACCTCGGTCGCCTCATCGAGTTCGGGGACACCAAGCAGCTCTTTACCAGGCCGTCGGACGAGCGAACCGAGGCCTATATCACAGGACGGTTCGGATGAGCGCCACAGCACCACACCGCCACTTCCACGACGAGCTCTCGGAGCTCAAGTCAAAGCTCCTCAACATGTCGGCCGACGCCCAGGTGGCCCTCGGGACGGCGCTGGACGCCGTGCTCAAACGCGACGGAGCCCTCGCGGCGCAGGTCATCGCGGGGGACGGCATGCTCGATAGCCTCGAGATGGAGATCGAGGAGACGGTCGTGGACCTGCTGGCCACGCAACAGCCCATGGCCCGCGACCTCAGACTGCTGCTCGCGGCGATGAAGATCGCGAACGACCTGGAGCGCGTAGGAGATCACGCGGTGAACATCGCGCAGTGCGCCGAGCGCCTGCTGGCGGCGCACCTGGTCGCCCCGGAACCGGAGCTCGTCGAGATGGCGCGGCAGGCACGGGGCATGCTGTCGGGCGCCCTGGATGCGTTCGTGCGAGGCGACGCGGTGCTGGGCCGGGACATCTGCCGGCGGGACGACTCGGTGGACGCGCTGAACCGCTCGGTCTTCCGGATCCTCCTCACTCACATGATGGAAGATCCCCACATCATCGGCGCCGCCATGGAGCTGTTCCTGGTGAGCCGCAACCTCGAGCGCGTGGCGGACCTAGCCACCAACATCGCCGAAGACGTGGTCTTCGTCGTGGAGGGGAAGACCATCAAGCATCACGCGGAAGGATGACGACCCCGCCCCGCCGCCGCTCGAGGTAGTCCCGGTTCGCGAACAGCTTGATCAGCGCCATGCCGGCGACGAACCCGCCCACGTGCGCCCACACGGCCACGCCTCCCTCGACGCGCGAGACCGAGCCCACCGCACCCATGAGGAGCTGCAGCACGAACCAGTAGCCGAGCATCACGTAGGCCGGCAGCGCCACCGTCGTCACGAAGAACCCCAGCGTCACCAGCGTGTGCACCCGCACCCGGGGATAGAGGAGGATGTACGCGCCCATGACGCCGCTGATCGCGCCGGAGGCGCCCACCATCGGCACGACCGAGTGCGGCGAGACCAGCACCTGCGTCGCGGCGGCGGCCACGCCGCTCAGCAGATAGAACACGACGAAGCGCGTGTGCCCCATCGAGTCCTCGATGTTGTTCCCGAACACCCACAGGAACCACATATTGCCGAGCAGATGGAACCACCCGCCGTGCATGAACATCGAGGTGAGGACGGTCCACCAGTGCGGGTCGGCGGTCAGGACGCAGCGCAGGCCGGGGCCGAGCGGCACGGAGGTGCCGGCAGGAGCGGCACGCAGGACTTCGGCCGGTATAAGGCCGAGCTGGCACACCGAGCGTGCCAGGGGCTCGTCCGCACCGAGCCCCTGGATGAACACCCAGGCCAGCACGTTGAGGGCGATGACGCCGATCGTTATGACCGGCGCCAAGTCGGTGGGATTCTCGTCTTT
Source organism: Gemmatimonadota bacterium (assembly GCA_003220795.1). Taxonomy (GTDB): domain Bacteria; phylum Gemmatimonadota; class Gemmatimonadetes; order Gemmatimonadales; family GWC2-71-9; genus 20CM-4-69-16. The sequence goes on along the minus strand of QHTK01000008.1, from coordinate 7,222 downwards.
GTAGGGAAACACGTCCGCTAAAGATAGCCTTCCGTCTGCCTTTTTGGCATCTTTCGGAGGCACGCTGATTGCTTGTGCGACGAGCGACGCGGTATGTGCATCACCCTCATGTTAAGGAGTCGTCGTCATGGCTGAGAAAATCATCGGGATCGACCTCGGGACCACCAACTCGGTGGTCGCAGTGATGGAGGGCGGCGATCCCGTCGTCATTCCCAATGCCGAAGGTGGGCGCGTCACGCCGTCCGTGGTCGGGTTCACCAAAGACGGTGAGCGTCTTGTCGGCCAGGTGGCGAAGCGCCAGGCCGTGACCAACCCGCAGAATACGGTCTTTTCGATCAAGCGCTTCATGGGCCGGCGGATGAACGAGGTGGTGGAGGAGACGAAGCGCGTTCCCTACAAGGTCGTCGAGGGACCGAACGGGCTCGCCTCGGTCGAAATTCAGGGGAAGCGCTACACACCGCCCGAGATCTCCGCCATGATCCTGCAGAAGATGAAGCAGACGGCGGAGGACTACCTCGGCCACAAGGTCGAGAAGGCCGTGATCACCGTCCCCGCGTACTTCAACGACTCGCAGCGCCAGGCCACCAAGGACGCCGGCAAGATCGCCGGCCTCGACGTGGTGCGGATCATCAACGAGCCGACGGCGTCGGCGCTGGCCTACGGCCTCGAGAAGAAGAAGGAAGAGAAAGTCGCCGTCTACGATCTGGGCGGCGGCACGTACGACATCTCGGTCCTCGAGCTCGCGGAAGGCGTGTTCGAGGTCAAGTCGACCAACGGCGACACGCACCTGGGCGGCGACGACTTCGACGCCCGCATCATGGAGTGGCTCGTGGCGGAGTTCAAGCGCGACCAGGGGATCGACCTGTCCAAGGACCCGATGGCCCTGCAGCGGCTCAAAGAGGCCGCCGAGAAGGCGAAGATGGAGCTGTCGACCGTGATGCAGACGGAGATCAATCTCCCGTTCATCACGGCGGACCAGTCCGGGCCCAAGCACCTGAACATCACGCTCACCCGGGCGAAGCTCGAGCAGCTCGTCGACGATCTCGTCAAGCGCACCATCCCCCCGATGGAGCAGGCCCTGAAGGATGCCGGCCTCAAGCCTTCGGAGATCGACGAGGTGATTCTCGTCGGCGGCCAGACCCGGATGCCCAAAGTCCAGGAGATCGTCAAGAGCTTCTTCGGCAAGGAGCCCCACAAGGGCGTAAACCCCGACGAGGTCGTGGCGATCGGGGCCGCGATCCAGGGCGGCGTGCTCGCGGGCGAGGTGAAGGACGTTCTGCTGCTCGACGTGACGCCGCTGTCGCTCGGCATTGAAACCCTGGGGGGGGTCACCACCGTTCTCATACCGCGCAACACGACGATCCCGACCAAGAAGTCGGAGATCTTCTCGACGGCGGAGGACAATCAGACCACGGTCGAGATCCACGTGTTGCAGGGCGAGCGCCAGATGGCGCTGGACAACCGCACGATCGGGAAGTTCCAGCTGACCGGTATCCCGCCCGCCCCGCGCGGCGTGCCGCAGATCGAGGTGACGTTCGACATCGACGCGAACGGCATCCTGCACGTGTCTGCCAAGGACAAGGCGACCGGCAAGGAGCAGAAGATCCGCATCGAGGCGTCGTCGGGGCTCGGTGACAAAGACATCGACAAGATGGTCAAGGATGCGGAGGCGCACGCGGCGGAGGACAAGCGGCGCCGTGAAGAGATCGAGCGGCGCAACCGCCTCGACACGCTGGTGTACGAGGTGGAGAAGAATTCCAAAGAGTGGGTGGAGAAGCTCGACGCCTCACTCAAGACGCGGCTAGACAAGTCGGTCGAGGGCGCGAAGCAGGCCCTCCGCTCGGGAAGCGCGGACGAGATCTCGAGAGCCCTGGACGAGCTGCAGCAGGCTTACTCCGCGGCCGGCGCGTCGCTCTACGCCGCACAGCGCGGCGCCGGGGCCCCCGGCGCGGAGCCGCCGCCCGGAGCCGGTCCGGCGGAGCCCGCAGCCGAGCCGAAGGACAACGTCGTCGACGCCGACTACGAGATCGTGGACGACGACAAGAAGAAATAAAGGAGACAGCGATGGCGGTGCGTACGAGAGACTGGTTGAAATTCGGGGCCCTGGTAGCCCTGGCCTTCGTCTTCGGGCTGGCGTTCGCGTCCACGCTCGATCTGCCCAGGAAGGGTGGCGCGACGCCCCTCATCCCCGAGGCGCAAGCGGCGGGGGGGACCGCGTTCCAGATCCCCGCCGCCAAGCCCGCGGCCGACATCGGCAACGCGTTCGTGGCCGTCGCCGACCACGTCAAGCCGGCGGTCGTGTTCATCACGTCGCAAAAGGTCGAGCGGGCGGAGAGCCAGCGGCTGCCGCCAGGGTTCGAAGACTTCTTCCCCCAGATGCGCCGTCGCCCGCAGGTGGAGCGGGGATCGGGCTCGGGCTTCCTCGTCTCCCCCGACGGCTACATCCTCACCAATAACCATGTCGTCGCCGGTGCGGACAAAGTCACCGTGAGGCTGTACGACAAGCGCGAGTTCACGGCCAAGGTCGTGGGGACCGACGCCAACACCGACGTCGCGGTGATCCGGATCGACGCCCGCAACCTGCCGACGGTCGGGTTCGGCAACTCCGACTCGACCCGCGTGGGCGAGTGGGTGCTCGCGATCGGCAATCCGCTCGAGTTCAACTTCACGGTCACGGCCGGCATCGTGAGCGCGAAGGGGCGCTTGCTGCAGGGCCTGCCCCACCCGAGCTACGGCATCCAGGACTTCATTCAAACCGACGCGGCGATCAACCCCGGCAACTCGGGCGGCCCGCTCGTCAACATCCAGGGCCAGGTGATCGGCATCAACTCGGCGATCGCGAGCGAGACCGGCTTCTACTCGGGGTACGGATTCGCGATCCCGATCAACCTCGCCCGCACCGTGATGGACCAGCTGGTGAAGACGGGCCACGTCGAGCGCGCGGTCATGGGGATCCGCATCGACGACGCGGGGCAGAACGACGCTGAGGCCGTCGGCCTGAAGCAGATCCGCGGCGTGCTGGTGGAGGACTTCGCTCCCGGGCAGTCGCCCGCCAAGGACGCAGGCATCCAGCCGGGCGACGTGATCGTGGCGCTCGACGGGCAGCCGGTCGACAATACGCCGCAGCTGCAGCAGAAGGTGGGCTTCAAGCGGCCCGGCGAGAGCGTCGACGTGACGGTGCTGCGGCAGGGTGGCGAAAAGAAGACGTTCACGGTGCGCCTGGCACGCGCGCCGAGCGATTCGGAGACCGAGGTCGCGGCGACGGGCCGTGCCAAGCCCAAGAGCGACGCTTCCGCCAAGGAGGAGGCGCTGGGCATCTCGGTGGAGCCGCTCTCACAGGACGACCGCCAGGATACCCGGCTCAGCGCGGTCTTCACGCAAGCCGGCGGCGGGATGGTCGTCACCGAAGTATCGCCCGACGGACCGGCGTACGGGCGCCTGTCCAGTGCGGACGACGGCGCGCCGGACATCATCGTCTCCGTGAACGGCACGCCGACCCGGACTCGGGCTGCATTCCGCGAGGCGCTCCGCAAGGGGAAGTCGGGCGACATCGTCACCCTGCGGGTCATGACTCGCACCGGCGACCCGGCGTCCAACGGCTGGTCGAGCCGGATCGTCCGGCTGCGGGCCCGCTGATCGTCAGGGCCGTCGCAGCAACGCCGCGCCAGTCACCACCTGCCACAGCACGGGAAGTACGAAGGCCGCCTCGTCGGCCTTCGTACTTTCCGGGAACGCGAGCGCCAGTCCCGCGGCGATCAGACCACCGGCCACCGCCCCCGCACCCAGGCGCCGCGGCAGCACCTTCCCGTTGATCACCGCCCAGCCGAACAGATAGGTCGCGATCCCGAGGGCGAACCCCGCCGTGCGCTGCGCCGCGAGGGCAAACGGATGCAGCATGTCGTACAGGAACACCGCGTGCGTCGCGGTGAGACCGGGCTCGGCGGCGACGTAGCTCCGCGCCAGGGTCCAGCCCGCGCCGACCATGAAGGTGACTACCACCGCCCACGCGCCGTAGGCGAAGATCGCCACGAGCACGCCCGCCCGGGCCGCGGCTTCGCCCGGTGTGCCGACATGCATCCCCATGACGCCGACGAGCCCCGTGAGTGCGAGCGTGAACCCGAAGAGGAACGCCCAGTGGATCGCCCGCCACGCTTCCGAGCGGGCAATCACGCTGAGCTGGGCGGCGCCGTCTCCCGTGAGATCCGGATGCGCCAGCGCGGCGGCGACGACGAACAGCGAGCCGACGAGCAGCGCCAGCGGGTAGATGACGGGGCGAGCGAGGCGAAGCATGTGCATCTCGCGTGGTCCAAGTCGCCCCCAATCTAGCTGCCCCTTCCGGTCGCGCTATATTGGAACCGGAGACCGATCCCGGGAGCGAGCATGCAGCTGACGCGGATCCTGCGTGAGGGGTTCATCGCGGGGCTCATCGGTGCCGGGGCCGTCGCGCTCTGGTTCCTGATCGTCGACGTGATCGCGGGACGACCGTTCTTCACGCCCGCCATGCTAGGCTCCGCCGTCTTCTTCCAGGAGCACGATCCGAGCAAGGTCGTGATCGCCTTCTCCCGCGTGGTTCCCTACACCATGATCCACGTGTGTGCCTTCATCATCGTCGGCACCGTGGCGGCCGCGCTCGCCGCCGAAGTCGAGGTCGCCCCACCCACCTTGTACCTCATCGTCGTCACCTTCGCGGTGTTCGAATTCGGGTTTTACATCATGCTCGCAGTGCTGGCGCAGCCGCTGCTCGGCGCGCTGACCTGGTGGAACGTCGCCATCGGCAACGCCATCGCCGCCTACGGCATGGGATTCTACTTGTGGCGGGAGCACCCCAAGATCAAAGAGGCCCTCCGGCTGCACCCGCTGGGGGAGACCGAAGAGGGCGAGTAACACTCCCATAAGCCTCCAGCGGCACCGCCCGCTCTACGTCGGCGGATTCTTCCCGGGCGGCCCACCGGAACCACACCACGCTCGCCGCGACCCACAGATAGATCGTCCCCACGACCCACATCAGCAGGCCGCCCAGCTGCTGGTCGGCGAGCGGGGTAAGGCCCCACACCCGCGGCGCCGCGGCATAGAACGGGTACAGCACCCGCTCCGAGAGCGTAATGAGCGCACCCGCGAGCGACATCGGCAAGCCCAGCGCGAACAGATACATGAGCTGCGTGGGATAGTTGGCCCGCGGCAGCTCTGGGACGGGCGACAGGATCGGCCACCACATGATCACCGCCGTGGCGATGAAGACGAGGTGCTGGACGATGTGGAGCGGGTGGTGCTCGAGGGCCGCCTCGTAGAACTGCGGCACGTGCCACAACGTGATCGGCGCCGAGAAGAGGGCACCCGCTGCGAGCGGGCGCGTGGCCCGGTGGGCCACCCGGAGCACCCAGCCGGGGCCGAGCAGCGGCCGGACCACCCATACCGGCGCCCCGTACAACAGCAGCGGGGGAAACACCAGCGTGAGCACCAGGTGCTGCACCATGTGCGCGCTGAAGAGGTAGCCGTCGGACAGGTTGTGCAGCGGCCCGTTGAGTGCCACGCCCAGCACCCCCAGGGCTGCACCCAACGCCAGCACCCGCCGGCGCGGCGCCGCCAGCCCTCCCAAATACGCGTAGAGCCCGCCCAGCAGGGCGAGCCCGATCACCACGCTGGCATGCCAGTCCCAGCGCTGCCACGGCGCCGGCATGATCATCCCGCTCCGGCGGCCCCCTTGAGCGTCAGTGCTCCCAGGAACAGGAACAGCAGAGCCACCATCACCCCGACCGCGATCACCAGCGGGGCGCCGAACAAGAAGGTGAAGAACTTGTTGTCGTCCTTCAGGTGCATGTAGAACATGACCACCAAGGTGAACTTCGCCGCCGACAGCACCAGCAAGACCGGCACGAGCACGACGCGGAACGCGGGGACGTAGAACACCCCCACCTCGAGCACGGTGAGAATCACCAGCGCCGCCGCCACGCGCAGATACACCCCCGCCGTCGGGTGCGCGTGCCGCTCGGTCGCTCCGGGTTCCGCGCTCATTGGATCAAGTAAACCACGGTGAAGATGACGATCCACACCACGTCCACGAAGTGCCAGTACAGTCCGGTGATCTCGACCGTCATCGCATTGGCGCGTCCCAGTTTCCCTTGCAGCGCACGGACCCACAGCGTGAGGAGCCACAGCACGCCCACGGTCACGTGCGCGCCGTGTGTTCCCGTCAGGACGAAGAAGGTGCAGCCGAACAGATTCGTCCCGATCGTCAGGCCCTTGTGGACGAACTCGGTGAACTCCAACACCTGCCCGCCCAGGAACACGAGCCCGAGCAGCGCCGTCGAAAACAGCCAGATCTTCCCCCACTTCAGGTCGCCGCGCTGCACGGCGGCCAGCGCGAGCACCATCATCAGGCTCGACATGAGCAGGTCGAAGGTGCTGACCGAGGTGAAGGGGATATTCAGGATCTCGGGGGGATACGGCCCCACGACGCTCTTCCCCTTGTACACGAGATAGGTCGAGATGAGCGACCCGAACAACAGGCACTCCGAGCCGATGAAGGCCCAGAACGCCATCTTGCGGTTGTCGAGCCCCATGCTGGTATGCGCGCTCATCACACCTCGAAGGGCTCGAACGCCCAGCCGTACACACCGGTAATCAGGAGCGCCACGCCGGCGAACGCGATCCACAGCGTCTGCGTGAGCGGCGCCAGCGCCAGGACCGGCAGGGCGAACGCCGCGACCATGGGCCACCACGATCCCCCCGGCACGTGGATCGGCTCCGGCGGCGTGGCGGGCGGGTCCTGCATCGGTCCGTGACGCTCAGTGCGCCAACGCGGCAGGCGACTCGTAACCGTCGGGATCACCGAAAAGTTGTAGACCGGCGGAGGCGACGAGACGCTCCACTCGAGCGTGGCCCCGCCCCACGGATCGTTCGGGGCCGGCTGGCCGTGCGTACGACTGCGCCACAGGTTGACGAGGAAGATCAAGATCGACAGCGCGATCAGGAACGCGCCGGTGGTCGACACTAGATTGAGCGCGCCCACGCCGAGCTCCGGCGCGTACGTGTAGACGCGGCGCGGCATGCCGAGCAGGCCGATCAGATGCATCGGGAAGAACGCGAGATTCATCCCGATGAATTGCAGCCAGAAGTGGATCTTGCCGAGCCGCTCGTCGAGCAGCCGGCCCGACATCTTGGGCCACCAGTAGTAGATCCCTGCGAACAGGCCGAAGATCGTGCCGCCGAAGAAGACATAGTG
>QHTK01000068.1 GCA_003220795.1 Gemmatimonadota bacterium | reverse complement strand
ATCTACCACATCCTGGTGCGGCGCGTCGCGCGCGTGCTCCAGATCTCCAAGTGCTCCATGGTGCTCGCGAAGGCGGGCGAGCAGCTGGGGGTCGTGGTGGCCGCGTACGAGAATCCGATGCTGCGCAACCTGCAGATCGAGCTGGCCCGCTACCCCGAGATCGAGCGCGCGCTCGCAAGCGGCCGCGCGGTACTGGTGGAGGAGGTCGCCACCGACCCGGTGTACGCCGAGGAGCGCACGCGCTGGCAGCGCGAGCGCATCACCGTCCCGACGCGCTCCGCGGTCGCGCTGCCCTTCTCCATGAAGGACCAGCAGGTCGGGGTGTTTTTTCTCCGCACCACGGGCGAAGACCCGCCGCTCACGCGCGCCGACGCCCAGTTCGCCGAAACCGTGATCCGTACGGCGGTCGCGGCGATCGAGAAGGCGTACGATTTCGAGACCGCGGTCTCCGACAAGAAGCGCCTGGAGAAGCTCGCCGCCACGGACGCGCTCACCGGCTGTTTGAACCGCCGCGCGCTCTCCCAGGAGCTCGAGCAGGAGCTGGACCGCGCGGGGCGGTACAACCTCGCCCTGACGATCCTGCTCGCCGACATCGATCGCTTCAAGCTGGTGAACGACACGCGCGGGCACATCGCCGGGGATTCGGTGTTGCGGCAGATCGGCGAGATTCTGCGGCGCGAGGCGCGGTCGGTGGACCTGGTCGCCCGGTATGGCGGCGAGGAGTTCGTGGTCGTCATGCCGGAGACGGCACTGCACGGTTCGGCGATCTTCGCGGAGCGGCTGCGGCGCCGCATCATGCACCACGATTTCGCCGATCCCGGCGAGGATCCCCTCAACCTCACGGTCTCGATCGGGCTCGCCTCGTTCCCCGATGACCGCGTCACCGGCGCGGACAGCTTCGTCGCGCTCGCGGACCAGGCCCTCTATCGCGCCAAGAACGAAGGGCGCAATTTGGTGCGGCAATGAGCGAGCGCCGCTGTCCCAAGTGCGGGTCGGTGTACCCCGAGACGGCGCGCTTTTGCCCGCGGGACGGGAACATGCTCGTCGAGGCGCAGTCGAAGGCCTCCGCGGCGGCGACGCCCTCCGGTGGCGAGACCGGCGTCCGCACGCCCCGCACGCCCCGCGGGGGTCTGGGCCGCGACCGCGCCTCCAGCCTGTCGGGGCAGATCCTCGACACGCGCTATCAGGTCACAAAGAAGCTCGGCGAGGGCGGGATGTCGTACGTGTATCTCGCGCGCGAGGTCGCGAGCGGCGCCGAGGTCGCCATCAAGGTCCTCTCGCCCAAGCTCGCCACCGACCGGAGCTCGGTGGAGCGGCTGCGCCGGGAGGCGGGCCTCGCCATGCGACTCGACCACGCCAACGTGTGCCGCATTCTGCGGCTCGGGGAGTCCGAAGACGGGCTGATCTACCTGGTGATGCCGTTCCTGGACGGCGAGCTGCTGTCGGACCTCGAGGTGCGCGGCGGGCCGATGGAGCTCGGGAACGGCATCGACGTGCTGCGCCAAGTGTGCGCGGGGCTGCACCACGCCCACGAGCTCCAGATCGTGCACCGTGACCTGAAGCCCGAAAACATCATGCTCGTTCCGGAGGATGGCGGCCGGAATCGCGCCGTCGTGATGGACTTCGGGCTCGCCAAGGAGCGCCGCGCCGATCCCGCGATCGCGAAGCTCACGGCGACCGGCATCATCCTCGGCACTCCGGAATTCATGAGCCCGGAGCAGATCCGCGGGCGACCGCTCGACGCGCGCTCGGACATCTACGCCCTGGGCGTCGTGGCCTTCGAGATGTTCACCGGCAAGCTGCCGTTCCAGGGGCGCAATGCGCAGGAGATGATGATCGCGCGTCTGCGCGACCAGCCGATGCCGCTCCGCCAGCTCAGGCCCGATCTCCCGGCCAACCTCGACAAGGCGCTGGGCCGGGCGCTGCAGGCGAATCCCGACGCGCGCTACTCGACCGCGCTCGACTTCGCCGACGCCCTCACCGCAACACGCGATGGCGGCTTGTTCTCCAAGTTCAAGGAGAAGCTGAAGTAGTTGAAGCGCTTCCCGGCGTTCGATCCGCCCGAATACGTCGACTGGAAGGCCGACCCCGCGCTGGCGCGCCGCTTCCGGGAGACGATCGAGCACACCCCCGAGCGCGCGGCGCTCGTCGCGCGCCTCTCGACCGACGACCGGCTCGCGCTCTACGCCGGCCTGCTGCGCGCCCGGCTGCACGACATCCAGTTGAAGCGCTGGGTGCGCACCGGGATCATCTCCAAGGCCTGGTTGGGGACTGGCGAAGAGGCGACGACCGTCGGTCCGGTGCACGCGCTCGAGCGGGGTACGGACATCGTCGCCCCGATGATCCGCAACGCCGCCGCGTGCTGCGAGTTCGGCCTCTCCCTCGCCGACATGCTGCGCGCGTACCTGGGGAGCGACGACTCGCCATCGCGCGGTCGCGACCTGCACGTCGGCTCGTTCTCCCACGGGGTGCTGCAGCCGATCTCCCAGGTAGGCGACATGGTGCCGGTGATCAGCGGCATCGCGCTGACGTTCAAGATGAAGGGCGAGCGGCGGGTGGCGCTCACCTGGGTGGGCGACGGCTCGACCAAGACCGCGGCCGCGCACGAGGGGACCAACTTCGCGGCCGTGCAGCGGGTCCCCGCCATCTTCGTGATCCAGAACAACCAGGTCGCCCTCGGCACCCGGCTCGACCAGCACCATGTCCCCGAGAGCTTCCGGGACTGGCCCGCGAGCTACGGCATCTGGAGCGCCGGGTTTGACGGCAACAACGTGCTGGACGCGTGGGCCGCGACGCGCATCGCGGCCGAGCGCTGCCGCGCGGGGCAGGGGCCCGCAATGCTCATCGCCGAGACGTTCCGCATGGGCGGGCACGCGACGCACGACGAGCGCGAGGCGCGCGAGACGTTCCCCGACGCGCTGTTCCAGACCTGGGGCAAACGGGACCCCGTCGGCCTCTATGAGGAGTGGTTGAAAGAGTCGGGCGTCGCGGCACGGCGGCTGGAGGAGGTCGAGGCGGAGGTCGCGGCACAAGTGGAGCGGGCAGCCGAAGAGGCGTTGCAGAGTCGCGAGCGGATGCCGCCGGGGGAGTCGGCGCTCGAGGGCGTGTACGCGAACGGCAGGCCGTAGCAGACGGTGAAGGGTTGGTAAGGAGGCGCGATGATGCTGCTCTTGCTTGCGGTCGCGGTGACAGCGCAGTCGCCGCGGCCACGTCCCATGGGGTACGAGTTCACCATCGCGCTGCCCGACACCGGCACGATCATCCACGCTCGAGCCGCGATCCATTATCGACGGGGGCGGTCCTCGGATGACACGCTCCGGCTCGATCTCGTCGGCATGACGGTGGATTCGGTCCGGGAAGCCTGGTTCGCCCACGACGGGCGCGTGCTCCGCGTCGTGCCGAACCACTGGTTCACGGGCGAGAACACGCTCCTCATCGACTATCACGGCGCTCCCCAGGATGGCTTGCTCATCGGGCAGGACCCGCACGGCCGTCGGGTGGCATTCGCCGACAACTGGCCCGAACGGGCCCGATACTGGCTCCCCGTCGTGGATGCCCCATCCGAAAAGGCGCGCGTGCGCTTCACGGTCGTGGCGCCCCCATCGTGGAAATACGTCGCGAACGGCACGCCCGTCTACGGCGTCAATGGTGGCAGTAAGTGGCTGATTGGGTGGGACGAAGCTCACCCGATTCCGACCTATACCATGGTCCTCGCGGCCGGTGACTTCGCGGTGAGCGTACACGGCTCTGTGCGGGATGGGAACCGCCTGATCCCGATCCAGGTGTGGACTTACCCGGAAGATTCGGCCTACGCCGACTCCGTGCCATTCCGCCGCGCGACCGAGATCGTCGGTGCGATGCAGCGCCTCGTGGGTCCGTTTCCGTACGAGAAGCTCGCGCATGTCGAGTCTGCGACCAAGTTCGGCGGCATGGAGAACGCGAGCGCCATCTTCTACGCCGACCGGCCGTACCTCGAGCGGCGCATGGGTGAGGGCGTCGTCCGCCACGAGACCGCGCACCAGTGGTTCGGCGACGCCGTCACCGAGCGCGACTGGCACCACCTCTGGCTCTCCGAAGGCTTCGCGAGCTACTTCGACTGGGTGATCGGCGCCGCCCTCGACGGCGACTCCGTGCTGGAGCATGGTATGCGGGCGAACGCGGAGAGCTACTTCCGCTCGAGCGTCGTGGACCGTCCGATCGTCGACACGGCAGAGCACGACGTCCTCAAGCTCCTGAACGCCAATAACTATCAGAAGGGCTCCTGGGTGCTCCACATGCTGCGCGGCCAGGTCGGCGACTCGGCGTTCTGGCGCGGGATTCGCGAATACTACGGAACGTACCGCGACTCGACGGCGCTCTCCGGCGACTTGGAGCGTATCATGGAGCAGGCATCCGGTCAGACGCTCGACTGGTTCTTCCGGCAGTGGTTGTACCAGCCGGGGTACCCAAAGCTCGACTGTCGCTGGGCCTACGATGGCGCGTCACACCGCGTCGCGCTCACAGTCTCGCAGACCCAGCCGGCGGACTGGGGGGTCTTTCGCCTGCCGCAGGTGGCGGTCGAGATCCGGGGCGAGGGGGGCGCGACGCTGCGGCGTACGATCGCCGTCGCCGGACGGGAAACGCACGTTACCTTTGGGGTATCTGTTGCACCTGCGGATCTGCGGGTCGACCCGGACGGTCGGCTCCTCGCGCAGCCGTCGGTCAGGAGGTAGGTATGACTCGGCCCGTATTGCTCGCGCTCTTGGGCCTGGCCTGCCAGGAGCGCTCCGCGTTCCAGAATCCGCCCCCGCCCCCGCCCCCGCCCCCCCCGCCGCCGGGCGGCGTGGACTCGATCCCGATCGCTGGTCACATGCTGTACGTCCCCGTCGGATTCACCGTCAACATCTTCGCGTCGGGCGTGAGCGGTGTGCGCTTCCTCGCGCTCGGTCCGGGCGGCACGGTCTACGCGACCCAGTCGGGATCCGGACAGATCGTCCGGTTGGTGGACGCGAACGGCGACGGCACCGCGGAATCGGTGGTTCCGGTCCTGACGAATTTGAGCGATCCTTCGGGGATCGCGTTCCGCGGGGATACGCTCTACTTCTCCACGGAGACGGCGGTCGAGCGACTCGATCCCGGCGCCGGCGCTCCGGTGACCGTCGTCGCCGGTCTGCCCGCCGGCGGTCACAGCACGCGGACATTCGCGTTCGGGCCCGACAATCTGTTGTACGTGGCGGCGGGATCCTCGTGCAACGTGTGCATCGAGGCAACGAGCGACTCGATGAGGGCGGCCGTCACCCGCTTCAACCTTGACGGCTCGGGTGGACGAATCTTCGCAAGGGGGCTCCGCAACTCGGTGGGACTCGCGTTCAACGCCGGCACTGGCGAGTTCTGGGCCAACAACAACGACCGCGACAATTTTGGGGACGACATTCCGCCGGAGCACTTGAACATCCTGAAGGACGGAAAGTGGTACGGTTGGCCGCAATGTTACCTGCCCGGGAAGCCGAATTCCGACGTTTTTCCCAACGCGGACTGCTCCGGCGTCGAGCCCCCGGCGCTGACCGTGCAGGCGCACTCGGCCCCGCTCGGCCTCACGTTTTATGTGGGGACGAAGTTCCCCGCCGAGTATCAGGGCGACGCGTTCATGACGTACCACGGCTCCTGGAACCGCAGCGTGCCGACGGGCGCGAAGGTCGTGCGCATCCGCGTGCAGAGCGGCCGGCCGACCGCCGCCCTGGACTTCGTCACCGGCTGGCAGCTGGCCGACGGCTCGCGCTGGGGGCGTCCCGTCGGGCTCGTCGTCGCGGCGGACGGCTCCCTGTTGATCGCGGATGACACAGGCGATCGGATCTGGAGGGTGAGTTATGGGAAATAGGGCGGTGGAGGTACGCGGCGGCGTAGTGGGGCTGGCGAGCGGTCTACTTCTGGTGTCGTACCTTCACCATCCTCCACCAGCCTCCACCAGCCTCCACCACCCTGACATCCACGCCGAGTACGTGAAGTATCCCAGCGGCAAAGACACCATCACGGCGTACCTCGCCTATCCGGAGCGCAAAGACCCCGCGCCCGGCGTGGTGGTGATTCACGAGATCTTCGGGATGTCGGACTTCATCCGCCAGACGACGGAGCAGCTCGCGAAGGACGGCTTCGTCGCGCTCGCGCCCGACCTGTTGTCGCGCCGCGGCGGCACGCCCTCCTCGACCGACGACGCGCGGAAGGTGATCGCCGGGCTCAACCCCGACACGGTCACGCTGGATCTCGACGCGTCGGTCGCCTACCTGCGGACGGTGAAGGCGGCGCGGCGCGACCGGATCGGCGTGATCGGCTTCTGCTGGGGCGGCGGCCAGAGCTTCCGTTACGCGACCAACAACCCGGCGCTCGGAGCGTTCGTGGTGTGCTACGGACCCGGCCCCGAGGCCGCCGCGATCGCGCGGATCCGCGCGAGCGGGCTCGGCGTTTACGCGGAGAACGACGCGCGCATCGACGCGGGACTGACGGACGTGGCGGCTGCGGTGAAGCAGTATGCGAAGGACTACCACTACGCGATCTATCCCGGGGTGGGGCACGGATTCCTGCGCTCGCGCGAGAAGCCCGAAGTGGCGGACAGCGCGTGGAGAGCGGTAATCCAGTTCTTCCGACAGCGTCTGGAGCGGTAGCAGTGGCAGGCCGTCGGGGTCCCCTCCGCGACAAGCACACAGTCGCTCCGGGGACCCCGACGGCCTGCTGACTTACCGCCGCTTCGCGCCCACGTACTCCCGCGCCCGCTCGAGGGCCGCGTCCGTTCCCGCCTGCACGTCGGCGACGGTCGACGAGACCGTCAACTCCGGCTGGATCCCCTTTCCCGCGAACTCTTCCCCGTTGGGAAACGCGTGGCGCGTCACGGAGAGCTGCATCGCCCAGTTCTTGGGGAGCGCGATCGTGAGCGCCTCGCCCGGACTGCCGGCCGACGTCTCCCCGATGATCACGCCACGCGTGGCGTTCCGGAACGCCACCAGAAAGTCCTCGGCCGCCCCGGCCGTCGCGTTCGACGCCAGCACGGCGATCGGTCCGGTGTAGCCGGGGCGGTCCCCCGAAGGGAAAACGGTATCGGGGGGCGGGCCGTACCAGGAGAAGGCGGAGTCGGGCGCTCGCAACACGCGGAACACGGGGCGGTATTGCGGCGTTCTCCAGCGCGCTACCGGGAACGCGCGCCCGGTGAGGCGCGCCAGAATCGCGTAGCCGTAGCGGCTTTCGCCGCCCGCGGCGTGACGTAGATCGACGATCAGTCCCGTCACACCCGAGAAGTCCGGAAAGGCCCGGTCGAAACGACGCACCACGTCCTCCTCGGCGAGCGCGTTGACGCGCGTCATCACCAGCGCGCCGGGAAGGGAATCGATCTCGATGTCGGGTCGCTCGAGCGGCCAGCGATCGTTCAGCGAGACGCTGCGGGTCACGCTGATGCCGCGCTGGGCGCCGCCGGGAAGACGCAGCAGGAGGTTCACGGTCGTGCCCTTCTCCCCCTGGAGCATCCATTGAATGGCGCGCTGCCAGCGGTCCAGCGGCGTCGCGGCCGAGGTCTCGGGGAGCACCGAGTCCCGCACCCAGCTCTCGGCCGGGATGCCCTGCACCGCGAGGATCTCGGCGAGTCGCTCGGGCCGCGCCACCCGCATCTCGTCGTTCTCGGCGTAGTCGCGGATGAGCGGTCGCTGCTCTACGCTTTCGAGCAGCAAGGGTGGGCGCGCAATGCGCGACCGCAGGTTGGCGGGGGGGACCACGGCGGCCTGCCCGTCGCCCAGCAGGGCGACGAGGCGGCGCAACCGGCGGTAGAACAGGACGTCCGACTGGGGCTGCGCCGCGAGCCGCAGGTTCGCGCTGAGGGCGGAATCCCAGTCGGCCCGCACGCGATCCCAGAAGGCAAAATTGTAGCGCGCCTCGGCCCAGATCGTCGCGACGACCTCCGCGCGCTCCGTCGCCACCAGCTGTTGGCCGGCAAGCGTTGTGGCGGACACGGCGAGGCCCAGAGCGAGGACAGCTGCTGACCGCATGATCACGCGCCTAATCTATCTGCTCCTGTTCGTGTCGCCGCAGGTGCTGCTCTATGTGTACCTGCGCGAGCGGCTGCCGGACCCCGCACGGCCCGAGCGGGCGCGGCGCGTGCGGATCGGCCTCGCGGCGACGTTCGCGATCTTCAACATCCCCTGGGTCCTGGTCGCCGGCCGGGCCCTGTCGGGGAGCATGTGGGGCGTGGGACGGATCCCGTATCTGGGACCGTGGATCGCGTGGCAGCTGCTCGGGTGGATCTTTGGGACGCTGGTCACCTGCTATCTGCTCGGGAAGCTCGTTCTCTGGGGGAGCAGGGAGCTGGGAGCAGTTCTGTTCGGTACACGGCGTGCGTCCACCACGCACCGACCGGAACTGCTCGCTGCTCCCAGCTCCCTCATGTCCCGCCGCCGCTTTCTTGCCCGCGCCACGTACTCCTACGCCGCCGCGGGGGCCGCGCTGTCCATTTACGGGATCTGGAGCGCGTACCGTGTCCCGCAGCTCACGCGCCGCACGCTCACCTTCCCGAACCTGCCGCCCGGGCTCGACGGCCTCACCCTGCTCCACCTGTCCGACCTGCACGCGGGCATCCATCTGGGCGCCGAGCGGATGCAGGAGATCGTGCGACAGGTGAACGCGCTTACACCGGATCTGATCGTGCAAACGGGGGACATGATCGACATCTCCCGTGCCTTTATTCCGCCGTACGTGCAGGCGTTCCGCGAGCTGCGCGCGCCGCTCGGCGTCGTGACGGTGCTCGGGAACCACGACCGCTACACCGGTGAGCGCGACGTCATCCGCGGCTGCCGGGACGCGGGGCAAACATTCCTCCAGAACGACTGTCACGTGATCGAGCGTGGCGGCGCGACGCTGGCGCTGCTGGGCATCGACGACCCGCACAACTGGACGGCGGACGATCCCCAGCCGGACGACGTCGTCGCCGCCCTGCGGTCGGCTCCCGCGGCGGCGTTCAAGATCCTGCTCGCGCATCGACCGGGCGCGTGGGATGGGGCTGCGCCACGGGGCATCCCGCTGACGCTCGCCGGGCACATCCACGGCGGGCAGCTCTACGTGCCCGGAATCGGGTGGTCCCCCGGGCGATTGATCACGAAGTACGTGATGGGGCACTTCCAGCGCGGGGACAGCCAACTGTACGTGAGTCGCGGCATCGGCGTAGTCGGCGTGCCGATCCGCGTCTTCGCGCCGCCCGAGATCGAGCTGTTCACGCTGCGGCGGGGGTGAGGCCGTCGGGGTCCCACTGCGCGACAGGCACACAGTCGCTCCGTGGGACCCCGACGGCCTCACGGTTGGTCGCAGGCGAACCCTGCCTCACTGCCGGGGCGCCGCGACAGCGTCCCAGGCCGCATCGAGCGAGAGCTGTACGCCGGCGTGCGTCTCGGGCCACTCCCTGCCGGCCACGCGATCGACCGCGAGCGTCACTACACCGAGCCACACCGCCGCCCACACCTCGACCGCTCCCGGCTTCACCGAGCCATCCGCCTTTCCTTGCGCCATCAGGCTCTCGAGGCCGAGGCGAAAGTCGCGGGCGACCTTGCGACTCTCGTCGTCGAGCAGGTCCGCGTGGCGCTGCACGAAGAACAACTGCGCGACGGCTGGCTCCCGCGCCGCGCCGGCGACCAGCCCCCGGCCCAGCTCCGCCAGCTTCTCGCGCGGACCCACCTTGAGCCCGTCCGCTTCCTTCACCACCCGCACGGCCCAGCGTCCCGCCGCCCGGTACAGCTCGTTCAGCAGGTGCTGTTTCGAGTCGAAGTGCCGATAGATGGTGCCTTCGGCGACACCGGCCTTCCTGGCAATCAGCGGCGTCGTCGTGAAATGGTAGCCCGTGGTGGTGAACAGCTCGAGCGCGGCGCGGATGAGGCGCTGGCGGGTGAGATCGGCCTGAGTCATCGCGCGCGAATCTAACCTTGCCGGGGTTCCGTCGCCCATCGTGCCCCACTAGCTTTCCGCCGCTCGTTGACTCCTCACCGCAGGCGGGAGGCAATTGCGCCATGCGCATGCTGGTTTTGGGCGCGGGGCTCCAGGGTTCCGCCTGCGCCTACGATTTGTTACAGCACACCGGTGTGGACCGGGTCACGGTCGCCGACCTGAAGCCCGATCGCATCGCCGCGTTCCTCCGACCGCTGGCCGGCCCGCGGCTCGCCCTCCTCAAGCTCGACGTGCAGGACGGTGCGGCGCTGCGCACGGCGATGGGCGGGCACGACGCCGTGCTGAATGCGGCGCCGTTCTACTTCAACCTGGAGGTCTCCAAGGCAGCGGTGGAGAGCGGCGTGCATTGCGCCGACCTGGGTGGCAATACGGAGATCGTGTTCCAGCAGCGCAAGCTCGACGCGGCGGCGCGCGAGCGCGGCGTCTCCGTCATCCCGGATTGCGGGCTGGCGCCGGGGATGGTGAACATCCTCGCCGCGGAAGGGATCCGGCGGGTCGGCACCGCGGAGACGGTGAAGATCTACGTCGGTGGCCTGCCACAACATCCCGAGCCGCCGCTGAACTATCAGATCGTCTACTCGCTCGAGGGCGCGCTCGACTACTACACGACTCCCTCCTGGGTGCTGCGGGACGGCCGGCCGACCCGGGTGGATGCGCTCTCCGAGGTCGA
Organism: Gemmatimonadota bacterium; assembly: GCA_003220795.1. Taxonomy (GTDB): domain Bacteria; phylum Gemmatimonadota; class Gemmatimonadetes; order Gemmatimonadales; family GWC2-71-9; genus 20CM-4-69-16. The sequence goes on along the minus strand of QHTK01000068.1, from coordinate 36,027 downwards.
GCAGGTGACTTTCCCGCCGCCGGTCGGCGTCCTCGAGGCGTTCCACACCGGGGGCGGCATCTCGATCCTGCCGTGGACGTACGAGGGGAAGGTCCGCACGATGGAGTACAAGACGCTCCGTTACCCGGGACACGTCGCGGTCATGCGCCCGATCCGGGAGCTCGGCCTCCTCGACGTCACGCCGGTGAAGGTAAAGGGGAAGGAGGTCGTGCCGCGTGACCTGTTCATTGCGGCCGTGTCCCCCAAGCTCACGAAGCCCGAGGGGCGGGACTTGGTGGCGCTCCGCGTGGACGTGCGCGGCCACAACGGCCAAGGCGCCGCGTGGCAACTGCTCGACTATTACGACGAAGCGCGTGGCATCAGCGCGATGATGCGCACGACCGGGTACTCGCTTGCCGTCACGGGCCTGATGCAGGTGGAAGGCCGGATCGCCGTGCAGGGGGTGCGGACGCCGGACGAGGCCGTGCCGTTCGCCGACTACGTCGCCGAGCTCGGCAAGCGGGGCGTCGAGATTCGCGAGCTCACGTGAGCCAGGAACCTCACCCGGCAGCGCGGTGTTGTCTCGGTGCTGTGAGCGATCTCGATTTCCAGGCGCTGTGGCAACCCGCCCTGACATACGAAGAGTTCGTGCGTCAGTCCACAGAGCACTGCGCGCTGTGGACCGGCGTGTACCACCTGGCCCGCATCCCCGACTGGGCGCTGGCGCGTGCCTGTGAGGTCGGCTTACCCTTCCGGCTGCTGGTCCTCGCCGAGGACTGGTGCGGCGACGCGTCGAACACGATCCCCTACGTGGCGAAGCTGGGCGAGCAGGCGCGTTGCCTCGAGATGAGAATCCTGCGGCGCGACGAGCATCCGGCGGTGATGGACCGCTACCTCAGCGGCGCTGCGCGCGCCATCCCCATCGTGATCGTTCTCGATGCGCAGTTCCGCGAGGTGGGGCACTGGGGGTCGCGGCCGGCTGAGCTTCAGGCATGGGTGATGGAGGCGCGCCGCACCACGCCGAAGGACCAGCTCTATCCGCAGATCCGGCGCTGGTACGCGAGAGACAAGGGGATCAGCACGCTGCGGGAGATCCTCGCCCTGCTGCCAGAGCGCGCTTCAGTAGCTCCAGGTCGTGCCGAAGACTAACTGCCCGCCTTCGCTGCCCCTGCCGTAGCCGACGACGAGCAGTGAGCTGCGGAGGAACCGCAGGGCGAGCTGGCCGCCGCCGCTCCGATGGAGCCCCCGCGTGGTGAGCCGCACCGCCTCGCCCGGGCCGAAGACCCGCCCGGCATCGAAGAACGCCACCACCTTGAGCTCTACGATCTTGAGCTCGGCCGCGGCCGGGATCCCGAGGATTACGTAGCGTGCCTCGACTCCGCCCAGCAGCTTCCCCCGTCCCGTGAACCGGCCATCATGGTAGCCGCGCAGCGAGCGGTACCCGCCCACGGCGACGAACGGTCGCTCGCTCGCTTCCATCTCCTGCTGCGCCGCGAGCGGTGGGTTGCCGCCCATCCCTTCCACGGCCAGCCGTCCGGCGAGCACCACCCGCTGCAGGGGATGTACATGCACCCGCGCGTGGCCCGTCGTGCGCGTGTACCCGGTGCCGCTCGCGAACAGGGCTTCGGCGAAGAGCCCCGTGCGCGGGTCGAGCTCGTTGTCGCGCGTGTCGAGCACGACGCCGGCCCGCACCACCTTGTCGGTGAACGGCACGGTGCTCGGGTCGACGATCCCGGCCGCGAGATCACGCCGGAACACGCTCGGCCCCGGGAGCGGGCGGAAATCGGTGCGCTCGAGCGTCGCGCCAGCGAGCACGCGCAGCGGACCTGCCACGCGGCGCTGGAGCGTGGCCCGCGCGGCGACGTGCGTTCGACTCACCCGATAGAAGTACGGTCCGCCTCCCGCCGCGGTGAGGCTGTCGCGCGAGTACGCCGCGTCGTTCCCGATGCCGTAGTAGCCGAGCCGGTTCGCGCGGGCCGCCGTTACTCTGAGGCCGACGCGCCACCCTTCCCACCAGGCCGGCGCGCGCGCGTCCGCTAGGATGACGTAGCTGCCCTGCGTGCTCGCACCGCCGTCGAAGCTCAGCGAGGCGAGGTTGTCCTCCGGGCGCTCGACCGCGCCCACGGGGCTGTAGCGGCCGTAGTGGACTGCCCCCCAGAATCCATCGATCGTGCTGTAATAGACGTACGGGTACAGATTGCCGCGCCAGTACCGCTGCGCGGCGAGCGGGGCAGTGGCGCTTGCGAGCAGCGCCACCGCGACGCTAACGGCTCGCAGCGGGCCGCTCGTAGAGGAAGGCAGTGTCTCGCAGCTTCGCCTCCGTGCCGTCGTGCGCGGCGTAGCGACTGGGGTAGAGCGAGGCGGCCCCGAACTCGCCGCGCTTGTTCACCGCGTAGAAATTCAGGCTGAACTTCGGCTTGCCGTCCGCGCCCAGCAGGCGCTTTTCGCTGAGCTGGACGACGCGCTTCAGCGTCTCGAGGCAGGCGTCGGTGGGCTTCATGCCCCGACGCATGAACTCCACGGTCAGGAACCCGCCGCACACCTTGATGTTCGACTCTCCCCGCCCGGTGGACCCGGCCGCACCGACCTCGTTGTCGGTGTACTGTCCCGCGCCGATGATCGGACTGTCGCCCACGCGTCCCGGGATCTTGAACGCGAGCCCGCTCGTCGTCGTGACCGAGGAGATATCGCCCTGGGGCGTGACGGCGTCGCAGTTGATCGTCCCCGTCGGCCGCACCGTCAGGTGCTCGGCTTCGGGTACATCGAGATAGTCGTCGTCCGGGTTCAGGTTGGCGCGCCAGTGCAGCCACACGTCGCGGGCATGCTCGGTGAGCAAGTCCTCCTCCTTGAACCCGTACTGCAGCGCGAACCGCTTGGCGCCCTCGCCCACCAGAAAGATGTGATTGGTGTACTTGAGCACGAGCTTGGCCACTTCGGACGGCGTCTTGATCCCTTCCAGCGCGCCCACCGCGCCGGCGCGCTTGCTGGGTCCGTGCATGCACGAGGCATCGAGCTGGACCACACCGTCGGCGTTCGGGAGCCCGCCGTAGCCGACCGAATCGTCGTTGGGATCGAGCTCCTGGATTTTCACGCCCTCGATCACCGCGTCGAGCGTGTCGGCGCCCTGCATGAGCAGCTCGAACGCCTTCTGCACCGCGCGCAGCCCGTTCGCGCTCGAGATGACGACGGGCTTCGCCGCCCAGCGCACGCTGGGCGGCAGCGGTCGCGGCGGACGCATGGGATACGGGATGTCGGCGGCCGCGGCGGCGGCGACGCCGACGGCGCTGCGGGCGACGAACTCGCGGCGGGACGGCACAGCGGACACACCGGCACTCCTGACGGGGGGTGCTTGGTTTTACGCGCTTGCGCCGCGCCTGTCAACTTGCTCCGATCGGGGCGCGGCGATACCGTTCCGACCGTGAACCTTCAAGACCCGCCGCCGTGTTCCGATGAATCCGAATTGAGGTATGCCCGATCGACCGCCGCTTGACGTCGCGCTCGTCATCCCGGTGTATAACGAGCGCGACAATCTCCCGCTCTTGATCGACGAGATCACCCACGCGGTCGGGGGCACGGGCCGGAGGTACGAGATCGTAGCCGTGGACGACGCGTCGACCGACGGGTCGCTCGACGTGCTCCGGGGGCTCGAGCGGGATCACCCGGAGCTGCGCGTGGTCGCGCTCGCGGAGCACGCCGGGCAGACGGCCGCGCTCGCCGCGGGGTTCCGGGCCGCGTGCAGCCGGGTGGTCGTGACACTCGACGCCGACCTGCAGAACGACCCGGCCGACGTCCCCGCCCTCCTCGCCGAGCTCGAGCGCAGCAGCGCGGCGGCGGTCGTCGGCTACCGCGTGAACCGTCACGACAGCGGGTGGAAGCGGCTGCAGAGCCGCATCGCGAACGGTGTGCGCAACCGCTTGAACCGCGAGACGATTCGGGACACCGGCTGCTCGCTCAAGGCGTTCCGGGCCGACGCAGTCCGCGCCCTGCCGCTGTTCGACGGCATGCACCGCTTCCTGCCTACGCTCGTCAGGATGGGCGGCGGGACCGTGGTGGAGGTTCCCGTGCGGCACCGTCCCCGGCGGTTCGGCCGGACGAAGTACGGCATGTGGAACCGCGTCTTCCGATCGTTCGCCGACGCGCTGGCCGTGCGTTGGATGCAGCGTCGGGCCCTGCGCTACCGGATCCGGGAGGAGCTGCGGTAATGCACGACGACTGGCTGAAACAGATCGAGCAGGAACTCGATGGCGAGCTGAGCCTGCCGGAGCGGGCGGCCCTGGCGCGTCACCTCGCCGGCTGCCGCCACTGTGCCGAGGCGCGCGTGAGTCACATCGAAATGCGCGTGGCGTTCGCGCGGTCCGCGGGACAGCCCCACGCTCACACCGTTCCCCGGCCGGCGATCCGCGGGCGGACCCTGGGGTTGTGGATGATCATCAGCCTCATCGCCGGCGCGGCCGCGGGTTGGTTTGCGCACGTGCAGTGGGGCGGGCCCGGCCCGACCTCGCTCGAGGCGACGCGTGCGCTGTTCGTGGCGCAATAGCGCCTGGACGGCGGCGCTCATCGCCGTGCTCCCCGCTCCGCCCGCGCATTCCCAGGCGCCGACCTACCGTCTGGCGTACCGCCTGCGGGTGGTCGAGCGCACCGGCGCCGACACCGCGACCCTCGCCACGGCCGTGGTGAGCGGGCCGCCCGAGACCACGCTCCGCCTGTCGCTGCGCGTCGAGACGGCGGAGCTGCAGGGGCTGCTCGGGACCCTCCCCGAGCCGGACACCGTGAACCTGGCCGGCGTGTTCTTCAGCCGGCGGCCGGCGGGCCGATCGCGCCGTGGCCTGCCGCTGTTCGAAGAGGACAGCTACCGCCGCTGGGCGCGCCTCGTATGGGGCGGCACGACACGACTGTATCCCTTTGGCGCGGAGTGGGCGGGCCAGCGGCTGGCGCTGTGGGTGGAGATCACCGTCGACCGCGAGTTCGCCGCCGGTGAAACCCGGCCCAACGAAGAGGTGACGCTGGTCGACCCTGCGATCGCGTTCAACGCGCGGGCGGTGGTGCCGCCGCGCCGCGTGACGGTGCGACTGAGCCTCGTGCGGGGAGATACCGCCAGCAGTCCGCGCGCGCTCGACCTGATCCCGGAGACGCCCGGGCGCCGGGTGAGCTTCACGCTGGGCGGCCGAACGTCCGCGTTCGACGTCACGCTCGAGCGGCCCGAGCCGCCGCGCACGGGCCGCGACAGCGCGCTCGCGACGGACGCGGACGTGGTGTGCCTGCGGCTGCTCGTCCCCGGCTCGGACGAGCCGGCGCGCGTCCGCTGCGGGCGGCTCGACAACGTGGCCCGCCGGCTCGCCCTGTCGGGAGGCGACACGGTCGTCGCGACCTTCGCCTGGCCGGGCGCGCGCTGAGCGTCATATTTCGCACGCCATGGCCTCGCCCCGGAAGCAGCGGCTCGACCCCGCCATCTTCCACCTCCCCGTCGAGCGGATGCGGGAGGGCTACTACTCCGACAAGTACTTCGTGCGCGCGCGCGATTTGCTCCTCAAGGACAACCACCGGCCCTGTGTGACGATGCAGGTGTTCGGCAAGGCGCACGCGTTCCTCGGCGGCATCGATGAGGCCATCGCGATCCTCAAGCTGTGCAGCATGGACTGGGGCGAGCTCCAGGTCTCCGCCCTGTACGACGGGGACGAAATCGAGCCGTGGGAGACGGTGCTCCTCATCGAAGGACCGTACGACGCGTTCGCCCACCTGGAAACGCTGTATCTCGGCGTGCTGGCGCGCCGCACCAGAGTCGGCACGAATACGCGGCGGGTGGTCGCGGCCGCCAAGCCGAAAGAGGTCATGTTCTTCCCGGCGCGGCACGACCATTGGCTGGTGCAGACCGGGGACGGCTACGCGGCCCACATCGCGGGGGCGATCGGCGTTTCGACCGACGCGCAGGCGTCGTGGTGGGGGTCGGAGGGGGTCGGCACGGTGCCCCACGCGCTGATCGCGGCGTACCACGGCGACACGGCGCTGGCTTCGCAGAAGTTCGCCGAGCTGATGGACCCGAGCGTGCGGCTCATCACGCTGGTGGACTTCGACAACGATTGCGTCGGCACCTCGCTCAAGGTGGCGCGGGCGCTGGGGTCGCGGCTGTATGGCGTGCGGATCGACACCGCCGAGACCCTGGTGGACAAGTCGGTGATCCCCGAAATGGGCACCTTCAAACCGACGGGGGTGAACCCGCGGCTCGTCTGGAACGTGCGGCGCGCCCTCGATCGGGAGGGCTTTCACCACGTCAAGATCGTGGTGTCGGGTGGCTTCACGGTCGAAAAGATCCGCCAGTTCGAAGAGCAGAAGGTGCCCGTCGACATGTACGGCGTCGGCTCGAGCCTGTTCCAGGGGCGCTTCGACTTCACCGCGGACGTGGTGCGGGTGGAGGGCAAGCCGTGCGCCAAGGTGGGCCGCAGCTACCGGCCCAACCCGCGGTTAGAGCGCGTGGAGTGACCGCGCCGCCCTTGCGTTCCCGGTGGGTCTGCATATTTTTCCGGTGAAGTGAATAATCATGCAAGCGTCCCGATCGGCGTTCTCGGGGCCTCGGGGTACGTAGGGCAGGAGCTGCTGCGGCTCCTCACCCACCACCCCGGGGCCTCCGTGGTCTTTGCCACGGCGGAGTCCTCAGCCGGCGAGCTCGTCCTGGGCCACCGCCTGCTGCGTGCGGATGACGCGCCGCTCCACTGCGCCGAGGTCGTGCTTTCCGCGCTCCCGCACGGCGTGTCGGGGCGGTACGTCCACGCGGCGCGGGCGGCCGGCAAGCGCGCCGTGGACCTGTCGGCCGATTTCCGCCTCTCGCCAGAAGCCGTCTACGGGCTGACCGAGGTGACGCGGCCCCGCGTGGCCGCCGCCGAACTGGTGGCGAATCCCGGGTGCTATCCGACGGCGGCCCTGCTCGCGCTGCTGCCGCTTGCGCGACAGGGACTGATCGACGCGTCGCGCGAGGTGGTGATCGACGCCGCCTCCGGGGTGACGGGTGCCGGCCGGGCGCCCAAGCGCGAGCTCATGTTCAGCGAGGTGGCGGAGGACTTTCGGGCCTACGCAGTGGGGAACGAGCACCGGCACCTCCCCGAGCTCCTGGCCACGCTGGCGCGCGAGAGCGGCTTCACCGGCGATCTCGTATTCACCCCCCACCTGCTGCCCGTGAAACGGGGCATCCTCGAAACGATTCACGTGCCGCTCACGCGCGCGCTCGATCAGACGACGGCCGAAGAGCTGTACCGGGCCGCGTACGACGGCGAGCCCTGCGTCGCGGTCACCCGCGGCACGCTGCCGTCCCTCAAGGACGTCCTGTACCGCAATCGCGTCGCGATCGGCGTCGCGCCCGTCGCCCACGTGCGCCGGCCGCGCCTCACGCTGATCGCCGCGATCGATAACCTCGTCAAAGGCGCGGCGGGGCAGGCCATCCAGAACATGAACGTGATGCTGGGGCTGGCCGAGACGGCGGGGTTGGCGTGCTGAGCGTCCGCGTCGTCAAGCTCGGCGGCAACGAGCTCGATCGCCCCGCGTGGCTGGCCGCGTGCGCCGATGCGCTCCGCACGGTCGGCCCCGTGGTGCTGGTGCACGGCGGTGGCGAGGCCGTGACCGCACTGTCGCGGCGGCTCGCGCTCCCGATCGAGAAGCGCGACGGCCGCCGCGTCACCACCCCCGAGGTGGCGGAGGCGGTAGAGATGGTGCTCGCCGGCCCGGTCAACCGCATGCTCGTGACGGCGTTGCGCCGGGCCGGGCTCGACGCCATCGGGCTCTCGGGCGTGGACGGCGGCCTGTTGACGGCGCAACGCGCCCCGGGCGGCCTGGGGCACGTCGGCGAGATCGTCGCCGTGCGGGTCTCGCTGCTCCACAGTTTGCTCCTGGCCGGGCTGACGCCCGTCATCGCCCCGATGGCGCCCGCCGCCGAGGGGGGCCTCCCCTTCAACGTCAACGCGGACGACGCGGCGGCGGCGGTCGCGGGCGCGCTCCACGCCGCGGAGCTGCTGTTCGTGTCGGATGTGCCCGGAGTCACGGTGGACGGCACCGTGCAGGCGTCGGTCGCGGCGGGCGACATCGAGACCCTCATCGAGTTGGGCGCGGCGACCGACGGCATGGCGGCCAAGCTCCGCGCCGCCGCGACCGCCATCCGCGCCGGCGCCCACGCCGTCCGGATCGGGGACTGGCACCTCCTGGGGCATCCTTCCGCGGGAACGCGGATCCTGCCGCCCGCCGTCAAGGCCGCGTGACCACGATATCCACGGCCGCGTCGGCCGCTCCCGGCGCGCTGCTCGGCGTTTACGCCCCGGTCGGTCCCCGTTTCGTCGCCGGGGAGGGCACCGAGCTCATCGCGGAAGACGGCACCCGCTACCTCGACTTCGTCGCCGGCATCGGGGTCAACGCGCTCGGGTACAACCATCCCGTCGTGCGCGAGGCTGTGGAACACGCGCTCGCTACGGGGCTGATCCACGTCTCGAACCTGTACCGCACCGAGCCCGCCGAGCGGCTGGCCGAGGAGCTGGTCGCGCGGTCCTTCGCCGATCGGGTGTTCTTCTGCAACTCGGGCGCAGAAGCGAACGAGGCCGCGTTCAAGTTCGCCCGCAAGTGGTCCGGGAAGAGCGAAATCGTCGCCTTCACCGGCAGCTTCCACGGACGCCTCTTCGCCACGCTCGCCGCAACGGATCGCCCCGAGTACAGGAAGCCCTTCGAGCCGCTGGTACCGGGCATTCGCATCGTCCCCCGGGAGGACTGGGCCGCCGTGGACCACGCCGTGTCCGCGTCCCGCACGGCCGCGGTGATCGTGGAGCCGGTGCAGGGCGAAGGCGGCGTCCGCCCGCTCGACCCGGAGTGGCTGGGTTTCCTGCGTGAGTTGTGCGATTCCCGAGGCGTCGCCGTCATCTTCGATGAAGTGCAGTGCGGGCTGGGGCGGACGGGCACGCTGTTCGCGTACGAGCAGACCGGCGTCGTCCCCGACGTGCTTACGCTCGCCAAGCCGCTCGCCGGTGGACTCCCGATGGGCGCCGTGCTGCTGCGGGACGCGATCGCGAGCGCGCTCAAGCCCGGCGACCACGCGACGACGTTCGGCGGCGCTCCCCTCGTGGCGAGCGTGGCCCTCGAGGTGGTGCGCACCATCGCCCAGCCCGACTTTCTCGCCGCAGTGCGCCAGAAGGGGGAGTGGCTGGGCAACCGGCTGGCCCGACTCGCCACGCGCTCCGCGCAGGTGCGCGACGTCCGGGGGCGCGGGCTGATGTGGGGCCTCGAGCTCGCCGGGCCGGCGGCACCCTGCGTCACGGCCGCGCGCGAGCGGGGGCTGCTCGTCTTGACCGCGGGGGCGAACGTCCTGCGGCTCCTGCCGCCGCTCGTCATCTCGCCGGAGGAGCTGGAGCGCGGGACGGCTGTTCTCGAGGTCGTGCTCGCGTGAGCGCGCTCCCGATCTTCGGGGAGCAGGGAGCGGGGAGCAGTTCCCTCCGTCGCAAACCGAGTATTCACATCGCCCCGGAAGGTACTGCTCCCGGCTCTCAGCTCCTTCAGGTGCGCCCGGCGGCGCTCGCCGATGTCCCGGCCCTCGAGTCGCTGATGGCTCCCTACGTCGCTACCGGCGACCTGCTGCCGCGCAGCAACTACGATCTGTGTCGGCACATCAAAGAGTATCTGGTCGCCGAGGCAGGCGACGGCGACCTGGTGGGCTGCGGCTCGCTCAAGATCTATTCGCGCGACCTGGCCGAGGTCGCCGGGCTGGCGGTGCGCGCGGAACAGCAGGGCGCCGGTGTGGGCCGGGTCCTCATGGAGGCTCTTGTGGGGGAGGCGCGGGCCAGCGGAATCGCCGAGGTGCTGGCGCTGACGCGCAAGCCCGCGTTCTTCCACAAGCTGGGCTTCGAGCTCGCCGAGAAGGAGCACTTTCCCCTCAAGGTGTGGGCGGACTGCGCCAAGTGTCCCCGCCAGAACTGCTGTGACGAGATCGCGGTCGTTCTGAAGTTGTAGGGCGTCTCCCCGTTGACACCCTCCTGCCGCCCTCGAGACATTTCACGATTCCAAGGAAGGGTGCATGGCCAGGGTCATCTTCTGGGACGTCGACACCCAGTACGACTTCATGCGGGCCGACGGCAAGCTGTACGTGCCCGAGGCCGAGCACATCATTCCAAACTTGAAGCGGCTCACCGACTACGCCCACGGTCACGGCATTCGGATCGTCGCGAGCGCCGACGATCACCTCATGAGCCATGCCGAGATCTCGGAGCAGCCGGACTGGAAGACCACCTTCCCGGCACACTGTTTGCGTGGGACTCCGGGCCAGAAGAAGATCCCCGAGACGGCACTGCGCGACCCGCTCGTGATCGAGCCCGCGCGGAGCGACTCGACGACGCTCGCCGACCGGCTGCGCGGTCATACGGGCGACCTGCTCTTCCTCAAGCATCGGTTCGACGTGTTCACCAACGAGAACGTGACGACAGTGCTCAACCTGCTCGACCCCGAAGACATCGTGCTGTACGGCGTGGCCACCGACGTGTGTGACAAGGCGGCGGTGGAGGGCCTGCTCGAACGGCGACCCCATACCCGGCTGTTCGTCGTCACCGACGCGATCCGCGGAATCGACCGCGACGCGTCGGAGCAGCTGCTGCGGGAGTGGGGCGACGAAGGGGTACGCCTGGTCCGGACGAAGGAAATCGTGGAGGAGGGGCTGGTCGAGGCGCTCGCCCGCGCCACGGCATGACGGCGCCCGCGTTCGGGCGCTTTTTTCTGCCCGGCCCCACGGAGGTGCATCCGGAGGTCCTCGCGGCCATGCAGCGGGCGATGATCGGGCACCGCTCGAGCGCGATGGAGCGGCTGCTCGAAGGGCTCGAGCAGCCGCTCGCCCGGCTGTTCCGCACTCTCCGTACCGTCCTCGTCGGTACGACGTCCGCGACCGGGTTCATGGAGCTTGCGGTGCGCAACGGCGTGCGCCAGCGCGCGCTCTCGCTCGTCAACGGGTCGTTCAGCGAACGGTTCGCGAAACTGGTCGGCGCCTGCGGCAAGGAGTGCATCCGGCTCGACGTGCCGCTCGGCTGCGCCGTCGAGCCCGACATGCTGCGCGACGCGCTGCGTCGCACCCCGGTGGACGCGGTGACCCTCGTCCATTCCGAGACATCGACGGGCGTGCTGCAGGACGTCGCGGCCCTGGCCGCCGTGGTCCGCGAGTTTGACGACGTGCTGGTGCTGGTCGACGGGGTGACCTCGCTGGCGGGCTCGCCCGTCGAGACCGATCAGTGGGGACTCGACTTCGTCCTGACCGGCTCCCAGAAGGCGCTCGCACTGCCGCCGGGGCTCGCGCTCGGCGTCGCCTCCGAGCGGATGCTGGAGCGGGCGAAGACCCTGCCGAACCGCGGGCTGTATTTCGATCTCGTGAGCTTTGTGCAGGCGACCACCAAGCACCAACCGACCAACACACCGGCGATCTCGCTCTTGTACGCGCTCGAGACCCAGCTCGGGCGCATCGAGCGCGAGGGCGGCGTCGAGGCGCGCTGGCGACGCCACGACGCGATGCGCTCGCGGGTGGAAGCGTGGAGCGAGGAGCGCGGTGTGCCGTACGTGCCGCGCGAAGGGCGACGCAGTTGGACCGTATCGTGCCTCAAGCTGCCGGACGGCACCGCCTCGAAGACGGTCGTGAGCGCGCTCAAGGAGGCGGGCTGGACGATCGGCGCGGGGTACGGGTCCCTCAAAGACTCCACCATCCGGATCGGTCACATGGGCGACCACACGGTGGGGGCGCTCGAGGAGCTGCTGGCGCTGCTCGACGGGCTGGTCGCGTGACCCTCCGCGTCGTGGTCGCCGACCGCGTGGCGGAAGGCGGGCTGCAGCTGCTCGCCGCCACGCCGGACATCGAGGTCGCGAGCTTCGCCGGGAAGCCGCGGGAAGAGCTGGAACGGGCGCTCGCCGGCGCGGACGCCCTGATCGTGCGGAGCGAGACGCGGGTCACCGCCGACCTGCTCACGCGCGCCCCCCGGCTGCGGGTGATCGCGCGCGCCGGCACCGGCGTCGACAACATCGATGTGCCCGCCGCGACGCGGCGCGGGATCGCCGTGATGAACGCGCCCGGGGCGAACACGGTGAGTGCGGCCGAGCACGCCATGGGGCTGCTGCTGGGCTTGGTGCGGCACATCCCCTGGGCGGCCGAGGCGATGCGGCGCGGGGAATGGGACCGCAAGCGGTTCGAAGGCACCGAGCTCCGGGGCAAGACGATCGGCGTCGTGGGGATGGGACGCATCGGCGGTCACGTCGGCCAGCTCGCCCGGGCGTTCGGCATGCAGGTCGTAGGACACGATCCGTACCTCGCCCCCGAGCGCGCGGCTGAGCTCCAGGTCAAGCTGCTGCCGCTCGATCAGCTGCTGCGCCAGGCCGACGTCGTCACGCTGCACGTCGCGTACACGGAGCAAACGCACCACCTGATCAACGCCGAGCGCCTCGCGCTCATGAAGCCGACCGCCGTGCTCGTCAACACCGCCCGTGGAGAGCTGGTGGACGAAGCGGCGCTGGCGGATGCGGTCCGGGCGAAGCGCATCGCCGGGGCGGCGATCGACGTGTTCGCGGTCGAGCCGCTGCCGGCGGACTCGCCGCTGCGGCAGCTGCCGGGGGTGATCCTCACGCCTCACCTCGCGGCCTCGACGGCGGAAGCGCAAGAGCGGGTGAGCCTCGAGGTCTGCTCCGCGGTGCGCGAGGCGTTGCTCGCGGGCGATTTGTCGTTCGCGCTGAACGTCCCAGGCCTCTCGGGCGACCTGCTGCGACGCCTCGGTCCGCTACTCGATCTGGCGCGGCGGCTCGGGCGCCTCGCGCTCGCCCTCGTCGACGGGCCGGTGCAGGCGGTCGAGGTGGCCTATGGCGGCAAGGACGAGGCGGCGCCTCGGCCCGTGCTGGTCGCGGCGGTCGAAGGCCTACTCAGCGCGATGAATGTGATGCCGGTGAGCCTCGTGAACGCGCTGCTCATCGCCGAGGAGCGGGGGATCCAGCACGCCCGCAAGACCGGCATGCCCGAGCCGGGGTTCGAGACCACCGTCGGGGTGAAGCTCGCGACGGCCAATACCCGAGTGCGCGTCGCCGGGGCCCTGGTCGGGAACAGCCACGGCCGCGTGGTGCGCATCGACGACTATCACGTGGACGTGGCGCCCGAGGGCTGGATGCTCGTCATCCGGAACCGTGACGTACCCGGCGTGATCGGGCGCGTGGGCACGCTGCTCGGCCAGGCGGGGATCAACATCGGCAGCTACCACCAGGCCCGCCGCGCGACGCCGGGGACCGATGCGCTGGCCGCCATCACCGTGGATCAAGCGCTCACCAACGGCGTGCTGGAGCACCTGGGCCACGCGCCCGACGTGCTGGACGTGCGGCTGGTGCATTTCGGAGACTAGCGCACCCGCCTCGCTCGCCCCGTCCGGGGTCGGGCGCTAAGTTGCCGCTGATGCTCGACGCCCTCGACGCGCTGCGCGCCAGCCTCGCCCCGCACTATGACATCGAACGCCAGATCGGCGCCGGCGGCATGGCCCGGGTCTTTCTGGCCGTCGAGCAGCACCCGCACCGCCGGGTCGCGATCAAGGTCATCGCCCCCGAGCTGAGCAACCGCCTGCTGCGCGAGCGGTTCATCCGCGAGGTGGACCTCTCCTCCAAGCTCAGCCACCCCCACATCGTGCCGATCTTCTCCGCCGGGGAGGCCGCCGGGCTGTTCTACTACGTGATGCCGTACGTCGAGGGCGAGTCGCTGCGGCACCGGCTGCTGCGCGAGCGCAAGCTCCCGCTCGAGGCCGCGCTCCACGTCACCCGCGACGTCGCCGACGCGCTCGCCTTCGCGCACGCCCAGGGGATCATCCACCGCGACATCAAGCCGGAGAACATCCTGCTATCGGGGGACCACGCGATCGTCGCCGATTTCGGGATCGCGCGCGCCATCAGCGCGGCGGGCGCGCCGACCCTGACGCAGACGGGGCAATCGATCGGGTCACCCGGTTACATGAGCCCGGAGCAGGCGCTCGGCACCGGCGATCTGGACGCCCGCACCGACGTGTACAGCCTCGGGTGCGTGCTGTTCGAGATGTTGGCCGGGGAGCCGCCGGTGCCCAGCCTCGCCGAGCGGGTCATCCACAACTGGGGGGCCCTGGAATCGAGCGATGCGCTGCGTCGGGTGGAGGGCGGCGTCGTCCGAGCGGTCAAGCACGCGATCTCCAAAGCGCTGGCGCCGCTGCCGGACGAGCGGTTTGCCACGGCAGCGGAATTCGCCGCCGCGCTCGGGGGATCCGCCCACCGTTCCAGTGTGCCGGCGCGCGGGATCCTCGCCAGCCGGCGGGGGCGCCGCATTGTTCTGGGCACGGGGACGCTCGCGGCGGCGGCGGCCGCGGTGATCCTGGCCGTGCGCCGCCCGGCTGCCGGTCTCAACGACCGACGCGTGGTGGTCGCCGTGATCGAAAACCACACGGGCGACCCGGCGTTCGACAATCTCGGTCACATGGCGGCTGACTGGGTAACGCAGGGGCTCGCGCAGACCGGTCTCGTCGAGGTCGTCCCCTCCATGTCCGTGATGACCGCGTCGCGGGCGTCGGGAGGGCATGGTCCGGGCCACCTCGACGCCGCCGGGCTGCGGGCTCTGGGCCGGGAGACCGGCGCCGGCACGGTCGTGTGGGGCGCGTACTACCGGCAGGGGGATAGCGTGCGGTTTCAGGTGCAGATCTCGGCCGCAAAGGACGGCACGGTGCTGCGGGCGCTCGATCCTGTCGCCGGGCCGCTCGGTCAGCCGCTCAGCGCGGTCGAAGCCCTGCGGCAACGCGTCATGGCCGCACTCGCGACCCTGTTCGACTCCCGGCTCAATCGGTGGGCGACGACCGCGAGCCAACCGCCCAACTTCCAGGCCTACCAGGAGTTCATTGCCGGCCTGGACCGGTTCGTCCAGTTCGACATGCGGGGAGCGATCGCCCACTTCGAGCGGGCGTCGGCGGTGGACACGGCGTTTCGGTTGCCGCTCATCTTCGCCGCGAACGCGCACATGAACGTGGGGGAGTTCGCGGCGGCGGATGCCATCGGCCACGCGTTGGAGCGGCACTCGGGGCGGCTCGCCCCGCTCGACCGCGCCTACCTGGCGTGGGTGCTCGCGACGTGCCGGGGCGATCGCGCCGAGGCGCTCCGGGCCTCGCGTGCGATGGCGAGTCTCGCGCCCGCGTCCGAGACGCTCTACCTGGTGGCGGAGGACGCGAGGGCGCTCAATCGTCCGCGCGAGGCGGTGGACGCCCTGGTCGCGCTCGGTCCCGACCGCGGCTTCACCCGCGGCTGGTGGGTGTACTGGGACGAGCTGACCACCGCCTTGCACCTGCTGGGCGACCATCGCGCCGAGCTCAAGCAGGCGCTCGAAGGGGCGCGCCGGTTTCCCGACAATCCGCAGGTCCTCATGACGCAAGTCCGGGCTCTTGCGGCGCTGGGCCGAGCGGACGAGGTGATGCAGCGGCTCGCGGCGAGCGTGAACCTCCCCGCTATGCAGGGGTGGACGCCGGCGGATGGGATGGTGGTTGCCGCGCTCGAGCTGCGGGCGCACGGCCACGCGGCGGCGGGGGATGCGGCGTTGGCCCAGGCGCGCGACTGGCTTGCCGGCCGATCGGCGGCGGAGGCGGCATCCGAGGAGCACCGGCTTCGAGTCGCCCTCGTCTCCTACATCGCGGGGCGGCTCGCGGACGCGCAGCGGCAGTTTCAGCTGCTGGCGGCCCCGGACCGCCTCGGCCGGAGCGATTCCCTCGGGGCCGCCGGGGCCGCCGCCGTCACGGGCGACGGGTGGGACCAGCTGGACTACGTCGGGTACCTGGGGGTCATCGCAGCGCGCCAGGGGAATCGCGAGCCGGCGCTGCGCGTTGACCGGACGCTCGCGGACCTGAAGCGGCCATATTCATTCGGCCGGCACACGGTGTGGCGGGCGCGCATTCAGGCGTTGCTCGGCGAGCGGGACGTCGCCGTGGGGCTGTTGCGGGAAGCGATCGCCCAGGGGTACCCGCACGCCCACGCGCTGCACACCGACCTCGCGTTCGATTCGCTGCGGAACTACCCACCGTTCGTGGAGCTACTCAAGCCGAAGGAGTAACTTGCTGGGGACCACGGGTCTTGGTCGACTCCATGGTAGCAGCAAGGGGCGCGCTCTCAGAAGCCTCAGAAGAATAAGCAGCTGGGTAAGAGCAAGATCCCGGTTGAGAACAAAGAGTCCGGTAGCGAAGAGAAGTTCGAGCAAGGCTCGGCGAGAATCGACGCAGCGGCCGCGATTGCGAGGGCCGATCCCGGGCGTAGTATTGAGTCCGGTCCCGTCCACGGAGGTCCTATGCTCGTGCGTCGGCTGCTCGCCCCGTTGGTGTTCCTCGCTCCTGCGCTCTCGGCCTGTCAGTCCCGGCCCGCTGCGCTGACCGACCTCGATCGCGATGCGATCCGCGCCGTCGTCGCCAAGTTTGATAAAGCAGTGCTGGCCGCGGACTGGCCCACCGCCGTGTCCGTCTACACCGAAGACGGGATTCTCATGCCGCCCAACGGGCCTGTGGTGCAAGGCCGGGCGGCGATGCAGAAGTTCTTCGCCGGGTTCCCGAAGATTACGGCCTTTAAGGAGAATGTCGTTGAGATCGCGGGCTACGGCGATCTCGTCCATCCCCGCGGGACCTACGAGATGACCATGATGCCACCGGGCGCGAAGACGCCGCTGACGGATATAGGCAAGGTCCTCGCCGTCTGGCGGAAACAACCAGACGGATCGTGGAGCGTCGCTCGGGTCATGTGGAATTCTGACCTTCCTGCGACGAGATAGATGGCTATGGTGCGCGAAGCCACACGACCATCTTGCGCTGGGACGGGCAGCACTGGAATTCCCTTCCTAATCCCCCGTGGCCGCCGGGGTCCAGCGCGACGGGACTCTGGGTGAACGGTCCGAGCGACGTGTGGCTCGGCGCCGCGCGGCAGTATGCATACCATTGGACGGGCACCGCGTGGACAACCACGCGCCTCAACGACAACCGCCCTCGCTTGGGCGATTTGGGGGAACGCCACCAACGATGTCTGGGCCGCGGAGTGCAGTGTTGGATATCTGGGGCATTACGACGGCACCGGCTGGAACCATCTCAACTCGCAAGACGGCGGACCGGCAATCTGGGGCAGTGGCACCTCCGACGTATGGCTGATCGACCTCATCGGCGGGAACCGCGCGTGCGACAGCGCACCGTCCGTCATCATCCATTGGCAAGGCGCCAGCAGCGTGCCCAGAGACACTCAGTTCACGTTCGCCCACGCGCTGCCCGCGCCGCGATGATCGAACCACGCCCCGCCCATCTACCCTATGCCTGTCACTGTAACCGATCGCATCGTCGGCTGCCTCAAGGGCATCGCTACCGGTGACGCCATAGGCAAGCAGGCGGAGATGTTGTCGCATGACGAGGTGTTCCATTGGTATCCCCATGGCATCCGAGGTTTCGAAGGCCCCCCCGGCGCGATAATCCCCCGATACGTGGGGAATTCGAAACACCAGTGGCGGATCGGCGAAACCACGGACGACACCGAACGGACTCTCGCCGTCGCGCGCTCGATCATCACCGATCGGCAGGTCTCACATGTGAGCGTCGGCCGCGAGATGCTCCGATGCACCAAGTCTGTACATCCAGGTGTGAAGTCCCTCTGGGAGTTTCACCAAGCCGCCGATCCCACGCGGATTGCGAAGAACCATGACGGCTGTGGAGCCGCAATTCGGGTGGCACCGGTGGGCATCTTCTATGCCTCGCACCGCTTCGACGAACTCCTCAGCGGCGCGCGTGAGGCTTCGGTTTCGACTCATGGCGGCTCACGCGCGATCGCCGCCGCAGCCGCGACTGCCGCCGCCGTCTCGGCAGCAATCGATCAGGCTTCTCCACGTCGGGTTCTGGAGGTTGCGGAATATGCGGCTGCCGAAAGCGAGCGTCGCTGGCCCGGGCCCACCGGCCCGGCATTCGCGGATGCGCTCCGCACGGTGCATGACACCCTCGAGCGCTTGCCTGCGCTTCGACCGGCAGAGGTAGCCGCGCTTTGCTTTCCGAATCAGCCCATGACTATCGTGCCGTTGGCCTTGGGACTCGGAACTGTGATGCAGTCAGCGCAGGAAGCGATTCTCCTGGCTGCAAACATTGGCGGAGACAGTGACTCGGTAGCATCGATTGCCGGGGCGATTCTCGGGGCCTCGTATCCGATGACCGTGAATCACGACTGGTACAGCGTTGTAGAGGCAATCAACGACCACGACCTGGTGGCGATTGCCAATGAACTCGCTCAGTTGCGACACTGATGTTTAAGCGCGATCGGTTGGGCGGCGCAGGTGGAGAGGATCGGTTGTCGGGCCGCCTCTTCCGCACGATGGCCCTCGCCGGCGCCGCTTCGTGCCCGGCGACCTTGAGCGGGAGTACGATCAGATCGTAGTCACCGGCTTGCACCGTGCGCAGGTCCAGCCCCTCCACGATGGGAATCCCGTGCCCGAGCAGAATCTGGTGCGTCCTCGGCGCCGGAGCGCCGAATTGCTCCGCCGAGATGTAGTCAACGCCGACCAGCAGGACGCCAGCCTCCGCCAGGAGCTGCGCCGCGTCCGGTGCGATGTAGGCAAAGTCTTTATGGAACTCGGGTGAGTCCATCCAGCCGCGCAGCGTGCTCCGCGTCCGGAACAGCACTCGCTTCGCGCCCCTCCAGTCGTGCCGGTTCAGTTCGCCCGCGTCGATCGCCCGGACACTGTCGGGGATATCGATCACCCGCGCGGCGCCGATCAGCGGGTCCAGTGCCACCTGGTCGATCGGTACTCCAGTGGCGACGAAATGCATCGGTGCGTCGATATGCGTCCCGCTGTGCGCGCCCAGGGAGTAGACCGACAGCGTCAGCTTGTCGCCCTTCCGCATATCCTTGAGGAAATCGAACTTCAGCGGCGCGTCGCCCGCGTACACCGGCGTCCTCGCTGGATCGAGCGTGGCCGTAACATCGATCCACCCCTGAGCGCTCAGCTCGCGCGTCGCCATGGTGTCGGGCGCGCCCTGTTCGTGGGGCGCACACGCCAACAGCCCGAGCGCCCCCCCCACCGCCACCGCGAGGCTCCGCATACACATATGTCCCCCAGTTGCTCGTGGCATACCCCATTACATCACGAGGCTAAGCAACATCGTGAAACACAAACCCGCCACGCTTGCGGCGGGCAGAGGTGGAGCACGCCCTCAACCAACGTGACGCCGCCACGGTAGACTATACCAAAGCGATTCAGCTTCATCCGCTACCTGCTTTACAAAGCTACGACGTGTGAGGTCCGGTTCTTTCATGGAACCTGTCCCGTAGAATCCCAAATGAATCTCACCCACTTGACGCCGCCTCGCCGGAGCGCAGATTCGAACCGTACTCAGATGCCATGAATCCCGGGGTGCGAAGTCGTGCGGCTCGCCCATGCCTCGGGTGGAGCAAATCGCGAAACCGGCTGAGGGGGGACCCGCTCGGCCGGTTTTCGCTTTTTACACTCCATGGAGGCATCCATGACACAGCGACTCGCTCTCCTGCTCTTCACCGGTGCCCTGGTCGCCGCGCGGGGCCCGGCTCAGCAAACCACGAAAGCGCCGCTCAAAGCCGTCGCTCATAACCTGGTGACGAGTACGATGCTGAAAGAGGGCCAAACGCTCCTCATCAGTGGCAGCGTCCGCGACCTGCCGTTGATGGAGGATCTCGCCGTCGAGGCGCAGAAAATCGGGCTCCAGCCGATGCTGTCGCTCTGGAGCGAGCGTTTGATCCGGCGGTCCTACGACGAGGTACCGGCCAAGTACGATGACCAGCAGCCCACGGTGGGCATGGGTCTGGCCAAGTTGTTCGACGGGCAGATCGCCATCGATTACGGCGAGACGGAGGGTTTGCTCAAGGGCGTTCCCCCGGAGCGAATCGCCGCCCGTTCCAAGGCCAACGCCCCCGTGTTCGATGCGTTTCTCAAGCGCAACACGCACTTCGTCAACCTGGGGAACGGTTTGTATCCCACGCGCACCCTCGCCAGACGGCTCGGAATCTCGCAAGCACGGCTAGCGGCAGGTTTCTGGAAGGCCCTCGCAGTCCCGCCGGAGCAGGTCGCAGCCGCGGCCGAGCGGCTGCGCGCTGTGTTCGCCGGCGGCAAGACGGTGCGCCTCACGCACCCGAACGGCACCAGCCTGAGCTTCGACGTCACCGATCGCACACCGACCATCAGCGCCGGAGCGTTGACGGAGAAGCAAGTCGAACAGGGTGGCGCGGCACTCCTCACCTGGTTGCCGGCCGGCGAGTTCCAGATCGCGGCAGTGCCCGGAAGCGCCGAAGGCAAGGTGGTGATCGACCGTTCCTTGTGGCGCGGGCAGATCGTCAAAGGCCTCACCCTGGTCTTCAGCCAGGGCAAGCTGACCGGCATGAGCGCCGCGTCGGGGCTCGCGCTCTTCAAGGCCGACTATGACGCCGGTGGCTCAGGCAAGGACCTCTTCGGTCTGATCGACATCGGGCTCAACCCCGGAATCAACGTCCCGCTCGCGACCGGCGCGATCGTGTGGCCACAGGCAGGCGCAGTGACGGTCGTGCTCGGCAACGATCTCGTTGGTGGAGGGAGCAACAACTCGGACTTCGGCTATGCCGGACAACTCGGAGGCGCCTCCGTTACGGTCGACGACAAGCCGGTGGTCGTGAACGGGCGACTAAAATAGCTCGAGCGGCGGATCCGATGGGCCATGCTCGCCGGTACACTCACTCGTACCGCAGCGACTCCACCGTCCCTGCGCTCGTCATTGACGGCGGGCGCCCGCCGCGTACCATTACGGGAGCAGTCCCTTCCTTGTGCGGGAAGAAGGGTCCGATGTCGATCGTCGTCGCGCCGTTGCAGTCGCCGCTCCGCGCGCGGCGCGACCTGCGCCTCGCTCCGCCCTCTACGGCTGCCCAACGCCCGCCCCGCGTGTTTCGCGGGCCGCGACTACACGCTCCAGTGATCGGGTCAACCAATGAACACGGACACTGACGTCCTCGTCGTCGGCGCCGGCCCCACCGGGCTGATGCTGGCGAATCAGCTCGGGCGGCGCGGCGTGCGCGCGCGCATCATCGACCGCCACACCGGTCCGTCGCTCCAGACGAGGGCACTGGGCGTCCAGGCACGCACCTTGGAGATCTACACGCACTTGGGCATTGTCGAGCGGGCGCTCGAGCTCGGCAAGCGCGCCACCGGTGCCAACATCTGGGTCCAAGGGCGGCGGGCGGCGCGTCTCCCGTTAGGTGACATCGGGCGTGATCTCAGCCCGTATCCCTTTCTCCTGATCCTGGGCCAGGACGACAACGAACGCCTGCTGGGCGACGTCCTCTGTAAGCAGGGCATGGCGGTGGATTGGAGCACGGAGCTCGTCGGCCTCGCACAGGATACCAGTCACGTCAAGGCGACGCTCCAGCAACCGGACGGCACGATCGAGGAGATGACGGTCGCGTGGGTCGCAGGATGCGACGGCGCGCGCAGCGCCGTGCGCGAGCTGAGCGGGATCGCATTTGAAGGCGCGCCCTACGAGCATGTTTTCTTCGTCGCCGATACGCGAGTGACGGGACCGATGGTGCCGGACGAGCTCAACGTCTATCTGTGGCCCGAAGGATTTCACCTGTTCTTCCCGATGCGCGGGGCCGACCACTGGCGGCTGGTCGGAATCCTGCCCCCAACCTTGCGGGGACGAGACGACCTGACGTTCGACGAAGTGATTCCCTCGGTGCGCCAGCAGGCGGGCACAGCGCTGTCCTTCGAGACGTGCAGCTGGTTCTCCACCTACCGCATCCACCACCGGCGCGCCGCACGCTTCCGGGACCGGCGCTGCTTCCTGCTCGGCGACGCCGCCCACATCCACAGTCCGGTGGGCGCGCAAGGCATGAACACGGGCCTGCAGGATGCCTACAACCTGGCCTGGAAGCTCGCGCTCGTCGTGTCGGGACGAGCGGGTGCGGCGCTGCTCGACTCCTACGAGGCCGAGCGCGTGCCGGTAGCCAAGCGGCTGCTCAGCACGACCGACCGGGCTTTTTCGCTGGTGGTAGCCGACAGTTGGCTGGCGGGGCTGTTCCGCACTCGGGTTGTTCCGAAGATCATGGCGTTCCTGATGGGCCTCAACTGGGTTCAGAGGCTCGTATTTCGCACGATCTCTCAGATTGGTATTCGCTACCGCAACAGCTCACTGTCGGAGACCCTGGCGGGCCTGCCTGAAGCCGCCCCGAGGGCGGGCGATCGGTTTCCGTGGCTGCGGCTCAAGTTCCGGCCGAACGGCCCCACTGAGGACCTGTTCGGAAAGTTGGACGACACTCGATTCAATCTGATCGTGGTCGGCCAAGCGTCGCCCCCGGGCGGGGTGTCCGAACTCGGCGAGATGGTGCGCATCCACGAGGTGCCGAGCGATCCTGCCAACGACCGGGAGCTCACGCGCGCGCAGGTCCCCCGGCCCTCGTTCTATCTCTTGCGTCCCGACGGCCACGTGGGGCTCGCAGGGACACGTTGGGATGGCGCCGCGGCGACGCGGTACCTCTCCGAGCGTCTGCACTTCGGAGGCTAGGCCGACGCTGCGCCTCAAGGAAGCCTTAGCCGACCGCTACACGCTCGAGCGCCAGCTGGGTGCCGGCGGCATGGCCACCGTCTATCTCGCCCATGACGTGCGCCACAATCGCAAGGTGGCGATTAAGGTCATGCACGCCGAGCTCGCGGCCTTGATCGGCGCCGAGCGGTTCCTGAAGGAGATCGAGACCACCGCCAATTTCCAGCACCCCCACATCCTGCCCCTGTTCGATTCCGGCCAAGTCGAGGGCACGGTCTTCTACGTCATGCCGTACGTGCAGGGCGAATCACTGCGCAGCCGGCTCACCCGCGAGACCCAGCTCCCCGTCGCCGACGCGATCCGGATCGCCGCCGAAATCGCCGCCGGGCTCGACTACGCTCACCGCCAGGGCGTGATTCACCGCGACATCAAGCCGGACAACGTGCTGTTCCACGACGGCCGGGCGCTGGTCGCCGACTTCGGCATCGCGCTGGCCTGGTGCGGCGACGGCAGGACGCGGATGACGAAGGCGGGCGCGAGCCTTGGCACGCCCGAATACATGAGTCCCGAGCAGGCGGCCGGAGAGCAGAAGCAGGACCCGCGCACCGACGTGTACGCCCTCGGCGTGGTGCTGTACGAAATGCTGACGGGCCGGCCGCCATTCACGGGTCCCTCCGCCCAGGCGATCTTCGCCCAGGTTCTGTCGGAGGAGCCTCGCCCGCTCGTGCTCGAGCGCAAGACGGTCCCCCACCACATCGACGCCGCCGTCGCGCGCGCGCTCGAGAAGCTCCCCGCCGACCGCTGGCAGACGGTGGCACAGTTCGCCGAGGCGTTGACCGGTGCGGTGGCGTCGAGTGGGACGCGAAGCCGCAGGCTCTCGGCGGCGCCGACGCGGTCCGCGATTCCCTGGGCGTTATCGGCAGTCCTGCTGCTCGCGGTCGCTTGGGTGGGCCTGCGGAACGGGCGGAGCGCGCGCCCGCCGGCAGGCCCCATCCGGTTCGACGTCGAGCTCGACCCGGGAGTGCAACCCTCCTTCACGCCCATCGTGCGGTTGAGCGCCGACGGCCGACAACTCTTCGTCACCGCCATGGTGGGCCGGCGGGAGGAGATCTTGCGGCGCGCGTTCGACCAGATGCGGACGGACGTGATCGCCGGTGCCGGCCAGGGGGAGCAGGGGACCGGAAACAGCCGGCCGTTCGTTTCGCCGGACGGACGGTGGATCGCCTCCGCACGACAGGGGAAGCTCAGAAAGGTCCCGGTGGATGGCGGGCCCGCGATCGACCTCGCGGTGGCCGACTGGGCCGGCGGCAGCTGGGGCAAGAACGGTCGGCTCGTCTACACCCGGGCCTACAACACCGGTCTCTGGATCGTGAGTGAGGGCGGGGGCGACGAGCGCATGCTCACGAGCCCGGACACGGCGCACGGCGAGCTGGGCCACTGGTGGCCCCAGATTCTGCCGGACGGCGAGCACGTCGTGTTCACCGCGTACCGGACGCCCATCGAGCGAGCCACCATCGAGGTCGTTTCGATCAGGTCCGGTCTGCGGAGCGTGTTGTTCACCGGCGGCGTCTTCGGCTTCTACGTACCGACGGGGCACCTCCTCTATGCGGTGGGTGAAACTATCCGAGCCGTGCCATTCGACCTCCGCCGACTCGCGGTGACCGGCCCCGCCCTTCCGGTAGTCGATAGCGTAGCGATGAACCCCACGGACGGCGCGGCGGCATTCGACGTGTCTGAGAATGGGACCCTGGCGTATCTGCCGGTCAGCTCGTACGTCACCGAGACCGAGGTGGTCCTGGTGAACCGGAGGGGCGACGCCTCGCGCGCCCTTCCCGGGGCCGATCGCTACAACCATCCGCGTCTCTCACCTGAGGGGGGCCGCATCGCGGTGGACATCCGCTCGGCGAATTCGTTGGGGGACGTGTGGATGTTCCAGGTTGGGCGCTCGGGCGGTACCAGAGTGACGGCCGAAGGCGGCAGGGATTTCGGCGCCGAGTGGACGCCCGACGGTCGCGAGCTGATTTACTCGAGCGAGCGCCCCTTCTTCGATCTCTATCGCCGGGCGGCAGACGCGAGCCGGCCCGCCGAGCCGTTGCTCACCGGCACGTACGACCGCTACACCGGCGCTGTGTCGCACGACGGTCGCCTGTTCGCGTTCGTGCTCAGTGTCCCCGGCGGCGCGGAGCTCTGGACCGTGCGGCTGCGCGGCCCACCGGTGCCCGCGCGCTATTTCGCCAACGGCTTCAACCTCGCGCATCCCACGCTGTCGCCGGATGGCCGCTGGATGGCCTACGACTCCGACGAGTCGGGTCGCGTCGAAGTGTACGCCCAGTCGTTCCCCGACCCGCACCTGAAGCGATGGAAGGTGTCGCCGGCGCAGGGATCGGAGCCGCTCTGGACCCGGGGCGGGTCGGAGCTGGTGTACCGCAAGGGGGACAGCGTGATGGCGGTGGGCGTCGACCTGGCGAACGGCCGGAGCAGCCAGCCCCGGGCGCTGTTCGGCGGGCCCTATCCGGACAGCCCGGGGTGGACGCGGCCGCGGAGCTACGACGTCTCGCGTGACGGCGAGCGGTTTCTGATGCTCAAGCTGCCGCCCGAGCGGATCCGACCGCGGATCCACGTGGTGTTGAACTGGTTCGACGTGCTCCGGGCGAAGTTCCCACGGTAACTCACTCGTAGCGCAGCGACTCCACCGGATCGACCGCCGCGGCGCGGCGCGCGGGCAGGATGCCAGCGATGAGCCCCACGCCGATCAGGATGCCGACGCAGATCAAGGCGATGGGCCACGACAGCGTCGGGTTGAGGATGTACTGCATCGCCGGGTTGTCTTCCTTCGGGATCGCGTCCACGCCGAACACGATGAGCGCCGCCGTCGCGAGTCCCACCAGCCCGCCCGACACGGCGATCGTCATAGCCTCGAACAGGAATTGCGCCATGATGTGCCGGCGGCGGGCGCCGAGCGCGAGCTTGATGCCGATCTCCTGCGTCCGCTCCTTCACCACGACGTACATGATGTTGGCGACTCCGACGCCCGCGATCAGCAGCGTGAACACCCCGACGAGCCCCATGAAGATCTGGATGCCGAGCCCCACGGCGAGGGTTTGCTTCTCGTCTTCGATGAAGTCCCACAGGCCCAGCGCGCGCTCATCCTTAGGGTCGAAGCGGTACTTCTGCCCCAGCACCCGGTAGAGCTCTACTTTCACCAGGGGGCCCCGGGACGCGTCGCGCGGCTGCACGATGAGGTGGTTCACGAACCGGTTACCGTAGATGGTACGAAACGTCGAGTAGGGGATCACGCCGCGGTCGGCGTCCGGTCCGTTGTTGCTCGAGTCCTGGAACTTCTTCTTCAGCACCCCGACCACCGTGAACGGGAGGCCGTCCACCACGACGCTCTTGCCGATCGGATCCACGCGCTTGCCGAAGATCCGCTCCGCCAGCTCGTTGCCGAGAAACAGTACGCGCCGCTTCTGCGCGATGTCGAGCGCGTTGATGAACCGCCCGCCCTGCGCCGGCTCCATGTGCCGCATGGGCTCGTGATCGGGGCCCACGCCTTCGAGGAAGGCGTTGGTGCGGGTCTTGCCCAGCTGGAACGCGGTGCCCCAGCGCCCATAAGACATACTCCCCCGGTCGATATCCGGGATGGCACCCTTCAGGAGCTCGAGGTCCTCTTCCACGAGGCGGATGCGCCGGCCTTGCCCCAACCCGGCGAACGCCTTGCTGGTCTCGCCGCCGTAGACCATGAAGATCCGCTCGCCGGCGCCCAGCAGGCCGTCGCGGACCGTGCGCTTCAGTCCCTCGCCGAACGCCAGGAGCAGCACCACCGCGAGCGTTCCCCAGGTCACTGCGAAGAACGTGAGGAAGGCCCGGGTGCGCTGCACCTTCAGGTCGCCGATGAATTCCCGGAGCAGGATGGAGAACATCAGGTTCGCAGCGCTTCCACCGGATCGAGCGCCGCCGCGCGCCGGGCCGGCATGAGGCCCGCGGCAAACGCCACTGCCGCGAGCAATGCGAGCGTGGCCGCCAGTACCATCGGAGAAATCGTCGGCACGCCGACAAACTCTTTGATGGGCAGCCCGCCCAGCGCCGCCACGAGCCCGAACGAGAGCAGCAGGCCGAGCATCGCTCCCATCGTCACGATCATCAGGGCCTCGGCGAAGAATTGGCGCATGATGTCGGCGCGGGTGGCGCCCACGGCGCGCCGCACCCCGATCTCGCGCGTGCGCTCCCGCACCACGATGTACATGATGTTCGCCACCCCGATGCCGCCGACCAGCAGGGTGAAGCTCCCCACGATCGCAAAAAAAATGTTGAAGGCGACGAACATCTTACCGAAGCGGGTCTCCCACTCGCTCGTGTCCCAGAAGGCGAGGGCGTCCTTGTCCAGCGGATCGAACTTGTACGCGCGCGCCATCGTCTCGTACACCCGCCGCTCGGCCCGCTTGGTGACTTCGGAGCTGTGCGCGCGATACACGATGTTGTTCAGGAAGCGGTTGCCGAACAAGGCGTAATGCGTCGTCGCCGAAATGAAGATCCGATCCTTGTCGCGTTGCTGGTACGAGGAGTTCTGCAGCTTGGGGCGCATCACCCCCACGACGGTGAACGGCGTGTCGCCCAAAAACACCTGTTGCCCGACCGGCGGGTCGTCGCCGAACAACAGTTTGGCCAGCTCGTCGCCCAGCACGGCCACCCGCCGCCGCTCGGCGACGTCGCGATCGTTGATGAAGCGGCCCCCCGCCTGAGCGATGATGTTGCGCATGTAGCCGTACACCGGGAGAATCCCTGTGACGGCGGGTGAGGCCGCCTTGACGCCACGCCGCACCCGCGCGCTCTGCGTGATGAACTCCGGACTGATGAACTCGATTTCGGCGACTTCGCGGGCGAGCAGCTGCACGTCATCCGGCCGCAGGCGGATCGGGCGGCCATCGCCGAACCCGGCGAACGGCTTGGTGGTGCGTCCGCCGAACAGAATCACGATGCGGTCGCCCAAGCCGTGAAACCGCTTCTTGGTTTGCCGCTCCAGACCGACACCGAACGCCAGCAGCACCACCACCGCCACCGTGCCCCAGGCGATCCCCAGTACCGTGAGAGAGGTGCGGAGCTTCTGCGCCCGCAGATCGCCGAAGAACTCGCGCCACACGTCAGGAGATCTCGCGCGGCGCCGCCTCGACCAGCGAGTCGGTGACTTGCAGGCCTTCCAGCACCTCGATGTTGATGGCGTCGGAGAGGCCGGTCTTGATGAAGCGCTCTACCGTCTTGCCGGGTCCGGTGCGCACCGTCACGAAGCTCGAGTCATGGCGGTGGGTGATCAACCGCTCCGGGATGTAGAGCACGCTGTCCCGGCGCGAGATGGCCACCTCCGCATTGGCGGAGTAGCCCGCACGCAGCGTGGCGCCTGCCACCTCCGTCAGGACGATCTCGATGGGAAAGACCGTCGCCTGCTCCTGCTTGTGCGCCTTGAGCCAGATCTTCTCGAGCCGGCCCTGCACGCTCGCGTTGGGCAGCGCGCCGATCTTGATCGTGGCCGGCATGCCTTCCTTGAGCCGGCCCACGTCGATCTCGTCCACCGTTCCCCGGAAGATCAAGTCGCGCATCGCCGCCATGCGCATCAGCACCGTGCCGGCCTGGTACGGCGTGAGCGGCACCACGGGATCGCCGATCTCGATCGAGTCCTCGAGGATGTAGCCGTCGATGGGAGCGCGGACCACGGTCTCGACCGGCTTGCCGTTGGCCAGCACCGTGCCGCCTTCCTGCAGCGCCAGCCGCTCCTGCGCCAGCGACAGCTGCGAGCGCGCCTCGTCCACCTGCCGCTGTGCGGTCTCGAGATCGGCGGGGGAGATGAGGTTCTTGTTGCGCAGCTCCTGCTGGCGGGTCAGCTCGCGCTCCAGGTTCTTGAGCTCGATCCCCCGCAGCTCCGCGTTGCGGCGCAACTCCACCATTTCCAGCGGCGTCGGGTTGGGGGAGATCTCGAGCAGCGGCTGGCCCCGCTTGACGAAGTCCCCCACTTCCGCGAAGCGCCGCCGCACCACTCCGGCCAGGATCGATTTGACGCTGACCTCGATGCGAGGCTGGATGGTGCCGACGGCGAGCGCCTTATCGACTAGCGACCCGCGGACGACCGCCGCCGCCTTGGGCCCTTCCTGTTTCTTGCCGCCGAGCTTTCCGGTGGCCGCCATGGCGCCCAGGCCCAGGACGGCGACCACGACGGCGGGGATGACGATGGTACGGCGCTTCATTCTGGGGACGGCTCCGCGCGGGTGCGTAGGATGAGACGTGTCTTCTTCTTACGGGGCTCGGCGCCGATTGTTTCCGGGCTTAGTCCGCCGCCTGCCGCTCGGGCGGCGGCGCCTCGTCGGCGAGCAACCGGAACGACTTGACGGCGCCGGTGAGCTTGTCCGCGGCTTCGGCGAGCTGGTTCGCCGAGGACGCGATCTCTTCCGTCGAGGCGCTCTGCTGCTCGCTCGACGCCGCGATCTCCTCCGCCGCGGCGAGCAAGCTCTCCGTTCCCTGGGTCACCGTGGCGAGCCGGGCGCCGATCTCCTCGATGAGCGCCCGCATCTCCTCTGCGGACCGCGCGATCTCCCGGCTCCAGATGTCGCTCGCCTGCGCCTCCGCGGCCACCGTGGCGAGGCCCTGCGCGGCGGCCTGCGCGGCCTCGCGCGCTGCGGCGGCTCCCTGGGCGAGGTGTGCGAGCCGCTCCCGTGTCGCCTCGACGCGCGCCAGCACGCCACGCACGGTGTCCCCCGTGTCCCCGGCCGCCGCCGCCGCCACCGAGGCAAGCTTGCGGACTTCGTCCGCCACGACCGCAAAGCCGCGTCCCTGTGGGCCGGCGCGCGCCGCCTCGATGGCGGCGTTCAAGGCGAGCATGTTGGTCTGCGTCGCGATCGCCTTGGTCTGCGTCACGAACTTCTGGATCTCCCCCGACGCTTGAGCGAGTGCCGCCGCCTCCTTCGAACCCCGCTCCACTTCTTCGACCAGCTTGGCGAGCTGCGCCGTGCTCTGATCGAGCATTTCCCTGTGGCGCCGGGCGAGGTCCGCCACGGTGGTGTTGCGCCGCACCGAGTCTTCGGCCCCCGCCGCGAGCGCCGTGGCGATGTGGAGGATTTTGGCCGAATCGTCGGCCGCGGCGCGCACCAGCTGCGCCTGCTCCGCCGCGCGTTTGGTGAGATCCTGACACGTCGCCGTCATCTCTTCGGTCGAGGCGCTCATCTCCTCGGTCGAAGACGAGATCTCCGTCGCCATCGCCGCGGCTTCGTCGGCGGCCGTGCGGATCGCGCCCACCAGCCGTCGCAGCGCCACGACCATCGTGTGGACCGAGGAGAGGAGGTCGCCCACCTCGGCCGCCTCGGCGCGTTGGGTCACCACCGTGACGGACAGGTCGCCGCCCGCGACGCGGCTGGCGATCGCCCCGGCCGCCTTAACGGGCTCGGTGATGCGCTGGTTGAGACGATGGCGGAACAGCAGGAGCAGGGCGACGGTCGCGCCGAATAGGAGGAGCGCCCACAGGAAGATGCTGACCTGGGTGCCTCGCGCCGCCGCGTAGGCCGTCGCCGTCGGCTGACGGAACAGCACCCACCACTTGCCGTTGTTGGTGGGCGCCGTGACGACCAGGTTCTCGATCGTGCCGTTGCGCACCGTCGCACGAGCCGGTTGCTCCGCGCGCGGGATCGCCGCCGCGTCGGGCAGGGTGCGCAGCAGGTCGCCCGGCGCTGAGCTCACAATCACGCGCCCCACGCCATCGACCACCTGGAGCCGCGCTCCGCCGCCCACGTCGGCGGTGCCGATCAGGCGCGACAGACGCTCCAGCCCGAACACGGTCTTGAGCACGCCCACCGGCCGCGCGCTGCGGGGCGCGCGGATCGCCACGTCGTACTCGAGCAACGCCACGGCGGTCGCCGAGTCGTACTGCGGCCCCCCTTCGAATACGCCGTCCGCCATGGCGCGCTGCCACCACGCGTTGTGCGACTGCACGAAATCCGACGTCCGTCCCGACGAGAGCACGATGTACCCGTGCCGCTCCGTGAAGAACAGCTCGGCGTAGTCGGAGCGTTGCGGATATCCCGTCACGTAAGCCGCGAGGTCGGCGTCCCCCCCCAGCATGCGGCGCTGATTGAACATCCGCTCGAGCGTGGGGACGTCGAGCGGCGGCAGCTTGTCCTTGACGGCCTGCTGGGCGGCGTCGATCGCGGCGCGCACCACGGCGGGAGACGCGGCCAGCGCCTCGGCCTCGTGGCGACGCTCCCGCAAGTACTGGTTCACGAGCGCCGCGACCCGCAGCGCGACGTCCTGGCCGCGGTCCTTCGCCTGCTGCTCCACCGTTCGCTGGGCCGTGTTGCCGGACAGGGCGGCGAAACCGATCACCAGGACCAGGGCGACGCCGACGCCCGTGAGCAGGAAGCTCTGGCGGAGCTGCGGGGTGCGGCTGGCCATGTGATGGGTTTGGAGCGCTAAGCTACGCAGGGTTACCCACAGGGGCAAGTCTGTTTAGTTTCATGCACTTATGAATCAGGTGCCGACCTACGATCCGCAGGCGGTCGAGGCGCGGTGGCAAGTGCGTTGGGCCGCCGATCACGTCAATGAGCCCGACCTCGACCGCCCGCACCGCCCGTTCTACAACCTCATGATGTTCCCCTATCCCTCGGCCGAAGGGTTACACGTGGGGAACATGTTCGCCTTCACGGGCGCGGACATCTATGGGCGCTTCCGCCGGCTCCAAGGGCACGCCGTGTTCGAGCCGATCGGGTTCGACGCGTTCGGGATCCACTCCGAGAACTATGCGCTCCAGGTCGGCACCCACCCCGCGAAGCTGATCCCCGAGAACATCGACAGGTTCCGCCACCAGCTGCGTCGCTTCGGCGGCATGTTCGACTGGCGCCACGAGCTGTCCACCACGGACCCGCGGTACTACAAGTGGACCCAGTGGATCTTCGTCCAGCTCTTCAAGGCGGGGCTGGCGTTCCGCAAGAAGGCGGCCGTGAACTGGTGTCCCAAGGACATGAGCGTCGTGGCCAACGAGCAGGTGATCAACGGCTACTGCGAGCGCCATCCCGACACCAAGGTCGAGCAGCGCTTCCTCGAGCAATGGTTCTTCGCGATCACCCGGTACGCCGAACGCCTGCTCACGAATCTCGACCGGCTCGATTGGTCGGAGTCCACCCGGACGCTGCAGCGCAACTGGATCGGGCGGAGCGAGGGCGCCGAGCTCGTGTTCGAGACGCCGGGCGGCCAGAAGATCAGCGTGTTCACGACGCGGCCCGACACCGTGTTCGGCGCGACCTACCTGGTGCTCGCGCCGGAGCACCCGCTCGTGGAAGCGCTCACGGCCGATGAGCAGCGTCGCGCGGTGAACGCCTACCGGCGCGAGGTGCAGGCCACAGACATCGTGTCGCGCAAAGTGGGCGACCGGGCCAAGACCGGCGTCTTCCTCGGGTCCTACGCGCGCAATCCGGCGACCGGCGAGTCGATCCCCATCTGGATCGCCGACTACGTCCTGATGGAATACGGCACGGGCGCGATCATGGCCGTGCCGGCCCACGACAGGCGCGACTTCGAGTTCGCGACGGCGTTCAAGCTCCCGATTCGGACCGTGGTCCGGGCCGAGGCGGCGGGGCCGCTCCCGATCGTGACCGAAGACGGCGTGCTCGTGAACTCCGGGGAGTTCGACGGCCTGGCGTGCCGGGAAGGGGGCCGGCGAATCGTCGGGTGGCTCCAAACGCGGGGCCTCGCGACCCCCCAGGTGCAGTACCGCCTGCACGACTGGTGCATCTCGCGCCAGCGTTACTGGGGACCGCCGATTCCGGTCATCTATTGCGACCGCTGCGGCCCGGTGGCCGTGCCGGAGCGGGATCTCCCGGTCGAGCTCCCCCTCATCGAGGACTTCCGTCCCGACGCGAGCGGGGTGAGCCCGCTGGCGCGTCACAAGGAGTGGTACTTCGTGAAGTGCCCGCAGTGCGGGGCCCAGGGGCGCCGCGAAACGGACGTGTCGGACACATTCCTCGACTCGGCATGGTACTTCCTGCGGTATCCCTCCACCGAGTTCGAAGACCGGCCGTGGGATACGCAGCGCACCAAGACGTGGCTACCGGTGTCGACCTACATCGGTGGGAACGAGCACGCCGTGCTCCACCTGCTCTATTCGCGCTTCGTCACCATGGCGCTCCGCGAGCTCGGGCACGTGCACTTCGAGGAGCCGTTCCCGAAGCTCCGGGCACACGGGCTGATCATCAAAGACGGGGCGAAGATGTCCAAGTCGCGTGGCAACGTCGTCATTCCCGACGCCTACATCCAGAAGTGGGGCGCGGACACCTTCCGGATGTATCTCATGTTCCTGGGACCGTTTCAGGAAGGCGGTGACTTCCGGGCGACCGGGATCATCGGCGTCCGCCGCTTTTTGGACAAAGTCTGGCAGCTGGCGCACGAAGCGGCTCTCGCCCCGGGCGTGAGCCCGGGGTTGCCCGCGGAAGTCGAGCGCAAGCTGCACCAGACCATCCGCAAGGTCACCGTCGATACCGACACGCTCAACTACAACACGGCGATCGCGGCGATGATGGAGTACGTGAACGAAGTGCGGAGTGCGGAATGCGGAGTGCGAAGTGCCATGGAACCCCTGCTCGTCATGCTCGCTCCCTACGCGCCTCATCTTGCCGAGGATCTCTGGGCGGCCCTCGGCCACGAGCGCTCGATCTTCACGGCCGCGTGGCCGGCGTATGACGAACGGCTCGCCGCGGCGGGCGACGTGGAGATCGTGGTGCAGGTGAACGGCAAGGTGCGCGGGCGGCTCGTGGTGTCGCGTGGCGCCAGCGAAGACCAGGTCGTCGCGCTCGCCATGAAGGACGCGGCGGTCAGGAAGTTCGTGGACGGCCACCCGGTCCGGAAGACCGTCTACGTCCAGGATCGACTCTTGAATCTCGTCGTCTAAAAGATTTTCGCCACCACATCACCCACTACATACCCGACGGCGGCTACTCCCAGCCCGACCACAAACATATCGATCCCGCTGCGGATCACCCCCCGGCCCGTGAAAACACTACGCGCGCCTCCCACCGCGAGGTGCGACAGCATGGCGACCGCGAACGCGACCCAGGCCGCCGCCGGTCCGCTGAACATCACGAACGGCGCCACCGGGATCAACGCGCCCACCGCGGTGGACGCGCCGGTCACCCACCCCTCCTTGAAGGGGGTGGCGTGCGCTTCGCCGATCTTCAGCTCTTCGCGCACCTGCTCTCCCAGGGCGCGCTCTGGGTCGCGCATCACCTCGACCGCCATCTGGCGTGCGATCCCGGGCTCGATCCCCTTCGCCTGGTAGACCAGCGCGAGCTCGTCCTGCTCCACGTCGGGCATGAGACGGATCTCTTCCTGCTCCATCGCGATCTCGTGGGCGTAGACCTCCTGCTCGCTCTTGGCGGCGAGATACCCTGAGGCGCCCATCGAGAGCGCGTCCGCGATCATCCCCGCTATCCCTGAGACCAGGACGATGTGCGGCGCGGCGGCGGCGCCCAACACACCCGCCACGAGACCAAAATTCGCGGTCAGGCCGTCGTTGAAGCCGTACACGACGTTCCGCAGGTAACCGCCGGACTCCGTCCGGTGCCACGGCTCGGCGGCCTTGCCGGCGAGGTCCGCCAGGGTTTCCGCGTGCGCGGCCGATTCCTTGGCGAGCTTGAGCGAGATGTCCCGCGCGTCGTCGAGCTGCGATTCGTTGTGGAGGTCCATGTAGCCCTTGACCTCCTGCCCTTCCTCGCGCAGCAGCAGTGGCAGCAAATAGCCGGGCCCGAAGCGACGCCCGAACCAGGCACGCAGCCGTGCGTTGAGTGAGGGCCGCGTTCCCTGCTTGGGGATCGGGTGGCCGTGCTCGGCAAGCAGCTTCTCCCACATCTGCGTGTGCCGCTCCTCCACGCCGGCGAGCTTGATGTAGATCTCTTTCTTCTTCGGGTCGCCCTCCTGCCCCGCGAGCACCAGGTACAGGAACGCGGCATCGTATTCGTCCTGCCAGTGATGCAGCCAGTTGTGGAGCGTGGTTTTGTCGAGATCGGGCATGCTGGAAAATAGCCGCAACTGACCGAATAGCAATCGGTTAGGCTGCGTGCTGCAACGGCGTCCCGCGACGACGTAGCACGCAGACGTATCACCACGACGTCGCGCGACGGCGTATGCGCGACGCCTGTGCTCGACGCCTTTGTGCGACGTATTTCGCACTTGACGCATCATAGGTTTCAGGAGATGACCATCTCGCTCGCCGTCCCCGACATCCTCGTCGCGCGCGCCCGTGCGGGCGATCTGGAGGCGCTGGAAGCGCTGTACCGCGCCTTCGAGACGCCCGTGTACAACCTCGCGCTGCGCATGCTGCGCACGCCCGAGGACGCGGAGGACGTGCTACAGGAGACGTTTCTCGAGGTGGTGCGCAGCATCAAGCAGTACCGCGGCGAGGGGCACCTGTGGGGTTGGATCAAGCGCATCGCGGCGTCGAAAGCCCTGATGCGGATCCGCCGCAACCAGGTGCGGGTGACTGAACAGTTCGACGAGGAAGCGGTGGGAGTACACGCGGGGCATGCCGACGCGGCAACCGGGCACGAGGGGCCTGGAGCGGTCGCGGGGGCGCCGGCGCGGATCGATCTGGAGCGGGCCTTCGAGCGATTGAGCGAGACGTCCCGCTCCGTGGTGTGGTTGCACGACGTCGAGGGGTACACCCACGAGGAGATCGCGGAGCTGATGGGCAAGACGGTGAGCTTTTCCAAGTCGCAGTTGGCGCGGGCACATGCGCGGCTGCGGCGGATGCTGGATGCGGAGGGAGCAGCACCATGACGCATTGCACGATCGTCGACCTGCTGGCCTTCAAGGAGAACGAGGCGTCGGCCTGGGCCCGGCAACACGTCGAGACGTGCCCGGCGTGCCGGGCCGAGCTCGAGGTGCTGTACCAGCGCATCGCGGCCCTTAAAGCGCTGCCGGTGCGGCGGCCGGCCCGAGACCGGTGGCCGGCGGTGCGCGACACGCTCCGCGTCGAGCAGCGCCGCCAGCGGCGCCGCTGGGGGGCGTGGAGCCTCTCCGCGGCGGCGGGTATCGCGCTGCTGCTCCTGATCCGGCCTGGCCCGGCGGGGCGCGTCGACGCCGCCGAGCTCGAGCGGGTGAAACAGCAGTCGGCGACGCTCGAGGCGGAGTTGGAGCGCTATGACCCCGACCAGCGGGTCACGAGCGGCCGTACGGCGGCGCTCGCGGCCGCGCTGGAGGATCGCATTGCCATCATCGACGGTGAGCTGGCGCAGGTGGGGATGCCTGAAGCCCCCGTGCGCGGCGCCGAACTCGTGAAACTGTGGCAGGAGCGGGTGGACGCGATGCAGCAGCTCATGACGGTGCACGTCACCCGCGCCAATTACGTGGGGCTGTGAGGCCCCGAAGGAGCATCTGATTATGCAGCGGAAGTGGATCATACTCAGCACGGTGCTCGCCGCCGCGTTGCCCGGGGTGCTGGCCGCCCAGCGGACGCCGCGTACCCCGCGACCCCCACGCGCGCCCCGCGCCTACGCCTACTCGATGAGCGACCACC
>QHTK01000067.1 GCA_003220795.1 Gemmatimonadota bacterium | reverse complement strand
GGCACGACGGCACGACGGCACGTTGCCCGAAGTGCCACACGCCGAGCACCGAACTGGCAACATGCCGTCGTGCCGTCGTGTACCGCCTCACGGAATTACTCGCCTCGCCCCCACCCAGCGATCCAGCCAGTACGCCCCCTCCGGGTCACGCACGTCGAGCCGGGAGAGCTTCACACCGCGCGTCGAGCTGTGGATAAACTTCCATTCTCCGACGTACAGCCCGACATGCGTCACGCCCGAACCCGGCCGGGCGGAGAAGAGCAGGATGTCGCCCGGTCGGAGCGCGTCCACCACTGGGGCGATCTCCGCTCCGACGCGTGCCTGATCGCGGCTCATGCGGGGCAGCCGGATCCCATGCTGGCCGTACGCGTATTGCACGAGCCCGGAGCAGTCGAATCCGTTGTCCGCGGTGCCACCCCAGACGTAAGGCGTGCCGAGCGATTCGAGCGCGGTCTGCACGACATCAACGGCGTTGCCGCTGATGCTGGTGGGAGGCGCAGGCGGAGGGAGCTCGGGAGGAGCGGCGGTGCCACTCATCGCCCTGCCCCGCGCCGCCCCTCCCAACCCGATCGCGATCCCGAGCGCGGCGCTGACGCCGGTGCGCGCGCCGTTCCCCGTGCGCCAGAAACCGCGCAGTCCCCGGTCCTCGACGCGGTAGCGTAGCTCGGCCCCGGCCGCGAACCAGGAGAAGGGGCGCCACTCGACGCCGCCGCCCATGGTCCACTGAGCGGCGACCTCGTGGCTCGTGGGATCGGTGGACAAGCCGGCAGCGAGGCCGGCGAGGGCATACGGGCCGAACCGTTTTCGGCCGCGCCACGCCTGGATCTCGTAGCCCGCGCCGTAGAACGCGCGGCGGTGCCCCAGGGTGTCGCTCACGACGACCGCGACGCCGAACCCGTGCGTGAAGGCGGCGCCGAGACGGGTGCTCGTGCGGAATTCGTAGGTGTCGGCGCGGTTGCCGTTGTACCATCGCCCCACATGGAACTCGAGGCCGCGCCCTCCGCTCCCTTGCGCGCTGAGCGCCAGCGGCGCGAGCGCGAGCAGTTGAACCGCGACGAGCTCAGTCCGCCGCGGCAACGGCGGCTTGCTCCTGGGACGGACGTGGCGCCATGTGATGGGACAGGAGATGGGGCGCTCGCCGCATGAACCGGACCCACATCGCGAGCGCGGCGAATCCGAACAGCGCGGCGCCGAGCCCCGCGACGGCCAACATGGTGAGCGGCGCGGTGAAGCGGGTACCGACGAGGGCGCCGACCCACAAGCCCGCGTACGAAGCCCCCCACGCGAGCAGCGGCGTGACGAGCCAGCCCAGAACGATGAGGAGATGCGCGAACCAGCGTGGCACGGCGCCCCTGCTCCCCGCCGTCCCTACCGCTTGCGGGCGAGTGCGACGACGGCGAGCGCCGCCAGCGCGATGGTGAAGCCGGCGCCCGCCTCAGCCGGAAGGACGAGCCCGAGGTCGAGCCGGGCGACCCGCGCCACGGCCACCAGAACGACCGCGCCGACCAGCACCGGCGTCACGGCGCGTGGGAGCGAGGTCTCGCCGCGGACCGCCCGCTGCGCGCTGACGATGCCGCCGGTCCAGGCGAGGAACGTGCCGAGCATCCACCAGATCGGCAGGTACCACCATGTACTCCCGCCGCCGATGGCGTCCCAGGTCCAGGGGTATGCCTGGAACGGCCGCAGCACGGCGATGTCGATCGCCGTGAAGACGACGCTGCCCCACAGCCCGATTGCGGCGGCCCCAGCAATGCCTTCGACGTGGCGTGCCTGGGTCAGGAGTGCGGGGAGAAAGCTCACGGCGGTGCCCGCCGCGAGCACGACCAGCGCTTCGAGCGCCCGCTGCAGCATCCCCGCCGGCACCTGCCGCGACACGATCAGGAACGCGACCACGGCGACAGCGGTGAGCACGCCGATCTGGGTGCCGCCAACCATGACGGTGCGAAAGTCCGAACGGTCCGACGCGGTGGCTGTGACGGTGGCCGACATGCTCCCCCAATCTCGCGACGCGGAGTGATCTCCGCCCAAATCTAAACCCACGGTCTCAGCGGGCAAACACCGCCAGCACGGTGAGATCCGTCACCGCCCAGGCGGTCAAGGCCCGATACATGGCGCGCTGATGCTCGAGCGCGGTCCACACGGCGTAGCGCGCGTACCACTGCGCCAGCACGCCGAGCCACGCTGCGAAGGGGACGGCGAGCAGGCCGCCCCAGCGCCCGACCCCCAACCAAGTGGCGGCCCAGGCAAGCAGCGCAAACGCCACCAGCACGCACGCGATCGCGACGGCGAGACTCGTCCGCGTGCCGAGCAGCAGCGCCAGCGTGCGGTCACCGCGCCGGCGGTCTTCGTCTAACTGATACAGCTGGGTGAGCGGATAGAGCCCGGCGAACAGCGGGCAGAAGGCGAGCAGGATGAGGCCGTGGCCCAGGTCGAGCGGCCGTCCCGTCGCCGCCCATGTCGCGAACGGCGTCAACGTGCCGAACCCCCACATGTTGATCACCCAGTCCACCCCAGCCACGGCCTTGAAGCGAAATGGCGGCACCGAATACAAGAGCGACATGGCGAAGCACGCCGCATAGGCGACGCGGAACGGAGTGGGCAGCGTGAACGCGAGCGCCTGCCCGCCTACGAGCAGAGCGACGCTGAAGGCCAGCAGATGCGTCGGGATGGGTGGCGGGGCAACCAGGTAGCCGATGTCGCCCTCATCTTTATCGAAGACCGAGTTGATCGCGAGGGTGCCGCCGTTCAAGCAGATCACCCAGATGGCGAGGGCGGCCAGCGCCGCGGGCAACCGCTCCCCGCTCCCGGCTCCCTTCAGGCCCACGGCCAGCAGATAGCCCAACGCCGTGTGGGCCGCCATGATCGGCCATTCGGCCGGGCGGAGATGCAGCAAGTACGAGAACGCATCGCCCGGCAGCACGCGGTAGCCCCAGCGTCGCCACGCGCTGCGACCGCGATACGCGGCACCCGCTACCACTTGAGGCCGAGCGCCGTCGCCGCGATCCGCAGTCCCGCCAGCGTCAGATCGGGGTGCACGGCCTCGATCGCGCGCGCGAGCGGCGCCACCAGGCTGGCGAGCCCGCCGGTCGCGATGACGTGTGGCGTCCGGCCGTTCGGCCATTCGGCCTTGATGCGGCGCACCAGGCCGTCCACGGCCTCCGCCGCGCCGAGCAGCACACCGGCGCGGATGCACTCCTCGGTGCGTCGCCCGATCACCCGTTCGGGCGGCGTGAGCTCGGTGGCGGGGAGCTTGGCCGTGTTGCGGATCAGCGCGTCGGCCGCCGTGCGGACGCCGGGCATGATCACCCCTCCGATGAACCGGCCGTCGCCCGTGATGCAGTCGAAGGTCGTCGCGGTCCCGAAGTCCACGACGATCGTGTCGCGCCGGAACAGCTGCGACGCCGCGAGCGTGTTGAGGATGCGATCGGCACCGACGCTGAGCGGCTCCTCCACATCGAGCGTAATGGGCAGCGCGGAGCGCCCGTCCACGATGACAGGCGCGATGGTCGTGGCGCGCTCGACGGCCTCGCAGATGCCCTGCGTCACCGGCGGTACGACCGACGCGACGACTGCGGCCCGCACTTCCTGGGTCGACCGTCCCGCCTGCAGCAGGAAGGCCGTGAACGCCGCCGCCCACTCGTCCGAGGTGCGCGCCGGAGCCGTCGTCAGTCGCCAATGCGCTTCGAGGCTGTCGCCCCGGAACAGCCCAGCCTTCGTCTCCGTGTTGTTGATATTGATGGCGAGGAGCATGGGCGGGCTAAGATAGACCGGCCGACTCGCGCCCGCCACGGCGCCACACCATCCATCCGAGCGCGACGGCGAGCGCGGCGGTGCCGGCGAGCGCGACGCCGCTCGCCAGGCCGGCACGACCGGTGGCAATCGGTGCGCCGCCCAGCGCCTTGAGCGGGGCGTTGTGCAGCCCGTGGTACAACGCCGCCGCGGTGAGCGAGCGCGACAGCACATACACACACCCGGCCACAAATCCGCCCAACGCGGTACCGAGCAGCGTCCCGAGCGGGTCGCCGCCGTATCCCGGCTGCACGGCGTGCCATAGGCCGAACACGACGGCCATCAGCGCCAGCGCACCAAGACCGGCGGACTCGGGCGGACCGACGAGGGCCCGCCGGAAGGCGAGCTCTTCGGTCACAAGCGCCACCGTCGTGTCGGCTACGAGAAAGAAGATGAACGCGGCGGCGAAACCGGACGCGGGGACGACCGGTCGCAGCACCACGACGAGCAGTATGACCGGCAGGAGCGCGGCCGCCGCCGCCGCGCCGTACCAGCGCACGAGGGCGCGGTGCCGGGTGGCGGCGACGGCGCCGCCCCAGGCGGCGACGCCCGCCAGCAGTGCCAGGGACGCCGCGCGGTCGTCACGCCACAACCGGGCCAGGAGCGCGTCGTTACCCTGCCAGATGAGCGCGGCCGCGCACGCCGCGCCCACGGCGAAGCCGCGGGCCACCTCCGGCGCGGCGCGCTCGGAGCCCGCCGGTCCCCACGAGAACCCCAGCGGCAGCCGGGCGGCGAGCAGCGCGATCAGGGCGCACACACCGGCGGCGAGCGGCACCGCTGTGCCGCCCGCGAGCTGCCGCACTGCGGCGAGGCGCGGCAGGACCGCCGCTGTGATCACTAGGGACAGTGCGAGCACGACGCGCGCCCGCCACGAGAGATCAAGCGAGCTCGACATGCCCTTCGCGAACGCCGATCGTCCCCGCCCCGAGGTCCACGAGCAGCGCGCCGTCGGGACGGACGCCCCCGGCCCGGCCCGCCGCGGGGGAGCGGAGCTGGCGGCCCCGCAGCCAGTCGCGCTCGGCGAAGGCCGCACACTCGCGCTCCGAGAGCGCCGGGTCGAGCGCGGCGCTGCGGACCAACGCCGGCACCAGCCGGTCGAGCACGTCGATCCGCCGCACCTCCGGAAGCCGCTCGGCGAGCGCGATCGCGCGACTCGCCACCGCCGCCGGCACGGCATTGCGGACGTTGATGCCGACGCCCACGGCGAGCCATTGCAGTCGCTCGCCTTGCCACCGCCCTTCGCACAGAATGCCGGCGAGCTTGCGGTCGTCGAGCAACACATCGTTGGGCCATTTGAGACGGCTGACCGGCCCGCCGAGCAGTGCATCGACCGTGTCCGCGACGGCCAGGCCGGCGCGAATCGATACGGTGCCCAGCACGGCGTGCTGCGGGCGCAACAGCACGCCGAGCCAGACACCGCCGGGCGGGGAGTGCCACGTGCGGCCGTCTCGCCCCCGGCCGGCGGTTTGCTCCTCGGCGATCACCGAGGTCGCCGCGGGCGCGCCCTGGAGCCCGAGCTGGTGAATCGCATCGAGCGTCGACGGGAGCTGCCGGAACAGCCCGCATTGCGGCACGCCCCACCGCGTCGCGAGCTCCGCCGCCGGCACGCCGTCCAGGGTCATGCGATCCTCCCCGCCACCAGCGCCACGATGCCCACGATCATCGCTCCTTTGAGCAGCAGGCTGTTCCGGTGCAGCCTGCCCGTGATGAGCCGACTCGCGACGAGCAATACCGCGAGCTGCGCGAACAGCGCAATGAGGTAATAGGCGGCGCCGT
This sequence comes from Gemmatimonadota bacterium, assembly GCA_003220795.1. Taxonomy (GTDB): domain Bacteria; phylum Gemmatimonadota; class Gemmatimonadetes; order Gemmatimonadales; family GWC2-71-9; genus 20CM-4-69-16. The sequence goes on along the minus strand of QHTK01000067.1, from coordinate 48,807 downwards.
ATCGGGCAGCGAGCGGCAGCAGCAGGCTCGCCGGCACGAACCCGACTCCCAGTCCCGCGGCGAGGAGCGCGGTCGCACGCGATCCGATCACGACCGGCAGCGTGCGGCGCCCCACCACGCGGTCTCCCGGCTCGTCGCCCAAGTCCTTGACGATCTCGCGCACCAGATGGAGCCACGCCGCGAGCACCCAGGGCACGACCCCGGCCGCCGGCCGTCCCACGGCGAGGGCACCGTATTCGAGCGGCAGCCCGGCCACGAGCGCCACCGCGAGGTTCCCCGCGAAGCCGCGCCGCTTGAGCATCGGCGAGTACACCAGCATCACGCCGAGGGCGGCGAGGCCGACCAGCACAGCGGCGCCGCCCACGAGCGCCGCCGCGCCAAGGCCGAGCAGGATCCCGCCGACCACGCACAAGTCGGCCGTGCCGCGCGACAAATGCCCCGCGGCCAATGGCCGCTCGTCGGGTCGGCGGTTCACGCGATCGGCATCGGCATCCCAGATGTCATTCGCCGCGTTCCCCGCCGCGCCCAACCCCACGGCCGCCACCGCGGCGAATAGCAGCAGCTTGGGGGTCGCGAGCACGCCGAGCGCGATCCAGCCGCCGGCGAGCACGCCGGCCGCGGCGACGACGAGGTTGTGGGCGCGGACGAGCCGCAGGACGTCAATCACCCAGCACGTCCTGCCAGCACGTCCTGATAAAGCGCTTCATAGCGAGGCACGACCCGCTCGGTGGAGAACTCGAGGGCGCGCGCCGCGGCGGCGCGGCGCATGCGCTCGTGGGTCGCACCGTCCTGGAGCACGGCCAGGGCGCGCTCCGTCATCTCGTCCACCGCGCCGACCGCGGCCAGATACCCGGTTTCGCCGTCCACCACCACCTCCGGCAGGCCGCCCTGGCGGGTCGCCACGACGGGCACGCCGCACGCCATCGCCTCGAGCGCCGACAACCCGAACGATTCGCTCGCCGACGGCAGCAGAAACAGATCCCCCCCGCGCAGCAGCTCGGCGACCTGATCGACCTTGCCGAGGAAGCGAACGTCGCCACGCAGCTTCAACCGGTCCACCTCCTGCTCGGCCAGGTCGCGCTCCGGCCCGTCACCCGCGAGCACGAGGGTCGCCGGGAGCACCCGGCGCACACCGGCAAACACCTTGATCACGTCGGCGATCCGCTTCACCGGCCGGAAGTTCGAAACGTGGATGAGAATCTTGTGACCCGCGGGAGCGAGCGCGCGACGCCACGAGCCGTCGGTCGACGGACGGAAGTCCGCGGTCGAGACGAAGTTCGGAATCACCCGCACGTCGCAGCCCACGCAGCCGAAGGCGCGGTAGGTCTCGTCCCGCAGATACTCGGACACAGCCGTCACCCGGTCGGAGCGCTCGATCGAGAACTTGGTGATCGTGAAGTACGACGGATCCTGACCGACCAGCGTGATGTCGGTGCCGTGCAGCGTCGTCACGACCTTCAGGTCCCGCTCGCCCTGGAGCATCTGCTTCGCGAGCCAGGCGGTCGCGGCGTGCGGGATCGCATAGTGCGCATGCATCAGCTGCAGCTCCTCGCGCAGCGCGACCTCGTGCTGCTTCACCGCCAGTGCCAGGGCGTACGGGGAGTGCTCGAATAGCGGATAGTCCGTGGGTACGACTTCGTGGAACGTGACCCGCTGCGCGAAGCCGCCGCGCAGCCGGAACGGGCTCGCGTACGAGATGATGTGGACCTCGTGCCCGCGCCGCCCCAGCTCGAGCCCCAGCTCGGTGGCGACGGCGCCGGAGCCGCCGTAGGTCGGGTAGCAGGTGATCCCAATGCGCATCGGACCTCAGACGTCAGACATCAGACGTCAGAGTGAACTGAGCGCCAACGAGCCGCGATGGTCGCGGCCAGACCTTCGGGGGGCTCGGTGGCATCGAGTGTCCATACCACATCGTTCTGACGCCTGAAGTCTGACGTCTGATCGCGTAGTTGATTCCGAAACCAGGTCTCCTGCCGCTTCGCGTAGCGACGCGTCGCGCGCTCGATCGCGTCGCGCAACTCGGACTCGCGGAGCCTGCCTTCGAGCATCGCCACGACCTCGCGGTATCCCACGGCGTCCAGACCGGGCGCGTGCGGCGCGACGCCGCTCGCCAGCACGCTGCGCACTTCCTCCACCAGTCCCGCGGCGAGCATGCGATCCACCCGCTGAGCGATCCGGCGGTGCAGCGCCTCGCGCGGCAGCGTCAGATGAATGTACCACGGCCGCATCACGCCGGTCTCCCGGACCTCGCGCTGCCACCAGGAGAGAGACCGACCCGTGAGCAGCGCGACCTCGATGACGCGGGCGGCGCGTTGGCGGCCGCCGCCGGCGAACTGCCGATCGAGCCGCGCCGCCCAATGCGCCAGCCGCGCCGCGCCGAGCTTCCCGGCCCAGGCGCGCAGCCGCTCGCGCGGCTCGGCGTCGAGGGGCGGCTCGCGAAACAGACCCTCGGCCAACGCGCGCACGTAGAATCCGGTTCCCCCAACCACGACGGGCTGTTGTCGCGCGGCCCACACGCCGGCGAGCCAGACGCTCGCGTCCCGTGCGAACTGACCCGCGCTATAGCGTTCCCCCGGGTCGACGAGATCGATGCCCAGATGGGGCACGCGCGCCCGCTGCTCCTCGTCGGGCTTCGCGGTGCCGATGTCGAGCCGCCGATAGATCTGCCGCGCGTCCGCGGAGATGGCCAGGATGGCTTCGAGCTCGCCCCACGCGACGGCGACCGCCGTTTTACCGACGCCGGTGGGGCCCACGAGCACGGGAACGAGGGGGCGGTCAGCTCCGCCCAAACCGTCGCTCCAGCTCGTCCTTCGGCAGCTGTACGATCGTGGGCCGGCCGTGCACGTCGTGCGCCGGGAGGGTCGCGGTGAGCAGCCGGCCCACCAGCTCCCGCATCTCTTCGAGCTCGAGCCGCTGGCCCGCCTTGATCGCGGCCCGGCATGCGAAGGTGGCGGAGAAGCGCTCGAGCCGGTTCGCCCAACCGCCGAATCGGCCGCCCGCGAGATCCGCCACAAGCTCCTGGAGACAGCGCGCGGCGTCGAAGCGCGGGTGGGGGTTGGGGGCGGTGTGCACGACCACCGTCCGGCCGGAAAACGGCTCGATCTCGTACCCCACGCGTCGTAACAGCTCGCGGTGGGCCTCGATGGCGTCGAGCTCGGGGGGCGTGAACTCGACGGTGAGAGGCAGGAGCAGCCGCTGCGCCGGGGCGCCGTCCCCCGCGAGCTGACGCATCACGGTCTCGTAGAGGACGCGCTCGTGCGCCGAGTGTTGGTCCACGATGGCCACGCCGGAGTCGGTTTGGAAGAGCAGATAGGTGTCGAACACCTGGAGCAGAGGGGCAAGTGGCCGGGTGCCGGGGGTCAGGGGCTCAACGGGAAATAGCTCCTGTGCCCCGCCGCTCGGGATCGCGACCCCAACGCCAGCCCACGCACCTCCAGACCCCTGACCACCGACCCCCAGCGACGCAGCCGCAGCGAGCGGCCCCAGCGCCCGTCGCACGGCTTCCTCGACGACCTTCTCCACGAAGAACTTCTCCCGGAACCGCACCTCCAGCTTGGCCGGGTGGACGTTCACGTCTACCGCGTCACCCGGGAGATCGAGGAACAGGATCAGGGACGGCCGGTCGCCGGGCGCAATCGTCGAGCGGTACCCGGCTTCCGCCGCGCGGAGGATGAAGGGATCGCGGATCGGTCGACCACGCACGAAGACATAGCCTTTGCGACCCGCCGGCCGCGCCTGGGCGGGGCGCTGGGCGAAGCCCCGTACCTCGAGCGGCCCCGCGCAGTGCGCGACTGGGAGCAGGGTGTCGGCGAGCTCGGCACCCCACAGGGCGCGCACCCGGTCGGTCTGCCCAGCCGCGGGAGGCACATCGATGAGGGCGCGGTCGTCGCTCGTGAGGGTAAACGCAACGTCGGGACGCGTCAACGCGAGCACGGTGAGCACTTCCACGACCGCCCGCGTCTCCGTCGCCTGGGCGCGCAGGAACTTGCGGCGGGCGGGTGTATTGAAGAACAGCGCGCGCACCGTCACCGTCGTGCCACGCTGCCGCACGGCGTCCGCCACCGCGTCGCGCTTGCCCCCGACCACGCCGATACGCGTGCCGGCGCGTCCGTCCGGCGATGTCTCGAGCTCGAAGCGGGCCACCGACGCGATCGCCGGGAGCGCCTCGCCCCGAAAGCCGAACGTCGCCACGCCGATCAGGTCCGCCGGATCACGGATCTTGCTGGTGGCGTGGCGCGCCAGCGCCAGCTCCGCGTCCTCGCGACCCATCCCTTCGCCGTCGTCGCTCACCCGGATGAGCGCCTTGCCGCCGTCCTCGATCGCCACCCGAATCGCGCCCGCCCCCGCGTCGAGCGCGTTCTCGACGAGCTCCTTGACGACCGAGGCCGGCCGCTCGACCACCTCGCCTGCCGCGATCTGGTCTGCGACTCGGGGGGCCAGAACGGCGATCTTCGCCGTCACAGCGGCACGACTTCGGCTGCCAGCACCCAGCCGCGTACGCCGTCCTGACGCTCCACGCGGAGCCAGGCGCCGGCGTGGCGCTCGACGTAGACGGCCGCGCCGGCGTCGAGCGTGATGGCGGCGCTCGCAGCGCCGTACGGCGCCACCCGCACCGGCGTCCCCGCACTCGCGATCACCGCGACGGGCCACGCTCGGTGCCGCCACTCGCGCAGCGCGAGCCCGCCGCACGCCGCGGTGGCGAGCGCCAGCAGGAGCAGCGCGATGCCCCGGCGGCGCGCCGCCACCGCCAGCCACAGCCCCAGCCATCCGGCCGCCGCCCCGAGGGCCCACTCGCCCGGCGTGGCGAGGCCGGTCGCGAGCAACGGCTCGCTCGCCGCGTCGGGGGGCGGCAGGAACCGCCGGGCCCGGCGGACGAGCGGTGCACGCGGGGTCAGGCGTGCGGCGATCGCCCACGCAGCGGCGGCCTTTCCGTCCGCCCCGGCGCGATACAGCGTCGCGCCGAGGTTGTACCAGTGCGCCGCCACGCCCGGCCGGGCCGCGGCTCGAGCCGCGAAGGAGTCGGCGGCCGCGCGCAGCGCTCCGATATCGTAGAGCGCTTCGGCGCTCGGCGCCTGCGCCACCGCGAGCCCGGGCAGGGAAGCGGCCCCGACGAGTGCCCCCAGACACACGGCCACGAGCCAACGGCGGTGCCGACCGCCGGCGGGCTCTGCGTCCAGCACCTTGAGCACCTGCGCGAGCTCCGCCGCCAGCTCGGCCGCATCGCCCAGCCCCCGGGGCCCGTAGCGCGCCGCGCGCAGCCGGTCGCGCAAGCGCATCACGTGATCGGCGACGGCGCTCTCGACACCCGCCGCGCGCAGCGCCCGGGCGAGGCCGTCACCGTCGCGCGCCACCGCATCCGGCACGTGGCTCACGAGCACCGCCTGAAACGCGTGCTCCAGCCGTCCCAGCCGCGAGAGCCGGGCCGCGTCAGGCGCGGCGTCCGGGTCCAGCTCGGGTTGCGACGCCGCGCGCCACCGCATGAACCACGCGACGAGCGGCGGGCCGACGAGCAACACCACCCAGCCCCACGGCATGAGCCCCGCGGCGAGCGCCGTCGTCCACGCCTCACGTGCCGAGCGATCGAGCGGCGGGAGCGGGCGCGCGGCGCGCGGCTCGGCGCCCTGCCCCACGGCGAGCGCGCGCGGCGCGGCGCGCGCCACAGCGGCGTCGCCGGCGGCGCGGTCATAATAGGCATAGCGCACCTCGGGGAGCAGAAACGCACCAACCGAGTCGGGCACCGCGAGGTAATGGAACGTCTTGCTTCCGCCGATCTGGCCGCCCTGCGACTCGACCCGCACGGTCGCCTCTCCCGGATAGGTGCGGAAGCCAGCGGGCCAATGGATCGCGGGCTCGGGCCACAGCGCTACGTTACCGAGCCCCGCCACGGTGACGGTCACGTCCAACGGCTCGCCCACCCGAGCCTCGGCCGGCTCGATCGCGACATCGAGCGCGAGTCCGTGTGCCACGACGCGTGGGTCATCGGTGCTACGGCCGGCGACGGGGAGCGGCAGCACGGTGACGAGCACCGAGTCGCTCTTCAACGAATAGCGCTCTTCACGGCTGAAGAACGAGAAACTCACCGGCACCGCGTAGTCCACCGTGGCAGCGGGGATCGTCACGCGCCCCACGGCGAGCGGGAACACGATCTGGTGGGCGACGAACAGGTCCATCCAGCCACCCCGCACCAGCCGCGACGCCGCCGGCTCGCTGGGCGAGGCGCCGGGATAGGACCACACGCCTTCGGGGGTCTGCAACGTCAGTATCGGCATGCGCCGCAGCCGCGTGCGCAGCTCGCGCGGGAACCACGCCGCCGCGATCACGTCGAGCTGAGCGCCCACGAGCACGCGGTCGGAGGGAAGGATCACGGACAGCGCGACGTGATCGCTCCGCGCCGGCGGCGGTGCCGAGGCCAGCAGCCCGCGCGCCAGCGGGCTGAGTGCCGCCGCGGGCCCCACGGCCGCGCTATCCACGATGATCGAGATCGGCTCCGTGGCCACCGTCCGCGCGCCCTGGCGGGCGCGCACCGCGCCGATGACGAGCGTCCCGGCCCGCTCGGCACGAAGCCGCAGCTCCCGGGTGGTGGTGCGCAACTGCCCGACCGCGCCGTCGAGCGACACATCGGTGACTTCCCGGGACCCCACGATCGTGAAGCCCGTGAGGGCCGGCAGCGTGAGGCTCACCGGCTCGGCCGTGCGCGAGCGTGCGCGGACCGTCAAGGTCAGTTGCTCGCCCGCCGGAAGGCGGCTGCGGTCGACCCGCGCTTCCAGCAGCGGCGCCGGGCCCTGCAGCACGATGAGCACCCAGAGGGCGCTCGTCACCAGTCTTTCACTCCTGGCTCGACGGTGCGACGTTGCCGGCCTGTGCGATCGCGCCGGGTCTGCACCTCCTGCTGCCCGATCGAGCGGAGAATCTGCTCGGCCTGGGACTGGCTCAACCCTCCGGTGGGGGTGCTCTGCGTGCTGCTCCCAGCCTGTCCGGCCTGTCCCGGCGGTGCTCCACCACCGCCTCCTCCCCCGGAGGGCGGCGGATTCCGGGAACTGCCGCCTCGACGCCGCACCGCCAGCTCGAGGTTCCATTTGGCGGGGAGGTGACGGGGGTTGAGCAGCAAGGCTTCGCGATAGGCGCGCTCGGCCTCCGCGAGGTGGGCGTCGCGGTTCACGGTGTCGGCGCCGGCGACCCGCAAGGCCAGCAAGCCGAGGTTGTACAGCGCGCGGAACCGGATGTCGGGTTCGAGTGACGCGGCGGCGCGGGCCAGCGCCTGCTGAGCGGTCTCCAGGTCCCCGCCGACCAGCGCGGCGGTCCCGGCATTGTACCACGCGGTGTCGTCCTGGCGATGCCGCGCGACCTCGGCCAGGTACGCCGCTCGGGCGCGTGCCATGTCGCCGCGATCCCACGCCTTCTCCGCGGTGCTGCGGGGCCGCGTCGAGTCCTGTGCCCGGGCCGGCCGTGGAGCGCCGCAGCACAGCGCCGCCGCGATCAGCGCGGCCGTGCGGCGCGACGCCGCCTGCCCCACCAGCACCAGCACGGCGAGCAGGAGCGGAATCCAGGCGCGCGGCCGGCCGCGCTCGGTGCGCGATTCGCTCGCCCGGGCCCGTTTGTAGGCGGCGACGAGATCGCGCACCGCTCCCGCCTGGTCTGGCAGCTCCGCGGCGACGATCGCCCCCTGCGCCGCATCCGCCACCGCGCCGAGGACGTCGTCCCGGCGCCGGGTCTGAATCACGCTGCCGGCGTCGTCGCGCTGCCAGGACTGGAGCGCGCCCCGCTCGTCCCGCACCGGGATGCGGGTCGGCGTGCGGGTGCCCTCGGCCACGAGGATCAAGTGGACACCGAGCGCCCGGAGGCGCTCCGCCTGCGCCACGATGTCGGGGACGGTGTCGTGAGCCTCGCCGTCGGTGAACACCACGACGACCCGATCGGCGAGCTCGGACCCCGCGCCGACCAACTCTCCGCCCTGCCGCAGCGCCCCCGCCAGGCCGGTGCCCCCCTCGGACGCGACCCCCGGGTCGAGTGCATCGAGGTAGAGTCCCAGGGCGGAGCCGTCCACCGAGAGCGGCGACAGGATGTAGCTCGACCCGGCGAACACCACGAGCCCCAGATGATCGCCGTTCAGATCCTGCACCAGCCGGCGGGCTTCGCGCACGGCACGACTCAAACGGTTCGGGCTCACATCCTCAGCGAGCATCGAGCGCGAGATGTCGATCGCGAGCGCGAGCGAGAGGCCGCGTGTCTCCGCGACGATGTTCTCCTCGCCCCAGCGGGGCCCGGCGAGCGCGACGACGCCCAGGAAGGCGGAGATGGAGAGCGCGGTGGGTCCGAGCCGTCCGGCCGCGAGCGCCGCCCGCACCGTCTCCTGGGACCACAAGGCGGCGCGACGCACCCGGGCCCGGCGCGCCCAGGCGGCCCCGAACCAGACCGCGCCGCCCAAGAGCGGCGCGAGTGCGAGCACGACGGGCGCGTCGAAGCTCATCAGGGCACGCGCACCGCGAGCGTCGCCGCCAGCACGATCTCGAGCCCCAGCGCCACGAGGCCGAGCGCGAGCGGCACGCGATACGCCTCGTCGAACCGCCGGTACACCACCTGCTCCACGGTCTCCTTCTCGAGGCGGTTGATCTCGTCGAACACGTGCCGCAGCGACTGCGTATCGGTGGCGCGGAAGTACCGGCCGCCGGTCATCCGGGCGATCTCGGTCATGAGCGGCTCATCGATCTCCACCGGCATCATCTGATAGCGCAACCCCTCGAGCCCCTGCCCCGTCGGCACGGGGGCCTCGCCGCGCGTGCCCACGCCGATCACGTAGATCTTGATTCCGAACGCGGCCGCGGCCAGCGCCGCGGTCCGCGGATCTACCGTGCCCCGGTTGTTCACGCCGTCGGTGAGGAGCACGATGACACGGCTCTTGCCGGGGGCGCGCCGCAACCGGTTCGCGGCGGTCGCGATCCCGGTGCCGATCGCGGTGCCATCCTCGAGCATGCCGATGCGCAGGTCGCGGAGCGCCTGCTCCAGCACCGCGTAGTCGGTCGTGATGGGAACCTGGGTCAGCGCCTGGGCGGCGAAGGCGACGAGCCCGATACGGTCCGAACGCCGCTCGCGCACGAACTCGATCGCGGTCTGCTTGGCGACGTCGATGCGGTTGGCCGGGGCGAAGTCCTCCGACAGCATGCTGCTCGAGAGGTCGATGGCGAGGACGATCGAGATCCCCTCGCTCTTGCTCTGGGCGCGGGCCGAACCGACCCGCGGTCCGGCTGCCGCGAAGATCCACGCCCCGAGGCAGAGACTGCGCAGCGTGACGGGGAGGCGGGCGACCCAGAGACGCTCGCCGGCCCCGGCCGAGGGGCGCACATCGCTCATGCGCGTGCCCCGGAGCCGGCTCAGCCGGCGGGCCCGCAGCCACCACCAGAACGGCAGCGCGAGCAGCGCCACGAGCAAGAGCGGCCGCGCGAAGCTCACCGCGCCATCTCCTGGGCGAAGCGGCGCGCCATCTGTGCCAGCGCGGCCACATCAGTGCCGTGAGCGGAGGCAAAGGCGACGCGGTCGAGCTGCTCCAGTAGGTCCCTGAGCTCGCGCACCGGAGCGTGCGGCCGGGCGCGCTCGACCGCGGCGAGGCATTCCGCGGCGCTGAGCGCGGGCCGCGCTTCGGGAATCGCCCGGGCCACCGCCATCCGCAGACGAAACGCCGCGCGCGCGGCTACGGCTTTCGGCTCGCCGGCAGCGAGCCAGCGCGCGTCCGGGACCTCGGCGTCCAGGGAACCGGGCGGCGGCACCGGCACCTCCTGCGGCGCGCGGCGGCGCCAGCGGAGCCCGAGCGCGAGGGTCACACCCGCGACCAGCAGCGCGGCGGCGGGCGGCAGGGCGCGGTGCCGCGCCAACCGCATCGGCGCGAGGGCCCCACGCGGCTCCGGCCCGAGTACGCTGTCGGGAATCACGTTTTGTATGAAGAAGCTGGCGACTCCGCCGGACACGGAGTCCGCGCGACCGTCGGGGCGGAGCTCCCAGATCGGCGGCAGCGCCAGTGTGTGCGCCCCCGGCGTCCAGGCGACGATGGGATAGCGCACCAGCCATCCCCCGGGCGCGCGCCGCAGCGACGGCTCGCCCAGCGGCTCCACCCGCTCCGTCGCGTCGAGCCGGCCGGCGCGCAGGCGCCAGCCCGCAGGCACGACGACCTGCCGTTCGAGCCACACCGTGTCGCCCACCGTGGCGCGCGCGGGCGTGGCGGACCATCCTCCTCCCTGCAGCAACAGCCACAGGCCGACCAACGCCGTCATCGCAGCAACCGCCGCGCCCGCTCCGCGAACGCGCGGCGCAGCGGCGCAGCGTACGGCACACTCGTCTGCAGCGCCACACGGTCCACGCCCGCCTGGATCAGCTTCCGGGACCGCTCTTGCAGCTGTCGCTCGGCCGCGACGCGCACGCGCGTACGGGTGGGGCCGTGACTCGTGTCGAGCAGCACCCGCTGGCCGGTTTCCGCGTCCTCCATGTCGACCCAGCCCGCGTCCGGGAGCTCGCGTTCCCGCGGGTCGTCGATCGTGATGGCGACGACGTCGTGACCGGCGGCCAGCTGCGCCAGCGCGTCCTCCCAGCCGTCCGCGCGGAAATCGGAGAGCACCACGACGATCGCGCGGTGCCGTGGCAGCTTCGCAGCGTAGCGCAGCGCTTCCGCCAGATTGGTTCCCCGGCCGCGCGGCCGAAACGCCACCAGATCCCGGATTACCCGCAGCGCGTGGGGCCGCCCCTTCGCCGGGCGCACGACGAACTCCACCTTGTCGGCGAACATCAGTGCTCCCACACGATCGTTGTGGCGCGCGGCGGCGAGCGCCAGCACCGCCGCCACCTCGACGGCGAGGCCCGCTTTGGTATAGGGCCGCCCAAACTGGCACGAGCCGGACTGATCCACCACGAGGAGCAGGGTGATCTCGCGCTCCTCGTGGAAGGTCTTCACGAAGGGATGCCCCATCCGCGCCGACACGTTCCAGTCGATCGCGCGGAAGTCGTCCCCTTGCTGGTACTCGCGCACTTCGGCGAACTCGATGCCCTGGCCGCGGAAGACCGAGCGGTATTCGCCGGTGAACAGCGTGTTGACGAGATTCCTGGTGCGGAGCTCGATCCCCTTGACCTGCCGCAGCACCTCGGTGGTGACGGCGCGCCGGCGGGCGCGCACCGGGGGCGTCGCGCCACTCCGGCGCTCCTTTCCTTCGTACGTCACGGCACGCCCACGGCCTCCAGGATCCGAGCGATCACGCGGTCGGCGTCCATGTCTTCGGCTTCCGCTTCGAAGGTCAGCAGCACGCGGTGGCGCAACACGTCCAGGGCCATCGCCTTGACGTCTTCGGGCACGACGTACGCGCGGCCCCGGAGGTAGGCGTGGGCCCGGGCAGCCTGCGCCAGATAGATCGACGCCCGCGGCGACGCGCCGAACGCGATCAGCGGCTTCAGCTCCGCCAGCCCGATCGCATGCGGCTCGCGAGTCCCGCGCACCACGTCCACGATGTAGTCCACCACCTTCTGGTCCATGAAGAGCTCGGCGATGGCGCTGCGCGCCGCCAGGATGTCGTCGGCCTCGGCGATCCGCTGGACCTCGATCGGCCGCCCCGACGCCATGCGTGCCACGATCTCCTTCTCCGCATCGCGTGTCGGGTAGCCGACGCGCACCTTCAGCATGAAGCGATCGAGCTGCGCCTCCGGGAGGGGGTAGGTGCCTTCTTGCTCGATCGGGTTCTGCGTCGCCAGGACAAGGAACGGCTCCCCCAGATAGAAGGTCTCCCCACCGATCGTCACCTGCTTTTCCTGCATCGCCTCGAGCAGCGCCGACTGCACCTTGGCGGGCGCCCGATTGATCTCGTCGGCGAGCACCAGGTTCGAGAACAGCGGGCCTTTCTTCGGATAGAACTCCTGACTCTTCTGGTCGAACACCATGGTGCCGATCACGTCGGCCGGGAGCAGGTCGGGCGTGAACTGGATGCGCGAGAACGCGATCCGCAGGCACTCGGCGACCGTGCGCACGGCGAGCGTCTTCGCGAGCCCCGGCACCCCCTCGAGCAGGACGTGCCCGCCCGTGAGCAGCCCCACCAGCAGCCGCTCGACCATGACCTCCTGACCCACCACCCGCTTTGCCACTTCGCGGGTGATCGACTGGCTCAGCACCGCGTCCCCCGTCGGGGTTTTCGCCGCCCGCGTCGTCATCGCAACGCCGCCTCCGCCGCCTTGCGCACAGCCGGCTCCTTGTCTTTGCTGTACAGTTCCAGCAGGCCGCGCGCTTCCGGCCGCGCGATGTGCCGCAACCCCTCGATCGCCGCCGCCCGCACCGTCGTGCTGCGCCGGTGCCGCATCCCCCCCGGTTCGGCGTACCGCGCCAGTACCTCGAGCGCTTCGATCGCGCCGAGCCGGCCGATTGCCCGCAGCAACTCTGCCAGTACCCCTTCGTCCGGCTCCTGCTCCAGCCGCCGAATGAGGACCGTGCTCGAAGCCGGGTCGCCGCCGGCCGCAATCGCCCGCGCGGCCGCCACGCGCACCGACACGCTCTCGTCCTTCAAGGCGGGCATCGCCGGACGCGAGATCTCGCGCCCACCCGCCTCCGCGAGCCCGAGCAGCGCCGCTTCGCGGACCAGCTCGGACTGATGGTGCACCAGCGGCAGCAACAGCGCCACCGCCTGCGGACTGCCGGTGAGCCCGACCAATTCGGCGGCGGCGGCGGCGATCGGGGCTTGCTCGTCCGCGAGGCGTCCCTGCAACGGCTCCAGGGCCCGGTCGGCCGCCTTCCGGATGGCCGCCCGATACGGGGGGCGCAGCTCGACGGTGGCGGCGAGGAACGCGTCGAGCACGAGTGGCACCGAGACAGCGGCGAGCGCGCCCACCGCCGCGACCAGCGTCTCCCGCTCCTCCGGCGGTACGCGCGGCTCTCCAAGTCGCCGTACCATCCGCTCGACCAGCGCCCGATCGGAGAGCGCGAGCGCCGTCTGGTCGATCGCCGCGAGCAACGCCGGCTCCTGTGTCGTCGTCAGCAAATGATCGAGCGCTGCGATCGCCTCGGCCACCGGGCCCGTGTCATGCAGCCCGAGCAGCTGCGGCGCGAGCGCGCGCAGGTGCTCGACGGCCGCGAGCTGCAGCTCCGGCGTCGCCGCGCTCCCAAGGCTCGCGACGGCGCGCTTCGCCTCGACATCGATCGGGAGCACGTCGGGCCGGAACACCACGCCCGCGCGGCGGCCCGCCACGTCGTGCACCCTGGGAGCCGCCGCGGGCGGCGCCGCTACCGCGGGAGCGGCAGGCGTGGCCGGCGAGGGCGTCGCCGCCGGCGCCGGAACCGGCACGACCGGGAGGCCCGCGGCCGGCGCCGGGGCGCGCAGTCGTTCCAGCCGCAGCGAGCTGCGGCGCCCCAAGGCGAGCGCGATGCGCCCCAGCGCGGCGTCGTCCGGCTGCATCGTCCCCACGGCGACACCGAACAGCGCCAACACATGATCCGCGGTCATGCCCGGGTTCAACGTGATCACCCGCACGCCCCGCGCGTACAACAGCCCGGCCAGCTCGGCGATCTGCGAGTTGCGCGGCAGCAGCTGCTGGCCGTGCCAGTGCAGACCGGTCGCGCCGATCTTCCATTCCACCGTGCCGAGCGCGGCGAGGACGGGCAGCGCTTCGCCGATCTGCCGCAGCGCTTCCATCACCGCGGGATGACTCGGCGGGTACAGCCGGGTCAGCCGGAAGGTCGTCCCGATGGCGCCCAGGGCGCGGTCGACTCCTGCGGTGTCCACGGCCATGGTATCAGCGCTTGATGCGCTCTCCTCGATCCTCGTAGCGGAACACCCACGTCGCGAAGCGCGCGGGCTCGATCGGGTCGTCGGCACCGAGCGCGGTCCAGTCGACGTCGCTCCCGGAATCGGCCGCTCGGTTGCGACGCCGCTCGGCCTGGGCGAGCATCTCCCGGGCCCGCGCGATCCACAGCCCGAACTGCTCCGGTCGCAGGTCCACCCAGCCGCGCGGCGCCGCCTCGCGCGGATCGGAGCCGACGCGCTCGCTGGCGCCGACGACCACCGTGCTGCCGCGGTACACCCGCTCGCCGTCGGGCGCCAGGATGGCGATGCCGACTGACAGAATATGGCTCCGGAGCGGGCCATCCCGCTCGACCAGGGCGCGGGCGCCCTGGGCCAGGTCTCCCGCGTGCGACTCAGCCAGCGCGCGCACGCTCGACCGCAGCTGGCCGCAGATGTAGGACTCGAACAACAGCTTGGTGAGGCGTGGGGGGCCGAGCATCTCGTAGGCCACGGTGCGGGTTTTGAGCTGTCGCTCCAGCGCGCGCAGCCGGTCCAGGGCGTGGGCCCGCAGCAGCCCCGCGCGGTAGGTGGGCCCGGCGGTCGCGCCGTCCAGGGCGGCGACGACGTCCCGGCCGGTCGGCCGTCCCTCGAGCTCCAGCACCGCGTATTCCGCCACCTCCTCCGGTGTGATGAATTCCATCTGACCGAGCGCGGTGACGGTCTCGAACTCGTCGGAGGAGAAGAGGCCGTTCTCGCCTACGTCGATGTAGACGCCCTGGAGCGGCTTGCCGAGATCGCACCACGGGTGCGCACCGGGCCGAAACGCCTCGCTCACGGGAACGGGCTCCGGGCAATCGACCAGCGGAATCGGCTTCCCTTTGCGGCGGATGGGCCCAAAGCCGATCTCGCGCCAAGCGATGGTGGCGGTCGGCTTGATCTCGATCGCCGCGGGCGCGCCGGGCGTGCGGCCGAGCAGGAACAACAGCAGCGACTGCGCCCCCGCGACGGCGGACTTCATGAGGAGCGGCCGACTGGGGCGCTCCTCGGAGTGCGTGTAGGGAATGTTGAACCCCATACCCCCGGTGCCACTGGTGCCGATCTTCACGTACGCCCGTGTTTCGGCGCGTCGCAACGCCTCGACCAGGATCTGCACGTGGCGGATCAGCTGGGGGAGCGTGAGGAGCAGTATGTGGCGCTCGACCGCCGCACGGTCGACCTTCCCTGCCGTCGCGAGCGCGAGCAGCTCCTGCGCGCTCTCGACCGGATCCTGATAGGCGAATGCCGTCGCGGTGTTGATCGCGTCCACAACGGCGTCGGGTTTGTATTTGACGAGGAGCTGGTACAGGAAGCTGCGTTGCAGGACGTCGTCGGTGAGCTCGCTCAGCAGGTCCTGGAGCATCAGCCGGCGCTGGTCCGGGTTTGCCACCACGGCACCGCGCTCCAATTGGGCCAGGCTGCCAGGAAGGAACACGTTGCCCCACTCGACCTCGATCGCGGCGCGCCCGCGGTACGGATCGAGCGCCCGCGCCGTCGCCCGCACCTCCTCCTCGAACAACGCCACCAGCACGAGCCGCCGGGGCGCGGCCGCGAGCAGGCGGCGCGCCACGGCATGGCCGACCAGGCCGCTGCCGCCGAGTATCATGGCCGTCCGATCACGCAGGTCCATGCAGTCGCTCGATGGCGTGGATCTCGCCCGCCGCGAGCCGGCGGTACTTCCCCTCCTGCAGCCGTCCCAGCCGCACCGGCCCATACGCCACGCGGTGCAGCCACTCGACCTTGAGCCCGAGCGCCTCGGCGAGGCGCCGCACGATGCGCTGGCGCCCCTCGGCGAGCGTGAGCTCCAGTTCGACGCTCCGCCCGGCCGGCCGCTGGCGGAACTGCGTCACCCGCACCGCCCGACCGTCGATCGCGATCGGGCTCCCGAGAGCCGCCGCAATCTCGGCCGCCGGCCGGCCGTGCGCCCGCAGCCAGTAGGTGCGCGGCACCGCGAAGCGCGGGTGCATGAGCCGGTGCGCCGCCGCCCCGTCCGTCGTGAGCAGCAGCAGCCCCGACGTCATCACGTCCAAACGTCCCACGTACGTGAGGCCCGGCACCTCGGGGAGGAGATCGTATACCGTGCGCCGCCCCTCCGGGTCGCGGCGGCTGACGACATAGCCGACGGGCTTGTTGAGCGCGAGCCAGGCGATCGGGCCGGCGCGCACGGCCCGGCCGTCGACAGTGACGCGCTGCCGCCCGGGGTCGACGCTCATGCCGAGCGTCGTGACCTGGCCGTCCACGCGCACGCGGCCCGCGCGAATCAGCTCCTCGGCCTTGCGCCGCGACGTCACGCCCGCGCGCGCCAGGGCGCGCTGCAGGCGCATCATCGTCATTCCGGTTCGGTGGGCGCGGGCGGCCGAAGCGCCACGGACAACTCCTCCAGCCGAGGCAGCTCGTCCAGATCCTTGAGCCCCAGGATCTCCAAAAACTGGGGGGTAGTGCCGTACAGTAGCGGCCGGC
Source organism: Gemmatimonadota bacterium (assembly GCA_003220795.1). Taxonomy (GTDB): domain Bacteria; phylum Gemmatimonadota; class Gemmatimonadetes; order Gemmatimonadales; family GWC2-71-9; genus 20CM-4-69-16. Next base: position 32,572 of record QHTK01000067.1, on the reverse strand, counting down.
CGAGCCCCTCGCCCCGCGTCACCACGTCCACCAGCCCGCGCTCGAGCAGTTTGTCGATCACGGCGCCCGAATCGACGCCCCGGATCTCGTCCACTTCCACGCGTCCCACCGGCTGGCGATACGCGATGATGGCAAGCGTCTCGAGCGCCGCCGGCGAGAGCCGGCGCGGGCGCAAGGCAAACTGGGCGCGATCGAGGGCCTCCGCATACTCGCGTCGGGTGAGGAACTGCCATCCCTGCGCGATCTCCACCAGCTCGACCCCGTGGTCCTGGGCGGCATAGGCATCCCGGATCTCGGCGAGTCCGGCGCGCACGGCCGTTTCACCGGCCTCCGGCTCGAGCGTGAGCAGCTCCCCCACCGTCAGGGGGCGCGACGACGCGAACAGCGCCGCCTCAAGCAGCTTCGCGAGGGGACTCACGCTCGATCACGATCGGGCTGAACGGCCCCTCCTGCGAGAGCCGCAGGACACCGCGTTTGGCGAGCTCGAGGAGCGCGATGAACGCGGACAGCACGTCCACGATGGTGGGATGGTCTCCCACCACGTCGAGCCAACCGCAACGCTCGCGCGTCGCCAGCACCGTCTCGATCCGCGCGGTCGCGCCTTCCACGTCGAGCGGGCGCGGCACGACGCGGTGCAGCACCGGCTCCGGGATGAGCGCGATCACGCGCTCGGCCGCCGCGAGCAGGTCGTTCAGCTCGATCACCAGCGGGGCCGGCGGCGCTTCGGGCGGCTCGGGCCGGAACCCGCGCCCGAACTGCTCGGCGCGCCGCGCCGCGGCGTGGCCCAGCCAGTCCACCAGCTCGCGGATTTGCTGGTACTCGAGCAGCCGTCGTACCAGCTCGGCGCGCGGATCCTCCCACTCGTCTTCCCCCAGCCGGCGCGGCAGCAGCAGCTGCGCCTTGATGCGCAGCAGCCGCGCCGCCATCTCGAGATAGTCGGCCGCCTGGTTCAGCCGCAGCTCGTTGATGACCGCGAGGAACTGGTCGGCGATCCGCGCGATCGGGAGGTCGGTGATGTCGAGCTCGTCCTCAGTGATCAGGTGCAGCAACAGGTCGAGCGGACCCGAGAACTGCTCGAGCTCGACGACGAAGCCGCTCTGCTCCTGGACCACGGCGTTGGTGGGGGCGCTCACAGGGGAAGCGCTCCCGGTGCCACCGCAAATCCTCCGACGAGCGCCATGCCGACCCCCATGAGATGATAGGCCGGCCACAGCAGCACCTGCAGCACCCCGGGCATCGCCCACACCAGCACCATCACCGGCAGGAACCCAAACGCTTGCAGCTGGCGGTACTTCAATCCCGCCCCCGGCGGCAACAGATAGTAGAACACGTGGCTGCCGTCCAACGGAGGTACCGGGATCAGGTTGAAGAACGCGAGCACCACATTGAGCCACATCCCCCACCCCAGCATGCGTTGGACGATCTCGAGTGTAGCCGTGAGGGCGGGCACCGCGCCCCCCAGCACTCCGACGAGCGCGAACAGGAGCGTGCACACCACGAACAATGCCAGGTTGACGGCGATCCCCGCGAGGGACACGATGATGTCCCCCCGCCGAAACTGGCGATACTTGCGCGGATTGACGGGGACCGGCTTGGCGGCTCCGAACGGCGGCGCCCCGATCCGCCACAGCAGGAACGGGACAATCACCGTCATCAACGGGTCGATGTGCTTGAGAGGATTGAACGTGAGCCGCCCCAGCATGTAGGCGGTGTCGTCGCCCTGGCGGTACGCGGCTTCCGCGTGGGCGTATTCGTGGGCCACCATCGAAAACAGCAGCACCGGCGCCCACACCAGGAATTCGAACGAGATGGCCGACGCTCGGGGTCAGTGACGGACTAAGATAGCGAACTCGCCGGGTGCGGGTCAACGGCGTAGCGCCTTGACCGACCAGCACTTACCCTCTATCTTCCGCGCCGAACCAGGAGACCTTCAGTGCCGCGAATCAAGTCCGCCAAGAAGGCGATGCGCCAGGCGCGGGCGCATACCCAGCACAACCGTGCCCAGCGCTCCGCTCTGCGAACCGCGCTCAAGCGCGTGCGCAGCGCCACCTCCGCCGACCAGGCGGCCCAGGCGTATCGGTCGGCGGTACAGCTCCTCGACCGGGCGGCGCGAAAGAACCTCATCCATCGGAACACGGCAGCACGACATAAATCCCGCCTCGCAGCCGCTGTCAGGAAACTCTCAAAGTAAAAGCGACGCCTCTTGTTTAAACGGCGGCTAGCTCCGCCCCGCATTGCGCGCAATACCACTCGGTCGGCAGGTTCATCGTCCCGCACTCCTTGCAGCGGAGCGTCTTCGCGGCTTCCTCGTCGAGGCTCTCGTCGGTGGGCTCCGGCACGATCGGCGCCGGGACGGGATTGGCGGCACGCATCGGCGTGCGCGGCGGGTCGCCCGGGATGGTCGGCTGGAATTGCGCCCCGCTGGCGCGCCGCGCCGAAGGCGCCGTCTGATCGTCCTCGGTCACGGACTTGATGAACGCCAGCTCGTCTTCCGCCACGACTTTCTCCGGCTTTGCCGGCGGGCGGGAGCGCGGCGGGGCGGGGGCGGCGGTACTCGGGTGGGGAGCCGGTCGGTGGCTCACCAGCGCGTCCAGCTCCTGCAGCTTGTGGATGTCCGCCTCGACCGATTGGAGATCTTCGCGCACCGACACGAGCTCGGCGAGGACCTCTTTGTGCACCTGTTCCCACTGCGACTCGTCGTATTCTCCCACGGCGTGGCGTAGCTCGGTTTCGGTGAGCTTTTCTGCTGCGCGGGCCTCCTTCTTCTGGAGCTCACCGCGTAGGTAGCGCTTTTCCTCGATCGCCTGGCGGGCGCTCTCGGCGTGGGCCTTGAGCTCCTCGGTGACGGCCGCGAGCCGCGCCTCGTAGTCGGATCGCACCCGTGCCCGCACGTGCCCCGGCGTCGCGTCCGCCGAATCGTTCAGGCGCGCGATCCAGGCTTCGTACTGGCGCCGCTCTTCCAGCAGGCGCTGGATGATGACGGTGCTCTTGGACGGTCCCTTAGGCATGGTACCAATCTAGCAAGTGACCGGCCCGATCCAGTAAGTCAAAGTCAGTCATAGCGTTGTGCCATCCGCCTCGTGCACGACCGCGCCCCCGACCAGCGTCAGCACCGGCCGGCCGGTGAGCGTGCGCCCGGCGAACGGGGAGTTGCGGCTCTTGGAGTGGAAGTTTGCGGGATCGACCGTCCAGCGCGCGGTGATGTCGAGCACGACGATGTCCGCCGGGGCGCCCGGGGTGAGCGCGCCGCCGGGCAGCCGGAATGCCGCCGCCGGCGCGCTGCTCATGCGCGCGATCAGCTCGGGCAGCGTGAGCGCACCGCCCAGGACGAGCTCGGTGTAGGCCACCGCGAACGCCGTCTCGAGACCCACGATGCCGAACGGCGCGTCGTCGAACGCCGCCTCTTTGGCGTCGTACGCATGCGGCGCGTGGTCGGAGGCGATGCAATCGATCACGCCCTGTTTCAGCGCGGCCCGCAGCGCCGCCACGTCGGCCGCTTCCCGCAGCGGCGGATTCATCTTGGCGTGGGTGTCGTAGCCCTCGCACGCGTGATCGGTCAGCGTGAGGTGGTGCGGCGTCACCTCCGCGGTGACACGCAGGCCCTGCTCCTTGGCGCGCCGGATCAGCTCCACGGAGCCGCGCGTCGACATGTGGCACAGATGCACGTGGCCGCCGGTGAGCTCCGCGAGCAGGATGTCGCGCCCCACCATGATCTCCTCCGCCGCGGCCGGGATCCCCTTCAGTCCGAGGCGGGTGGAAACGAGGCCCTCGTGCATGACGCCACCCGTCGCGAGCGTGGGCTCTTCGCAATGATCCGCGACGGGTACCCCGAAGGTGCGGGCGTACTCGAGCGCCGTGCGCATCAGGTGACTCGATACGACGGGCTTGCCGTCGTCCGACACGGCGACGGCGCCGGCAGCCACCATCTCGCCGAACTCCGACAGGTGTTCGCCGCGTTGGCCCACCGAAATCGCCCCGATCGGAAACACCCGCGCGAGCCCGGCACGGGCCGCCTGGCGCACGATGAACCCGACCGCCGCCTGGTTGTCGGTGACGGGATCGGTGTTCGGCATGGCGCACACGGCCGTGAATCCGCCCGCCACGGCGGCGCGCGTGCCGCTCGCGATGGTTTCGACGTCTTCGTTCCCCGGCTCCCGCAGGTGTACGTGCACGTCCACGAGGCCCGGGGCGACGACTTTGCCGCGCACGTCCCGTACGTCGACCCCGTCCGGGGACCCGAGCCCGGCGCCGAGCGCGGCGATCTTGCCGTCCTGGACGAGCACGTCGGTGGTCCGGTCGAAGTCCCGGCTCGGGTCGATCACCCGGCCGCCCTGGAGGAGCAGCGGCCGCATCACTCGGGGGGGGGCGCCGCGGCGCGGTTGGCCGCCTCGGCAAGCTCGGGTCGGCCGCCGGCCAGCAGGTACAGGACGGCCATGCGCACCGCCACGCCGTTCGTCACCTGCGCGAGAATGACGCTGTGCGATCCGTCGGCGACGCGAGAGTCGATCTCGACCCCGCGGTTCATGGGTCCGGGGTGCATGATGGTGAGCTCGCGCGGCGCCCGGTCGAGTCGCTCGACCGTGACGCCGAAGACCCGGTAATACTCGCGCAGGGACGGGATGAACCCCCGCTCCATGCGCTCGAGCTGGAGTCGCAACACGTTCAGCACGTCCGCCCACTCGATCGCTTCCTCGATGCGCCGGAACCGGCACACGCCGAGCTGCTCGATGCCGCGCGGCATCAGCGTGTCGGGCCCGCACACCCCCACTTCCGCCCCGAGCTTCAACAGCCCCCAGATGTTGGAGCGGGCTACGCGCGAGTGCAGGATATCACCCACCAGACAGACCTTGAGCCCGGCGATCTTCCCGTACCGATCGCGGATCGTGAGCAGATCGAGCAGCGCCTGGGTGGGGTGCTCGTGCTGGCCGTCGCCCGCGTTGACGACGTTCGAACGAATGCGGTTGCCGAGGAACTGCGCGGCTCCCGACGACGGATGCCGGATCACGACCATGTCGATCCGCATCGCCTCGAGGTTCTTCGCAGTGTCGACGAGCGTCTCCCCTTTTTGCACCGAGCTGCCGGACGCGGCCACGTTCACCGTGTCTGCCGAGAGCCGCTTTTCGGCGAATTCGAAGGAGATGCGGGTCCGGGTGGACGCTTCGAAGAACAGATTGACGATGGTCTTGCCGCGCAGGGCGGGCACCTTCTTGATGGGTCGCTCGGATACTTCCTTGAAGGGCTCGGCGGTATCGAGGATGAGCCGGATCTGATCGGGGGAGAGGTGCTCCAGCCCGACCAAATCCTTGCCGAGCAGGGCAGTCATCCGAGCCCCCCCTTGTGCACCACCTCGACCTCGTCGCGTCCGTCGAGCTCCTGCACCAGCACGTCCACGCGCTCGCCGTGGTTCACTTTCACCTGTTTCCCCACGATGTCGGGCTGGATCGGCAGCTCCCGGCCGCCGCGATCGACCAGCACGCACAACGAGATGCGCTTGGGGCGGCCGAAATCCGCGAGCTCGTCGAGCGCAGCGCGCACGGTGCGGCCCGTGTAGAGCACGTCGTCCACGATCACGACGTGCTTGCCGGTGAGGTCGCCCGGAATACGGGTTTCCCCGATCACGGGCTTGGGGCCCACGGTCTGGAGGTCGTCGCGATACAGGGTGATATCGAGGGCGCCGCGGGGGACGGCCACGCCCTCGTCCGTCTCGATCTGCTTGGCGATCCGCTCGGCCAGCTCGACGCCGCGCCGCTGGATGCCCATCAGCAACAGATCCTCGGTGCCGTGCGCCAGCTCGAGCACCTCGACCGCCATACGCTGAAGCGCCCGCGACAAAGCGCGGGCGTCCAGGATGGTGGTCCGTTCGGGCCGGCTCATCTCAGGCGTCAAGTTAACCTCGGGAACACCGGGGTCAACGGCGGGTCGCCCGCGAGCACCGCCTGGACGTTCGCCAGCGCGATCGTCGCCATCTGCCGCCGCGTCGCGGGTGTGGCGCTGCCCAGGTGGGGGAGCAGCACGGTGCGCGGCGCGGCCAGGAGTCGCGGGTGGATGTGCGGCTCCTCCTGGTAGACGTCGAGTCCCGCGGCGCCCAGTCGACCTTCCTCCAACGCGATCGCGAGCGCCTCCTCTCGGATCAGCTCGCCGCGTGCCGTGTTGATGAGAATAGCGCCCGGCTTCATCTGCCGAAGCGTCTCGGCGTTGATGATGCCCTCGGTCTCGGGCACCGCCGGAGCGTGGAGCGACAGCACGTCGCTCTCCCGCACGAGGCGCGAGAATTCCACGCGCACGGCGCCCGTGTCCCGCTCGAACTCTGGTCGCGCGTGGCGCGCGGTGTAGAGCGTACGCATCCCGAACGGCGCGGCCCTGCGCCCCACCGCCTGGCCGACGCGGCCTGCGCCGAACAGGCCCAGCGTGCGCCCGCGCAGCTCGAGGCCCAGCAGCAGCTCCGGGTGCCAGCCCGCCCACCGGCCGCTCTTCACCAGCTCGGTCCCCGGCACGACGCGCCGCGCGCAGGCGAGGATGAGCGCCCACGCGAGATCGGCGGTCGCGTCGCTGGCGACGTCGGGGGTGTAGGTGACCGCGATGCCCCGCAGCTCGGCCGCGACCACGTCCACGTTGTCGTGCCCGACCGCGCAGTTGGCGACGATCTTGAGCTTGGAGAGGTGCTTGAATTCGGTGCCGCCGACCCACCGCGAGACGAGCGGCACGATCGCGACGTAGTCGCCTCGTGGTGTCGGCTCGTCGGCGGCGATCCACGTGATGTCGAGCCCGGCCAGCTGGGCGGGCTCGAGCAGGCTCGTCAGTTCGGCGGCGATGAGGACCGGGTGACCCACTACCTCCTCAGCAGCTGCGCCCGGCGAATCGAGTCATACACGGCCAGCGCCCGGTCGGCGCTCCACTTGTAATAGAGTTGCAGGCAGGCGCCCACCTGCATGTCCTTGCGTCGCGCGCAGGTCTGAATCTCCTGGCGGCGCTTCGACCCGTTGGCGCGCCACAGCGAGTCGTCGGTCGCCTTGGCGCGCGCCTCGGCCCAGCCGAAGCCGAGCAGGCAGCGGGTCACGTCACCCGACGGATCGCTGGCGCATTGCTTGATCTCTTTCAGGTGTCGCGCGGCGTCCGCCCTCCAGCCGGAATCGGCGGTGACCTGTGCGGTGCTGTCCTGCTCGTGCTGGAAGCGCCGCGCCGCCGTGAGCGCCTGGTCTTTCTTCCAGCGGTACTGCAACACGAGGCAGTTGGCCGCGCCCGCCGCGTCCATAGTGATGGCACTGCAGCTGCGAACCTCCGCCAGCTTCTTGGCCTCCGACTTGCTGCAGCTCGTCGCAGCAAAAACGCAGAGCGCGGTCAGGCACGGCTTCGTCCAGCGCATGGGTCCCCCCCCGTTCGCTGCCAACTGTTGACCACTGCGCGTCGGTGCGTCCGTTGCCGTTCACTGCCATCCAGCCTGCTACGGACAGGGTGGGATTCGAACCCACGGTACCCTTGCGGGCACACCGGTTTTCGAGACCGGCCGTTTCAACCGCTCACGCACCTGTCCAACACCTAGACGGATAGGGTGGGATTCGAACCCACGAAACGGTTACCCGTTTACGCGCTCTCCAGGCGCGTGCCTTCAGCCACTCGGCCACCTATCCAGACTGCTAGACGCGCAGACGCACAGGCGCACAGACGCGTAGTAAATACACAGGCCGTCACGGTTTCGCCACAGCCGGCCCGGCCGATGAACCCCGACCGCGGTCCCGTGCGTATCATGTCGGTGATCCTGCCACCCTTCGACCCCAGGAGGTACCAGTGAACAACCTTCCGAGCAAGCGCGATCCCGCGCCCCCCGAAACGGAACCGCCCCCCAGCTGGCGCGAGTTGACCGAGCGGCTGCGCGACCTCATGAAGGACTTCATTCAGGAGGGCAAAGAGCTCGAACGTGACCTCGAGCCCCGGCTGCTGCCGGCGTTGCAGCGGATGAAGCTCCAGATCGAGAAGCTGATCGCCAAGCTGGAAGAGCGGGCGGGGAAGAAGCGAGGCTAGTGCGCTACCCGCGTCTCAGCCGCGCGCGATCCACTTTCCCCAGGTGGGTCCGCGGGAGCGCGTCGAGGAAGGTCACCTCCCGCGGATACTTATAGGCTTCGAGCCGCTCCCGCACGAAGGCTTGCAATTCTTCGGCCAATCCGTCGCGCCGCTCGTTCGCCACCACGAAGGCGTGTGGCTTTGTGAGCCCCCCGGCGCTGACCACACCGACCACCGCCACATCTTTCACGGCCGGGTGCCGCAGCAGGCAGTTCTCGACTTCCTGGGGTGAGAGCCACTTCCCCGAGACCTTGAGCATGTCGTCGACGCGACCGCAGTAGGTTATGTAACCCTCCGGATCGCGGCGGATCATGTCACCGGACACGTACCACTCTCCCCGGAACGCCTCCCGGGTCTTGTCCATTTGCTGCCAGTAGCAGATCGCGCGCGAGTCGCCGCGCACCCACAGGCAGCCCACCTCGCCGTCCGGCAGCTCCCGCCCATCGGCGTCGCAGACTTTGACCTCGAAGCCCGGAACGACGGGACCGAGCGTTCCGGGTCGCACCAGTCCCGGACGGTTCGAGATGAAGATGTGCCACATCTCCGCGGTGCCGAGACCGTCCAGGAGCTCGACCCCGAACGTGTCCTTCCAGCGGTGATACAGCTCGACCGGGAGCGGCTCGCCCGCCGAAGTGGTGAGGCGCAGGCACGAGAGGTCCCGGGTCGCCGCCGTCGGGTGACTCACCATCTGGTTGATCATCGTCGGGACGTTGATCAGGATGGTCGGCCGGAATTGGGTGATCTTCTGGAACAAGACGTCCGCGGTCGCGGCCTCCGGGAACAGCACCGTGGCCGCGCCGACGGAGAACGGGAACAACAGGTTCGAGCCGGTCGCGTAGCCGAAATAGAGCTTGGGCACGCTCAGCGTGACGTCGCGCTCGGTGTAGCCGATCACGCCCTTGGCGTAGCATTCGGTGGTATTGGCAAACGATCTGTGGGTTTGCACCACGGCTTTCGGCTGGCCCGTGGTGCCGCCCGAGAACAGCCAGATGGCCGCGTCGTCGCGGTGCGTCGGGAAGGTGTCGAGCGCAGCCGGGGCGTGCGCGAGCCGCGCGTCCCATTCCTCCTCGCCGACCACGCAGGTGGTGCGCAGGTGCCGCGCGCCGCGTGCTGCCGCCCGGAACGCGCCCACGGTGTCCCGGTGCGCGACGATCACACGAGCGCGCGTGTAGCCGTAGAAATACGCGATTGCGTCGGGCTTGAGCTGGGGGTTCACCATGACGACCACGGCGCCGATCTTGAGCGCCCCGAACAGCGCGGCGACGAACGCCGGCCCGTCGGGGAGGGCGATCATGACGCGCTGCTCGGGCTGCACGCCCGCCTCGCGAAGCACATGGCCGAACTGATTCGCCAACGCCTCGATCTCTCGGTACGTGAACGCCGCCCCGGCGGTGAGTACCGCCGGCCGCTCGCCCTTCCCTTCTTGCACGCGGGCGTCGAGGAAGTAATCGGCGATGTTGAACTGCTCGGGCGGCTCGAACGCCATGGTGACGGATGATCGGCCCCCGACGCCTGGCGGTCAACCGCCCGCCCCGGTACGATACAACCACCCATGGCGGTGCTCGACCTTGCGCAGTTGACCTGGGAGGAGGTTCGCGACCTCGACCGCGCGAAGGCGGTGGCCATTCTGCCCGTCGGTGCCATCGAGGCGCACGGCCCGCACCTGCCGCTCGCAACCGACGTCATTATTGCGGAGACGATGGCCCGTGCAGCCGCCGCGCGGCTCGCCACCCACGGCTACGACGCCGTGCTCCTCCCGCCCCTCACCTACACCGCCGCCGAATTCGCCGCCGGGTTCCCCGGAACCGTGTCCGTGCGGCCGGGGACCGTGACCGCTCTGCTCCTCGACCTCGCGCGCAGTCTGACACGGCACGGCCTGCACGTGCTCGCGGTCGCGAACGCGCACCTGGACCCCGCGCACGTCGCCGCCCTCGAGGCCGCCGTAGCCCAAAACCAGCGCGAGAACGGCGCTCGAATCGTGTTTCCCGACGTCACCAAACGGCCCTGGGCCCTCCGGCTCACCGAGGAGTTCCGGAGCGGCGCCTGCCACGCAGGGCGGTACGAGACCTCCATCGTCCTGGCGGCCCGCCCGGAATTGGTCCGCGACGCAATCCGCCTGGTGCTGCCCGCCAACCCCCGCTCACTCAGCACGGCGATCCGCTCGGGCCAGACGAGCTTCGAGGCGGCGGGTGGCCCCCGGGCGTACTTTGGGTCGCCAGCCGACGCCGGGGCCGACGAGGGCGTGCGCACGATCGAGATTCTCGGAACGATCCTCGCAGAGGCGGTGCTCGCGGAGCTTCCCGGGTGACGCTGTCCGGACGGGGGGCCGTCGTGACGGGCGCGGGCCGGGGGATCGGGATGGCGGTCGCCCGAACGCTGGCCGGAGCCGGCGTGGCCATCGTCGTGGTGGCCCGCACCCGGGACGGGATCGAGGCGCTGGCAACCGAGCTGCGCACCGCCGGACGGCAGGCGTGGGCCGTGCCGGGCGACGTTACGGACCCTGCCACCGTGGCAGCGTTCGCCCGCGCAGCTGAGACCCGGCTCGGGCACGTGGATATCCTTGTGAACAACGCCGGGGTCGCTCATTCGGCACCACTCGCCAAGCTCACGCTCGAGGACTGGAGCCGGGTCTTCAGCGTGAACGCCACCGGCACGTTCTTGTGCACCCGCGCCTTCCTTCCGGGGATGCTCGAGCGGCGCTGGGGGCGCGTGGTGAACATCGCCTCGGTAGCCGGGCTCCGCGGCGGGAAGTACATCGCCGCGTACAGCGCCGCGAAGCACGCGGTCGTGGGCTTCACACGCTCCGTCGCCGCAGAGGTCGCTGGCAGCGGCGTGACGGTGAACGCGGTGTGCCCCGGGTACGTCGACACGGACATGACCCGGGAGTCGGTGGCGCGCATCGCGACAAGGACGGGGATGTCGCCCCCTGACGCCCTGCGCGCGGCCCTCGAGACCACGGGACAGCGTGGCCTGATCTCGCCCGAGGAGGTGGCCCGCGCGGTGCTGGCGCTGTGCGAGGATGCGCAGCGCGATACCAACGGCGAAGCCATGGTGATCGCCGACGGGGAGGGGGACGCCGGCCGATGACATTCCGCATCGTGAACCCCGACGCGCTGGGACGTCCGAGCGGCTGGAATCACGGGATGCTGGCCCGGGCCGACGGGCAGGTGCTGTTCGTGGCCGGGCAGACGGCCCCCGACCGCGTCGGGCTCGTCGAGCAGTGGGCGGGTGCGCTCGAGCGCGTGCTGGAGGTCGTGCGCGCGGCGGGCGGGGGACCGGAGCACGTCGGCCGCATGACGGTCTACATCACGGACCGTCAGATGTACCTCGCGAGCCTCAAACCGCTGGGCGAGGTGCACCGCCGGTTCATGGGGCGGCACTACCCTGCCATGACGCTCGTCGAAGTGCGGGCGCTCGCCGACGCGCACGCCATCGTCGAGATCGAAGCGACGGCCGTGCTTCCCTGACCGACACCCGGAGATCCTCGCATGCCGCTCGCGCCCGAGTCCTTCCTCTACCAGCACGACCCGCACACGGGCGTCGCCACGATCACGCTCAATCGGCCGGATCGACTCAACGCCTTGACCTTCGACGTCTACCGCGAGCTGCGGGACGCCTTCCGCACGCTCGACGGCGAGCCGGGGGTCCGGGCCGTGATCATCACCGGGGCCGGGCGGGCGTTCTGCTCGGGCGGCGACGTGGAGGACATCATCGGGGCGCTGTTCGCGCGCGACGCTGCCGGGCTGCTCGAGTTCACCCGGCTGACGTGCGACCTCATCCTCGCGCTGCGACAATGCCGGCGCCCTATCGTCGGCGCGTTGAATGGCACTGTCGCGGGAGCGGGCGCCGTCATCGCCGCGGCGTGCGACGTGCGCATCGCCGCCGAGTCGGCGAAGATCGCGTTCCTGTTCACGAAGGTCGGCCTGTCCGGCGCCGACATGGGAGCGGCCTGGCTGCTGCCTCGCATCGTGGGGCTCGGCCACGCGACCGAGCTGCTCATGACCGGCGACTTCATCGATGCCCAGACGGCCCTGCGGATCGGCCTCTACAATCGGGTCGTCGCCGGCGCTAGCGTGATGCAGGAAGCCCGCAGGTTGGCCGAGCAGCTGGCCCGCGGGCCGTCGTCCGCGCTCGGCGTCACGAAGGACGCGCTCAATCGCGAGGCCCACATGGATCTCGCCACCGCACTCGAGGCTGAAGCGCAGGCGCAGGCCGAGTGCATGCGCAGCCCCAACTTCCGTGAAGCCTACGACGCCTTCAAGACGAAGCGCCAGCCCAAATTCGTCTGACCGTGCCCGATCCGAGCGTCGTCGCCGCCTTCCTGACCGAATCCCACGTCGCCCTGGCGGGGCGGATCACGGCGTACGCGGCGCGCGAACTCGTCCCGCTCCCGGAGCCCGCCGACGACGCCGCGGCGCGCGTCCAGGCGCGCGACTTCGTGGCGCGGCTGGGCGGGGCGGGCTGGTTCGCGTCGATCGGCGAGCTCGATCTGCGCGCGGCGTGCCTGGTGCGTGAGACCCTCGCCGGCGCGTCGCCGCTCGCCGACGCCGTGTTCGCGCTCCAAGCCCTCGGCACGGTGCCGATCCTCCTGGCGGGCGATCCTCGCCTCAAGGAGCGCTGGCTTCCCTCCGTCCTTGCGGGCAGGGCGATGGCCTCGTTTGCGATGACGGAGCCCGAAGCCGGCTCGGACGCGGCTGCGATCGCGACCACCGCGCGGCGCGACGGCACCGACTACGTCCTGACCGGCACCAAGACCCTCATTTCGAACGCCGGGCTCGCGGACTTTTACACCGTGTTCGCCTCCACTGACCGGGACCAGGGCAACAAGGGGATCTCCGCCTTCGTCGTCGCCGCCGACACGCCCGGGGTCAAGTTCGTGCGCCCCCTCGTGCTCTCGGCACCACACCCGCTGGGCGAGATCGCATTCGAAGACTGCCGCGTGCCGGCCTCGAGCCGTCTCGGTGCTGAGGGCGCGGGGTTCAAGCTCGGGTTGGCCACCCTCGACCGGCTGCGCGCGACCGTCGCCGCGGCCGCGTGCGGCATGGGGGCGCGGGCGCTGGAGGAGGCGCTGGGGCACGCGACCCGACGCCGGCAATTTGGCCGCGCGCTCGCCGAGTTCCAACTGGTCCAGGAAAAGCTCGCGCGCATGGCGACGGACCTGACGGCCGCGCGCCTGCTCACCTACCGTGCGGCCTGGGAAAAGGACCGCGGCGCGGAGCGGGTGACCCTGGAGGCAGCGATGGCGAAGGCGTTCGCGACCGAGGCCGCCCAGCGGATCGTGGACGACGCCGTGCAGATCCTGGGGGGCCGGGGCGTGCTCGCATCCCATCCAGTGGACCGCCTGTACCGCGCGGTCCGGGCGCTGCGGATCTACGAAGGCACGACGGAGATCCAGCATCTCATCGTGGCGGGGCAGCTCCTCAAGCAGGCGGAGGGCGCATGAGGGTCGTCGTGCTGGGGGGCGGGCCGGCCGGGCTGTACTTCGCGATCCAAATGAAGAAGGCCGACGCCTCGCACCAGGTGACGGTGATCGAGCGCAACTCCCTCGATGCGACGTTCGGGTTCGGCGTGGTCTTCTCCGACGCCACCCAGGACACCCTGGCCGAGGCGGACCGTGCGACCTACGACGAGATGGCGCGGCAGTTCCACCATTGGGACGACATCGACGTCCACGTCAACGGCACCGTCGTCACCTCGACCGGTCACGGCTTCAGCGGCTTGTCGCGGCGGGCGTTGCTCGCGACTCTGGTCCGTCGCGCCGAAGCGGTCGGGGTGTGCCTCGAGGTCGGCACGGAGGTCGCGGATGTCCGCGCCTTGCTGGGAGCCGACCTCGTGGTCGCGGCCGACGGATTCAACAGCATCGTGCGGCGGCAGCTCGCCGACCGGTTCCGGCCGACCATCGATTGGCGTCCCAACCGCTACGTGTGGCTCGGCACGTCCCGCCCCTTCCCCGCATTCACCTTCCATTTCAAGCGCGATCGGCACGGCCTGTGGCGCGTCCACGCGTATCAGTACGAGCCGGAACGTGCGACGTTCATCGTCGAGGCCACGGAAGCGACGTGGCGGGCCGCCGGGATGGATCGCGCCGACGAGCAAGCCACGGTGGCGTTCTGCGAGGCGCTGTTCCGGGACGAGCTCGAGGGTCGCCGGCTGCTCACGAACCGCTCCGTGTGGCGGAGCTTCGGGACGCTACGGACCGAGTACTGGCACCACGAGAACGTCGTGCTGCTCGGGGACGCGGCCCACACGGCGCACTTCTCCGTGGGATCGGGCACGAAGCTCGCCATGGAGGACGCGGTGGCCCTAGCCCGGGCGCTCCACGCCACGCCTCGGCGCGACGTCCCTGCGGCGCTCGCCGCGTACGAAGCGGAGCGGCGCCCCGCGGTGGAGAGCCTGCAGCGTGCGGCGCAGGTCAGCCTGCAATGGTTCGAGGACACCGAGCGTTACATGGACCTCGAGCCGATCCAGTTCGCGTTTAACCTGCTGACCCGGAGCCTCCGGATCACCCATGACAACCTGAAGCTGCGCGACCCCCGGTACGTGGAAGCAGTGGACCGCTGGTTCGCCGCGAGCACCGCGGAGCAGAGCGGCGTAGCGGTGGCGCGCCATCCGCCTCCGCCACCGCTGTTCACGCCGTTCCGGCTGCGGGACCTGCTGCTCGCGAACCGGGTCGTCGTGTCCCCGATGTGCCAGTATTGTGCCGAGGACGGCACGCCCAACGACTGGCACCTCGTGCACCTCGGCGCGCGAGCGATCGGCGGCGCCGCCCTCGTGTTCTCGGAGATGACCGACGTCTCGCGGGAAGGTCGCATCTCACCGGGGTGCACCGGCATGTACAAACCGGAGCACGTGTCGGCCTGGAAGCGGATCGTGGACTTCGTGCACGCCCACAGTTACGCGAAAATCGGCCTCCAGCTAGGACACGCGGGCCGCAAGGGCTCGACCCGTCTCGCGTGGGAGGGGATGGACGAGCCGCTCCCCGAGGGCAACTGGCCCATCATCGCCGCTTCGCCGGTCCCCTACTTCCCCTACAGCCAGGTACCCCGCGAGATGGACCGGCGCGACATGGACGCGGTGCGCGACGACTTCGTGCGGGCGGCGCGGATGGCAGAGGAGGCGGGGTTCGACATCCTCGAGATCCACTTCGCGCACGGCTACCTGCTGGCGAGCTTCATCTCGCCGCTCACGAACCGCCGCACCGACGTCTACGGTGGGTCGCTCGCGAACCGGATGCGGTTTCCTCTCGAGGTGTTCGCTGCCGTGCGCGCGGCATGGCCCCAGCACAAGCCGATCGCCGTGCGGATCTCAGCAGTGGATTGGGCCCCCGGCGGCACCGAGCCCGCCGACGCCGTCGAGATCGCCACGCTCCTCAAGGCACATCACTGCGACATCGTGGACGTCTCCGCCGGCCAGACCGTGCCCGACGCGAAGCCCGCGTACGGGCGCCAGTTCCAGACGCCCTTCGCCGACCGCGTCCGCCACGAGTCGGGGATTCCGACGATGGCCGTGGGCAACATCTCGTCCTTCACCGATGTGAACACGATTCTGGCGGCGGGGCGCGCCGATCTCTGCGTCCTGGCGCGCGCGCACCTGTGGGATCCCTACTGGACGCGCCACGCCGCTCACGAGATGGGGCACCCGCTTCCCTGGCCGTCCCAGTATTCGACACTCGACACCTACAAGCCGCGGTTCACGTGAGCCGCAGGACCCCGGCATGCCACTGACCTACGCGGACTACCTCAAGCTCGAGGAACTGTTATCCCTGCAGCAGCCGCGCTCCACGGGACCGGAGCACGACGAGATGCTCTTCATCGTCATCCATCAAGTGTATGAGCTCTGGTTCAAGGAGATGCTCCACGAGCTCGCGTACCTCGAGACGCTGCTGCGCGGCAACGAGACGTCGCGAGCCCTGCACACGCTGAAGCGCATCCTCACGGTGCTCAAGGTGATGGTGGCGCAGATCGACGTCCTCGAGACGATGACACCGCTCGAGTTTCTGTCGTTCCGGGATCGCCTCGAATCCGGAAGCGGATTTCAGTCGTTCCAATTCCGCGAGCTCGAGTTCCTCCTCGGGACCAAGAATGCCGCGGCCATCGCGCGCTACCCCGAGGGGAGCGAGCCCCGGCGGCGGCTCGAAACCCAGTACCGCGAGCCCACGTTGTGGGACGCGTTGCTCGCGTATCTCGCGAAGAACCAGTACCCTGTGCCGCCGGCGCTGCTCGCTAGGGATGTGACGCAGCTGCCGGAGCCGTCACGCGAGGTGCAGCAGATCCTGATCACGGTCTATCGGACGAACCCCGGAGTATCGTCCGTCTGCGAGCGCCTGGTGGACCTGGACGAGGGGTTCATGGAGTGGAGGTACCGGCACGTGAAGATGGTCCAGCGCACCATCGGGACAAAGCCAGGCACGGGAGGAACCGCGGGGGCCGAGTACCTCGCGACCACGCTCAACAAGCCTGCCTTCCCAGACCTCTGGGCAATCCGCACGGAGCTGTGACCGCGCCGTGAGACCGGAGGCGCTGTACGCGAGCCCGAACAGGTTAGCGCCGCACTACAGCCGCTTTCGGGTCGCGGAGCGATTGCTCCTGACCGGCCACTCCCATCAGGCCTGGCCCGACGCGGGCTTCGAAGCCCAGCAACGCGCCTGGCTCGACGCTGCAGAGTGCGTGGACGAGAAGTGGGAACGTGCGTTCGCGCAGGCCGAGCGCGTGCGACGCGGGTTCGCGCGGCTACTCGACGATTCGGATGGGACAATCGCGCTCGGCGCTAACACGCACGAGCTGATCGTCCGATGGCTCTCGGCCCTTCCCCTCGGACAGCGACCCCGTCTCGTGACCACGACGGCCGAGTTTCACACGATCCGGCGCCAGCTCGACCGCTTGGCGGAGGAAGGGATCGCCGTCGCGAGGGTCCCGGGCCTTCCAGCGGCCACCCTCGCGGAGCGGCTTGCCCGGACGGTCGACGACCGCACGGCGGCCGTGCTCGTCTCGGCCGTCCTGTACGAGAACGCCCACCTAGTGCCCAACCTCGGCCATGTGCTCGAGGCGTGCCGACGGGCCGGGGCGGAGCTTCTGGTGGACGCCTATCACGCACTCAACGTTGTGCCGTTCTCGCTCCGGACCGAAGGGCTCGGAGCCGCGTTCGTGGTCGGCGGAGGCTACAAGTATTGCCAGCTGGGTGAGGGGAACGGCTTCCTGCGGGTGCCCGCGAGCCGCGCGCTGCGGCCCGTGATCACAGGGTGGTTCAGCGAGTTTGCGCTATTGCCCTCGGCACCTGCCGGGGGTCAGGTCCCATACGGCGCCGGCCCCGATCGCTTCGCCGGCGCGACCTACGACCCCACCAGCCATTATCGGGCGGCAGCGGTGTTCGAGTTCTTCGAGCGGCAGGACCTCACGCCGACTCTGCTGCGCGAGGTGAGCCAACATCAGGTGCGGCTCCTGGCCCGGCTGTTCGACGATCTGGACCTCGATCCCGCCGTCATGAGCCGAGACCGGTCGGTACCGATCGACAGGATCGGGGGGTTCCTGGCGCTCCAATGCCCGCGCGCGGAGGCGCTGAGCCACCGGCTCCGCCACGACGGCGTGGCAACGGACTCCCGCGGCGAAATGCTGCGGCTCGGGCCGGCACCGTACCTGTCGGACGAACAGCTGCGGGCGGCTGTACGCCTGTTGGGGCAGGCCGCCGCGAACGCGTAGGCTCGTCTTCGTTCACGGTGCCTTTCGATCGCCCGTATAGCGAATCGTGCACCCCAGCGACGCAGAGACCTCCGCCGCGTCACTCACCCGGAACCGATACGTGCCCGTGTCGGTGAAGATCGGCACCTCGGGATAGCCCGGGGGCGCGGCCTGCATCACGCGCCCAGTCGCCGTGGCGCTGGGCAGCGCGAACCGCTGGCGATACTCGAAGCGCGCGCTCGGCGGTGCCGTGTTCGGCGCGTAGTCGACGATGTACAGGAAGCCGTGCGCCGGCGTGAAAACCCCGAGCTCGCCGCCGTGCCCACCGATCATGCGCAGCGTGAGCGTGTCGCCGCGCGCCACGGTGGCAGGCGTGCAGGACAACGGTGCCGGCATGCTGGGGAACACCCATCCGCCGGGATAGAGCAAGCCGAGCACGAGAAACATCCCGGCTCCGACCGGGGGGACGACGAGCAACAGCCGATAGAGGAACCGCCAGAACCCTCCCAGCCATCCCAGCAACTCGCCCCCGACGCCGTCCGCCGCCGAGTCCGACTCGGTGCCGGCGGCGCGGAGAGCCCCCCATCCTTCCCAACCGACGACGTAGAGCAGCAGCGGGAGCGCCAGCCAGCCCAACGAGGCACGAAGGTCGTAGTCGACGTAGGCCACCAGGAACGCGAGACAGGTTGCATCGGCGACCGCCTGGCCGACGATGGGCCACGCACGTCGCCCGCCGTGCAGCGCGCTGAAGACGACCGCGAGCGCCACGATGGCGCGCAGCGCGGCATACACGATCGTGCCCGACGCGAACCTCATCAGCGCCGGGCGCGGAAGAACCCCTGGAGCAGCTCGCCGCACTCGTCCGCCAGCACGCCCCCAAGCACTTCGACGCGATGATTCAAGCGGGAGTGCCGCACCACGTCCCCCACGCTGCCGCACATGCCGGCCTTGTCGTCGTACGCGCCGAACACAAGCCGCCCCAGCTTAGCGAGCACGATCGCCCCGGCGCACTGGGCGCACGGCTCGAGGGTCACGTAGAGCGTGCAGTCGTCGAGGCGATCAGTGCCGAGCGCCGTCACAGCCTGCTGGATGGCGAGCAATTCGGCGTGGGCGGTGGGGTCGTTGCGGGCGACCGTGGCGTTGTGCGCCCTGGAAACGACGACGCCGTCGCGGGTGACGACGGCGCCGACGGGCACTTCGTCGAGCTCGATTGCCAGCTTGGCCTGGGCGAGCGCCGCCTCGATCCCGGCGAGGTCGGGGTGGTCAGGCACGAGCCGGTTCAGGCGCGCCCGCCGGCATTCGCTCGAAGCTGAGCGAATTGCCGTCCTTCGCCCGGTCCACCCGTATCCGGTCGCCTTCGGCGAACTTCCCCTCGAGCACGGCGAGCGCCAGCGGATTCTGCAGCAGCCGCTGGATCGACCGCTTGAGCGGCCGCGCGCCGTACACCGGGTCGTAGCCTTCCGCCACGATCAGCTGCTTCGCCGCCGGCCTCACCTCGAGGGCGAGCTTGCGCTCCGCCACGAGCCGCTCCACGCGCTGGATCTGGAGATCGACGATGCGCGCGATGTCCTCGTTCGATAGGGGCCGGAAGATGATTACGTCGTCCACCCGGTTCAGAAACTCGGGCTTGAACGTCTGGCGCAACAGCTCCAGGACCTTGGTCTCGACCTGCTCCCAGTTCTGCGTGCCCATCTCGAGGATGTACTGGGACCCGATGTTCGAGGTCATGATGAGCACCGTGTTGCGGAAGTCCACGGTGCGACCCTGCGAGTCGGTGAGCCGGCCGTCGTCCAGGATCTGCAGCAGCACGTTGAAGACGTCCGGGTGCGCCTTCTCGATCTCGTCGAACAGCACCACGGCATAGGGCCGCCGGCGCACCGCCTCGGTGAGCTGGCCGCCCTCTTCGTACCCGACGTAGCCCGGCGGGGCGCCGATCATCCGCGCCACGGCGTGCTTCTCCATGTACTCGGACATGTCGAGCCGCACCATCGCCTTCTCGTCGTCGAACAGGAATTCGGCGAGGGCGCGCGCGGTCTCGGTCTTGCCGACCCCGGTCGGACCGAGGAAGATGAACGACCCGGTCGGTCGGTTCGGGTCCTGCAGCCCGGCGCGCGCCCGCCGCACGGCGTTCGCGACCGCCGCCAGGGCCTCGGGCTGGCCGACGACGCGCTGCGCCAGCTCGGCCTCGAGCCGGGTGAGCCGCTCGCGCTCCGACTCGAGCATCTTCGAGACCGGAATGCCGGTCCACTTGGCCACGATCTCGGCGATGTCCTCGGCGTCGACCTCTTCCTTTAGGTACTTCCCTGTCTTCTGAATATCGGCGAGGCGCTTCTCGAGCGCGGTAATGTCCTTCTCGAGCGCCGGAATGCGGCCATAACTGATCTCCGCGGCCTTCTGGAGGTCGCCCCGTCGCGTTGCGCCGTCCGCCTCCGTCCGCAGCTGCTCCAGCTCCGCCTTCTTGCCCTGCAGCTTCGTGATCGCGTCCTTCTCGGCCTGCCACTGCGCCTTCATCGCATTGGACCGGTCCCGCAGCTCCTTCAGCTCCTGTTCCACGCGCTCGCGCCGCTCCTTCGAGGTCTTGTCCTTCTCCTTCGCCAGCGCCGCGAGCTCGATCTGGTACTGCACGATCTTCCGCTCGACCTCGTCGATCTCCTGGGGGAGCGAGTCGATCTCGATGCGCAGCCGGCTCGCCGCTTCGTCCACCAGGTCGATCGCCTTGTCGGGGAGGAACCGGTCGCCGATGTAGCGATGCGACAGCGTCGCCGCCGCGACCAAGGCGTTGTCCGTGATCCGGACGCCGTGGTGGACCTCGTACCGCTCCTTCAGCCCGCGCAGGATGGCGATCGTGTCCTCGAGCGAGGGCTCGCCCACGAACACGGGCTGGAAGCGCCGCTCGAGCGCCGCATCCTTCTCGATGTGCTTGCGGTACTCGTCGAGCGTCGTCGCGCCCACCACGTGCAGCTCGCCGCGCGCCAGCGCCGGCTTCAGCATGTTGGACGCGTCCACCGCCCCTTCCGCCGCGCCCGCCCCCACCAGCGTGTGCAGCTCGTCGATGAAGACGATGTACCTGCCCTCGGCGCTCGTGATCTCCTTCAGGACGGCCTTGAGACGCTCCTCGAACTCGCCGCGGTACTTCGTACCCGCGACGAGCGCGCCGAGATCGAGCGCGACCAAGTGCTTGTTCTTGAGCGAGTCCGGCACGTCCCCGTTCACGATCCGCTGCGCCAGCCCTTCGACGATCGCGGTCTTGCCGACGCCGGGCTCTCCGATCAGCACGGGATTGTTCTTGGTCCGCCGCGACAGCACCTGCATCACGCGGCGAATCTCCTCGTCCCGCCCGATCACCGGATCGAGCTTGCCCTTGCGCGCCTGCTCGGTGAGGTCGCGCGTGAACCGCTCCAGCGCCTGATACTTCTGCTCCGGCTCCTGATCGGTGACCCGCTGCGGGCCACGCACGCCCTCCAGGGCCGCCATCACGTCGCCGCGATCGACGCCGGCGGCGGAGAGCAGCTGCTTCGCCGTGGTGCCCTTCTCCTCGAGCAGCGCGAGCAACATATGCTCGGTGGAGACGTAGGCGTCGCCCAGCGCCTTCGCCTCCTCGTCGGCCCGGTCGAGCACCCGGCCGACTTCGCGCGACAGCGTCGGCTCCGCCTGAGTCCCCGATTGCTTCGGGAACCGGTCGATCTCGCGTTCCGTCTCGTCCTTCAGCCGGGCCACGTTGAGCCCTGCCTTCTGGAGCAGCGGCACGACGATGCCGTCGTCCTGAGACAGCAGCGCATGGAAGAGGTGGGCGTCGTTGACGACCGGGTTACCACGCTGGCGGGCCTGCGCGCTCGCCTGCTGCAACGCCTCAGCGGCCTTTACGGTTAATCTTTCTGGTCTGATCATGGCGCCGGCCTCCCGGGCAACCTTTGTGCCCGCTGAAAGATGCCGAATCGGCAGAGCACAAGTCAAAACCGTCCGGTCCCGTGCGCCACCGCGATCAATTGACGCTAAGGCCCCGGCTGTGTGATGTTCCGGCCGAACCACCCATTCGAGGAATTCTGCTGTGCTGTCTCGCTCGCTGGTGTTGCTGTTGGCCCTGACGGCTCCCGCCTTGGCGCAGGCCCCCCGGATCACTCCGGCCGGGGATCCCACGGTCAAAGACGACACGATCTACCGCCTGGCCGTGAACGCCGCCGATCACGCCGACGATGACTACGTGTACCTGCTGGACGACGGGGTCGTGCGCCTCGAGGCTGACGGTCGCGGCAGCCGAACGTACCGGCAGGTGGTGCAGATCTTCACGCGGGAGGCGGCGGAGACGTGGGGCGAGCAGTCGTTCTCTTATGTGAGCGGGCGAGAGCGACTCACCCTGAACTGGGTTCGCGTGGTGAAGCCGTCGGGCGAGGTCATCAGCTCGCACCCGACGCACGAGCAGGAGTCGATCGCGCCGGTCGCGCAGGAAGCGCCGGTGTTTTCCGATGTGAAGCTGCGACGCGTCTCGAGTGGCGGCATCGTGCCCGGCACGCTGCTCGACTACAGCTACACCGTCGAGACCTTGAAGCCGGTGATGCCCGGTGACTTCCAGCGCGGGTGGCGGGTGACCACGGGGCGGCTTACCCGCCGCTCGCGCTACGTGCTGGACGTGCCCGCGAGCCTCGCCGTCCGCATCAAGGAGGTCAACCGGACCTTCCCGCGCAAGGTCGTCGAAGCACGCGGTCGGCGAGTGTACACCTGGGCCACGGCCGACGTGCCCAAGATCGAGCGGGAGCCATTCGCCGCGGATTCGAACGGCATCGACCAGTACATCGACGTCGCGGCCCCGGTGCAATGGACCGACGTGGCGCGCTGGTACGGCGCCCTTTCGCATGACCGCTACGATGTGACTCCGGCGCTCGACTCGGCGCTCGCGTCCGTGGTCACGAACGCGCGCACGCTCGACGATTCCCTGCGCGCGCTGCACCGCTGGGTGGCGCAGGACTTTCGCTACGTCTCACTCTCGCTCGGGATCGGCGGCTTCCAACCGCGGCTCCCCGGCGCGGTGCTCGCGACCCGCTACGGCGACTGCAAGGACAAAGCGACCCTGTTCGTCGCATTGGCCCGCCGCCTGGGGCTGCGCGCCTATCCGGTGCTCCTTTCGAGCACGGGCGGGATCGCGCGTGACCGACCGTCGGCCCTGGCGTTCGACCACATGATCGCGGCGGTGGAGCGCTCCGGCGGCTACCTGTACCTCGACCTGACGTCCGAGCTCACGCCGTTCGGCTCGCTCCCGCCGTCCGAGCAAGGAGAATTCGGCCTGATGGTCCACACCGACGGGAGCGGGGAGGAAGTCACCTTTCCGTCGGATTCGACGGCCGCGAACCGCGACGTGGCGCAGCTGACCGGCGAGCTGTCGCCGCGCGGCACTTTTCACGGCCGCTACGTCCACATTGCGACGGGGGACCAACAGTACGGCCTGCGCCGGACGTTCGCGGCGCAGTTCGGCGCGACGGAGCGGGAGCGCATCAGGCGCGCCGCGGTGAACATGCTGTTCCCGGGAGCCACGGGCGACAGCCTCGAGCTGTTCGACGGCCGCGACCTCCGCGCCGAGCCGCGGATCGCCGTCGTGGTGCGCGACGCGCAGGCGACCTCTCCGTCAGGCAGCAACGACATTCTCACCCTGCCGATCCACAATTATGGCGACCTGAAGGGCCTCGCGGCGGAGCTCGAGGCCCGCGGGCCCCGGCGCTTCCCCATCGACGTCGCCCAAGTCGCCGGGCCGCACGAAGAGTCGGCCGAGCTGACGCTCACCCTGCCGGAGGGCTGGCGGGCCCAGCTGCCACCCAACGTCACGGCGCAGAGCGCCTTCGGGAGCTATCGCGCGGAGTACGCCCAGGCGGGCCGGGTGCTGCACGTCGCCCGGACGCTCGTCGGCCGCAAGGGCGTCGAGCCGCCCGGCCGGATCGGCGAGCTGATTACGTGGTTGCAGAACATGGGGCGGGACGACGTGCGGTACATCGTGCTGGAGCATCCGCGGTGAGTCACTTCATGATGATCATCTTCTTGGTGAAGCGCTGTCCGTCGACGACCAACTGGTAGAGGTACACCCCGGAGGCTGCCTGCTGGTTGGTGTTGCGAACGTTGCCGTCCCAGTAGGCGCTGTAGGCGCAGCCCTCGGCGCTCGAGCAGCTCAGCTCCAGGTTGTCGAGTGCTGCACCGGTCCCCTGCAAGATCGGTACGGCCACGAGCTGCGCTAAGACGTTGTAGATCTTGAGCGAAACCTTGGGCCGGTGACCATTGGCAAACACGTCACCCGCCAGCGAGAACGGAATCGTCGTCGCCGGATTGAACGGGTTCGGGTAATTCTGTTTGAGCTCAACCGTGGGTCGGGGGTTCTGCCCCCATGCCCGCCCCGCCACCCCCCCCACCCCCGCCGCCCAAAGCCCGAGCCCCAGCACCGCCCAGGCGCACCGCCTCATCCACCACTCCTCTGCGAACGAGAAAAGAACGTTGGGACAGCACTCCTTGTCGCGAGTGAACCGATCTAGGACGCTCGCCCAAAACTATGGGCCGCCTTTCCCCGCTGTCAACCGTGCCAGCACCCGCGCGTCTCCGGCGCGGCGCGTGATGCCGCGACGGTCGGCCCACTCGAGCAGCGGGATCAAGTACTTGCGCGTGAGCCCGAACCGCTCCCGTAACTCGGCGGGGGTCGCCTTGCCGAGCTCGGCAAGCGCCGCTTCGAGACCGCTGCGAAAGGACTCCAAGGCCTGCGGCGCCGCGTACCGCTCCTGGTCGATCGGTTCGGCCGTGCCCTCGCGTGCCAGGTGCGCGAGCAGCGCCCGGATCGGCGCGCCCGGGAACTCTCGCTCCAGCTCTGCCAGCGTCGGCACCTCCCAGCGGGCGTCCACCAGGCGGCGGGCCAGGATCTCTCGCAGGTCGCTCGTGTGCGCATCGAAGGCAGGGTGCCAACCCGCGAGCCGCGCCACGCTGCCCGTCACCTCCAGCTGCCGCGCCCGCGTGCCGACCTCCAGCACCGCGTCGAGCACGGCCGGCGGCGGCGCCGGGGCTGGCACGGCCGCTCGGAGGGCCTGGAGCGACATCCCGGGATCGATCGGATGCTCCTTGTGGTAGCGCCGCAGCACCTCCACTAGGCGCGTCGCCTCGGCCGCAAGGGCGTGCCGCGCCACGACGGTCGCCCCCAGGCTGAGCAGATCCTTGCCCGCCTCCGTGATGAGGGTGGGCACCTGACCCGGGAGGAGACCGAGTCGCGTGGGAAGACTGTCCGTGGACAGCCCGGCGAGCCCGGCTTCCTGGGCGAGCACCAGTAACCGCTCGATCGGCAGCTGCCCTGCCGCGAGGCGCCGCTGGCGCAGGCGCGGGCGCGGCGCCGGAAAGGGATCGAGCACGACACCGCCGCCGATCGTCGTCACGGGCGAAAACGACCGCACCACGAACCGGTCCCCGCCCCGGGCCACGAGGGGCGTTTCGAGCACCAGGCGGGCGAGGCCGTGCTCCCCCGGCCCGATCGAGCGGATTTGGACGACGCGCGCCAGCACTTCGGCCGTGCCGAGGTGCACGCGGAGTCTGGTACGAGAGCCGATTGGTTTGCGGGCGCCAGGGAGCAGCTCCACCGCGGCGTCGAGCAGCGTCGTCGCCCGCCAGCCCGCTCCGGTCACCGCCACATCGCCGCGCGCCAGCTCGCTCTTGTCGACCCCGACGAGCGCCAACGCAGTGCGGCGGCCCGGCACCGCGCGCTCGGCGGCCTGGCCGTGCACCTCGATCGAGCGCACCCGTACCTCGCGCTCGAGTGGGAGCAGGCGCACGGCGTCACCCACGGCCACGGTCCCCGTCCAGGTGGACCCCGTCACGACCGTGCCGGCCCCGGCCACCGCGAAGACGCGGTCGATCGGCAACCGGAACAGGTCTTCCGCCGGCCGCTCGACCAGGTCGTTCGCAACCAGGCGCAGCGCCGACCGGAGCTCGTCCAGCCCCTCCCCGGTGAGCGCCGACGTGGCGATCGACGGCTCCCACGGGACCCGGCTCCGCTTCAGCCGCTCGCTCACCTCGGACCGTACGAGGTCGAGCCACTCGGGCTCCACCAAGTCCTGTTTGGTGATGACGGGAATGCCGCGGCCCACCCCGAGCAGCTCGATGATGGCGAGGTGCTCCTCGGTCTGCGGCATGAGCCCCTCGTCGGCCGCCACCACGAGCAGGGCGACGTCGATGCCGGTCGCACCTGCCAGCATGTTGCGGACGAACCCCTCGTGTCCCGGGACGTCTACGACGCTGGCCTGGACGTGGTCGCCGAGGGGGAGTGGCGCGAAGCCCAGGTCGATCGTGATCCCCCGGCGCTTCTCCTCCTCCCACCGGTCCGTATCGACGCCGGTGAGGGCCTTGACGAGCGCCGTCTTACCGTGGTCGATGTGACCGGCGGTGCCGATTACGAAGCGGCGGACGGGACTGGCGTGGAGGGCGTGGGGGACCACGCACGACGCTCCCAGAAGTCGAGGGCGGAGAGCGCGCCGGCCTCGCCGAAGTGGTGCCGGACGAAGCGGGCGACGAGCCGGCGGTGGGCGGCGGCGTGTGGCGCGTCGAGCCGGGGCAGGTCCGCCGCGGCGTCGTTCAGGACGAGGAGGTCCCGGTACGCCTGCCGCGGCAGCCGGGTCAGCGGCGGGGCCGGGGCGCAGGTGGGGCAAGCGACCCCGCCCTCGGCGACACTGAAGGTCACGGGGTCCCGACCGTCGGGGTCGATGGTCGTGCCGTCGCGGACGCAAGTCCCGAGCGACGGCTCGAACCCCAGCACGCCCAGGAGCAGCCAGATCCCTCGCACCCCGGCGGCATCGATCGCGTCCGGCGCCGCGCCGGCGAGCGCGTCGAGCGCGGCGGTGAAGGCGTCGTAGGCAGCGGGGAGCGGCGCGGGTGGGGCCATCTTGAGCATGACCTCGGCGAGCACCGTCGCCCCCGCGAACCGTCCGACGTCGGCCGCCAGGTCGCGCCGCAGGTTGGCGAGGTCGAAGGCGCCGAGTGTGTGCAGCTCGCGCGCCTCGCGGAAGTACAGCTGCGCGGACCCCTCGCTCAACAGCTCGAGCCCGGCGCCGAACCGGCTCTTCGGCCGCAGCGCGCCCTTGGCGATGGCGCTTTGCACGCCCAGCTCGCGGGTCGCGAGCCGCACGACTTTGGACGTTTCGCTGTAACGATACGTCTGGAGGACGACGGCCGGGGTGGTGACGAGCGCCATGGGGTCAAAGGTAACGGCCGCGCCGCTCTTATGGCACGACCGCGAGCGCAGTCGCCGACGGGCAGACGCCCACGGTCACGGCCCGCAGCTCGTCGTAGTCGGGCGGCGGCGACAAGACGTGCACCACCCCCGGGCCAGTACACACGCCGGCATCGAGCGCGTACACCCGGCCCCCCTGGTCGATCGCCAAGCCGGCCACGCCGTGCCCGCCCGGCTTCACGCCCTGCCCCGGCCCTCGCGTCACCGATCGTGTCAGGGTGTTCACCTCCAGGATCCCTTCGCTCGCGGACGCGACCAGCACGCGCCCCGACGGATGAAACGCGGCAGCGCCAGGGGAGTCGCCCAGCCCGTTGATCACCACGAGCTCCGTGCCCGCCACCGGGTCGACGACCGAGAGCTTGCCCTCGGGGTGCCCGGCACGACCCGCGGCGACGACATACAACAAGCTGTCGTCTCCGACCGCCAGGAAGCGTGCGTTCGTGGCCGAGAGCGGAATCGAGTCCAGCGTCGAGACACCGCAGCAGGCGAACGCATTCAGCCAGCTCGCACCCGCCGGCGCGCCGCTGACCAGGTTCCCGCTCGCGACGAACACTCGGCCACCCACCAGCGCCATGGCCCGCGGGTAGGCACCGACGCGAAAGCTCGCCGTGTCGCCCGTCAGGAAATTGAGCCGCGTGACCGTGTTGAGGTTCGGGTTCGCCACCCAGGCGATCGAGTCGTCCCGAATCGCAGCGCCCGTAGCCCCTGATCCCCTGGGCAGCGCGAAGACCACCACGGGCCGAACGCACAGGCCGGTGGTGCACAGGCCGGCGTTGTGGATCACGGCCACCGAGTCCGCGGGACCGAGCGGCACGATGACGGTGCCGCCGCGCCCCGCGGCGGTCGTGGCCGCTCCCCCCGGCGTCGCGAGGCCCACCGTCCGAACCGAGAAATCCGTCGCCGACACGAACGACACGGTGTTGTCGGCCGCGTTGACGACGCCAATCACCTGGCCCGCCGAGCTCGTCTGCTCGAGCGCGTCGCTGCAGGCCGCGGTGAGCGCCAATCCCAGCAAACAGACTCGTCTCATGGCGTGGGGATCTCCTCGAGATCACAATATACAAAGCGCTCCTCCCGTACCACGATCGCGCCGCGTCGATGGGGCACGGGCGCGCGTAGCATCGGGCCCGCGTACACGAACGTGTGAAACTCGCCGTTCTCGCCGCACGGGTCGATCCCGGCCGGGAGGTCGCCCAGCAACGCCGCATCGAATTCCCGACCCGCGAACGCTCCTGGAAGGACGCGCGAGTCCACGCACGCGAGCACCGCTCGGTACCCCTGCCGCACGAAGTCCGCCGCGAGCGCGCGCGTGTCGCGGAGCCACAGTGGGAACAGTCCCCGCATTCCGATGCGCGCGAGCATCCGCTCCCGGTAGGCTCGGATGTCGGCGAGAAACAGGTCCCCGAACACCACGGCATCGAGCCCGGGGAACCGTGCCCGGGCCGCCGCGAGCGCCGCCTCCATTTTCCCTTCATACTCCTCGTTCGATGCGCGGGGCGAGATCAGGACCTCTTCCAGCGGCAGGCCGAGCGCCTGGGCTTGCTGGTGCAGTAAGCCGCGCCGCACACCGTGCATGCTGATGCGCTCGTATTCGGCCGTGACCGTGGTCACCAGCGCGACGACGCGATAGCGCTCGTCCCGCAGCACCTCTTGCAGGGCGAGCGCGCTGTCCTTCCCGCCGCTCCAGGCCACGAGCACCGGCTCGGCCATCTCAGGCTCCGAGCCTCGCTACGCCCACACCGCCGCCCTGCCGTCGACCGGCGCACCGCAGCACTCGGCGGGATGGAACAGCGTCGCGAGCAGCTCCACTCCCTCGGCGACGCGCGGCCCGGGGCGACTGAAGTGAGACGAGGCGTCCACCACGAACGCGCGCCCGGCGCTGATCGCCCGCGGCGCGACGCGTCGCAGGGCCGACGCGTAGTGATCCGCCTCCGCGCGGGCACGGGCGAGGTCGAACCCGCACGGCATGACGAGCAGCACGTCCGGGTCGAGATCGGCAAGCGCCGTCCACGGCAAGGCGTACGAGGGGCGCCGGGCGGTGCCGCGCAGGGGAACCGCGCCGGCCAGCGCGATCATTTCAGGCACCCAATGGCCGGGCACGAACGGGGGCTCGAGCCACTCGAGCGCGAGGACGCGCGGGGCGGCCCGGCCGGCAACGCGCGTCCCCACCGCCGCGATGCGCCGCTCGATGTCGTGCACGCATGCCTCGGCGCGTGCCAGCACGCCGACCGCTCGCCCGACCACGCGGATCGTCTCGAGCACGCCCGCGACGTCGTGGGCGTCGAGGCTCAGCACCGTCGGGCAGGAGGCGAGCCGGAGGGCGACCGCCTCGGCAGCCCGCGTCGGCACGGCGCACACCTCGCATACTCCCTGGGTCAGGACCAGGTCGGGCCGCGCAGCAGCCAGACGCTCGGCATCGACCTCGTAGACGCTGCCGAACCGCTCGAGCGCGGTGCGCACGGCGGCGTCGATCTCGCCGCTCGAGAGCCCTGCCGGCTCGAAGCGCGGACGACTGAGGACCGGCTTGCCGCGGACCTCGCACGGGTAGTCGCAGCTATGCGACACGCCCACCAGCCGGTCGCCCAGCCCGAGCGCGTACACGATCTCGGTGGCGCTGGGCAGGAGAGACGCGATGCGGCTCACCGGCCCCAGTCCAGGCGCCCGCCCAAGAGCAGGGTGCGACCGCGGGCGGGGAAGTTCTTCACGTCTTCGTAGCGAGCGCCCAGCAGGTTTTCGACGCGGGCGGTGAGCCCCACGCCCGGCAGCGTACCGCGGGCTCGGCTTAACTCATACGAGCCCGACACGTCCACTCGGGTGTGGGGTGGCAGAGTGACCCGCCGTGCGGGAAAGGTCGAATAATCGTAGTCGTCGCGGTCTCCCGTAAAGACGACGACGAGTGACGCCGTAGCGCGCGCCCCCATGTCTTCGCCGAACCTCAGGCTCGCCGTGTGCGCGGGACGGCGCTGCAGCCGCAGGTTCGTCGCAAAATCGCGCGAATCGAGGTACGTGTAGCCCGCGTCGAACGACAACCCGCCGCCCAACGCGCCTTGGACACCGAGCTCCACGCCTTGCGCCGCCGCGTCCGCGACGTTGCTGTAGTTCACCGAGTCCGGCCCCAGCGGCGCGCCGCTGTACTGGATCAAATCCCGGAACCGCTGGTGGAAGTACGTGACGCGAGCGGTCATGGTCCGGCGGAGCCCCGTGTACTCGAGCCCCGCTTCCCAGTTGAGCGAGTGCTCGGGTTCGAGGTCCGGATTCCCGTGCACGAAGCCGGTCGCGAAGTTCTCGTAAAAACTCGGCTCCTTGAAGCCCGTGCCGACGGACGCGATCGCGCGCATGCCCTGAGCGATCCGCACGGCCATGCCCGTTCTATGCGTAGCATAGGTGCCGAAGCGTTGATTGGCCTCCAGCCGCGCTCCGGCCGCGACGCTCACCAGCCGCTCGGGAGCCGTGACGATCTGCAGATAGACCGCGCCGTCATTCCGCGATCGCGAGGTGTCGAGCGTAGTGCCGCTCATTGCCTCTCGCTCAAACGCCCCTCCCACGGTAACGATCGCACTCGCGACCGGCCGTAGGTTGAGCCGCGCATCCACTCCGGTACGCGTAATCCACTCGGAGCTGCTGAAGGGGAACGTCGTGGTGTCGGCCGGGCCGTTCTTGTCGATGGCATACTGGAGATTGTCCCGATGCCATCCGGCCGTGAGACGGCCTTCGGCGCGGGCGGAGAAAACGTGACCCAGGTCGAGCCCGACGGAGGGTCCGCGATCGAGCTGGTGCTGGTTGTGGCTGACCGTGTCGCCGCTTCCGTCCGTCGGGAAATGATACAGCGCGTCCCCGTAGCGCAGCGACAGCGCGGCGTCCGTGCGTTCGTCCGGCCGGAGGCGCATCCGGCCGCTCACGACTTCGTTGCGGTACTGGTTGTTGAACGCATACAGGCCGTCGCTCGCAAAGCGCGACACGCCGAGGCTGTATCCGGCGCGCTTACCACCTCCGGCGAGCGTCGCGTCGAGCGCGCTGGTGGCGTACGTCCCGCCGCTCCAGCCCACGGTTCCGCGCGCCGGCCCGCGACCGTCACGGGTGAAGATCTGCACGACCCCCGTCATGGCGTCGGATCCGTAGAGCACGCTGGCCGGGCCCCGCACCACCTCGATTCGCTCCACGTTGTCGGTGGTGAGATTGGCGAAGTCGTAGGCCCCGCCAGGCGTATTTTGTGGCACACCGTCGATCAACACCTTCACGTAGTCGCTCTCCCCTCCGCGAAGAAACAGCGAGGTTTGGCTCCCGTACGAATTCGTGGCGACCACGTTCGCGCCGGGAACGGTTCGCAATGCCTCGGCCACCGTGCGGATGCCGCGCTCGCGCAGCTGCGCGCCGCTGATGACCGTCACCGCGACCGGCAAGTCCCGCGCGGGAGTGGGGATCCGCGTGGCGGTGACGACCACCGGGTTGAGCTCCACGGTATCGGTCGGGGTCTGGCCGGTGAGGGATACCGGACAGGCGAGGAGCAGGAGCGCGCGCGGAGCGAGTCTCATGGTGGGTCCTTTCGCTGGCGTAAGGGAATCATCTGGGGTCGGCCGTCGAACGGCGCGATGGCTACCGGCCAGGCAAACACCCGCTCGGCGGTCTCCCGGGTGAGCACGTCGCCCGGCGCGCCCGCGCCTGCGGGTCGCCCCTCGAGCAGCAGCAGGACGCGATCGGCGAAGCGCGCCGCCAGATTCACATGGTGCGTGACCACCAGCGCGGCGAGCCCTCGCCCGTCCACGAGCGCGCGCACCAGCTCGAACAGCTCCATCTCGTGCCGCAGGTCGAGCGACACGGTGGGCTCGTCGAGCACGAGCAGCCGGGGTTCCTGAGCGAGGGCGCGCGCCAGTCGGACACGCTGGTACTCGCCGCCCGACAGCGTCCAGAGCCACCGGTCGGCCAAGTCCGCTGCGTCGCACGCCACGAGCGCCCGCTCGACGGCCGCGTGGTCCGCCGCGCGCACGCCCCCCAGGAGCGAGAGGTGCGGGTAGCGGCCGAGCAGCACCGTTTCCCGCACCCGTTGCGGGAACAGGTTGTCCTCGCGCTGCGGCAGCACGCCGACCACGCGCGCCAGGTCGCGGCGCGACCAGCCGCTCGCCGGCCGCTCGAGAATCTCGGTGCCACCCGCGGCCGGCCGGACGAGACCGAGTGCCGTACGCACCAGCGTCGTCTTGCCGCTGCCGTTGGGCCCGAGCACGGCGTGGAACTCGCCTGCGCGCACCTCGAGCGAGACGCCCTGGAGGGAGTCGCGCGGGGCGCCCGGGTAGCGGCAGGTGACGCCGCGCAAGGCGAGGATCAGCTCACGGTCCATCGGCGCAACAGGAACGCGAACACGGGAACGCCCAACAGGGCCGTCACGATGCCCACCGGGAGCTCGCGCGGGGCCACCACCGTGCGGGCCAGCGTGTCGGCCGCCGCGAGCAGGATCCCGCCCGCGAGGAATGCGGTCGGGAAGAGCGCGCGATGGAGCCGGCCCCACACGAGGCGACAGAGATGCGGTACGATCAGCCCCACGAAGCCGATCACGCCCGCGACCGCGACCGCGGCGGCCGTCAGGAGCGACGCGGCGAGATAGACGAGG
>QHTK01000066.1 GCA_003220795.1 Gemmatimonadota bacterium | reverse complement strand
TGTCGAGCGGCTGCGCGTAGGGGTAGCGGCTCGTCGCGGTGTAGGCGTCGAGGATCCAGCGCAGCCGCCCCGAATCGCTCACGACGAGGTACGGGTCACCGTCAAACGACAGGAACGGCAGCGCCGTGCGCGCCCGCAGCCGGATGTTGCGGATGTACATCGCGCGGCTATCGCTCGTGATGTCGCTCGAGAGCAGCACCTTCAAAGAGCGGAAGTAGGTCGCGAGCACCAGTCGGCGCGGGAACGAGCCGACCCGGACGCCCCCGGCTCCCGCGTACGAGGTGAAGATGTTCTCGTCCCCCGAGGGGTAGTCGAACTCCCGCTGGTGGGTCCGGGCGAACACCCACGAATCGGTGAGCTCGCCGAAGTAGAGCTCCGGGCGCGTCACCCGCAGCGACACGCTGGACACGGGCGGCAGGTCTTTGATGAAGAGGACCGGTAGTCCTTCCTGCGTCACTTGGTTCACCGGCCCGAGCGTGAGTCCCATCCCGTGCGTGAAGGTGAGCCGCTCGTTGATGAACGTCCGCGTGGGGAGCGAAGCCGAGTTCAGCTCGCGCGGCGAGAGGAGCACCTGGCGGTACTGCCCGTCGATCCAGTAGCGGTCGTCGTCCACCGAGACGAAGTCGTAGTAGGTACGGATCTCCTGCAGCTGCCCGAACGTCTGGAGCAGCGGGTCGCGGTCCCACAGCCGGACGTTGTCGATGGTCGGCCGGTTGGCCCGGATGTCCCGCTCGGTGAGCCGGGCCTCGCCCGTGAGCTCGCGCGTCACGACGCTGTCCAGCCCCCAGGCCCGCCGCGTCGCCGCGATGTGGGAGGCGAGCTGCGGGGTTTCCTTCACCAGCTCGTTCGGCGCCACGACCAGCTTCTGAACGATCGTGGGGTAGAGGGCAACGCCGAGGAGCGACACGCCGAAGTAGAGCCCGAGCGCGAGGAGCGTGTTGCGGGCCAAGCGTTGGCTCTTGGCTCCCCACAGGACCAGCGCTCCGCCTGCCAGCGCGGCCAGCCCCGCGACCCGCAGGCCGGTAAGCGTGGCGTGGAGATCGGCGAAGCTCGCTCCCACGAGCGGCCCCGTGGTGGAGTACAAGAGACCCGGGAGGCGGACGAAGTACACCCGCAACGCCGCCAACAGGAACAGCAGGGCGATCAGCAGGGCGAGGTGCAGCCGGGCCGAGGGCTCGACCGTGACGCGCCGCCCGAACAGCACGACGTCACGGCGCAGCACATACAGCCCGACGGCTGCCGCCAGCGTCAACGTCGTGAGGGCCGTGATGAGCCCGAGGCCGCCCGCGATCACCGGCAGCGTGAACACGTAGTAGCCCACGTCACGGCCGAACACGGGGTCCGTCACGCCGAACGGCGTGCGGTGCAGGAACTGGAGCACGCCAAGCCAGCTACCTGCGGCGCCCATGCCGAACAGCAGCGCGAGAACGAGCGCCGTCGGCAGAGCCAGGCGGCGCACCAGCCGGGTCACGTCCACGGCGGGGGCCCCGGAGCTGAACTGGACGACCAGCGGGTTCGGAACGAGGCCGCGCTGGGCGATCCGCAGGTTGACGTAGAGGAACGCGAATACCAGGCCGCCGACCCCCACGCCGAGCAGCGCCTCAGCCACCAGCTGGGTCGTGAACACGCGCTCGTAACCCAGGGCCTGGAACCAGAACCATTCGGCGGCGAGCTGGACCAGATTGGAAAGGAACAGGAAGAGGGCGAACAGGAGGACCAGCACGACAAGGCGCAGGCGACGCCGCCGACGAGGCGGCAGACGGGCTACGCTCAATGGAGCGGTCATGAAAGGTAAACTAGCGTCGAGACCCGGCCGATGGGGAAGAACTGACCGCCTGATGTGTTCAGGGGGTCAGTGCGCTGTGAGTTTCTTACGACACTCGGTTATGGCGGCTAAGAGTTACCTGAGAAGACAGTCCGTCCCGATTGGGTAAAGACCAAGCCCCACATCGACTTTGGTGTGGCTTTTTCATCGTCCGCTCTGGCGTAGCCGGCGGGAACACGCACGCCCCCTCCCCGTGTTCTTGATATGCAACTCATAGGTTGCATATCTACCAGATCGCCTACAGATTCCTTCAGGGGAGGGCACGAAGCGTATGAAAATCGCGGACAGCGTAGTTCTCGTAACCGGGAATGCGGCGCTCGTCGCTGGGAGCGCGAACTCTTGACCATCGCCTCCCAAAAGGCTCGCGTCGGCACGGCGCTAGCGACGACAGTCGGCCTTGCCGCCGCAGCCTGGATCGTCACTGTCCGCCAGATGCACGGCATGGACATGGGCGTCGCCACCCAGCTCGGCTCGTTCGCGTTCTTCGTCGCCCAGTGGGTGCCGATGATGGCGGCGATGATGCTGCCCGGCGCGGTCCCGGCCGTCTTGAGTCGCGCGCACGCCAACGGTCCGGTGCGCGCCGTGCTGCCGTTTGTCGTGTCATACCTCGCCGTCTGGACACTCGTCGGCGCCCTGGTGTACGCGGGGTACCGTCCACACGGCACTGCCGTCGCCGGCGCGCTGGTGATCGCGGCAGGTGTCTACGAGCTCACGCGGCTCAAGCAGCATTGTCGCCGGTGCTGCCGCGAGAGCGCGGGGTCGGGATTCGCGTTCGGGCTCTACTGCGTCGGCTCGAGTATCGGACTGATGGTGATGCTGGTAGCGCTCGGGGTCATGAGCATCACCTGGATGCTCGTGATCGCCGTCATGGTGCTCGTCCAGAAGGTCCTGCCCGCGAAACCCGCGATCGATGTGCCGGTCGCCCTGGCGATCACCGTACTGGGAATGCTGATCGTCGTCGCGCCCGCGTTGGTTCCCGGACTCATGCCACCGATGTGAATCGAAAGGAGACGGAAGTGAAATTGCCAAAAGTGGTATCGCAGGACGACTGGACCGCCGCCCGCAAGCGTCTGCTCGCCAAGGAGAAGGAGTTCAGCCGCCAGCGCGACGCGCTGAGCGCCGAGCGGCGCAAGCTGCCGATGGTGGCGGTCGAGAAGGAGTACATGTTCGAGGGGCCGGAGGGACGCCGCACCCTCGCCGATCTATTCGACGGCAAGCGCCAGCTCGTCACCTATCACTTCATGTTCGGTCCGGACTGGGGCGACGAGGGGTGCCCGGCTTGCTCGTATGTGGTCGACAACATCGCGGGCAGCCTCGTGCACCTCGCCGCCCGCCACACCGCGTTCGCAGTGATCTCGCGCGCGCCGCTCGCCAAGATCACGCCCTTCAAGAAGCGCATGGGGTGGACGTTTCCCTGGCTGTCGTCGTTCGGGACCGACTTCAACTACGACTTCGGAGTGACGCTCGACGACGACCATACCGTGTACAACTACGCGCCCGTCGCCGCCCAACCCGAGGGTCGGCCGCACGAAGGCGAGCGGGAAGGGTTGAGCGTGTTCTTCCGCGATGGCGATCGCGTCTTCCACACCTACTCGACCTACCAGCGCGGCCTCGACCCGTTGCTCAACACCTACAACTTGCTCGATCTCACGGCGCTCGGCCGTCAGGAAGAAGAGGGCATCATGCACTGGCTGCGCTACCACGACAAGTACGAGGACACGAACCCATGACCGGGCGCGCGAAAAAGGCTCGCAACAAGCCCAGCACGGACCGTATCGAGAAACGCGTCGTGCTGCGCGCGCCGCGTTCGCGCGTGTGGCAGGCGCTCTCGAATGCGAAAGAGTTCGGCACCTGGTTCCGCATGAACCTCGACGGCGCGTTCGCCGAGGGCAGGACGGTCCAGGCAACGGTGACCATTCCCGGCTACGAGCACTTGAAGGTCGAAATGCAGGTCGAACGGATCGAGCCCGAGCGGTATTTCTCGTATCGCTGGCACCCCTATCCGAGCGATCCCACGGTGGACTACTCAGCCGAGCCCATGACACTGGTCGAGTTCACGCTCGAGGACGCCGAGGGCGGGGGGGGCACCGCCCTCACGATTGTCGAGTCCGGGTTCGATCGGATCCCGCTCGCCCGCCGGGCCGAGGCGTTCCGCATGAACGACGCGGGATGGGCTGGGCAGATCAAGAACCTGGCGGCGTATGTCACCTAGCCGCGGCGCGGCGGCTCCGAAGGCCAGCGACGCGGTGCCGGTGTTCGTCGCGTTGGGGGACCCCATCCGGCTGCGGCTGCTGGGACGCCTGTCCGCGGACGGGCCGCTCTCGATTACGCGGCTCAGCCGCGGCAGCGGCGTCACGCGCCAGGCGATTACGAAGCACCTCCACACCCTCGGCGCGGCGGGCCTGGTGCGCCATGCGCGCCGGGGGCGTGAGCGGCTCTGGGAGCTGGATCGCCGGCGCCTGGAGACGGCGAAACGGTACCTCGAGCAAATCAGCGCGCAGTGGGATGCGGCGGTTGACCGGTTGAAGGCGTTCGTCGAAGATAGTCCCGCCAGTCGTCCAGTTCCTTGATCCCCGCGTCGATCAGCCGAGCCGTCCGCCTTGGCTCCTAGCCCCAGGTGAGCTGCGTGAGCTGGATCAAGTTGCCGCAGGTGTCGTCCAGCACCGCGATGATGGAGCCCGTCGTGGACCTGACCGGCATGGTGAACTTCACGCCCTTGGCGGCCAATCGATCGTGCTCGGCCTGCACGTCTTTCACCAGAAACTGGGCCGCCGGTTGGCCCCGGCCGTGGAGCGCTTCCTGGTAGGCTTTGCCGGCGGGGTTGGCGTTGGACTCCAGCACGAGCTCCACGCCCTCCGGGTCCTCCGGCGAGGCAACCGTGAGCCAGCGGTAGTTCCCCTGGGAGAAATCGGCCTTCTTCTGAAAGCCGAGCTTGTCCGTGTAGAACTGCAGCGCCTTCTTCTGATCGTCAACGTACAGGGTGGTCCACTTGATGCGCATCGCTTCCTCCTTGTTTTCGGTCACACTGGCTCGGTTCCGAGGATAAGGCGTTCAAGCTGGGGGGCAGAGACAACGTCACCATCATCGTCGGCAGGCTGGTGCGGAAGGACCCATGACTGACCCGCCGTCTCCCGCTACTCGAGGAGCGCCTGCACTTCAGCCGCCGCCGCAAGCCGGCGCTCGACGTGGTCCCCGATCGCCTTGGCGCGCTCGAGCGCGAGCGTGAGATCGGAGGCCGACCCCACGCCGGACTGCCGCTTGACGAGGGCGAGGCGCAGGCGTTCGAGCGCGGCCACGGCTTCAGTAAGCGATTCGCCCGTGTCGCCCCTTCCCCGCAGTGCCTCCGCCCCGGTCTCCAGTCGCCCGACCACGCCCGGGAGGTCCCGCGCCTGGCGCCGCTCCCCTTCCGGCAGCGCCTTATACGCCGAGAGCGCCGAGCGTCCCAGCACGAGCTCGGTCCGCTCGACCGAGGGCAGGGCCGGGCGCGCAGTCGCCTTGAGGCCGACGCCCGCGAGCCGGAAGAACGACCGTCCGGCCCGCCCGGCCCACACGCGGTACCACAACGAGTCCAGCCGCCGGAACAGGCGGCGCTGCTTGATGACTTCGGCCTCCTCCTGCTGCACCTGCGCTTCGGCGAGCAGGGCTGCCCGGATGTCGCCGAACGCGTAGCCGTCCTTCAAGAGTCGGCGGGCTACGACGACCAGTTGGAAGACGAGGATCGCCCCGATCACGCCCGCCCCCTTCCCAGCGAGCGCGAGCGCCAATAGCACCATGGTCGAGACTTGCGCGTTCCGCACGAAGGCACGTACCAGCGGCGGGGCGCGAAAGTCCCGGCCCCGCACTTCGCCCGCGACCCGCGCGAGATCGTCCCCCGTCTGAAACCGCTCGGCCGGCGCCTTGCGGAGCAAGCGGTCGACCACGGCCGCAAGTTTGGCGGGCAACTCGGGCCGCAGCGTCTGGACCAGGGGGGCGGTCTCGTATACGTGTTTCGTGAGGATCGCGGGCAGGTTGGTACCCTCGAAGGGTGCCCGGCCGGTGAGCGCGTAGAAGAAGGTCGCGCCCAGGGAGTACAGGTCGCTGCGCGCGTCCACCGGCTCGCCGCACGCCTGCTCGGGGCTCATGAAGCGCGCGGTCCCGACGACCGGGCCGCCCGCGCTTTCGGCCGCCCGTGTCCCGAGCGCGATCCCGAAGTCGGTGACGAGCGCGCGCTCCGTAGCGCGCTCGATCATGATGTTATCAGGCTTCACGTCCCGGTGAATCACGCCGCGCTGATGCGCGTAGCCCAGCGCCCACGCCACTTCCTGCAGCAGCTTCATCGCGAGGCGCGGCGGGAGCGGGCCGGCCCGCTCCACCCGGTCGCGCAGTGTCTCGCCGTCCACGAAGCCCATCACGAAGAACACCAGCTCACCACGTGCCTCGACGAGGTGAATCGGCACAATATTGGGATGCGCGAGGCCAGCGGCGGTCCGCGC
The DNA here is from genome assembly GCA_003220795.1 of Gemmatimonadota bacterium. Lineage (GTDB taxonomy): Bacteria > Gemmatimonadota > Gemmatimonadetes > Gemmatimonadales > GWC2-71-9 > 20CM-4-69-16. The sequence goes on along the minus strand of QHTK01000066.1, from coordinate 36,627 downwards.
CTCCTGCAGGAAGCGGTCCCGCTCGGCGGGTTGCGTCGCGAGGTGCGGCGGGAGCAGCTTGATCGCGACCGGGCGGTCGAGCGCCACATCGCGGGCGAGCAGCACGATCCCCATACCGCCTCGCCCGAGCTCGCGCTCGATCGAATAGCGGCCGGCGAGCAGCTCCTGGAGGGCCAGGAATTCGGTGCGGATCGACGCGCTCATGTCCCCGTCATCCTACGAGTGGAGCCGCGCTGCGTTTCGAGCCGGCCGCGGATGCGCGCCTGATCCGCGAGCACCGGAATAGTTCGTCCTAATGTTTGAGAGCGCGGACGGCGGGTGTCGTCAAACCAGGTTGACTACTGCCTGACTATTGCAGGTAGAATGCGTACACTGCCCCCTCGGCCGTCACGAGCACATATTGGCGTCCGCCCACGGTGTAGGTTTCGGCAGCGTTCTCGATGGAGCCGATGTGGGCGTGCCAGAGGGGCACCGGCGGCTTCATCCCCTGCAGGCCAAAGGCGACCAGATCGCCAGCCCCGTCGTTGGCGAACAGCAGACCGCCGGCGGTCGTGAGCAAACCGGTGGCACCGCCGAATCCGCCCGCCGATCCCTCGAAGCGATACTTCCAGGCGAGCGTTCCCGTGCGGTAATCGATCGCGGCGATAGAGGTTCCGAGTGATCCAACTACATCCTGCTCGCTGCCTCCCAGCCCCATCATCATGCGCGGGTCCGTCGACGTCAGATAATACATCGAGTACAACTCGCGCAAAACGACATAGAAGAGTCCCGTCCGGGCATCGTAGCTCGGCGGATACCAATTCGTCGCGCCGCCGTTGTCCGGCGATACCAGCGAGCCGGCGATCGTATTGTCCTTCTCCGGGTTTCGCTCGAGCTGCCCCTTGGCGTTCATGCCCGCGGCCCAGTTGGCCGCGTCGGAGAACTTCAGCGTCAGCAAATGGTCCCCAGTGGTGCGATCCAGCACGTAGAAGTAGCCATTCCGCGACGCCTGCATCGCCATCTTCCGCGGCCTCCCCCCGAACAACCCGTCGACCAGCACCGACGGCTGCGTCGAATCCCAGTCGTGCGTGTCGTTCGGCGACGTTTGGAAGTACCATGCCAGCTTTCCCGTCTCGACGTTCACCGCGATCACCGAGCAGGTGTACAGGTTCGTGTGCGCATCGCGCGGTCCGCGCACCCGCGCCGTGTACGCCGGTGTGGGATTCCCCGTTCCGAAGATGTACAGGTGCGTCTCGGCATCGTACGACCCCGGGATCCAGACCTGCGCGCCTCCGTGCTGCGCCGCGTCCAAGCTCGCCCAGGTGGCGAGCCCCGGATCCCCTTGCTTCATCGGCACGGTGTAGAACTTCCACTGCAGTTCCCCGGTCCTCGGATCGAATGACTGCAGAAATCCCGGCGCGTCCAGATCGTCGCCCGTGCCCACCAGCACATGATCGCCGACCACCACTGGTGCCGTCGTCGAGAAGTACTGCTGGTTGAAGTCCGCGATCTCTCTGTGCCAGCGCTCCTGGCCCGTCTTCGCGTCGAGCGAAACGAGGTAGTCGTCCGGCGTCTCGAAGAACAGCCAGTCGCCGTACATCCCCATGCCGCGATTGCCGATGTGCGTGCCCCCGCGCGACTTCCACCAGTAGTGCCAAAGAATGTGCCCGTCTAGCGCGTCCATCGCCCACGCATTGTCGGCCGATGAGATGTACAGGATGCCGTTCACCTGCAGAATCGATCCTGCCAGACGCGGCGTGCCGCTGGTCGATCCGGGAGTATTCACCGGATTCTCCGCTACACCCCCGGTAACCGCCGGAATCGCGGGTGGCCCAAAGAATCCCCCTTCGCCGCCGGCTCCAGCCGTCAGGCGGCTGACCCACGCGAGGGAGAGGTGCCGAACGTTGGTCGTGTCGATTTGCGTGAGCGTGCTGTAGCGACGCTGCGAATAGTCGCCCGCGTAGGTGGGCCACGAGTCGGTCGCGGGCTTGGTCAGCAAGGCGGGATCCAACCCCTGGCCGCCGAGCGACGAGCGCGGCACCCAGAACGGAATCAGGAGAAGCAGCTTGGCTGTTCTTGTCATTTCAAGGTGACGAGATACGCCGTCATGTTATGGATATCGGAATCCCGCCACTTCGGGAGCATGTCGATATGCCATTGCCGTGGATTGGTGAGGATGACCTTCGGGATGGAATCGTGTCTGGCGAAGCTGCGGTACGTACCGTCTGGCTGTCTCAGCGCCACGACGAAGGCGGAGATGTGATCGAGATCTCCCGTTATGGCCTGCCCCGAGGGCAGCGTCACCGTTACCGTCGTCGCTGGTAGCTTCGGCGGTGCAGCGCCGGCCGAGCGGCGACCAAAGCTCCTGCCGCCTCCGCCGGACACGATCAGGTTTTGAATCGTCTTGGCGTCGGACTTCGCGCCGATCGCGGCGAGGTCGCCGCTCACCGAGTGGCATTGCGTGCAGTGTCCCGCTCCATTGAAATAGGCTTCCCCTTCCTTGGCGTTGCCGACCAGGATATCGAGAGTGCTAGGCGCGCCACGATCGGAAAGCGGCTGGCTGTGTAACCAGGCGGCGATGTCGGCGATCTCCGCCGCACTCAACGTGAACTTTGGCATAGCGCGGGCGGGAATGCCGTTCTGGACGATCGGAGTGACGAGCTCGCCGTGTTGATCAGCGAGAACCACCTGCGCACGAACCAGGTTCGGTCCCGTTTCTCCGCCCCTGGCGTCCGAACCATGACAGAAGCTGCAATTGCTCTTGAAGAGCTGCTGGCCACGCGCGACCTGTTCGGGAGGAGCGGGAGGACGCACCGGATAGTCCGGAGCACGCTCACCGCGGCCGGCTGGTGTCGCTGGCGTCGCGCGCACGGGAACCTGCGCCGGAGACTGCGCAGCACTCATTGCCGCGGCACATGCGATGATCACACTGCCGAGGAACCGCAAGGGTCCCCGTGAATGCATCGGTCGAATCCTCATTGGCGAAGGGTGCAGGCGGCGCGCATGCCAATCGTCGATATTCACGCGATACTACTACGTGGTTCGCCCATCGCAAGCAGGGGTAAACGACGAGCATGAGCCTGCGCAACTCCCAGGACGATCGCCTCGGCCTGAACGACCCGATCTCTCGCCGCGACTTTCTCAACGGCGCCCTCCTCGCCAGCGCCGGACTGCTCCTCCACGGCAACGCACCCCCGATCTCTCCCGCCGACGCCTTCGACGGCTACGGCGGCATCGGCGACTACCGCCACTCGAACGGCAACATCTGGGACGTCCTGCGCGCCGGACACGCCATGCGCGATGGCGCATTCGAGCGACGTCTCGCAACCGCCATCGACACCGGCGAGATCTACGACCTGGTGGCCGTCGGCGGCGGAATCAGCGGACTCGCCGCAGCGATCTTCTTCCAGAAATACCTAGGCGGAGGCGCGCTCGTCATCGACAACCACCCGATCTTCGGTGGCGAGGCGAAGCGTAACGAGTTCCTCGTCGACGGACAGCGACTCACCGCGCACCAGGGCTCGGCGATCTTCCTCGTGCCCCAGCCGGGCGGTTACACCGATCGCTTCTACGCGATGATCGGAATGGATCGCTCCTCGTTCACCTACCAGACGTGGCGCGGTCCGGCGCCCGAGATGCCGCTCAGTCACTCGCCGTACGACACGCCGAGCAATTACGGATTCTACTTCGGACCGCAGTTCGGCCAGCGCCCCGGTGTGTGGGTGACGGATCCGTGGCGACGGCGGCTCGAAGGCGCGCCGCTCAGTGACACCGTGAAGGCAGAGCTGCTGCGCTGGGGGACGAGCCGCGTCGACGTGCCGCGACCCAAGACCGAAGGCGACGTCATCTCGCGACAGCTCGACTCCATCACGCTCGAAGAGCATCTGATGGCGCGATACGACATCAGTCGCGAAACGGTGCGAAGGTTTCTGTCTCCGGTCGAGGGTGGTGGCTATGGTCTCGGTCCGGACGTGCTGTCGGCGTACTGCCACTACGCGATCGAGACCCAGTTCCCCGAAGACGGCGACGACACGCTGGGCGACCAGATGTTCCCCGACGGCAACGGTGGATTCGCGCGCCTTATGGTGAAGACGCTCATCCCCGACGCCTTCGCGGGTCCGCGTACCGTCGACGCCGTGTGGCAGAATCGCGTGAACTTCCGCGCCCTCGATCGCGCGGGCCAAGCGACACGGCTGCGGCTCAATTCCACGGTTGTCCGCGTCGAGCACGCGGGAGATCCGGCCAGCGCGCCGCACGTCGTCATCACCTACGTCAAAGGCGATCGCCTCTACAAAGTCACAGCGCGCTCGGTCGTCATGGCGGGAGGCAGCTGGACGACCAAGCACATCGTCCACGATCTGCCCGCGAGCCATCGCGAAGCGTACGCGCAGTTCTATCGATCGCCCTGCCTGATGGCGAACATCGCCGTGCGCAACTGGCGCTGGCTCTACAACATGGGAGTGTCCGGCTGCCGCTGGTTCGGAGGACTCGGCGATTATCTGTCCGTTCGGAAGATGGCACTCGTCGGCAACGAGGCTCCCACAATCGGTCCGGACTCACCGACCGTGTTGACCATCAAGGTCCTGTTCGCACAACCCGGACTCCCGATCGCCGAGCAAGGGGCGCTGGGCCGTGCGCAGCTGCTCGGCACGTCGTTCGCGCAGTACGAGCGCGCGTTCCGGGAGCAGCTGGGGGACATGTTCGCGCCCGGCGGATTCGATCCGCGCCGGGACATCGCGGGAATCATTCTCAATCGCTGGGGACACGCGTACGTGAATCCGCAGCCGGGATTCTTTTTCGGCGTCAACGGGAAGCCCGCGCCGAGGGACGTTCTGCGCGGTCGCCCGCACGGACGAATCGCGTTTGCGAATACCGATCTCGCCGGCGCCAGTGATCACCGCAATTCCATTCGCGAAGCAGACCGCGCGGTGAAGCAGCTGCTTGGCGCCTAAGCTCAGCGCCGAACGAACTCCGAAACGATGAGCTTGCGCATGGGTCTCGCTCCCTCGAGCCTCGCCAGGACCGGTTAACGACGGAGACCGCCGCCCGCTTCCACGGACGTCGGCGGTGGGACGTCCATCATCTCCCGGATTTCCACCTCGCAGTCCCAGCCGGGGAAATGCTCGACGTGCAGATCCAGAAACCGCCTGGTCCACTGCTTCGCCTCGGCCAGCGACGACACCTCGTAAATCGCGAAGCCGCCGATCACCTCCTTGGCCTCGGTGAACGGCCCGTCAGTCACCGTTATCTTGCCGTTGGCCAGGCGCGCCCGCGCCCCCTTGTCGCTGGACAGGAGGCCGCCCACGCCCACCAGCCGCTTGCCGGCGTCCTTCATCAGCTTGTCGATGGCCTCGAACAGCGCCGGGGGTGGGGGCGCGTGATGCTCGGAACCCTTCACGATCGTCATGTACTTCCGCATCGGTTGGCCCTTTCGCGTCGTGGTCGACCCTCTACCCTCCTGCTGACGACGAACGAGCAGGCCGGATATCGACAGTCGTGTCTCAGGTAGTAGGTCATGCGGAGGCCGTGCCCCTCGCCCGTGCGCGTGACGTCCGCGTTCGTCCGAGTCGCTTCTCGAACCAATGCGTGGCGTACGGGTCGGCGTTGAACGGCGCCACGTCCCGGTAGCCGGCGCTGCGGTACAAGGCGATCGCTTCCTGAAGCGTCTTGTTCGTCTCGAGCCGTAGCGTGGCGATCCCGAGCCCGCGCGCCCGGTCCTCGAGGGCCTCCAGCATCCGCCGCCCGATCCCGAGCCCACGCGCGGCATCAGCCACCCACATACGCTTCAGGGAGCCGACCTGCGGCGCCGTAGTCTTGATGCAGCCGCCGGCGACGCTCTCGCCGTCGATCGACGCGACGAGAAACGCGCCGCGTGGCGGGACGAGGTCGCGATCGTCGGCCGGAAGGCTGTCCGCGGGATCGAAGCCGGCGGGGAACCGTCGATCGAGCTCGGCGAAGTATTGCGCTACGCACCAGCGTGCGGCCGGACTCGCGGGATCCACGCGCTCGATCACGAGGCCCGCGGCTCGAAGCACGCTATGTACCTCGGCCATCGCCGCTACGAGTCGCTCCCGTTGCTTGGGCGATATGGCGCCGAGCAGGCGGGCGGCCAACCGATCGGACCGGTCGTTCAGCTCGCGGATCTCGCGCCGGCCGCGCGCCGTAGGCCGGGCCGTCCGCAAGCGCTGATCGCCGGCGCCGGGCGCGACGCGGATCAACCCTTCCTTCGCGAGAGCCTTCGCCAGACGACTGACGTAGCCCGCGTCGAGCCCGAGCCGCTGGCGCAGCTCGCGCAGATCCGCGCCCCGCTCGCCGATCTCGTACAAGAGGCGTGACGCGCCCAGGGGTCGTCCCCGACCGAGGAAGTGATCGTCGAGCGCCCCGACCCGCTGCGTGACGAGGCGGTTGAACTGCCGCACCTGGGCAATCTGGTCCCCGCGCATTGTTTGACTTTAGTCAAGAAACGAAGAGGTGTCAACGCCACTCGAACCGGTACGCGAGCTCCGGCCCTTGATCCCCCTCGTACGCGAGTTGCGCGATGAGCAGCGTGAACGGCTCGGTGTACCGGGCGATTCGCAACGGCCCAGCGTCCACCGGATCGAACCCCACGTCGCGGATCAGCTGAGCGGCAACCTGCTTGCTGCTTGCATCGTCCCCGCAATACACGAGGCTGGGTTTGGTGGCCCTGCGCCGGGCCTCGAACACATCGAACAGCACTTCACTCGGCACAGTGCCGAACGCGGAGACGACCCGAGCCTTGGGCAACTTCTTGGCCAGCGCCTCGGCGCCAGAGGACGTGTGCGCGATCACGAGGTCGCTGTCGTCGGCATTCATCGGGAGCGAGCAGCTTACCATGACCTTGCCCGACACATCGCCGGCTTGTTGCAACACGTCGTCGACTCGGGACCAGTGCACGGCGAGCAGGATCGCATCCGCTTCCTGTGCGGCCTGGCGCGGTGTGCCCGCCCGCGCTTTCCCTTTAGCATCCCGCGCGAGCTTCTTCAGCTTCTGCTCGCTGCGGGCGTAGCTGAATACCACGTCATGTCCGGCGCGCGCAAAGAGCGTGCCGAGCTTGCCGCCCATCAATCCAGAACCGAGAATGCCGATGCGCATGGCTGCGAGCTCCGATCTGCCGTAGTTCAGCTGACCAGGATACGACGAACGGCCGAAACTTTCCCCGCCACATTCGGCGTATCGTCCGGGAACCCGGAGAACCCCGTTACCGACGGAGGCGACATGAACGCGGTCCGCAATCCCGGCCGAGTGGCCGGACTCTGGTACCTGCTCCTCGTGCTGGGCGGCCCGCTGCGCCTCATCTACATCCCCAACAAGCTGTTCGTGCAGGGGGACGCGGCCGCGACCGCCGCGAACATCGCCGCGCACCCGTGGCTCTTCCGCTTCGGCATGGCGAGCGATCTGCTCGGCGCCGTGGTGCTGATCTTCCTGGTGCTGGCGTTCTACCGGCTGTTCAAGGGGGTGGATCAGCAGCTCGCGGTGCTCCTCGTGATCTCCGGCGGCGTGATGCCGGCGTTGCTCAATTTCGTGAACGTGGTGACCGACGCCGGCGCGCTCATGGTCGCGCAGGGCGCCGACTTCCTGTCCGTGTTCGACCAGCCGCAGCGCAATGCCCTGGTCATGCTGTTCCTCCGCCTGCATCACCATCAGATCACGGCCGCGGAGATCCTGTGGGGACTGTGGCTCTTCCCGATGGGGGCGCTGGCGTACCGGTCGCGCTTCGTGCCCCGGTTCATCGGCGTGTGGCTGTTCATCAATGGGGCGGCCTATGTCGTATTGAGCCTCACGGGGATATTCTTCCCGGCATACCAGAACAAGGTCTTCCTGCTCTCCCAGCCCGCGCTGTTCGGGGAGTTGGCGATCATGCTGTGGCTCCTGATCAAGGGCGCCCAGCCGCCGGAGCCCGCCGCCGCTCCCGCTTAGCGATCGCGCTCCCCAGAGCGCTCATAGACCCGTCCTTCGCTCCAGCTCTTCGGGGTAGCGGGCCCCGGCCACCGTAATTTTCGACGCGGCGTCGTCGATCTCGCGGAGATCGTCCGAGGTAAGTTCGACGCCAACGGCTCCGATGTTCTCTTCCAGGCGGTTCAGCTTCGTGGTGCCTGGGATCGGAACTATCCACGGCTTCTGCGCCAGGAGCCAGGCGAGCGCTATCTGCGCCGGCGTCGCGCGCTTCCGCCGTGCGATCCTGTTCAACAGATCGACCAAGACCTGATTCTCTTTGCGATTCTCCGGCGTAAAGCGCGGGACGACATTGCGGAAGTCAGAGCCATCGAACGTCGTCTTCTCGTCGATCTTCCCGGTCAGGAAGCCTTTTCCAAGCGGGCTGAAAGGAACGAATCCAATGCCGAGCTCCTCGAGTGTCGGCAACACCTCGGCCTCGGGGCGTCGAAACCACAGCGAGTATTCACTCTGGAGTGCCGTCACGGGTAGCACAGCGTGCGCGCGGCGGATCGTTTTCACCCCCGCCTCAGACAGGCCGAAGTGCTTGACCTTGCCTTGCCGGATCAGATCCTTCACCGCTCCCGCCACGTCTTCAATAGGGACGTTGACGTCAACGCGGTGCTGATAGAACAGGTCGATCACATCGGTCCTCAAGCGTTTGAGTGACGCGTCGGCGACTTGCTTGATGTGCTCTGGCCGGCTGTCCTGGCCCAACTGCTTCCCGTCCGGACCAATCTTGATGCCGAATTTCGTGGCGATCACCACCTGTCCACGGAAGGGAGCAACCGCTTCGCCGACGAGCTCTTCGTTGGTGAACGGGCCGTACACTTCGGCGGTGTCGAAGAACGTGATGCCGCGCTCGAATGCCGCGCGAATCAGCGCGATCATGTCCTGCTTGTCGGGAAACGGAGGGTAGGAGAAGCTCATTCCCATGCAGCCGAGCCCCAGGGCCGAGACTTCCAGACTGCTGTTTCCAAGTTTGCGCTGTTGCATGGCCTATCACCTCGCGCTTCCGGCGGGCGCGAGCTCGTCGAGAGAGAGCGACGTGGACAGCTCGCGGTAGGCGTCGATCTGCGCCTTGAGATCGGCGACCTTCTGCTCGGCGAGGCCGATGGCATCGGCACCGGCGATGAAGCGGCGCGGCGGCTGCTCCTCGCTGGCGATCGCGATCAGCGCCCGCGCCAACTTGGCCGGGTCGCCGGGCTGCCGGCCGCTCTGGGCCTGCCACCACTTCAGCTGGTCCGCTCTGCTTCCGGCGTAGTCCGCGACGGACGGCTCAGCGTAGGTCACGGAAGCCGGCTCCAGGAGCTCGGTACGGAAGAACCCCGGGTTGACGATAGTGGTGGTGATGCCGAACGGCGCGACCTCCTGTTGCAGCGACTCCATCCAACCCTCGAGGCCGAACTTCGACGCGGCGTATGCCGAACAGAACGCAAATCCGAGGAGTCCCGCGCCCGACGAGATCGAGATAATGTGCCCTGAGCGCTGCTTGCGCATGACCGGCAGGACGGCGCGAGTGACATTCATCGGGCCGATGAGGGCCGTTTTCACCTGCCGTTCAATCTGCTCCGGCGTCAGCTCCTCGAAGTAGCCGGCAAAGAAGTTGGCGGCATTGTTGACGAGCACATCGATGCGGCCGAACCGGTCCACGGCGGCCCGCGCCGCCGCCGCGGCGTCGACGCCGTTGGTGACGTCCAGCTTGACGACCAGCAGGTCGTCCGACTTTCCCACCGCATTGGCCACGGCGTCGGTGTCCCGACCGGTGGCCACGACCGCGTAGCCCGCGGCCAGGGCGGCCATGGCGAAATCGACGCCCATGCCACGGCCCGCACCAGTCACAAACCAAACCTTCTTGTCAGTCTTGTCCGTCATTATACCCCCTCGTCGCTGACCTTTTCCATCCAGTCCGCGGTCTTGTCACCGAGCCGTTCCACAATAGCGATGTGCGTTATGGCGGTCGTTGCCGTGGCGCCGTGCCAATGCTTCTCACCCGGCGCGAACCAGATCACGTCACCGGGCCGGATCTCCTCGATCGGCCCTCCCCAACGCTGCGCGCGGCCACAGCCCGCCGTCACGATCAGCGTCTGGCCGAGTGGGTGCGTGTGCCATGCCGTCCGGGCACCGGGCTCGAACGTGACGCTGGCGCCCACCACGCGCGCCGGGTCAGGGGCCTGGAACAACGGGTCGACACGTACAGCGCCGGTGAACCACTCAGCAGGTCCTCTGCCGGAGGGCTGTGAGCCACCGCGCTTGATGTCCATGCGGCCAATCGTAGCTGGACCGCGCGCGCCTGTGTAGCCGGGAAAATCGAGAAGGGTTTGTGAGTATTATTCACAAATGGTGCGCGACGAGCTGAGCGTGCTGTCTGCGTTTCTCACTGTGGCGGAGGAACGGAGCTTTACGCGAGCGGCGAAACGGCTGGGTGTGTCGACCTCGGCGCTGAGCCACGCGATCAAGGGGTTGGAAGAGCATTTTGGCGTGCCGCTGCTCGCGCGCACCACGCGCAGTGTCGCCCCTACCGATGCTGGAGCGCAGCTCATCACCCGGCTGCGCCCGGCGCTCGGCGACATTCAGGGAGCGCTGGACCAGATTTCGGGGCTGCGTGACCGGCCGGCGGGACGGGTGCGGTTGGTGGTGTCGCCGATCGCCGCGACCACTGTGCTCGCACCGAAGCTGGGACAATTCGCCCGAGACTACCCGGATGTCGTGCTCGACGTGACGACCGATGAGAGTCGCGTCGACCTCGTCGCCGGCGGCTTCGACGCCGGCATTCATTTTGGGGAATTCATCGAACGGGACATGATTACGTTCCGCGTATCCAAGGACCCCCGGCCGGCCATCGTTGGGTCGCCCAGCTATTTCGAGTCGCACCCGAAGCCCGCAACGCCGCGCGACCTGCCCAACCACCGCTGCATCAACTTTCGCCACGGCTCCGACGGCGTGTATCGGTGGGAGTTCGACAAGGGCAAGCAGTCTCTCACCGTCGCGGTGAACGGACCGCTGATCGTCGACGACGTGGAGATCATGGTCCGGGCGGCGGTCGACGGCGTAGGTCTGGCGTTCATGTCGGAGGAGCGCGCGGCGCCGCACCTCGCGAGTGGGGAGCTGGTGCGCGTGCTCGACGACTGGTGCCCGCCCTTCCCGGGCTTCTTCCTCTATTATCCTCGTCAACGGCAGCTACCGGCGGCACTCGCGGCGCTCGTCGAGACCCTGCGGCTGTAGTGTCACCAGAGCATACGGGTAATGTCTACAATTGGCCCCCAATCAGCGGCGGAGGACACGTGCACAAATCACTGCTGGTCTCTATCAACGCCCTTTGCGCCTCGCTCGTGTGGGCGCAGTCACCTGCCGTGCAAAGCAAGCCCTCGGTCCATTGGGAGGAACTGACGGCGGCCGACTTCCGCGACGCCATCGGCCGCGCCCAAGGGACGTGCCTGCTCCCATTCGGCATCCTGGAGAAGCACGGCGCGCATCTGCCGTTGGGCAACGATCTGCTCAACGTCCGCTACGTCGCACTCAATGCCGCCCAGCAGGAATACGCCGTCGTGTTTCCAGAGTACTACTTCGGGCAGATCTTCGAAGCAAAGCACCAACCCGGCACGGTGGCCTACAGCAGGGGACTGCAGCTGCAATTGTTGCAGGAAACGACCGACGAGATGGCGCGCAATGGCTGCCAGAAGATCATCATCGTGAACGGTCACGGCGGCAACAACAGCCTGCTACCCTACTTCGCGCAGACGCAGCTTGACACGCCCCATGATTACGTCGTGTACGTGCTAGGAATCACGCGTAGCGGACAGGGCGAACCCAAGCACAAGTCCAACCCGGCGACGGATATGCACGCCGGCGAGAGCGAAACGTCCATGAGCATGATCGCCCGGCCCGACCTCGTGCACCTGGATCGCGCGCCGCAGGAATCGGGTGCCGATCAGGCGCGCCTGAAGCTTCCGGAAGGCCTCTACACCGGCATCTGGTGGTACGCGCGCTTCCCGAATCACTATGCCGGCGAAGGCGCCGCGGCGACGCGCGAGCTCGGCGAGTTCGAGGCGAAGACGTGGATCAATGGGATCGTGCAGGCGATCCGCGCGGTCAAAGCGGACCAGGAGAGCCAGCACCTGCAAAATGAGTTCTACGAGCGGAGCAAGCATCCGCTCGACACACACTAAGGCGGCTCAGCCCAGGAGCAGGCGGTCAATCCTGCGGCTCACGTCGCGCAGGTACTGCTCGTCTCCCTGCTCCAGCTCGGCGATGACGCTGCCGTCATAGCCGATGTCGGCGAAGGCCTGGCGCACCGCGGGCCAGTCCACGTCGCCATCGCCGAGGTTCACCCAGGCGTAGCCGTTCTCCGTGCGCTTGAAATCTTTGAGGTGGACCTTGACGATGGCTTTGCCCAGGGTGCGAATCCAGTCCTGGGGATAGCCGTACAGCACGACATTGCCGACATCGAACCAGGCCCGGATCCACGGGCTGTGAAATTCGCCGATGTATTGGGCCATTTCGAGCGGACTGAGCAGGAACCTGTTCCAGACTTCCTCGATCGCGATGACGACCTTGAGCTGCTCCGCCAGCGGGAGGAGTTTGCGGACTTGCGCTTGCGAGCGCGTCCAGGCATCGCGATAGGAGGTTTGCGGATTCACCACCGCAGGGACGAGCAGTACCGCATCGGCGCCCCAGAGTTTCGCGTTCTGCAGTGACGTGCGCATGCCGCTGAGGCTCTTCTCGACGACCGTGGGATCGCTGGAGGACAGCGGATAGCGCCAATGATCCACATTCATCACTGAATCGATGCGGATGGTCGCCGCGTCCGCGGCTGTCTTCATGTCTTCCGCTTTGCGCTGGTCGGGTTCCGTGAGCGCCTGCACAACTTGAAAGCCCGCGTCGCGAACCAACTTGAAGCGGTCGGCATAAGGCAGATTGCCGGGCACCATGTCGAAGACGAGCCCCTTCTTGATCGCGAGCGGCGCCTTCGGAAGGGGAAGACCTGCAGCTCCAGCCGCCGCTAACGATGACTGCAAAAAATCCCGCCGCGTCATGAGCATGAGGCTACCTCACCGCAGCCGGTCCAGATCGAGTCGGGACTCCCAGACTTCCTGGGACGTCATGAGCTCGTCCCACGTCACCTCGCGTCCCGTATACGCGGCGCTGCGCGCCATCATGCACGAGAGCGCGGACTCGGCGCCTTTGTCTGCCTGGTTGTGGAAGGTCCCGTTTGTGATGCTCTCGATGAACGCCTTCTTCTTTTCTGGGTCGGCGGACTCCAAGTTCGACGTAAAGTTGCCCGTGACGGAAAACGCAGCGGGCTGACCCGGCGGTGGGGGAGGGAGGGGAGCTTGCCACGGCTCGTCCCCCCAGATGCCGAGCGGACCGACGTACGGCGAGAGCGACGTACCTTTGGTCCCGAAGAATCGTTGGCTGACATCCCACCAGCCTTTGGCGAATTGTGTGGAGCTGAACGTGACGTCCACGTTACCGGGATAGCGGAACACGACGTGATAGTTGCCGTAGCAATCGCCGTCATCGGCCGGACGACCCAGGCGTCCCCCCGTCGCCGTGGCGTTCAGGGGATGCGCTTTGAGGACCCAGTTGCAGATGTCGATCACGTGGATGTTCTGCTCCACGATGATGTCACCGGAGAGCACGCGGTCGCGTACCCAGTTCCGCAGCCGGCGCTCGGCCGGCGAGGCGTTGGGCCAGGGGGGGCGATCGATGTACCCGGTGAGGTAGTAGGCTTCACCGCAGATGATGTCGCCCAGCGCGCCCTCGTGGATGCGGCGCACCAGCTCGACGAAGGGCGGGCAGTCGCGGATCTGGAATCCCACGTCCAGACTCACCTTGCCTTGGGCGCGTTTGCCAATCTCGATGACACGTTTCGCGCCGGCGACGTCGACCGCCACCGGCTTCTCCAGATACACGTGCTTGCCGGCGGCAACGGCGGTTTCGAGGTGCTGCGGATGGAAGTAGGGTGGCGTCGCGATGACAATCGCGTCCACCTCCTTGGAGGCAGCGAGTCGCTCGTAGGCGCGCGGGCCGACGAAGAGCTGCTTCGGATCCAGCGCCGCGAACCCTTTCGCCTGCTGCACCTGATCGAAATGCGCGCGCGCGGCGTCGAGCTGGTCTGGGAACAGGTCGGCCAGCGCTACGACGCGAGCGCCGCCGGTGTCCACCAGATTCGACGCGTCTTCCGTGCCGCGACCCCCGCAGCCGAGCAAGCCGACGCGGACGGCCGAATTGGCGCGCGTGCCATGCACCAGTTCAGGCTTGATAAACATGGCCGCCGCGGCGGCAGCCGTCGCGCCCACGAACGTCCGCCGGTCGAGTGCGTCAGCATCGCGTGACATACGCCCTCCGAATTATCCGATGAGCCCTTCCAGGTATGCCTTCGCGGCTCGCACGTCCTCGATCTGCTGCGGGCCGGAAACCTCGCGCTCGATCGTGACTGCCCCCTGGTAGTTCAGCTGCTTCAAGCGGGCGATGATTCTCGGAAAATCCACCTTGCCCCGGCCGATGGGGACTTCTTTGCCCAACGCTCTCGGATTCGTCGGCCAGAGCCCGTCTTTGGCATGGATGCCCTGGACATGTGGCGCGAGGATCTCGATCGCGTCCACCGGATTGGCTTTGCCATAGAGGATGAGGTTCGCGAGATCGAAGTTGACGCCTTGATTGTCGAGACCGACGTCCTGCATCGCGCGCACCAGCGTAATCGGCGTTTCCTGCCCAGTTTCATAGCGGAACTGCTGTCCGTTGCGCCGGCAGTACTCCACCACCTCGCGCATGGCCGCGACCGTCTCTTGGTAGACCGGTTCGTTGGGATTCTCCGGAATGAACCCGGCGTGACTTTGCACCGCGGGAATGCCGCATGCCTTGGCAAAATCCGAGCCCTGCTTCATTCGCGCGATCCGCGCGGCGCGCGTCTCTCGCGGAACCACGCCGATCGTGAGCGGCCCCTCGTAAAAATCCCAAACCTCGCGCCCTGGGCCACCGACCACCACGGACGTCGCCTCGATCTGAAGCCGGTCCAGAGCCTGCAGCAGTCGCGTGTGCAGTCCGGGGTCGAAACCCTCCACATATACCTGACACGTGGGCAGGCCGAGATCGTGCACCTTGGCAATCGCCGCCTCGGGCTCGTTCCCGATTCCGATAATCAGACCGAGACGCAGGGGCTTCTTCGATTGGGTGAGCAACGGCGGACTCATGCCGGCGGCGATGACGCCCGCGGAAGTCTCGAGAAACTCGCGGCGGTTGAATGTCGTCATGATGCCCCTTGCGTCCTCCAAAGGTAGCCGCTTGGGCAAGTCCCGCCCTTGGCGCCTGGGCCGGGTCGACTGCGGAGCTGAGGAAGGTCGCTGCGGAGCCGCCCCCGCCGAGCGGGACCGTGCCGTAAGATTAGTCGCCGGGCGGAATGAGTTGCCCGCCGACGATATGAGACACATGTTCTGTATTTGAGCAGCCTGTCAACTATCGAATGTGATGTTCACAACTAAAGGCCTCGCCAGTGAAAGCCTACTTGTACACGACCGGCCTGCTGTTCGCCGTCATCGCCGTCGGCCATGTCTGGGAAGTGATCGACCGGTCTCACGTGTTCGCCAGCGATGTCATCATCGTCGCCCTGAGTGCCGGGCTGGTCGTGTGGGCGTGGCGGCTCGCTCGCACACGTACCTGAGCGGCGGGCCCTCTGGCTATCACCTAGCCTTGAAGACCACCGTCTGGATCGAGTGTGGCCGCGAGGTGATCTCCACTGACGAAGAGCCGGCAACGAAGGAGTATTGCCCGCCGCGCGGTGTCGGGTTCATGACGACGACCGCCACCGTACCATCTTGGTTGACGAAGCCCGTGGTGAGCAGCATGCTGCGACTCGGTGACGCGAGGATCCGTCGTGCGCCGGCGCGGATGAACTTCGAGAAGTGGCCTATGTAGTAGTACGAATTGGTGTAGATCAGTTTGCCGGTACGCGTGTCGGCATGGATCGGTGCAAAGCAGAAATTCCCCACATGGTTGGGGCCACCCCGCTCATCCAGCAGAATGTTCCAGTCGGTCCATCCCTCGGTCCCTGAATTGAAATCGTTGATCATCGACCGGCCGTACGCCTCGCCGAGACTCCATCGTCCATATCCCGTCGAATCGAAGCTCGCCGGCGTGCCTTCGGTAAAGAGGATGTGTTTGTCGGGGTAGAGCCGGTTCACCAGCGCCACATTGCCGTACATCTGCTGTCCACCCGACCAATCCTCATACCAGTGAAATCCGATCCCCCAGACGTACTTGGCGGCGTCTGGATCGTCGAAGATCGTCTGTGCCCGCTGGATGATCAGGTCGCGGTTATGATCCCACACGATGATGTTGACGTCGCGGAGCCCCTGCTGCACCATGACCGGACCCAGGTGGTTCTTGAGAAAGTCCCGCTCGTCCGTCGCCTGATAGACGCAGGACTCCCACTTCTGGGTGGCCATCGGCTCGTTCTGGATGGTGATCCCCCACACCGGCACTCCTGCCTTCCGATAGCTCTGAATGAACTTGGCAAAGTAAAGTGCCCAGGCATGAGCGTACTCGGGGCGCAGGTGGCCGCCGTGCAGCATGTCGTGGTTGTCCTTCATGAACGCCGGCGGGCTCCAGGGACTGGCGAATAGCTTGAGCCGGTTCCCGCTGGCGGCCATCGCTCTCCGGATGAGCGGGATCCTGAACCGCAGGTCGTGCGCGATGGAGAAGGATTTCAGGTCCTTGTCGCCCTCATCCACGTAGGTATAGCTCTCGCTCGAGAAGTCGCAGCTGTGGATGTTGGTCCTGGCCAGGGTGTACCCGATCCCCCGGTCGGTGCTGTAGTACGCCGTGATCAATTCTTCCTGCCGGGCGCTGGGCAGTTTGGCGAAGGTCTCCGCTGCTGCATCGGTCAGGGCCCCGCCGATTCCGAGGAACGGCTGAAATGTCTGCCGGGGATCGACGAAGACGTACACGTTCGCTTCGGAGGTGGGCTCGGACGGCTTGAACGTCAGCGTGTCGGTGGGCGTCAGCCGGAAGCTCGTGCTCTCGGCCGTGGTGTAAACGATCGCGCGAGTCTGCGAGGGAGCACTCCTCGCGAGCAGCAGCAGCAGCAGCACAGAATAGCGCGCCATCTCAAGCCTCGATTTTCGAGAAGCGCTTGCGGACTTCAGTCCGATGCGTGGTGACGTCGAGTCCGTCGAGCTCGAGCGCGCCCGTCGTCGGGCGCAACAGCGTGGTGAGCATCTTGATGATGGTGGTCTTGCCGGCGCCGTTCGGCCCCAGGCACGCGAAAATCTCCCCGGGGCGGACCTCGAAGGAGACGTCGTTGACGGCCATGACGGTGCCGAACGACTTGACGATGTGCTGCACCCGGATGATCGGACGATCGCTCACCTACGCCCTCGGCGCCGCCGGCTTGGCCGCGTAGATGAATTCGTAGTACTCGCGCATCGTCAGGCCGGCGGCCGCCTCGCCGTCGACGATGACGGTCGCATCACGGTGCAGCTGGATGGCGCTCGCCGTCACCATGCTGGTGACCGGTCCCTCGACGGCATGGGCGATCGCCTTGGCCTTGGTCTTCCCGCTCGCCACCAGGACCAACCGCCGCGCATCGAGGATGGTCCCGACCCCCATGGTGATCGCGTAGACCGGCACACTCTCTCGGCGCTCGAAGAACCGGGCATTGTCGTCGATGGTCTGCTTGGACAACGTCTTGAGCCGCGTCCGCGAGCTCAGGGAGCTCCCCGGCTCGTTGAACGCGATGTGGCCGTCCGAGCCGATGCCCAGGATCTGCAGGTCGATCCCGCCGCATTCCGCAATGCGCCCCTCGTACCACTGGCAGAACGCGGGGTAGTTGCTGGTCGTACCCGAGGGGATGTTGATGTTGTGCTGCGGAATGTTCACGTGTTGGAAGAAATGCTCGCGCATGAAGTAGTGGTAGCTCTGGGGGTGATTCGCAGGCAGGCCGACGTACTCGTCCAGGTTGAACGTCGTCACGCGAGAGAAGTCGACGTGCCCGGCTTTGTACAGGCGCACCAACTCCTGATACAGGCCGAGCGGCGTGGACCCCGTGGCCATGCCGAGCACGGCATTCGGCTTGGTGTTGAGCACGTCGACGACGAGCTGCGCCGCCGCCTTGCTCATCTGGTCGTAGTCTCGCTTGATGACGACTTCCATGGAGCTTCCTCAGCCCGCCTCTTCCCATCGCTTGGCCCGCTCGAGCGCCTTGCGCCAGCCGGCCTCGAGCTGCTTGCGCTGAGCGGACTTCATCGCGGGGGTGAAGCGGCGGTCCACCTGCCACTGCGCCGCGATCTGTTTCTGGTCCTTCCAGTAGCCGACGGCCAGCCCTGCCAGGTACGCCGCGCCCAGCGCCGTCGTCTCGGTGACTTTCGGCCGCACCACGGGAACGCCCAGCAGGTTCGACTGGAATTGCATCAGCAGGTTGTTCGCGGACGCGCCGCCATCCACGCGCAGCTCCTTCAGCCTGATCTTCGCGTCGGCCTCCATCGCACGCAGCACGTCGGCCACTTGAAACGCGATCCCCTCGAGCGCCGCGCGCGCGATGTGGGCCGCGGTCGTGCCGCGCGTGACGCCGGCGAGGATGCCGCGCGCGTACTGGTCCCAGTGCGGCGCGCCCAGTCCGGCGAATGCGGGGACCAGATACACGCCCTGCGGATCCGTCACCTGCGAGGCCAGCGCCTCGACTTCCGACGACGACTTGATGATCCCCAGGCCGTCCCGCAGCCATTGCACCACCGCTCCCGCAATGAAGATGCTGCCCTCCAGCGCGTACTCGGTGCGGTTCCCGATCCGCCACGCCACTGTCGTCAGCAGATTGTTCTTGGACGCAATCGGTTTCGTGCCCGTGTTCATGAGCATGAAGCAGCCGGTGCCGTACGTGTTCTTCACCATGCCGGGCTGGGTGCACGCCTGGCCGAACAGCGCCGCCTGCTGGTCGCCCGCAATCCCGGCAATCGGGACGCGACCGCCGAACAGCGTCGTCTCGCCGTACACTTCGCTCGATGAGCCCACGTGCGGTAGCACCGAGCGCGGTACGCCGAACAGCTTCAGCAGCTCGTCGTCCCAATCCCCGGTCCGCAGATTGAACAGCATCGTGCGCGACGCGTTGCTCGGATCGGTCACGTGCACGCGGCCGCCCGTCAGGTTCCACACCAGCCACGAATCGACCGTGCCGAAGGCCAGCTTGCCGGCCTTCGCTAGGGCGCGCGCGCCCGGGACGTTGCGGAGAATCCATTCCAGCTTGGTGCCGGAGAAATACGCGTCCACCACCAGCCCCGTCTTGCGCTTGATCAACGGCGCGAGCCCGCGGGCCTTCAACCGGTCGCAGGCGGCGGCCGTGCGGCGATCCTGCCACACGATGGCGTGATGCACCGGCGCACCCGTGTCCCGGTTCCAGACGACCGTTGTTTCTCGCTGATTGGTTATCCCTACGCCGGCGATGTCGAGCGCGGTCAGACGCGCCTTGGCGAGCGCTTCCGTCGCCGTGTGCAACTGTGTGGCCCAAATCTCCGTCGCATCGTGCTCCACCCAGCCGGGCTTGGGAAAAATCTGGCGGAACTCCTTCTGCGCCGACGCAACCACGCTCCCGCTGTGGTCGAACACCATGGCGCGCGAGCTGGTCGTACCCTGGTCGAGGGCCAAGATGTGTTTCATGTCGCGGACCACGCGACCTTATAAAGGAACGCCGCGATCAGGCCGCCGATGACCGGGCCCGCGATGGGGATCCACGCATAGCCCCAGTCCGAGTTTCCCTTGCCGGCGATCGGCAGGACGGCGTGCGCGAGGCGCGGCCCCAGGTCGCGTGCCGGATTGATTGCGTACCCGGTCGGTCCACCCAGCGATAGGCCGATGGCCCACACGATGATGCCGACGAGGCAAGGCCCGAACCCCACGTCCCACCCATGGGCGGGGTTCAGGTTCTTCGGAGTGAGGATGGTCAGTACGCCGAGCACGAGGAGGAGCGTGCCGATGATCTCGGTCAGGAGATTCGCTCCCGAGTTCCGGATCGCGGGGGCGGTGCAAAAAACCGCCAGCTTGGATGACGGCGTGTCCGTGACCGACCAGTGGGGCAGGTACGCGAGCCACACGACGCCCGCACCGAGAAACGCCCCGAGCATTTGGGCCGCGATGTAAACGGGCACCGAGGCCCACGCGAACTTGCCGATGGACGCCAGGCCGATGGTGACTGCGGGGTTGAGATGCGCGCCGCTGAAGGTGCCGACGGCGTATACCGCGACCGTCACGCCGAATGCCCAGCCCGCGGTGATGACGATCCAGCCAGAATTCTGGCCTTTGGTCCTATTGAGCACCACGTTGGCGACCACGCCATCGCCCAGGATGACCAACAGCATGGTGCCGAGCAGTTCTGCGAGAAAAGGGGGCATAGGGGTTGAATGGGAAGCGGCGAAGCTACCAGCGGGGCAGCGCCTTGTCTACGCGTTATGGTCGCGGCCCGAATAGCTCGTGGGGTCGGGGCAAAGGAGCAGGGCGCTTGCGGGAGTCAGAGACGTCTCAGAACCTATTCCCAGGGAAGAGACGCAGCCCCACACCAACCTGCGGTGTGGGGCTGCGATCTCGTTACCAGGCGACCGCGTAATTGGAGAGAGCCGCGACCACCAGCACGATCAGCGTCATTGAGCGTCACCCCCTTCCTGCGTGGTTCTCGTTACCAAGCGATGGCGTACCGTCTGCCCAGCGGCCAGCTCTAACGACACGTCACACCGGGCGGTACCTTGGGACGAAGGACAACGTGCTGGCCTGATCTCAAGGAAGTCTCAACACGTTGTTGCGAAACCGCTTATCGGTGTGAAACGGGGGTATCCGGCTCGCGCGTGGGGACGCAAATGGTCGCTGACGCTCAGCTCCAAGTGTTCGGGTCCCCCCAGCTTGTGCGCCCCGGCCGCTCGCCCGTGCGTTTTCGGACCAAGAAGCATCTGGCCCTCCTGGTCTACCTGCATTTCGAGGGACGCGCACGCGCGATCCCCCGCGACCAATTGGTCGAGCTGCTCTGGCCCGAGGTCCCGCCCGAGAAAGGCCGTCATTCGCTATCGCAGGCCCTGCTCGCCATTCGGTCTCTCTTGGGCAGCGGCGCGGTGACTGGCCGGGAGCAGGACGTGCAGCTGCTCGCGGAGTTGCCGTCCGAGCTCGCCATCCTGCGCCAGGGTCAAGTAGCTGGTGTGCGTGTGGCAGAACCGCTGCGCGGGCTCGACGACTGCGCCGGCGCCGAATTCGCCCACTGGGTGGACGGCGCGCGGATGCGACTCAAGGCTCAGGCGCGCGACGCGCTGCGCGCAGCGGTGCAGGCGGCGCGGGCCAGCGGCAAGCTGTCGGAGACGCACCAGCTCGCGGCCGCGCTGTACGACGTCGACCCGCTGTGCATCGACGCGGTGTACGCGCTCGCCGAGCGGGCCTTGCTCGACGGGGATACGGTGGCCGCGGTGCGCCTGCTGAAGGATCAAGTCCGGCGCGCCCAGGCCGAACTTGGCGTCAATCCCAACCCTGAAATCACCCGGCTCCTCCGGCGCCTGGAGCGCGGGGAACGTCCCGCCTTCCTGACGCGGACCGCTCGGCTGCCCGAGCCGCTGGCGCAGCCGCAGCCATTCGTTGCCCGAGAGGCCGAGATGGGACAGCTGGAAGCGGCCTGGAATCGCGTGGCCGGGGGCGCCGGGTACCGGACGTGCTGCATCACGGGCGCGCCGGGGATCGGCAAGAGCTCGTTGATCCGTCGATTCGCCACGTCCCTCGGCGCGCGCGCGTGGCCCGTGTTCCTGGTGCCGTGTCAGGAAGTCGGGCAGGGCATTCCCTATGCCGCCGTCGCGGAGCTCATCACGGCGTTGGGGCGCGATCCGGCTGCCGGCGGCACCGAGCCACTCTGGCTGGCGGAGGCGAGCCGCGTGTGTCCAGCCCTGCGGACGACGTATCCGGGCATTCCCCCAGCACCCGACGCGCCCACCGACTCGATTCGCCTGCGCGTGGCGGAGGCCGTGGTCCGCATGATGGAAACCGTGGCGGAAAACAGCCCCGTGCTGCTGGCCTTCGACGATCTGCAGTTTCTCGATCCGGCGAGCCGCGAGGTCTTGTTTCTGATCACGCGGCGGCTGGAGCGGCTGCCCACGCTCATCGTGGCGGGAGCGCGTGTCGGCGAGGGGAGCCCCGAGGCGATGGGGCCGGGCGGATTGGCGTGGGAGGAAACCATGCACCTGGGACCCCTCGATCGATCGCAAGCCTTGACCCTGATTCGCGACCTCGCAGCGGATTCGCAAGACCTGGGCGCACCAATTCGCGAGACGATCGTGCGCCTGGCGCAAGGAAATCCGTATCACATCGAGCTGCTACTGGCGGATTGGCGAACCCACCAAGCGACGTCGCTGGTGGCGGCGGAGAGCTCGGGGGATACCGTCGCGACGTCCTGGACGCCGCCGGAGGACTTACGCGCCGTCTTCGCCCGGCAATACGGCGCTTTGTCGATTGATGCGCAGCACGTGTTGCAAGTCCTCTCGGTCGCGGGCCGCGCGATGGCGCCGCTTGAGCTGACGAATCTCCTGGGGCTCCCAGGCGGCGTCGTCGCCCAGGCGTCGCTCGAGCTGTTGGATCGCGGCGTTGGTCGCGTGGAGGAAGGGCAGCTGTCGTTCAAGAACGAGTTGCACCGCGCCTACGTGTACTACACGATGGGCGACGACCGGCGGAAGTACCATCACGCCCAGATCGCCCAGCGCCTCGCGGGCTCGCAGGAAGGGGGCCACCTCCAGCCGATGCTCGAGCTGGTGCATCATTTCATCTGCGCGGGCATGCAACAGCAAGCAATGGAGACGGCGCTCCAAGCCGCCGAGGTCGCCATCGCCCGGGACGCGCCGCGCGAAGCCGAACGGGTCCTGACGCGCTTACTCCGGGCGTACCCGGTGGCTCCCGGCTCGCGACTGCGCCTGCTCCTCGCCCGCGCTCTGGTCGCGTTGGGTCAGTACCAGCGCGGGTTGGATGCCCTGGCGGACTGGCGGTCCGATGACGCCACTCCGAGCGACCTCGCCCTGGCGGCGCTGCTGCGCGCCGAGTCGCGGCAGCGCGCTCGTCTGGGCGGCGATGCGGCCATCATCGCCGCGGCGCAGCAGGCGATTGCGCTGGCAGAACGGGCCAACGTCGCACCGTTCCTCGTCCGCGCGAACTACATACGATTGGAAGTCAGTTTGGATGCAGGGGACCTCGCCGCGCGGGCGGAAGCCGAATCACTGGCGGCCAGAATAGTCGCCTCAGGGGCAACTCCCGAGTCCGTCGCCCTGGCCAACCTCACGCTTGCGTACGGCGCACTCTCGCGAGGCAAGCTCGCTCAAAGCGTGGAGCTTCTCACCGAGGCTGCCCCGGTTCTGGAATCGCTCGCGCTGCTAGTGGAGTTGCGCCGCGTCTTGAACACCTTGGGCATCTGCTACAAAGGCTTGGGAAGATTCGCAGATGCGACAAGAACCCTGAGTGAAGCCGTGGCAGTTGCCGAACGGTGCGGCCATCCAGCGGCCATCGCCCACAGCCGCATGTGTCTCGCGAACCAATACCACGACCTCGCCTTCTTCGATGCGTCGGGCAGGTGCTTCCGAGCGGTTCTGGCTCCCCTCGCAGCGCTGGCTTCGCCGCGCGCATCGGTAGAAGCGTACTCCAGCATTGCCAGATTTGCCCTGGTGTTGGCCAGTGTGCCCGAAGCGGAAAAGGCCGGGGAGCTGTGCGAGGAAGCGGCGCAGCGTTCAGGATTATGGCGGCACGCGGTGACCGCGCTGCTGACCAAGGCGGAGATCTTCCTCAGCAAAGGCCAGCCGGAGTCGGCCTGGCCCCTGGTGGAGGAAGCCGCGGTCACCACCGGGGATCGTTCCCATCTCCTGCCAGAGGCCGGACTGTACGAGAGGTTGCAGCGCCAATTCTACTGGGCGACCCGAGGCTACGAAGCCCTGAAATCGCTCGCCCGGCCGGTGCCAACGGCTCTGTATGACTCACTGGGAGAAGCGCTCGAGGTAAGGCTGTTCGATGAGGCAGCGGCTCACATTGCGGGGGACCAAATTGCAGGGCGGGCACCGGCGCTGGAGGACGCCGTTACCACGGGGCTGCTCGGGCCGCTCGCGCGACTGCTGGCGGTCGGCGTTCACCATCCCGCGGTCCCGCAACGTCTGAACGGGGAGTCCGCCGCCCAGGCCATTGCGCGGGTGTTTCCGCACGCTGAACGGGCCGTGGTTCCCCGCTCGGTCGGGCTGCTCGCTTGATACCGGATCGGTGTGACCGTTTGCATTCCGCCGGACGCGACAGCAGAATCGTGTCGCCATGATCCGCTCCCTCCCGAAATCGCAATCGCACGCCGGGCCGTGGCGAGCGGGAAGCCTCTGTAGGGTGGTGCAAAGCACGAGACTCGCGCTCCTCATCGCGCTCGCGAGCGCTGCGCCGGCGGCCCCTCTGGCCGCCCAATGCGCCGACGGCTCCCCGCCGCCGTGCGCGAGGCCCGCGACGCGGTCCGGGCCGCCGGCCGCGAACAGCGTCGCCATACTGTTTTTCGACGCGCGCGACACGGCGGACGCCTATCTCGCCGAGGGCCTGACCGAAGACTTGACGAGCCTGCTCGGCAGCGTGGCCAGGGTGCAAGTGAAGTCGCCCGGCGTGGTGCGGCGCGCTCAGCGGGCGTCGCCCGGCGACGCGCCGGCGATCGCCCGGGCGCTCGGGGTCCGCTACCTGGTGGATGGCAATGTGCGACGCGTCGGCACGCGCATCCGCGTGTCGACGCGGCTCGTGAACGGGGCGACGGCGGTCGCGGCGTGGGGCGACGTGTTCGATCGGACGCCGGACGAGCTGCTCGCGTTGCCGTCGCTCATCGCCCGGGAAGTGGCGCTGCACGTGGGGGGCCCGGCCCCGTCCTCGGAAGCCGGCGTCCTCGGCACGCTGCGCACGCGGAGCCCGGCTGCGTACGACCATTATTTGCGCGGCAACTTCTTTCTGGCGCTGCGGTCTCCCGAAGGGACCGCTCGGGCCGTCGCCGAATACCGGGAAGCCGAGCGGCTCGACTCCGGGTTCGCGGCGGCGATCGGGCGGGCGGCCTACGCGCACGCGATCGCGCGCGGCAACTACTATCGGTTGCCCGACGCCCCGATCGAGAGCCTGGCGGTCCGCGGGCTCGTCGTCGCCGATCGCGCGTTGCGCCGTGATTCGACCTCCTCCGACGCCTGGATGGCGCGGGGCTATCTCGTCGCGTTCGCTTACCCCCTGACCATGGAGGGTTCGGTGGCGGCGTTCCAGCGGTCCATCGCCCTCGACCCCAAGAAC
This sequence comes from Gemmatimonadota bacterium, assembly GCA_003220795.1. GTDB lineage: Bacteria > Gemmatimonadota > Gemmatimonadetes > Gemmatimonadales > GWC2-71-9 > 20CM-4-69-16. The sequence goes on along the minus strand of QHTK01000066.1, from coordinate 11,415 downwards.
GCGGAAGCACACCATCAATACGGCGCCGTCTTGAGCTGGCTCGGGCGGGACGACGAGGCCAATCTGGAGCTCCACCTGGCGCTCGCGCTCGATCCGGACCGCGCTATCACCTTCGACGATCTGGCTGCGTGGACCCACGTGCGCGATACCGCGCTCGCCGTGGCGCTGGCAGACAGTGCCGTCGCGCTCGAACCCGGCTCGGCGTTCTCGCGCCGGTGGCGGGCATTGGCGCGGTTGTGGGGGGGCGACGTGCGCGGCGCCCGGGAGGACGCCGAGCTGGCCACCCGGCTGCAGCCCGGGGACATCGTGATGGAAAGCGTGCTCGCCATTGTGCTCGCCCATGCGGGAGACGGCAGCCGCGCTCGAGCGCTGATTGCGCACTGGCCGGGGCGGACGGACCACTGGCTCAGCATGGCGGCACTCGTCGCGGTGGGAGATACGGCGGACGCGCTGGACCGGTTGGAGCGCGCGCCCCATGTCCCCTACCTCTGGGCCGCGCTACGCCGACCGGAGTTCGACGCCCTGCATGGCAATCCGCGTTATGAGCGAGTCCTCGCGGCGCTGCGGCCGGCGGGGGCGGTGGGACCGTAGGCACTCCCTGCCATAGCCCTCCGATACAAAGTACTTTGTAGTATAATGGCGATTCGGAATCTCGCTATGGCGCCTAACGTCCGTCGGGTACTCACAGGCTTCGCAGCATTGGCGCTGTTGGGCGTTCTCGGCATGGGGGCGCTGGTGGCGTCGCTCTGGCTGGAGCGCAGGACCTCCGTCACACTCCCGACACCCACGGGGTCATTCGCGGTTGGCCGCGCGACGTATGATTGGGCCGACGAGGCGACACTGGGCTCGCTGGCGCCCGTGCCGGGAGCCAAACGCGAGCTGCTCGTCTGGATCTGGTACCCGTCGGCAACCGGGCAACCAGCCGCGCTGCCGGACGACTACCTGCCCGCTGCGCCACGAGCCGAAGTCGAACGCGCTCGCGACGGGGTGATGGGCTTTCTGACGCGCGATCTGTCGCGGGTCCATGCGCACGCGATGCGAAACTCCGACGTGTCGCCGCAGCAGCGGTCTTACCCTGTGGTGATCCTGCGGGCGGGGGCTTCCGCTGAGGTGTGGAATTACTCGAGCCTCGCGGAGGATCTGGCCAGTCATGGGTACGTCGTCGTGGGCTTCGATGCTCCCTATCGCACCAATGTCGTCGTTTTCCCTGATGGCCGGGTGATGAGAAGGAGACCGGAGAATAACCCCGAACTCGTGTTCGGCCGCCCGGATTCAGCCCGTCGTATCAATACGCTGTTGGCGGCGTGGACCGGCGACATCGCGTTCGTGCTTGATCGCTTGCAGCAATTGAACCGCGGGGACGCGTCCGGCAAGTTCACGGGACGACTCGACATGAGCCGCGTAGGAGTATTTGGTCACTCCCTTGGTGGGGCCACCGCCGCACAATTCTGCCACGACGATTCCAGGTGCAAGGCAGGGATCGACGTGGACGGTGCCCCGTTAGGGAGCGTCATTCGAGACGGCATCCCGCGGCCATTCATGTTTCTCCTGAGCGAGCACGGCGGCTCGTCCGACGCGGAGAGCCGTCCGATCGAGGCCAACATCCAATCGATTTATGATCGTCTGCCTCCGGACGGCAGGCTGCGCATCACGATCCGCGGCGCGAACCACTTCCTCTTCAGTGACGACGGCGCCTTGTTGAAGAGCCATATCGTGCTGGGGGCGCTCCGTATGATGGGCATTCTCGGTATCGACGGACGTCGCCAGCTGGCTATCACGGCGTACTGCCTGCACCGCTTTTTCGACGCGTACTTGAAAGGGCCAAGGGGTTCGCGGCTCAACCTTTCGTCTTCGCTGTACCCCGAGATTCAAGTTCTCGAGTGACGCTGTCACGGCGCGGGGACCACGCCAGTTGTGCGGCCTGAGCGCGCCCCTGGTTGACCTGGCGCAACGTAGACGGTAGCGTCGCTGCGTGGACAACCCAGCGCTGATCCTGTGACGACGGACGTTACGACCCGCGACCTCTGGCCGGCACTGCCGCTCGAGGAGTGGCGGGACACCTACGCCACGCTGCACATGTGGACGCAGATGGTGGGGAAGACCTGTCTCGCGCTCGCTCCACCGCAGAACCACTGGTGGCACATCGCGCTCCGCGTCACCGCGCGGGGACTCGCGACCGGCCCCATGCCGTACGGGACCCGCACGCTCGACGCGGAGTTCGACTTCATCGAGCACGAGCTCGTGCTCCGGACGGGCGAGGGAGCAGTGCACAAGATCGCGCTGCGTCCGCGATCGGTGGCGGACTTCTATCGCGCCTATCTCGCCGCACTCGAAAAGCTCGGCGTGCGCGTCCGGCTGTGGCCTGTCCCGGTCGAGGCGGAGCACACGATTCGGTTCTCGGACGACACAGCGCATGCAGCGTACGATCCGGAGTATGCCAATCGGCACTGGCGTATCCTCGTCCAGGCCGACGACGTGCTCAAGCGGTTTCGCGCTTCCTTCCTCGGCAAATGCAGCCCGGTGCACTTCTTCTGGGGCAGCTTCGACCTCGCGGTGACGCGCTTCTCGGGGGGCCGGGCCCCGGCGCGACCCGGGGCGGACCGAGTGACTCAGGAGGCCTATTCTCACGAGGTGATCAGCGCCGGATTCTGGGCCGGGAGCGGCGACGTGAAGGAGGCGGCGTTCTACGCGTATGCCGCGCCCGAGCCGCCAGGCCTGCGAGACCTGGTCCCGAAGCCCAGTGCCGTGTACTACCATCCGCCGCTGGGCATATTCATCCTGCCCTACGCGGCGGTCCGCACTGCCAGCTCGCCGGTCGACGCGGTGCTCGCGTTCCTCCAGAGCACCTACGATGCGGCGGCGGACCTGGCGCACTGGGACCGCGCCGCCCTCGAGCGCCAAGCCGCGCCTCGCTGACGACGCGTGCGCAACACCAGACGTCCCTATGCCGGCAGGGCCGACTGACGCCGCTGCAGGAAGCGGCGCACTGCGGGATCACGCTCGAGACCGATCGCGACCTGGTAAGCCCGGCGGGCCTCGGCATGTGCGCCTGTCCTGGCCAGGAGCTCGGCGCGCGCCGCCCAATAGGGTTGATACTCAGCCAGCCGCGCATCGGCGGCCACCGCTTGCAGCGCCTCGAGTGCGGCGCCGGCGCCGTGCAGCTCCGCGATCGCCAAGGCGCGATTGATAGCCACCACCGGTGAGCCGGTGAGCGCTGCCAGTGCGTCGTACAGCCGCACCACCGCCGCCCAGTTGGCGTCACCCGTGCGTCGGCGATGCACGTGCGCCGACTGCAAGGCGGCTTCGAGCTGGTAACGGCCGAGCGAGCCCAACGCGCCGGCGCGCCGCAATGCCCCCTCGGCCTCATCGATCATGAGCCAGTCCCACAGCGCCGGATCCTGCTCGGCAAGCGGCACGTATTCGCCGTCTCCGTTGCGCCGCGCCCGCCGCCGGGCTTCTGCGTGCAGCATGAGGGCCAAGAGGCCCAGCGCCTCCGGGGCCTGCGGCAGCAGCTCGGCCACGAGCCTGGCCAGAAAGAGCGCTTCCTCAGTGAGATCGCGACGCACGACGTCGGTGCCGCCGGGGTCGGTCCAGCCCGCTGTGAAGGCGGCGTAGATCGCGTCCAACACCGTATCGAGCCTTCCGGGGAGCTCCTCGCGCTCCGGGATGCCGAATGGGATGCCGGCGTGCCGGATCTTATGCTTGGCCCGGCCCAATCGTTTGCCCATGGCCGCCGGAGACATGAGGAACGCCGACGCAATCCGTTTTGCATCCAACCCGAGCACCGCCTGCAGCATCAACGGCGCGCGGATGCCCACCTCGATGGCCGGATGCGCGCAGGCGAACATCAGGGCCAGCCGGCGGTCCGGGATCGCCGCGTCCGCCGCCGCGGCGCCCAACCCCTCCGCCAGGAGCTGCACCTGCGCGGTTGCCGCCTCGCCCCTCAGGTCCCGTCGGGCGACGTCGATCAGCTTGCGGCGCGCGACGGTCAGGAGCCACGCTTCCGGGTTGGATGGGCAGCCCTTTAGGGGCCAATCCGCCAGCGCCGATGCGAACGCCTCCGACAGGGCGTCTTCGGCGGCCGCGACGTCCCGGGTCCGGGCCGCGAGAAAGGCGACGAGCTTGCCGTAACTGCGGCGCGCGACGGCAGCGGCTGTGTCACGCGCCTCCGTCACGCCATTGGCTCGTAGCACAACACCACATTCCCGTTGCCGAAGGCACGCGTCCCGATCAGCTGCAGCGTCACCTTCTCTTTTATCCCTGCGAACATCGTCTTTCCTTCGCCGAGCACGACGGGGTTCACCACCATTTGGTACTCGTCGATGAGACCCGCCTGGGTCAGCTGCGACACGATGCTGCCGCTGCCCAGGATCACCATCCCTGGGCCGCGCGCGTTTTTCATGTTGCGCACGGCGGCCGCGATATCGCCCTGCACGAGCGTCGTGTTCTGCCACGAGGCGTTGTCGAGCGTCCGCGAGAAGACGACCTTCGGCATGCGGTTCATCCCTTCGGCCACCGCGGGCGCATTCTTGAGGGCGGCCGGTGTGGGCCAGTAGCTCGCCATGAGATCATAGGTGACTCTGCCGAGTAGCAGCACGCCGCCGCCGCTCGCGTTCTCGGCCGCGTAGGCGTTCCACTCGGCATCAAGCTTGTGCGCCCAGCTCATGTCGCCGTGCGCGTCGGCGATGTAGCCGTCGAGCGACACCTGATTGAAGACGAGCAATTTACGCATGGTCTGCTCCGTCCGGCGGTTGCAGCGCCGCTGTCCCGAACTCGCGCTCGTGGGCAGTCCGATCCAGGAGTGGACGCACCTCGACGACACCGTGCAGCGCCGTGGGACTGCGGGCCGCCCAGGAGATCGCCGCGTCGAGATCGGGAACGTCGATGATGTGAAAGCCACCCAGCTGCTCTTTCGAGTCGGCATAGGGGCCGTCCAGCACCTGGGTCTTGTCATTCACGACCCGCACGGTCGTCGCCGCCGAGCTGGGCTCGAGGCCGGTGGTGCTCTGCAAGACGCCGGCCTTCGCCATCGCCTCCATGTAGGCGTTATAGGCTCCCAGCCAGCGTTCTTGCTCGGCTCGTGGCAGCCGGGGCCAGCCGGCCTCGCCCACGTAGTCCATCAGCATGTATTTCATTAGGGTCTCCCTCCTGCCTTATGACGCCCGGGCTGTCTCGATTTGGACAGGCCCCTTGAACGAGGAGCACTCCTGTCGGCAATTCTTTGGGCCGGTCTGGTGAGCGGCATCCTCGACATTACGGCCGCCCTCATTAGTCTACGCTCGCTTCGGGGCGTACTACTCGCGGGATACTGTCGCGAACGTCCGACCTGCGTAAATTCGAATCCGATGCCGACTCCCATCGCTCCTCTCCCAGAAAGCGTCGTACGCATCACAGGCCGCGCCGCGTTGGGATTCGCGGAGGCCAACATCGAGTCATAGGTCTTTGCTCAACGTCGGACTCGTCGGTTTCGGCTTCGCCGGCAAGGTCTTCCACGCGCCCGTCATTCGCGCCGTCGAGGGTCTCCGTCTCACCACCATCGTCCAGCGCAGCGGCGGCGGTGCATCGGACCCGCACTACGCGGACGTTGACTTCGTGCCGAGCGTGGATGAGTTGCTCACGCGGACCGTCGACTTGGTCGTCATCGCCACGCCGAATACCTCACATCATCCGATCGCCCAGCAATGCCTGCTGGCTGGCCGCCACGTCGTCATCGACAAGCCGTTCGCCCCCACGCTCGCCGAGGCCCAAGCCTTGGTGGCGCTGGCCAAGACGCAGCGGCGAGTCCTGTCGGTCTATCAGAATCGTCGGTACGTCGGGGACTTCGTCACGCTGCAACGACTGGTGGCGGACGGCACGCTCGGGCGCATCGTGGCCTACGAATCGCATTTCGATCGGTTCCGACCCGCACTGAAGCCGGGTGCGTGGCGCGAGCGGCCGGAGCCCGGCGCGGGTGTATGGTTCGACCTGGGGCCCCACCTGCTGGATCAGGCGTTCGTGCTGTTCGGGACCCCGCGCGCCGTCGCGGCCGACGTTCGCACCGAGCGCGACGGCGCCGCGGTGGACGATGCCTTCGACGTGACGCTGCATTACGCAAATCTGCGGGCGGTGCTGCGAGCGTCCATGCTGGCGGCCGCGCCGGGCCCGAGCTTTGCCGTGCACGGCACCGCAGGCTCGTTCATTAAGTACGGGGTCGATGCACAGGAAGCCGCATTGAAGGCGGGTCGCACGCCCGGTGAGCCCGATTGGGATGCGGACCCGCCGGCGTTGTACGGCACGCTGACTACGCCAGAGGGCGCGCGGCCGGTGCCCACGATTCCCTCGAGCTACGCGCGGTATTACGAGAATGTGCGCGACGCCGTACGCGGGACGGCGCCACTGGCGGTCACGCCGGAGCAAGCGCTCGATGTGATGCGTGGGCTGGAGCTGGCGGTCGCCAGCAGTCAGCAACGCCGCGTCCTGCCGTGGACGAGTTAACTCACCGTCTCCCAGGCGCCGTGCGCGGTGCACCGAACCGGTGCCTGGGTCCGCAGTGGGGCCGCGCTGATCGCGGCGACCACCAGCCCTGCGGTGATGGTGCGAGGAAGGGCGAGTGCTCTGGAAGGCGAACCCAGAGCCGTTTCTCCTCTCACAGGGTTGGGCGCGGCCGCTCGGAAGCCTCGTTCTACCGATACGACGAACGGGGTCGGGCCAAATCGACCATGTTGACAGAACCCTCCCGGCGACTTACCTCCTCCCTCGCTCCGGACCCCCAAGGTCGGCCCGGGTACGTGCGGTCCCACGGTTCGAGGAGATGCGTATGAAGCCACTTCGGTACATCATCGGTGCCCTCCTGGCGATGCTCTGGATGACGCCGCTGCGCGCGCAAGCGCCTGTCGGCACGATCCGGGGACATGTCACGGACGCCGCGAACCAGCAACCGCTCTCCGGGGTCACGGTCGCAGTCGGGAGCCGCGCCGCGCTGACCCAGGCGGACGGTCGCTACCTCATTACCGGGGTACCTGCGGGCACCGACAGCCTGAGGACGAGAATGATCGGGTACGCGCGAGCGACCCGGCCCGTCACGGTCGTCGGCGGCGGAACGGTCGTGGTCGATCTCGCGCTGACTGCTCAGGCGGTGCACCTGTCGGAGATCGTGGTGACCGGCTACGGGGCGCAGCGAGCCGGCAACATGACCGGCTCAGCGGCACAGGTGAACGCGGGGCAGTTCAACACGGGCCCCATCGTGAGCCCGCAGCTGCTCATCGAAAACAAGGTCGCGGGCCTCCAGGTCGTGGACAACAACGAGCCGGGGGGCGGGCTCTCAATCCGTATCCGCGGTCAAGCGTCGGTCAACGCCGGCAGCGAACCGCTCTACGTCGTCGACGGCGTACCGCTCGGCACCGGCTCGGGCGGCGGCCTTTCCGCCGGTCGCGACCCCCTCAACTTCCTGAATCCTGGGGACATCGAGAGCTTCACGGTGCTCAAGGACGCCGCCACTGCGGCGATCTACGGGGCGAACGCCTCCAACGGCGTGGTGCTCATCACCACGAAATCGGGGCAGGGGCGGCCGCAGGTCGAGTACAGCGGCAGCGTGTCCGCCGCATCCGTCACGAGGCTGCCCTCGATGCTGAACGCGGCGCAGTTCCGGACCGCGGTGCAGACATACTTCCCGAAGAACGACAGCCTGTTGCTGAACGCGAACACGAACTGGTTCGACCTGGTGGACCGCACCGCGATGGGCCAGCAGCACGACGTGGCTCTGTCCGGCGCGGGCAGCAACAACAGCTACCGTCTGTCGCTCGGCTATTCGAACCAGGACGGCATCCTCAAGGGCACCACGGCGCAGCGGATCTCGCTGGGCGTGGGCTACGACCAGCAGCTCTACGATGGCCGTCTGGACTTGCGCGCCAACCTGAAGGGCTCGCGCACCTTGGACCAGTTCACGCCCGGCGGTGTGCTCTACAACGCCGCCCAGATGGGGCCGACGCAGCCGGTGTATGACTCGACGAGCGCCACGGGCTACGCCAACTGGGCGGCGGGGAACCCCCTCACGTCCGCGGACAACCCGGTGGAGGTCTTGAATCTCGCCAAGGATCACGGCACGACGTACCGCAGCGTGGGCAACGTGCAGGCGAAGTACGACTTCTCTTCCTTCCAGCCCCTGCGGGGATTGACGGGCACGGTCAATCTCGGCTACGACATCACCGACGTGAATCGGGTAACCTTCTACCCGAATAACATCCACCTCGAAACGAAGAACGGCACCGACGGCAGTTATTATCGCACGGCGCCGAGCCAGACGAATACGGTGCTCGAGACGTACCTCGACTATCGGCCGCCGGCGAACCTCGGGCCCGGCAACCTCGGCCTGACGGGCGGCTATTCGTACGCGCGATCACATGCGCAGTATTCGTCGATCTCCGCCGTTCAGCTCAACAGCAACCTCCTGGGCGACAACGGCATTCCCCCGACGGGCATCGCACCCGTACCCATTGACACGGTCACCGAGAGCAAGCTGATCTCCTTCTTCGGGAGGGCCGAGTACAACATCGGCGACCGCTACCTGGCGACGGTCTCGGTCCGGCGGGACGGCTCTTCGCGCTTTGGGCCGGGGAACCAGTGGGGGAACTTTCCCGCGGCGTCGATCGGCTGGCGGATCTCGCGCGAGCCGTTCATGAGCGGCATCCCGGCGATCTCGGACCTGAAGTTGCGGGCGTCGTGGGGGAAGACCGGGAACCAGGCGTTCGGGGACTACCTGCAGTTCTCGACCTACCAGGGGTGCAATCCGAAGGCGCAAGTGCAGTTCGGGAGCCAATTCATCTGCCCGTTCCGCCCCAGCGCGGTGGATACGACCATCAAGTGGGAGTCCACTGGGACCTGGGACGTCGGCCTCGACTACGGCATCATGAGCGGGCGGTTCAGCGGCGCCATCGACTGGTACAGCAAGCACACCGACAACCTGATCTTCACGGTGCCCGTCGCGGCCGGTTCGAACCTGTCGAACTACGTGACCACGAACATCGGCAGCATGAGGAATTGGGGCTTCGAGCTGGACCTGAACGCGCGCCTCCTGGATGGGGGCCCGGGCGGCCTCTCGTGGACCGCCGGCTTCAACGCGACCCACAACGCCAACGAGCTCTTGCGCATCAACCCGAACGCCGTCGGCGCCAGCCAGATCCTGGTCGGCGACGTCGCTGGCGGCGTTGGGACCAAGATCCAGGTCCTCGAGCCGGGGCAGCCGATCAACTCTTTCTTCGTGTGTCAGCAGCAGTACCAGAACGGGAAGCCCGTCGAGGGCAAGTACATCAGCCTGGCCGACACCGTCGCCTCGAGCTGCGACGCGGCCAGCCTCCGGGCCTACCACGACCCCGCGCCGCATTGGATGGTGGGCTTCAGCTCGTCCATGGCCTACCACCACCTCGACCTGAGCTTCACGTTGCGGGCCTGGCTGGGCAACTACGTCTACAACAACGTCGCGTCCAATCTCGGGGATTATCAGGAACTGTCACGCAGCGCGCCGTACAACCTGAGCACGTCTGTCCTGCAGACCGGGTTTCTGGCACCGCACTACCTGTCGGACTACTATGTCGAGAAAGGGTCGTTCCTGCGGATGGACAACATCACGGTCGGCTACACCTTCCCCTGGGAAGGCCGGCAGCTGCGCTTCTTCGCCAACGTGCAGAACGCCTTCACGGTCACCGGATACAGCGGTGTGGATCCGACGGCCGGGTTGAACGGCATCGACAACAACATCTATCCGCGCTCGCGCATACTCACGAGCGGGTTGAGCGTCCAGTTCTAAGGGCCCCGATCATGGATACGACTCGCGAACGGAGCGCAGGCATGAACACCAGCCAGTGGAAGCCCCTCGGAATCGCCGCCGCGCTTCTGGTCCTCGGGACGGCCGGCTGCACCGACCCCACCGTCGCCCCGAAGAGCACGGTCACCGGCGCCAATTTTTTCGATGACCCCGGCTCCTACCAAGCGTTCCTCGCGAAGATCTACGCGGGCCTGGCGCTGAGCGGACAGTCTGGGCCGGCTGGACAACCCGACATCTCAGGGATCGACGAGGGTTTCTCGCAATATCTCCGTCTCTACTGGGAGACGGAGGAGCTGCCAACCGACGAAGCCGTGATCGCCTGGAACGATATCGGCCTCCCGGAGATGAATACGCAGACTTGGACGGCGTCCAGCGCCATGGTAGTGGCGATGTATTACCGGATCTACTTCCAGGTCGGCATGGCGAACGAGTTCCTGCGCCAGACCACGGATGACAAGCTGACGGCGCGGGGCGTGGGCTCCGCCCTGCGGACCCAGATCCAACAATACCGCGCCGAGGCCCGGTTCCTGCGCGCCCTCTCGTACTGGCACGGGATCGATCTCTTCGGAAACATCCCGCTCGTGACCGAGAAGGACGCCATCGGCACCACGGCGCCAAAGCAGAGCACGCGCGTGGATATCTACAACTACGTCGTGACCGAGCTGAACGCCATCAAGACCCAGCTGCCCGCCCCGGGCGCGGCGACGTACGGCCGCGCGACAGGTCCGGCGGCCGACATGCTGCTGGCCGAGCTCTACCTGAACGACAGCGTCTACACCGGTACCGCAAACTGGGCCGGCGCGCTGACCGAGGCCCAGGCTGTCATCGGCTCGGCGTACACCCTGGATCTCAACTATCACCATCTGTTCATGGCCGACAACAACACGTCGCCCGAGATCATTTTTGCCATCACGCAAGACGGGGTCCGCACGCAGACATATGGCGGCGTGACGTTCCTGGTTCACGCCTCGGTGGGCGGATCCATGAACGCGCGGAACTACGGCATTGACGGCGGCTGGTACGGGCTGCGCCTGAAACCCGAGGCGTACGCTCTCTTCGGGAGCGGGGACGGGCGGACGTCCACCTTCTACACCACCGGTCAGTCGGTCGTCGTCGACACGATCGCCAGCTTCAACCGTGGGATCGCCTCGCCGAAGTTCACGAACCGGACCTCGCTCGGAGATTCGGGATCGAATCCGACCTTCGTCGACACCGACTTTCCGGTGTTCCGGCTCGGCGAGGCGTACCTTATCTACGCCGAGGCGCAGCTGCGCGGTGGCGGCGGCAGCCGCGCGCAGGCCCTGACCTATGTGAACGCGCTGCGGGAGCGTGCCTACGGGGGAACGGCGGGCGACATCACGGACCCCACCCTCACGCTGCCCTTCATCCTAGCCGAGCGGGGCCGCGAGCTTCTCTGGGAAGCCCACCGCCGGACGGACCTGATCCGTTATGGCCTGTTCACAGGGAGCGGGTACCTGTGGGCGTGGAAGGGCGAAGACCCGCACGGCACGAACCCGGCCGGTGTGGCGACCGCCGCCACGCGGGATCTCTATCCGCTGCCGGCGAACGAGCTGATCGCCAACCCGAACCTACGGCAGAATCCGGGTTACTGAGAG
>QHTK01000007.1 GCA_003220795.1 Gemmatimonadota bacterium | reverse complement strand
TGTCGCCGAGGCTGCGGACGCGCACGCTGAGCGAGCCTTGCGACAGGCGGACCTGGGTCGTGTGGTCGTCGAGCGCGAGGAACCCAAACGCGGTCTGGGGAGCGAGCCGCAGCGCGGTGGAGCCGACCATGACCTCCGCGCGAGCGTCCACGTCGGTCCAGAGGTGGTCGCCCCCGTGGAGCGGGTAGTTGATCGTGGCGGTCGTCCAGTCATTGGCGTCGCCAGGGCGGAACGACACCGAGGCGCCGAGGAAGCTGAGCCTCCCCACGCGGCTCGGGGGATCCACGTCGGGTCGGTCGCCGCCCTGGAAGGCGGGCAGGGCGGCGAACAAGACCGCTGTTGGCAGCATGCGGGCGATGCGCAGCATGGTTCTCCTCCGTCGCATCCTACGATAGGTGACTCCCGGCGCGTTTGACAGGTCACCGCTCGCACCGGTAGCATTGCCCCATGCCGATACCCACCGAGCCGATTGGCAGCATTCCAAGGCCGCCCGAACTCATCGCCGCCATGGGGGAGTTCGCGGCCGGCCGGATCTCACGAGACGAGCTGCAGTTGCTCTACGATCGCGCGCTGCGCGACACGATCCAGCGCTTCGAAGCGACCGGTTCGCCGGTCATCACCGACGGGGAGCAGACCAAGCCCAGCTTCGCCACCTATCCGATCCACGGGCTCGAGACGCTCGGACCTGGCGGCGTCACGATCCCGTTCGCCGATGGTCACACTCGCCAGCTGCCGCGCCTGACGGCAGGCCCGTTTCGCTACCGCACCTATGCGGCGCAGTTCCTGGACGAGGCCCGGAAACACACCCGACGCCCGGTGAAGCAGGCCGTGATTTCGGCTTCCGCGCTGAGCCTGCTGTATCCGCAGGACGGCCTGCCGGCGTACTCGCGCGACAAGTTCCTCGACGACCTCGTGCGCGAGGCCGAGCAGGACATCCGTCGCTGCCTGACGAGGGGCGCCTCAGGCGTGCAGATCGATTTCACCGAGGCCAGGCTCTCGGTGAAGCTCGATCCTTCGAAACAGCTGCTGCGAGCGTTCGTCGCCCTCAACAACCGCGTGCTGGAGCGGTTCACGGCGGCGGAGCGCCAGCGGATCGGCGTGCACACCTGCCCCGGTGGCGACCAGGACTCGACGCATAGCGCCGACGTGGACTATGCAGACCTCCTGCCCGGCCTGTTCGAGCTCAAGGTCGGAAGCTTCTACATTCAGCTGGCGAGCGAGCGGGACCGCGGTCGCGTGCTCCGGATCATCAAGCAGCACGCCCGGCCCGAGCACAAGATCTTTGTCGGCGTGATCGACCCGATCGATCCGCACATCGAGTCTCCCGAACAGGTGCGCGACCGCGTACTGGAAGCCGCCGAGGTCATCCCGCTCGAGCAGTTGGGTACGACCGATGACTGCGGATTCGCGCCGTTCGGCGACGACACGTCCACTCCCCGCGACACGGCGTTCGCAAAGATCCGCGCCCGCGTGGCCGGCACGCAGCTTGCCGCGAAGGCGCTCGGAGTCTGACAGCCGCAACAACCGGATTGAAACGAGGAGGTTCGAATGAGCAGACGCGCTCTGACCGTACCGGCTTGTCTCGTTGCCGTCGCCCTGGCCTGGCCGAGCGTCGGCCGGGCGCAGGCGTTCAAGGTCGCCAAGTTCAACATCGGCGGCGACGGCGGTACCGACTACCTCACCGCCGAGCCCGGCACCGGCCGCGTGTTCGTGTCACGTGGTACGCATGTGATGGTGGTCGACGGCGCCAGCGGCAAGCTGCTGGGCGACATTCCCGACACGCCGCGCACGCACGGCATCGCGCTCGTCCCGGCGTCGCATCACGGCTTCATCACTAACGGCGGCGACTCCACGGTGACGATGTTCGACCTCACGAGCCTCGCCGTGATCAAGAAGATCCCGGTGCGCACCGGCGGTCTCGACGGCATCATGTACGACGACTTTTCCGATCGCATCATCCTCACCAATCACAGCCGCCCGATCGGCACCGTCGTCGCGATCGCCCCCAAGGCCGGCGACGTCGTAGGGACGGTCGACCTTGAGGACAATTCGCCGGAAGGCGCGGCGAGTGATGGCAAGGGGAAGATCTTCGTCAACAACGAGGGCAAGAGCACGATTCAGGTGATCGACGACAAGGCGATGAAGGTGCTCGCCTCGTGGCCGCTGGCGCCCTGCGAAGGCCCCACGGGTATCGCGTACGATCGTGCCACCAACCGGATCTTCTCCGGATGCGGCAAGACCTCCGTGGTCGTAGACCCCGCGTCCGGCAAGGTGGTGGCCACGATCGCCAACGGCGACGGCGTCGACGCTCTGGGGTGGGACGCGGCGCAAAAGCTGATCTACATCCCGGCGGGGCGCGACAGCAACGTCACCGTTGTGCACCAGGACGGGCCGGACAAGTACACCGTGGTGGCCACCGTCGCGACGATGCGAGGCGCCAAGACCATCAGCGTGGATCAGATGAAGCACGTGGCGTACCTGTTCCAGCCGGAGTACGGCCCCGCACCGGCACCGGCGCCGGGGTCGCCCCCGCCGGCGGCGGGGGGCCGCGGGCCGCGCGGTCCGGTGATCGCCGCCTGGTTCTTCGCGATCAGCCACTGATTCGCGTCACGCGGTCCTCAAGTCTGGTATGCAGCAAGGCGTCGGGGCGAGCTACGACAACGGCGCGAGCGCGCCACGCCGCCGCCCGTGGCGCAGCACGGGCGCAGTCGCCGCGGGGTTCGTCGCGGTCGTAGTCTTGTCGCTCGGCACCGACCAGGTGCTCCACTGGCTTCAGGTGTATCCACCCTGGGGCCAGCCGATGGCCGGCTCGCTGTTCCTCCTGGCGACGGCCTACCGCGTCGTCTTCAGCGTCGCGGGCGGCTACATCACGGCGCGGCTCGCCCCCCATGCTCGGGTGCGTCACGCCCTGATTCTCGGGTTTGTCGGGCTCCTGCCCGGTATCGCTGGTATAATGGTCGCAATCGCCAAGCCCGGGCTCGGTCCGCTCTGGTACCCGATCGCCATCGCGGTCACCGGCTTGCCTTGCGCCTGGCTGGGCGGCGTCCTGTACCGCCAACCCGTCACTTGAGAGAGGACTCCATGCAGAAGATCGTCCCGTTCCTGTGGTTCAACGGCAACGCCGAAGAGGCGGTGAACTTCTATGTGTCGATCTTCAAGAATTCCAAGGTGGTGCGCGTGTCGCGCTATGGGGACGCGGGGCCCGGGCCGAAAGGGTCGGTCATGTCGTGCACCTTCCAGCTCGAGGGTCAGGACTTCTATGCGTTGAACGGTGGCCCGCAATTCACATTCACGCCGGCGATCTCCCTATTCGTGAACTCTGAGACGCAGCAAGAAGTCGACCAGCTGTGGGAGAAGCTCTCGGCGGGCGGATCAAAAGACCAATGCGGCTGGCTGAAAGACAAGTTTGGTGTCTCGTGGCAGATCGTGCCCACCGTGCTGGGCAAGCTGTTGGCAGACAAGGATCCCAAGAAGGCAAACCGGGTCATGCAGGCGATGATGCAAATGAAGAAGCTCGACATCAAGGGCCTGCAGCAAGCAGCCGACCGCGGATAGCTCGGCGACGCCCGGTCAGTGCGCCATGGCCGCGGGCTCCTCATCAACAATGCGCGTCCCCAGCACCTGCAGGAACTGAGCGATCCACGCGGGGTGAGCCGGCCAAGCCGGTGCCGTGACGAGGTTGCCGTCCGTAATGGCCTTGTCGATTCCGATGTCAGCGTACGCGGCCCCCGCGAGGCGCACCTCGGGTGCGACAGCCGGGTAGGCCGAGACCTTGCGACCCTTGATCACACCGGCGGCCGTCAGGATCTGGGGACCGTGACAGATCGCCGCTACGGGTTTGTCCGCGGTGAAGAAGTGACGCACCGTGCCCAGCACCGCCTCGTTGAGCCGCAGATACTCCGGCGCTCGCCCACCTGCAATCACCAGGGCGTCGTAGGCCTCGGGGCGCGCGTCGGCGAACGTGGCATTGAGGGTGAAATCATGGCCCCGTTTCTCCGTGTACGTTTGATCGCCCTCGAAGTCGTGGATGGCCGTACGAATCTTGTCTCCGGCCTTCTTCCCCGGGCAGACGGCGTGTACCGTGTGTCCGACGGCCAGCAACGCCTGGAACGGGACCATCACCTCGTAGTCTTCCGCGAAATCTCCGACGAGCATAAGGATCTTCTTGGACATGTGGCACCTCGGTGGCCGATGCTGGATACTCCCTCCGCGAGGCGGGGCTTGTCAACGGCCGCGTGTCGAGGCCGCTAGTTAGCGGGAAAGCCGAGGCGCTGCAGGAGCGCGCGGAACCGGGGGTCCGCGCGCGCCCAGATCCTCGGCTACCACGGGAAGGTGAACGGCGGCGTGTATCAGGTGGGTGTGCCGCGCGCCGAGCAGGTGACGGTCGAGGGCATAGACGTGCCGCCGTCCATGGGCCTCGCGACGGCGATCAACTTTCAGCCCACGGGAGCGGGTAAGGCGGCGACCGTCAAGAAGGCTGGCTAGGAAGCGCTCACAACCGGTAGCCGACCAGCGTACCCGTCGTGGTCCGCAGGAACAGCATTCCCGCGACGTCGTCCACCGCGTACACCGGCTCGCGCTCCTTGCCCAGATCCACTCGTGAGCGCGGCTGAGCGCTGTCTTTGTCGACCTGTAGCAGCACGTTGCCGTTCCCGTCCGGCGCGCGCGTCAACATGAAGACCGATCCCGGCACGGCGAGCGAGGCCTTGAACCGCTTGGACGCAAGCGCCGCCGCCTGGTGCGAATAACCCGCCAGCTGTGCGCCGCCCGATGAGTAGGCGGTCGCCAGCTGCCCGGTGATGTGGCGCGCCGTGGAATCGGTGGCGTTGCGCGACGCCTGGGCGAATGCGTCGCCGTACGCCGAGGCGGCGGCGCCGTACAGGCCGGCGCGCACCGCGTTGATCCGGTAGAGCGCGCGCAACAGTCCGGGGAGCTGTGGGGCAGGGTAATAGACCTGCTGTTTCACCTGCCCGTCCCGCGCCACGACGACAAGGTTCTGTGGGGCGATGAGCACGAGCCCCGCGGGCCGGATCTCCATGTCGACCGGATCTTCGTCGCCCTGCAGCTTGATCTCGCCGCCCAACGCACGGAAGGTACCGGCGGTGCGATCCACCGCGTACAACCGGTGGTCGTGGCTCGCAAAGACGTAGAGTGTCGTCCCCTCGACGGCGTGGTGCAGGGAGTACCGCGCGGCGTTGTAGTCGCTCGAGCTTAAGGGCTTGCCGCTCTCGATCGCGTCCTTGAACTTGGGCTCTCCCGAGGCGAGATCGATGACGTTCACTTCGGCGTTCGTCGACACATCGGGCCGCGAGATGTAGAGCAGCCCCGCAGGCGTGAGCTCAGCGTAGGCGAGCTGGCCCTTGATCTTCACGTCCTTCTTCAGGCGCAAGCTGGCCGTGGCCACGTCCAGCACGTTCACGAAGGTGCGCGACTCGGCGTCCACGGCGAGCACAGCCGATCCGCCCGTGATCATTGCGTCCGTCACCGTGCCGCGCATGCGCAGCGGCTTGTCGGCGATCGTCGTGCCATCGTCATAGCGAGCCACGTTCAGCCCCGTCTGCACGACACCGTTCACGATGCGCACGTTGCCCGTCGCCTGATTGGCGGGCGGTGATTCCGGGAGGATGATGATCCCGCTGGGGTGCTGCACGATGCCGTGCACCCAGCCCTCGATCGTCGGGGGCTTGGACCACAGGGCCTGACCGTCGGCGAGGCGGTAGGCCATGAGCCGGTCGTCGAAGCCCACGTAGATGCGGTCGGTCTTGTCGAGCGACGGAAACAGCCGCACGTGTCGCGCCGGGTTACCGGCACGGGCGGTGGGCAGCACGGCGGACCACCGCACCGCGCCCGACCGCGCGTCCAGCGCCCGCAGACCCATCAGCGTGTGGACCACGATCATGTCGGGGCCCGCCTGCAGCACCTCGAGCGCGGTGGCCTCCGATGCGGCGGTCACCAGGCGCTGCATCAGTCCACCCAGCCCCTTCTTCTGGGGCTCCGTCTGCTCGAACAGCCCCTCATTCGCCCAGCGCTGTTCACCGGTCGCGAGATCGTACAGCGCCACCACGGGAGGCCCGGCCGCACGTCGCCCGTGGACGAGCAGGGTGCCACTCTGCGGCAGCACGCGGCGGGTGACGATCTGCGCCAGGTTTAAGCGCCGGGAATCGAACACGACCGCGCCGGTCACCGGGTCGAAGACCAGCCACAAGCCGGGGCGCGCCGCCTCCATGAGGAGGGACCCCTCGACCATCCGGACGCTGTCGGCCGGCAGCCCGCCAAGCTCGGGCTTCTCCCACATGGCCTGGCCGCGCTCGATATCGACTCCTGCGAGCGCGGCGTCGGTCGAGACGAGGAGCGCGCCCGCCGGCGTAACCTGCTGCCAGCGGATGTCCCCTTTCGTCTTCAGGGTCCACGCCGCGGTCGCGCCCGACGGCGCAGGCGCCGCGGTCTGAGCATGGGCCGTTGTGGATATGGCGACCAGGAGCGAGAGGGGTAGCAGTGCGCGACGGCAGTCAGCGGTCATAGACATCCTCCGGTGGCCCCTATATCCCCCCAGGGTGAGCCTGAATGCAAGAGGATGCTGCGTGAAGATGAAGTAGCTCACGGCAGATCCACCGCTTTGCTGCTCTGCACCGCAGCCCCGAGCTGAG
The DNA here is from genome assembly GCA_003220795.1 of Gemmatimonadota bacterium. Taxonomy (GTDB): domain Bacteria; phylum Gemmatimonadota; class Gemmatimonadetes; order Gemmatimonadales; family GWC2-71-9; genus 20CM-4-69-16. The sequence goes on along the minus strand of QHTK01000007.1, from coordinate 6,521 downwards.
GGGCCGCGCGAGCCACGTCTTCCTAACACGATACTGACATGAATTCCACGGCTCATCCGGCATGTCGCCATTGACCGGGTGATCGGCAGGGCTCACGTTTGCGGGGCTGTGCCCCCTTCACACGTGAGGTCGTCATGCGTCACGCCGTGCTTTGGCTCTCCGCCGCAATACTGGTCGCGCTGGGGACGATTACGCCGCCGCTGTGCGCGCAGACCGTTCCCAAGCGAACCCCCGAACAGCTCGGGGCGTCCTATGTCGCCCACCGGGGCGATTTCGACTACCTGCTCGGCGATTGGGAGTTCACATCGGTGAGTCACGAGTTCGGGAAGGGCCACGGATACTGGACTGCGGTGCGCCTCGCTGAGGGGGCGCAGGTCCTCGATGAATACCGCGTGGTCGGTGATACCGGCCAAACGTACTACGTGACCAACACGCTCCGCGCCTACAACGCCGTGCTCGATCAATGGGAGCTGGTCTCGACGGAGCAGGGAACCGGCTTGCAGAACGTGGGCACGGCACACCGCGTCGGTGCGGAAATGCACATCGAGCAGAAGTTCGGCGTGATGAGCCCCGCTCCGTCGCTCTGGCGCATCCGCTACTACGACATCCGGCCGGATCGCTTCTCTTGGACCGGCGACCGCTCCACCGACGGCGGCAAGACGTGGACCACGCAATGGCTGCAGATCGAAGCCCGCCGCATCGGGCCGGCGCGGTCCCTGGGGCCGCTCGCACCCGCGAAGCGATGAGCCAGGCCCGTTCATCGCGGCAACGCTATCGCGGCTTCGTCCAGGACTACAAACAGCGGCGGCTCGACGACGCCGCGGAGCCGAGCGACTCCCCGCGTCCGGCTCCCGGCGAGCGGCGGGCATACGTGCGCGAATACCTGCGCTGGCTGCGGCCGTATCGCTACGCCGCCCTCGCGCTGCTCGTACTCGCCCTGCTGACCACCGGACTGCAGATGATCGAGCCGCTGTTCATGCGGTTCATCATCGATCGGGTGCTGCTCAAAGCCGGGTTGGACACCGCGACCAGGCTCGCCCGACTGCAGCTGGCGGGCGCGGCGTTCGTCGCCGTGGTCGTCCTCTCGAACGTGATTGACGCGCTCCGAGATTACCGCCAGCGCCTGCTGAACGTGCGCGTCATGATGTCGCTGCGCCGCTCGTTGTTCGAGCGGTTGCTGCACCTGCCGCTCTCCAGGCTGTGGGACATGAAGACCGGCGGCATCCTGTCCCGTCTGACGGGCGACGTGGAAACGACGACCGGCCTCCTGCAAATGGCGCTCGTGTCGCCCGTCGTGTCGCTCATCCGTCTGTCCGTCGCCGTCGCGGTGCTGCTGGTGCTGAACTGGCGGCTGGCGCTGACGGCCATGGCGGTCGTGCCCGGGGCGATGCTGATCAGCTTCATGGCGGCGCGGCGCATCCGGCCGATCTACCGCTCGCTCCGCCGGGACGTGGAGCACATCGACGGCCGGGTGGGTGAAACGTTCTCCGGGATTCGCATCGTCCGGGCGTTCCGGCGGGAACTGCAGGAGCTGCTCAATTACATGCGGGGGCGGCATACCGTGCTGCGCAAGGAGCTGTTCGCGCACCGCCGCGAGCTGGTGCTGTGGACGTCCTGGGGCCTGATGCAGGCGGGCGTGAACGTGGTGATCGTGTGGTACGGCGGGTACATGAACATCACCGGCGGCGCCTCGATCGGCGACATCATGGCCTTCCAGTGGTACACGTTTCTGCTGTTGGGCCCGGTGTGGCAGATCGTCAACTCCTTCTCCGAATTGCAGCGCTCGCTCGCGGCCATGGAGCGAGTGTTCGACGTGCTGGCGATGGACGACGACAAGCCGGACCGGCCCGGCGCGCGGGATGCGCCCCGCGTGGTACGCGAGCTCCGCTTCGAGGACATCGAATTCGCTTATCGCGAGGGCCAACCGGTGGTGCGCGACTTCAGCGTCGCCGTGCCTGGGGGATCCGTGGTCGCCCTGGTGGGCCGCAGCGGCGCCGGGAAGACCACGGTGACGGACCTGGTGGCGCGGTTTCACGACCCCACGCGGGGCCGCATCCTGCTCAATGGCGGCGACATCCGGGACTTCCGCCTCCGGACCTATCGCGACCTACTGGCCATCGTCCAACAGGACGTGTTCTTGTTCGACGGATCGGTGCGGGAGAACATCGCCTACGGCCGCCGCGACGCGACCGACGCCGAGATCGAGGACGCCGCCCGGCGCGCCAATGCTCACGAGTTCATCGCCAAGCTACCGGAGCAGTACGAGACATCGATCGGCGAGCGGGGCGTCAAGCTCTCGGGCGGCCAGCAGCAGCGCCTGGCCATTGCCCGAGCGATTCTCGCATCACCGCAGATCCTCATCTTGGACGAGGCGACGAGCAACCTGGACACAGAGAGCGAGCAGCTCATTCAGGCCTCCATGGCTGCGCTCCTGGCCGGCCGCACCACGTTCGTGATCGCGCATCGTCTCTCCACCATCCGCCGCGCCGACATGATTCTCTTGATGGAAGACGGGCGTGTGACCGAGCGCGGGACCCACGAGGAGCTCATGACCGTCCGCGGTGCCTACTACGGCATGGTCCTGCGACAGATGGAATCGGACGGCCGGAACGCGGAAGCGGTGTGGCGCGGATGAACGAAGCAGCGGATCGGCGGGCGGCCTTCCTCGATGCCGCAGTCTGGCACGGGACGCTGGAGCGTGCCGAGGCCGTCCTCGGCGCGCATCCCGAGATTGCGAGCAGCGACATCTACACGGCCGCGGTCCAGGGCGATGCCGCCGCCGTGCAGCGGTTCCTCGAGCGCGATCCCGCCAACGCCACGGCGAAGGGAGGCCCCCGCGTCTGGGATGCGCTCACGTACCTGTGTTTTTCGAAGTACCTCCGGCTCGATCGCACGCGCTCGGAAGGCTTCGTGCGCGCGGCGCAGGCGCTGCTCGACGCCGGCGCGAGCGCCAATACCGGCTGGTACGAGATGAACCACCAGCCCAACCCGGAGTGGGAGAGCGCGCTGTACGGCGCCGCCGGCGTCGCACACCACGCGGAGCTGACACGCCTGCTACTCGAGCGGGACGCGGATCCCAACGACGAGGAGGTTCCCTATCACGCCCCCGAGACCCACGACAACGCGGCGCTGAAGGTCCTGGTGGAGAGCGGCAAGCTCAACGCGGACAGCCTCGGCATGATGCTGCTCCGCAAGACCGACTGGCACGATTATGAAGGAATCAAATGGCTGCTGGGGCGGGGCGTCGATCCGAATCGGCGGACCCGGTGGGGGAAAACGGCGCTGCATAACGCCGTGCTGAGCGACAACGCCATCGAGATCTTCGAGGTGTTGCTGGATCACGGGGCCGACCCGACCATCATCGCTGATCGGCCCGACCGCTCGGACCGGACATTCTCGGGCAAGTCGGCCGTCGCGATGGCGGCGCGCCGAGGGCGGGGTGACGTGCTCGAGCTGTTCGCGCGGCGCGGCTGTGCGATCGAGCTGCAGGGCGTCGAGCGGCTGCTCGCCGCGTGCGCCAGGAACGACGCCACCGCGGTCCGCGCCATCGCTACGCAGGAGGTCCAGCTGGTGCGCGAAGTCGTGGCGGAGGGAGGGAGATTGCTCGCTGAGTTCTCGGGCGTCGGCAACGCCGACGGCGTATGCCACCTCATCGACCTCGGCGTCGAGGTGGGGGCTGTGTTCCACCGGGGCGACGGCTATTTCGACGTCGCGCCGGACAGCACGGCGCTGCACGTCGCGGCCTGGCGCGCGCGGCCCGCGGTCGTGCAGCTGCTGATCGAGCGCGGCGCGCCGGTGAATGTGAAGGACGGCAAAGGGCGGACCCCGCTGGCCCTGGCCGTCAAGGCGTGCGTAGACTCGTACTGGATCGAGCGGCGCTCGCCCGAGTCCGTGCGAGCGCTGCTCGAGGCAGGAGCGTCCCCGAACGGTGTCCCCTATCCGTCAGGGTACGCGGAGGTTGACGAGCTCCTCAGGGCCCACGGCTAATGTGCCGTAGCCATTTGCTCAGCGAAGTACCGCCCTCCCTGGTGCGGCATGCCCGCGTCGACGACATCGCAGTAGACCATCGTCTGGTTGAGCAGCTGGTAGGCGATCTCGCCGAACGTGAAGGGCCCCGCCAGACCCACCCGCGCTCCGTCGAGCTTGCCGTAGACGTAGTTCAGCGTGCAGTTGCAGGCAAAGGCGAGGTCGTGAGTCGGGCTCGCCGCGACCGACCTGAACCCCTGCACATAGTCCGGCATCGGCTTGGCCAGGCGGTACATCCGGTCCGCGAACACCGGCGCGTAGAGGGAGACGGTGCCGGCCTTGGGGTCCACCGTCTGGATGCTGACGTTGATCAGCGCCCCGTTGTAGTCGGCGATCAGCGGCAGTTTCGTATCCACCGCGTTGTCGGTCAGCCAACGGGCGAAATTGGTCTTCTTGCCGTCGATCCAGCAGTCCGTGATCGGCCCAAAGCCATCCGTCTCGAAGCGGATATCCGGGCCCTCGGAGCGCTCGAAAATGTTCACGATCTCCACGTCCGCGACCTTCGCGTCGGGGAGCGACACGTGGCAGGCGAGCGCCTTGTCGGCGAAGACCTCACCCGTCTTCCCGTTGAACACCTTGGGTTTCTCCTTGCCCAGGTCATTCAGGTGGATTCCGGTGACCCAGCCGATGATCGGATGCGCGAACAGGTCCTTGAAGTGAGGAGCGTCTTTTCCGTACGCCAGATGCACCTCGGAAAAGGCCGGCATCATCAGGAACGTGTAGCCGTTGGTCGGCGCGTCCTCGGTGACGCGGGCGACCGTCTTCCGGTCGTAGACCGCGATCCTGGGCGCCGCTCGCTCGTCCGTCAGCAACTCCTGCACCATTAGGGAGTCACGCGTCGTGAGCCCCCCTTCCTCGTCGGTCATCAGGTAGGGGATAGTGCCTCCGACCCAATTGCCCCTCGGCAGCTGCGCCAGCAACCGCTCGTCGCCGGCCACCGCGAACAGCTTCTCGGGTGCCTTCGCCAGCTCGACCCGGAAGTCGGCCACGCTCATCATGGTGCCATTGCGATTCGTCATCGGACGACCCTCCTTCCGCACGAAAGGGTTCACCTCCCCGAAAAGACAACTGCCGAGCCACCCGGTGCGGTAGCTCGGCGGTCGTGGGTCCTTCGTGGCGTCAACTACGCCGGCGTCGCGGAGGAGGCGAGGACCCGTGGCTTTGTGCCCCCGGCTTTCACCGGGTTTGCCTTTGGCGCTGCAGGCGCTGCTAGCTACAAGAGTGACATACCGCGCGGTCCCGGTGGCGTCAAGGACCCTCGCCGCGGCTTGCTGCGGACTCACCCCGTGCCGTGAGATCGCACCGGGTCAAGCAGCGGGGCTGGCACCTGTCCCGGCCGGGTCTCCAGGTACCCGCCGTATCCGCAGGCGCAAGATTCTGTCGTCCGGCCCTGGCGGTCGCTGCCGAACTGGAGGGGCCGGTGGCACGCGGGACAACAGGGCGCACCGCCGTCGGTCACCAACCCGGCGCGTCCCAGCCTCAGGCGCGACCGGTTCACTTGTGTCGGAACGTGATACGCCCGCGCGTCAAGTCGTAGGGGGAAACGGCGAGCGTCACCCGGTCGCCCGCCAGCACGCGGATGCGGAAGCGACGCATCTTCCCCGCGATCGTCGCGAGCACGTAGTGGCCGTTCGACAAATGCACACGAAACATGGTATTGGGCAGCACGTCCTGCACGATACCGTCGATTTCTATGGCTTCTTCCTTGGGCATCGGTTACCTCCGTCCGCGACCGGCATTGCAAAGCAAAGGCGGGACCAGCGCATTGGCCAAGTCCCGCCCTTCACGCCGCGGAACGCTAGTGGAGTGTACCTTTGAAGTCAAATGGAGGGCAAATGATGGATGACGATGCCGAGGCCTACGACGATCAGGGCCCGGAGGACGCAGCGGACCTCGACACCGAGGCCGACGTCACCTGCCCCCATTGCGGCGCGACGGTCAGACTGACTCTCGATCCAGCGGGCGGGCGAGCGCAGGACTACGTCGAAGACTGCGAGGTGTGCTGCCGCCCGTGGCGGGTGCGGCTGTGGTACGACGCCACGGGGGCAGCGGAGGTGCAGCTGCAGCCGGAATGATCAGTAATAGAACACGCCCTTGTGTTTCTTGGTCGGCGTGTTGACGTCGTCACCGCCGGCGACCAGGATGTGAAATGCGCCGGTGGCGTCCAAGTATCCGGTCGCCGCGTGGTTGAAGAGATTGCCGCCGCCCGCCGACGAGATCGTGTTTGCGCCCGTCGCCCCGTTGAAGCTGGTCGTGGTGCCGTCGGCGTTGAGGCCGGCGTAGCTCTCCTCACTTGAGCCGGTCGCGGCTCCGTTGTACAGCCCGGCAGTGATGAGCGCATTCCCGCCCGCGACGACCGCCGTGTGCTTGGCCACGGCCTTTTTCAGCTTGTTCGCGCCCGCCGTCCATCCCGCCGCTGTGAGATTGCCCGTGTGAATGTCGATTTGCGCGTACACCACGTCGCTCAGCGAGGTCGTCTTAAGACTGGAGGAATC
>QHTK01000065.1 GCA_003220795.1 Gemmatimonadota bacterium | reverse complement strand
GCCACCAAGGTCTTCATGGAAGCGCTCTCCCCGACCATGGAGGAAGGGCGCCTGGTGAAGTGGCATAAGCGGGACGGCGACGCAGTGAAGACGGGGGAGACGCTCGCCGAGGTCGAGACCGACAAAGCGGTGATGGAGCTGGTCGCCCGCGCCGACGGCGTGCTGCGGCAGGTCGCGGTCGCAGAGGGGCAGACGGTGCCGGTGGGGAGCGTCGTGGCCGTCATCGCGGCACCGGGGGAGGCGGTCGGCCAGACAGCGCAGACCGCGGCGCCCACGCCTGCGGGGAGGGGGGAAGGGGGACGGGCGATGCCTGAGCCCGCACGATCGCCCACCCCGGCGCCAACCGCCGTCGCCGTTCCCGCGGACGCGACGCGCGTAAAGGCGTCGCCGTTGGCGAAGCGCATCGCGAAGGATTCCGGCGTCGACCTGAAGCTCGTGACGGGTTCGGGACCCGGTGGCCGCGTGGTGAAGCGGGACCTCGAAGAGGCTGGGAGAAGGGAGAGGGGAGAGGTTCGCCGCGCTGCAGCGCAGCCCGTGGTGCCGCCCGAGGCACCTCTCCTTTCTCCCATCTCCTCGGCGGTGCGGGGAGGGGCGGCGTTCGAAGACGTCCCCCTCACCCAAATCCGCAAGACGATCGCGAAGCGGCTCGCCACGTCCCTCGGTCCCATCCCGCACTTCTTCCTCACGACCGAGGTCGACATGGAGCGGGCCACGGAAGCGCGCGACGCGCTCAACCGGCAGATGGGCGACCGCGGGAAAGTCTCGTTCAACGACGTTATCGTCAAAGCCACCGCCCTCGCGCTCACGAAGCACCGCGCCTGCAACGCCTGGTTTCAGGACGATCACATCCGTTACTGGACCGAGGTGCACCTCGGGATGGCGGTCGCGGTGGAGGACGGGCTCATCACGCCGGTGATCCGCCACGCGGACCTGAAGCCGCTGCTCGAAATCGGTCGCGAAGCGCGCGACCTCGCCGAGAAGGCGCGGAGCCGCCGGCTGCAGCCGAGCGAGTACACCGGGTCGACCTTCTCCGTCTCCAACCTTGGGATGTTCGAAATCGACCAGTTCACGGCGGTGATCAATCCACCGGAAGCGGGCATCATCGCGGTCGGCTCGATCACGCCGAAGCCGGTCGTGTGGGACGGCCAAGTAGCGCCGCGCCGGCGCATGCGGATCACGATGAGCTGCGACCACCGTGTGATCGACGGCGCGACCGGGGCGGCGTTCCTGAAAACGCTGAAAGAGATGCTGGAGAACCCTCTCGCAATGCTGCTCTAAGAGGAATCCCTGTGGCCAACCAATTCGACGTGATCATCCTCGGGGGCGGTCCCGCCGGCTACGTCGCTGCGATCCGCTCGGCGCAGCTCGGCATGACCACGGCGGTGGTCGAGCGGGATAAGCTCGGGGGAGTATGCGTGAACATCGGCTGCATCCCCACCAAGGCGCTGCTCCACTCGGCGTACATCGCGAAGCTGCTGCGCGAGGCGAAGGAGTTCGGGGTCGAGGCGGGCAGCGTCAAGACCGATTACGGCGTCGCGATGCAGCGTTCCCGCCGCGTGAGCGACCAGAACTCGAAGGGTGTCGAGTTCCTGATGAAAAAGAACAAGGTCACCGTCGTGAAGGGCAGCGGGGTGCTCCAGCCCGGACGCAAGGTGAAGGTCGGGAGCGACATCTCCGAGGGGAGAAAGGCGGTCATCATTGCGACGGGATCGCGTGTGAAGGGCCTGCCGCAGATCGGGCTGGAGATCAACAAGACGACCGTCATCTCCTCGGACGAGGCCCTGTTTCTCGAGAAGGCGCCGGCCTCCATGGCGATCATCGGCGCCGGCGCGGTGGGCATGGAGTTCGCCGACATTTTCAGCGCCTTCGGCACAACCGTGACCCTGATCGAAGCACTGCCGCGCATCCTGCCGCTCGAGGACGCCGAGGCGTCGGACGCCCTGGCGAAGAGCTACAAGAAGCGCGGCATCGAAGTGATCGCCGGCGCCCAGGTGAAAAAGGGGACGCCCGCCAAGGACAAGGTGACCCTCGAGGTCGAGACGAACGGCGCGACGCGAAAGATCGAGGCCGCCGCGGTGCTGATGGCGGCGGGTCGCGCGGTGAACGTGGAGGACATCGGCCTGGCCGAGTGCGGCGTCCAGGTGACCGAGCGCGGCTTCATCAAGGTCGATCCGGGGCTGCAGACGACCGCGCCGGGCTATTACGCCATCGGCGACGTGGCCGGGCCGCCGATGCTCGCTCACAAGGGCATGCGGGAAGGCGTGACAGTCACCGAACTCATCGCGGGCAAGAAACCGCACGCGATCCGGTACGACAACGTGCCCAGCGTGACGTACTGCCATCCCGAGGTGGCCAGCATCGGACTCACCGAGGACCAGTGCAAGGAGCGGAAGCTCGAGTACGTGGCCGGCCGGTTCCCGTTCACGGCGAACGGCCGGGCGCGGGGAACCGGCGAGACCGAGGGGTTCGTGAAGATCCTGCGCGACAAGAAGTATGGCGAGATCCTGGGCGCCCACATCGTGGGCGGGCATGCGTCCGAGATCATCCATGAGCTGGCGGTGGCACGGGAGAATGAATACACCGTGGAGGAGGTTGAGCTGGCGATTCATGCGCACCCGACGATGTCCGAGGCGGTGGCCCAAGCCGCGCTCGATTCGCTGGGCCGAGTGGTGGACATGTGAAAGACCCGCTCGCGATCGGCCTCGGCGCGCTGGCGTGCGGCGCGGGGCTCGGCGGAGGGACCATCGTGGCCGCGCTCGTCATCGTGCGCGCCCTGGAGCACCACGTCAGCGCGCCGCATTACCAGGAAAGCGCCGCCGATCCCGTCCTCGCGGGAACGCTCGCCGGCCTCGCGGTAAGCGCGACGTTCGGCTGGCGCCGCAGCCGCTGGCTCGACAACCTCTGGCAGCGCGGCGTGATCGCCGTCCTGGCGTGCGTCGGCGCGCTGCTGCTCGGGTTCATCGCCTGGCCGATCGACCATCTGCTCGGCGTCGCCGGTCTCGCCGTCTGGGGGCTCGCGAGCTTCGTGCTCGGCGGCGCGGCGAGCGCCTGGGCCGTCCGGGGCAGCCGGGACGATGCGCTGAGGGACTCGGAGTGACTGCCCGCGCCGTTGACGTGATCGAGGCCGGCCTGGTGCCGTACGACGAAGCGCTCGAGTGGCAGCGCTCGCTCGCCGCAGCGCGCATCGACGGGCGGCTGGCGCGGGACGTGATCCTGTTGCTCGAGCACCCGCCGGTCGTGACGCTGGGCCGGAACGCGCGTGCGGGCCACGTGCTTGGGCCGTGCGACCTGCCCGTCGTCGAGGTGGAGCGCGGCGGCGACGTCACGTTCCACGGCCCGGGGCAGCTCGTCGGCTATCCCATCCTGGACTTGGGCGGCTATCGCCGCGACCTGCACTGGTACCTGCGCACGCTCGAGCAAGCCCTGATCGACGCGCTCGCCCAGCTCGACATCCCGGCCGAGCGTAGGCCCGGCTACACCGGCGTCTGGACCAGCGGGGGAGGCCGCAAGATCGCCAGCATCGGCGTGCACGTGAAGCAATGGGTCACGTGGCACGGGTTCGCGCTGAATGTCACGACGGATCTCTCCCACTTCGAGCGCATCGTGCCGTGCGGGATTCCGGGGGTCGCCATGACGTCGATACAACAGGAAACGCGAAAGCGGAAAGGGGAAAGGGATCTGTGGGAGCAAACGGTGCAGGCGGTGATTCGCGGGTTTACAAAGGCCTTCGACGTCACCATAACCCCTTCACGGGAAGGCATCCTCCACCCTTAGCCGAGCACCGTCTTACTCGCATTCCGGAATGTATTGATCTCGTGCTGCGTCAGCCCGCGACCGCCGTACCGCTCCTCCGTCCACGGGTCGCCCCGCATGTGATAGCCGTTCTGCTCCCAGAATCCCGGCAGGTCTTCCTCGAGTAGCTCGAACCCCCGCACCCACTTCGCGCTCTTCCAGAAATAGAGATGCGGCACGAGGAGCCGCGCGGGCCAGCCGTGCTCCGGCATCAGCCATTCGCCGCCCCACTTGAGGGCGATCAGGTTCTCCGGCCGATCCAGGTCCGCGAGCGGCAGATTGGTCGTGAAGCCCTGCTCGGCGAGCACCAGACAGAACTTTGCCGCAGGCCGCACGCCGGCCCGCGCCAGGAGCCCCTGGACCGGCACGCCTTCGAAGGTGTTGTCGAGTCGACTCCACCGCGTGACGCAATGAATGTCGCAGACGACCGTCTTGCGCGGTAACGCCAGGAGCTCGTCGTAGGTCAGTGTGAACGGGCGCTCCACGAGCCTCGACACCGCGAAGGTCCACGTCTTAGTGTCCACGCTAGGCACGTCGCCGTAGTGCAGCACCGGCCACTTGGTCGTTGCGACCTGCCCAGGCGGGATGCGCTCCTTCATATGCAGAAAGCGCAGCACGACGACGTCGAGTGAAAACGTCTCACGGAATCGTCACGCGAAACCGTCGGTGACGCCTTTGCGCGACGGTTCTGTGAAACGCCTTCGTGAAACGTTTCTGCTAGACGCCTTTGGTTCCGAGGAGCTCGTAGAACCTCCGAAACACCCGAATTCCGTCCCATAACTGCTTGAGATCCAGTTTTTCGTTCGGCGCGTGCAACCGGTCGTCGGGCAAGCCGATGCCGGTGAGGATGACGGGCGCGCCGCTCCGGCCCAGCGCGGGCACGACCGGGATCGAGCCCCCCGCCCGGGCGGGCACCGTGCCCCGCCCTACCACCTCGCGGAACGCCTGATCGAGCAGCTTGAAGGCCGGGTGGGTGACCTTCACAGTCGCGGGGTCGGCGCCGTGCAAGAACTCGATGCTCGCCTGCACGTACTTCGGTGCGAGCCGCTTGACGGCAGCCGTGAGCTGGCGTTCCACCACCTTGAGCTTCTGATCGGGGACGAGGCGCAGGCTCACCTTCGCCTTCGCCTCAGCGGGGATGACCGTTTTCGCCCCGTCGCCGGTGAAACCCCCCATGATGCCGTGGATTTCGAAGGTCGGGAGCGCCCACAGGCGCTCGAGCACGGAATACTCCTTGAGGCCCGTCAGAGCTCGCGCCTGTACGCGGTGCTTCAGGAACTCGGCCTGCTTGAACGGCAGGCTCCGCCACGTCGCGAGCTCCGCCTTACTCGGTCGCCGCACAGCGGCGTAGAGGCCGGGCACATGGATCTTCCCGTCCGGCGTCTTGAGCCGGGCGAGGAGTCGCACCAGCTCTTCGTGCGCGTTCGGCGCGGCGCCGCCGAATTCGCCGGAGTGGAGGTCCGACTTGGCGGTGCGCACGGTGAGCTCGGCATAACACAGGCCGCGCAGCGTGGTGTACACCGCCGGCCATTTGGGAGCGACGTAGGACATGTCGGCGATGAGGACGACGTCGGCGCGGGTGCGCTCGGGCTCGCGGCGCAACAGCTCGAACAGCACGCGGCTGCCGTGCTCCTCCTCGCCCTCGATCAAGAACCGCAAGTTGACGGGTAGTCGACCCGTCGCCTCGACCGCTTTGAGGAGGCAGAACACCTGCCCTTTGTCGTCCGCCGAGCCGCGGGCGAACAGCTTGCCGTCGCGCACGGTCGGCTCGAACGGCGGCGTGGTCCACTCGGCCAGCGGATCGGGCGGCTGGACGTCGTAGTGGCCGTACAGCAGCAGCGTCGGCGCGCCGGGCACGTCGGGTCCGACGCCCCACACGACGGGATGCGTGCCGCTCGCGAGGAACTGCACCTCACGGCAGCCGAGTCGGCGCAGCTCGCCCGCGACCCACTCCGCCGCCGCGCGGCAATCGGCGTTGTGCGCGGGCAGCGTCGAAACCGAGGGGATGCGCAAGAAGTCCGTCAGCTCGCGGAGCAGCCGGTCCGTTTCCATGGCGCGACAAATCTAGCAGGAGGGGGAAGACGCCGCGCGCGCGCCTAGCCAGCGACCGGACGGTGGATATATTCGTCCGCGACATGTGGACGACCGCGTCGTACGAGTTGTTCCCGGATGCGCCGAGCGAGCGGGCGATGGCTCGAGCCCGCTATCTCGTCCGGGAGGGACGGATCGCCGATGCGGAGAAGGCCTATCGCGACGTGCTGGCCGCGCACCCCGATCTCAAGCCATGCTGGGCCGAGTGCTTCGAGCTGCTCCGCAGCCACGGGCGGCGCGAGGACGCGCTGCACTTGGCCGAGGGGGCGCGCGCCCAGTTCGGGGACGCGGCGTTCCCGCTGGCGCTCAAGGGTGCGGCGTTGATCGAGCTGGAGCGCTACCGCGAAGCGCTCGCCGCCCTCGAGCAGGCGATTGAGTCGGATCCGGACCTGGCGCTCGCCTGGCACGAGCTCGGGTATGCCGCGTTCCGCCTGGGCGACCGCAACCGGGCGCTGCTGGCGCTCGACCGGGCCTTCGCGCTCGAGCCGCACACGGAGACGCTGCGGCTGCGCGGGCGCATCCTGCGCGACGCCGGACGCTATCAGGCGGCGGAGGTGGCGTACGAGGGCGCGGCCCAGGCGGCAGAGCACGCCGAACAGCGCCAAGGGGCGGAGCGGGAGATCGCGATCACGCGGCGCTACGCCTTCTACGCCCCGCGCCGGCCGGAAGACCTCTCGCCCGCCGAGCGCTGGTTCGCCGAGACCGGCACCGTGGTGCTCGCGTCCGACCCGGGCCCGGACGTCCCGGACGACGCGGCGCTCGTCGCCGCGTTCCTGGACTTGGCGCGCGATTCCCGCTGGCGCTTCGGCCAGGTCGTGATGCTGGGTCCGGCACTGCCCGCCTGGCGGGCGCTCGCCGACGGGCTGGGGGTCCCGCTGGTGGGCCGTGCGGCGTTCGACCCGGCGGCGGTGCCGCTCGTCGTGGCGCAACGCGCTCTCCCCCGCGACGCCGCGTGGAGCACGCTCCAGTCGGCCGTGACCCAGGACGGCGCCGGGCTCCTGTTCGTGCTCGAGCACGCCGCCGAGGACAGCGCAGCGGCGCCGGGCGCGGCGGACGTGATCGGCGTGCTCTCCGATGCCGGGCGGCGTCGCGCGCGCCGCATCAACCTCGCCCATGCGCTGTCGGAAGCGCAGCACCCGGCGGCCCGCGTCTCCAGCCGCCGCCTGAAGTCCTGACCCGCTGGGAGGTCCCGTGACCGCTCCCGCCACGCCCCGCACCGCGATGTCGGGGAAGGCCATCGTCGCGAGCCAGTTCGATCGCGCCGCCGATCTCATCGGCCTCGAAGGCTACATGCGCCGCATTCTCATGTCGCCGTTTCGCGAAGTGCAGGTCGAGGTCCCGGTGCGGATGGACGACGGCCGCATCGAAGTGTTCACCGGCTACCGCATCCAGCACAACGGCGCGCGCGGCCCCTGCAAGGGGGGGATCCGCTATCACCCCGACGCCGATCACGACGAGGTGCTCGGCCTCGCTACGATCATGACGTGGAAGACCGCGCTCATGGACATCCCGTTCGGTGGCGCGAAGGGCGGCGTCACCGTCGACCCGAAGAAGCTCTCCAAGCTTGAGCTCGAGCGCCTGACCCGGCGGTTCACCCAACGCATCTCCATCATGCTCGGCCCCTACCGCGACATCCCGGCGCCCGACGTGAACACCAACGCGCAGGTGATGGCGTGGATCCTGGACGAGTACTCGAGCCGGCACGGCTACACCCCGGCCGCCGTGACCGGCAAGCCGGTCTCACTCGGCGGGTCGCTCGGGCGCGAGGAGGCGACCGGCCGGGGCGTGATGTACGTGATGACGGAGTACGCCCGGGACTTCGGGATCCCGCTCAAGGGGAGCCGCATCGTGATCCAGGGGTTCGGTAACGTCGGCGGTCACCTCGCGCGGCTGCTCGCCGCGGAAGCCGGCGCCAGGATCGTCGCCGTCGCGGATGTGAACGGCGGGATCGCGAACGAGCGGGGGCTCGACGTCCCCGCGCTGCTCGCCCACAGCGCCGCCCGCCGGCCGGTCTCCGAGTTTCCCGGGGGCGAGGCGATCACCAACGCCGCCCTATGGACGATCCCGTGTGAGTGGCTCGTGCCGGCCGCGCTGGGCGGCGTGATCACGCGGGAGACCAACGCCCGCAACGTCGACTGCCGGGTGGTGGTGGAGGGCGCGAACGAGCCGACCACGCCGACGGCGGACCTGATCCTGGCGGAACGCGGCATCGCGGTGATTCCGGACTTCCTCGCGAACGCGGGCGGCGTGACCGTCAGCTATTACGAGTGGTCGCAGAACCTGCAGCAGTACCGCTGGACGCACGAGCAGGTGAATCGCGAGCTCCACGCTACGATCACCAAGGCGTACGTGGGCGTGCGGGACCTGGCGAAAGCGAAGGGTGTGACGTTCCGGACCGCCGCCTACGCCATCGCGCTGCAGCGGGTCGCCGAGGCGGAACGGCTGAGGGGGAATTAGTCGTCGGCGGGTAGGCCCGGCCTCGAATACAGCGCCTTGTACGGATCCGACCCCGGTTGCGTGAACACCCGCAGCTGAATCGCGCGGATCGTCTCGGTCAGGTTGGCGCCGGAGTGCACGTAGATCTCCTCGAACAAGTTCAGGTTCATGCGATAGAGTCGCTGGGCGATCACCACGGCGTTGTTGAGCGGGGCCCGGGCGAACCAGCGCCAGTCGTACGTCTCGAGCGATTGACCGACGGCACCGGTGAGCTGGGCCCGCGCCCAGCCAAACAGGGTCGTCCGCGCGCGCTCGAGCTCTGGGCCGGACAGCGGCGCCGCGTACGCCGAGTCGAGCCGCCGCGCGAGCTCCGCCCAGAGCACGTCGAGGGTGCGCTCGTCGCGCCACCGCGCGGCGGCGCGCTTCGCGTCGGCCGTGTCCCGCCGCGAACGGAAGAAGGCTTCCGCCCCCCGGTACCCCACGAAGCTGGCGAAGCTCTCGTTAAACGGCGTCTGGCTCTTCAGGTAGAGCGTATTGTGCGCGAGTTCGTGAATCACGGTCGCCACCAGCTCCATCGTGTCGCGCCCCATGATGGTGGACAGCAGGGGATCGCTGAAGTAGCCGAGCGTCGAGAACGCGCCGGCGGGCCGGAGATAGGTGTCGTACCCCTGGCGTTCGAGGTCCGCCACGCTGCGGCGCGCCTGGGAGAAGGCGAAGAACCCCTTGTACGGTACCGTGCCCACGATGGGGTAACGCCACGTATACTCACGCAAGCGATCCCGTCGGCTGGCGGAGAGCACCAGCAGCAAGGTGTCGCGCCCCACGTCGACGTACGTCGTGTATGTGTCGCCGACCAGCAGCTTGAGAGAGTCCGCCGCGTAGGCACGCGCCGCGAGTACGAGCAGCAGCCGCTGGCGCAGCTCGGCCGTCGTCGTCGGGGCCTGGACGAGGCGCGCGATCGCCCGCCGCTTGAGGAGAATGCGCGCCTCCTCGACACCCGCCCGGGCGAGGTAGCGCGCGTCGTCGCTCGCGAGCAGCGCCAGGGCGAGCAACGCCGGCACGCCGATCAACACCCAGCGCAGCAGGCGGCGCGCCACGCGGCCCCAGCGCGGCCGCGCGCGCTCCGTCAGGGGCTCCATCGCATTCCGAACCGGTGTGTGCTGTTTCCCCCGCCCCGACCCGATGCACGGTACGCATAGTCGAGGTGCAACCGCCCGAGCTCGACGCCCGCGCCCCAGGAGAAGGGGGCGGGGTCGGTCGCCAGGGAGTGGCCGCTGTATCCGAGTCGCCCCACGATTCCTACGCCGCGCGTCACCACGCCTCCCTCCACGCCCGCCACCAGAAGCGCCGCCCCGGCCCCCCCGGCCCCCCCGGCCCCCCCCGAGGGCCATTGGCCTTCCAGCGTGGTGAGCAGGCGATAGGCGCCCTGCGGATCGACATAGTTCATGGTCAGACCCGCGCGGGTACGGCGCGTGAGACGCGCCCCACCCCCCAGATCCCCACCGATGTTCTGTACCCCCACGCCGAACGCCATCAGGTCGAAGACCGCGATCGCGACCCCGACGTCACCCGCCCAAGCGTCCACGGTCGTGCCGGCGAGCGTCTCGCGCACGTACTTGACCGAGGTGCCCAACGCAAAGAGGCTCGTGCGAAACACGAGCGACGAGAGACCCAGCAGGTCCGTGGCGCGCACCAGGGCCCCCGCCGTGTCGCGCGCAGCCGCGCCGAACCCCCAGGACAGCCGCCCCGCCCGCAGGGCCAGGGCCCCCGACGCCACGGCGCTGCCGTCGGAAACATGCGCGTAGCCGCCCTCGACTGCGAGATGGCGAATGGTAGCGATGCCCGCGGGGTTCGAAAAGACCGCGGCCGCGTCACCGACGAGCGCCGCGCCCGCCCCCCCCAAACCGGCGGCGCGGACCGATCCGGGAAGGCTCACCCAGGCGCCGCCGCCGGATTGGGCGGCGAGGGACGAAACAATAACGGCGTTGCACAAGAGCGTCGCGCAGAGACGTCGCGCAACGACGTAGGTGCCGCTCGACGCCGTCACTGTATTCGAATCACGTTCAGCCGGTTGAAGGCGACGGGGAAGTGGAACAGCGGGCCAACGAGCGAGCCACCCAGTCGCCCGCCGGAGCCGTTGCTGAACAACAAGCCGAACCCTGTCTCGCCCGCGGCCTGCTGGACGCGGAAGTACGTGCCCGACCCGGCGCGCAGCACACCGCTCAGGTTCACCGCGCTCCCGGCGCCGACGCCGGGCACCAGTGTGAAGGCAGCCGGGATAGCGCGATACGGCGGCACGCCCGTACCCGGATCTGGGCACTTGTTGCGCAGCAGCGGATAGTCCGCCCGGAACCGCCACATCTTGTATCGCAGCTCGGATGGGGCCGTAAAGCCGGGGAGATCGGAAACCCAGTTCGCCAGCGCCCAGCGCTCGAGCACCAGCGCGAACGACTGCCCCGTCTGCGTCGCCACGTTCTGCGGCCCGGTGAGGCTCGTGATGTCGAGCTTGCGGGTGAATACGGCGCGCTGTGCGAACGAGGTATCCGCCGAGTACTGGTCGATCAGGTAGCGCAGGAACAGCCAGTACGCGCCACGGTTCGCCAAGTCCCCGATGCCGGCCGTGTCCACCAAAAAGTGGCTCTGCGGCGACTGCAAGTACGTGCCTGAGTTGCTCAGGTCGCCGGCTACGTAGCTGCAAAACGTCGCGGTGTCCGCCGGGAGCACGCTGCGACCACCCAGCTCCTCCGCGTAGTGCGACAGCGACTCGTTGAGCCACAAGATCTCGGCATCCCCGTGTCGCTCCAACACGTGATGATTGTAGCTGATCATGTGCTGGAACTCGTGGATGAAGGTGACCGGCACCAGCCGCTTGACCTCCGCGACCGTGTGCGAGCAGCTCTGGAGCGTGGGCACAGGGTCCGGTACGAGCGCATAGAAGATCTCGCCGTTGTTGAACTGCGGCCCCCAGAAGGGATCGATGTCCGCGCCGTAGAAGTATCCCGCGACGACACCGGACGAGCAGTCCGCGGCCTTCACGAGCTCGTTCACCCCGTTCGTCATCAACACGATGACGACGCCGTTGTGATCGATGTCGGACTCCCGGCCGAACGCCGTGGTGTCGATCTGGTACAGCCGCGTGTCGAATACCGCCCGCAGCGCGTCCAGGTCGGACTGGGAAAGGCCGGGGGTGGGGGCGGCGGTGTCGACGTACATTGCGATGTGCTGGCCGATCTTCATCAGCGCGGCATCGACCGTATGAGAGGTCCTACATTGCACGTCGCTGCAGACCTTGAACGAGTTGATCACGCCGGAATCCGCCGGGGTGAACGGCCTCCTGGGCGGCGGCGACGCCTGCGCGGCCGCCTGCACAGCCTGCTGCCCTCCCCCCGCGCGCTGCGGCTGGGGCGGCACCGGATACGCGCGACTCCGCTCCGCCTGCCGCAGGAACAGATGGAACCGCTCGGCGGGACCGACGGCGGTAGGCGCGGCCTCGGGAGCCGCGACCAGCGACGCCATGGTGGACGGGGTGAGGTCGCTCCCCACCAGCTGGAAGCTCTGGCTGTCGTTGGGCGTGCCGGTCGCCGACTGCGGGACCAGCAGGTACTCCGTTGCGGACGCGGTCGCAGGGAACACGATGCAGCCCGACACTCGACCGGGATCTATGGATTGATAGGCGCCGATGCTCAGGGCCAGTGGGGTGCCGGACGTACAGGGGGGCAGTGGCGGGCTGATACCGTCGCTGCCGTTACACCCCACCAGAAGCCACGACAGTCCCGTCACCCAGAGCCGCTGCGCCGCCATGCGTTCCCTCCGCGTCCCTCTCCAGCACTTCCCCAGCCCGAAGCAGCGCCTGGCGGAAGCAGATTGGTCCGGCCACTTCGTGGACACCAATGATCGCTACGAGCAAGGTCTCGAGCGAGACCCCCCATTCGGGAAACGCACGCCGGGCGAGCTGGGCGAGCGCCACCGCCGTGCCCCCCTGCGATATAAGGCCAAGCCACGCCGTGCGGGCAAGGACCGGCGTCACGGCCGGATGGCGAGCGGCCCAGCGGAGGCCGTAGCGCAAGCTCACCACCCGCAGCCCCGCCAGGAGCAACGCCCAGGGCCACAGCTGGGCCAGCACGCCGAGCTGCAGGCCGGCGCCCATGAGGGCGAAGAAGATGATGTACACGACCGGCGCGGTGCGGTTCAGGTCGTGCCCCAGCCGCCCGCGCTCGACGGGCGAGAAGTTCTCGAGGTAGACCCCGGCGGCGAGGCCGATCAGGAGCGGCTCCAGACGCAACAGCCGCGCGGCCACGGCCGCGAGGAGCGCCGCGGCCACGAGCCATGCGGCTTCGGGCCCTCGCAGCAGCCGGGTGTACTGCGCCAACAGTGCTCCGATGGCGACGCCTACCGCCAACGATCCGGCGAGCTCGAGCGCGGCGACGCCTGCCACCGTCAGCTGCAGCGCCCCGGCGCTCGCCAGCGCCTTGGAACCGAGCAGCACGGCCGTGAACAGGATCGGCACCGCCACGTCCTGTGCGACCGTCACGGCGAGCAGTGAGCGCGCCAACGGCCCGCGCGCGCGCATCTCGTCGATCATGGCCAGGGTGATCGCGGGCGACGCGGCGGCGGCGAGCGTGCCGAGTACCAGAGCCACCGTGAGGCGATCAAGCCACGGCTGGTGCGCGGCGATCGGCAACCCGCGGCTCACCGACCACGCGACCAGCGTCACGACCGCGAACGGGAAGGCGATCGCGCCGGTCGCGAGCCGCGCGAACGCCGTGCGGCCGGTGCGCCACGTCTCGAGCGTGAGCTGCGTCCCGGCCGCGAGCGCGATGAGCGCGACGGCGGCGTCCGCCACGAGCTGGAGGGCGTTTGCCTCGTCACGCCGGATCAAGCCGAGCCAAGCGGGCCCCGCGGCGAAGCCGATCAGCAGCGCGCCGGTCACGCGCGGCAGGCGCACGCGCTTCGCCAGCTCACCGCCCGCCAGTGCCGCGAGCAGCAGGAACCCGAGGGCGAGCGTCGCGCGCGCTTCGACCGGGCTGCCTGCGGTGAGTCGATGCAGCAGGGCCATTATCAGACCCAGCGCGAACACGCTCGCGACCCAGCCCATGGGCCGCAAAGATATTCCCGCCGCCGGGATTTTGACAATGCACGGGAGCGCCGATAGGTTCAACGAGTGTCCTCCCCCTCCAACAATTGGATTGAGGCCGTGCGCTTCGGGACCGACGGACTCGTCCCCGTCGTGGCGCAGAGCGCGCTCGCCGGCGAGGTGCTGATGGTGGCGTACGCCGACCGCGAGGCCCTGGAACGGACGCGCGCGACCGGCCAGGCCCACTACCGCAGCCGTTCGCGCGGCGAGCTGTGGCAGAAGGGCGCGACCTCGGGCCACACGCAGACCGTGGAAGACGTCCGTGTGGACTGCGATGGCGATGCGGTGCTGTACGTCGTGCGCCAGCAGGGGCCAGCCTGCCACACCGGCGCGGCCACCTGCTTCGGCGAGTCGACCGGCGGCACCCTCACGCGTCTCGCCCGTACGGTCGCCGCGCGCGCCCGCGACAAACCGGCGGGCTCGTACACGGCGCGGCTGCTCGAGGAAGGGGTGGCCAAGGTCGCCCAGAAGGTCGGCGAGGAGGCGGTCGAGACGGTGCTCGCCGCCACCAGCGAGGACCGGGCGCGCCTCGCGAGCGAGGCCGCGGACCTGCTCTATCATCTAGTAGTGCTACTCGCAGCCAGGCAACTTCCCCTCGACCGCGTGCTCGAGGAGCTGGACGCGCGAGCGCGGTAGCGGCATGCCGTTCGTCCACCTCCACACCCACAGCGAGTACTCCCTCCTCGACGGCGCCAACCGGATCCCCGACCTGCTCGACCGGATCCGGGCGTTGGGCATGGATTCGCTGGCGCTCACCGATCACGGCAACCTGCACGGGGCCTGGCAGTTCTACACCGAGGCGAAAGCCCGCGGTGTGCGGCCCATTCTCGGCTTCGAAGCGTACCTCGCCTTCGGCAGCCGGCACAAACGGGAGAAGCCCGTGGACGTCCCGGCGGGCTACTCCCATCTCGTGCTGCTCGCCAAGAACCGCGTCGGCTACGCGAACCTCATCAAGCTCTCCTCGATCGGATTCCTCGAGGGCTTCTACCGGCGCCCCCGGATCGACCGGGAATCGCTCGAGCAGCACCGCGACGGCCTGATCGGTCTGGCCGCCTGCCTCTCGGGAGAGGTCGCGCTGTACCTGCGGCAGGGGAACTACGAGGCGGCCAAGGCGAGCGCGCAGTATTTCGCGCAACTGTTCGGCCGCGATGGCTTCTGGCTCGAGGTCCAGGACCACGGGCTCCCGGAGGAGCGGGTCGTCGCCGCGGGGGCGTACCGTCTCGGGCAGGAGCTCGGGCTGCCGGTCGTCGCGACGAACGACGCGCACTACCTGCGCAAGGACGACGCCGAGGCGCACGACGTGCTACTCGCGATCGGCACCGGCAAGGATCTGGACGATCCCAACCGATTCCGCTTCTTCGGCCAGGAGAGCTACGTCAAGTCCGAAGCCGAGATGCAGCGGCTGTTCCCGGAGCATCCGGAGGTCGTGGCCGAGACGGCGCGCGTGGCCGAGCTGTGCGAGTTCGACTTCGAGAAGCGGTACTTCCTGCCCCAGTTTCCCCGCCCGCCGGAGTTCGCCTCGGACAACGACCTGCTCGTCCACCTGGCGCGCGCCGGGGCGCGGGCGCGCTACGGCGAGCCCCTGCCGCCCGCGGTGGAGGAGCGGCTCGCCTACGAGCTGGGCGTCATCTCGCACACCGGCTACGCCGGGTACTTCCTGATCGTCTCCGACATCACGACAGCGGCGCGGGCGCGCGGCATTCCGGTGGGGCCCGGGCGCGGGTCGGCCGCCGGGTCGCTCGTGGCCTACGCGCTCGGCATCACCGACATCGATCCGCTCAAGTTCGACCTGCTGTTCGAGCGGTTCCTGAATCCCGAGCGCGTCACCATGCCGGACATCGACCTGGACTTCTGTTTCGAGCGCCGCAGCGAGGTGATCGAGTACATGCGCTCCCGCTACGGCCGCGAGTCGGTGGGCCAGATCATCACATTCGGGACCATGAAGGCGCGGGCCGCGTTCCGTGACGTGGCACGCACGCTGCGCCTCGAGATGGGAGACGTCGACCGCCTGAGCAAGCTCATCCCCTCCGGCCCCGGGTACGCCCTCACGCTGGCCGAAGCGGCCGAGAAGGTGCCGGACCTGCGGGCGGCCGCGGGCCAGGACGAGCGGGTGCGCAAGATTCTCGAGCTCGGCACCCGGATCGAGGGACTGGCGCGTCATGCGTCGGTGCACGCGGCGGGCGTCGTGATCGCCCCCGGCCCCCTCGCCGACTACGTCCCCGTGTGCCTCGCCCCGCAGGAAGCGGACGCGATCATCACCCAGTTCGACGGGGTGGGGCTCGAGCAGGTCGGGATGCTGAAGATCGACATCCTGGGCTTGAAGACCCTCACCGTGATCCACGATACGGTGGAGATGGTGCGGGCGCGACACGGCGTGACGCTCGCCATGGAGACCCTCGACCTCGCGGACCCCGAGGTGTACCGGCTGCTGCGCGCCGGCCGTACGGCGGGCGTGTTCCAATTCGAGTCTCCGCTCGCCACCGACTGCCTGCGCAACATGCAGTGCGACCGGTTCGACGACCTGGTGGCGGCCAACGCGCTGCTCCGGCCCGGGCCGCTCGACACGGGGATGCATCTCGTGTTCATCAACCGCAAGCTCGGCCGCGAGCCGGTGCGCTACCCGCACCCCGCGCTCGAAGAAATTCTCAAGCCGACGTACGGCGTGATCACCTATCAAGAGCAGGTGATGCGGATCGCGAACGTACTCGCGGGATTCTCGCTCGCGGAAGCCGACGTGCTGCGCAAGGCGGTCGG
Organism: Gemmatimonadota bacterium; assembly: GCA_003220795.1. Taxonomy (GTDB): domain Bacteria; phylum Gemmatimonadota; class Gemmatimonadetes; order Gemmatimonadales; family GWC2-71-9; genus 20CM-4-69-16. Next base: position 58,381 of record QHTK01000065.1, on the reverse strand, counting down.
CAAGAAGGACAAGGAGCTGATCCAGCAGGAGCTGGGCCGCTTCGTCACGCGCGCGGTCGAGCGCGGGCACCCGCTGCGCGTGATCGAAGACATCGCCGCCCAGATTGAGACGTTCGGCCGGTACGGCTTCAACAAGTCGCACGCGGTCGCGTACTCGGTCCTGTCGTACCGCACGGCATGGCTCAAGACGCGGTACGCCCCTGAATTCATGTCGGCGCTGCTGTCATCCGAAATCGGCAACAGCGACAAGGTCGTGCAGTACATCAACGAGGCCCGAGAGCTCGGCCTCGAAGTGCTGCCGCCCGACGTGAACGAGTCGGGGTTCAAGTTCACCGTGGTCGGCGAGGGCCGGGTCCGGTTCGGGCTGGGCGCGATCAAGAACGTCGGCGGGAGCGCGATCGAGTCGATCATCGCGGGGCGGCAGGCCGGGGAGCCGTACCGCACGCTCGTCGACCTGTGCGAGCGCATCGACCTGCGGCTCTGCAACAAGCGGGTGATCGAGGCGCTGATCGACTCCGGCGCCTGCGATTCCCTCGGGGGCCACCGCGCGCAACTCGTCGCGGCCCTGGACCACGCATTTGCCGAGGCGCAGGCCCGCCAGGCGGAGCGGCAATCGGGTCAGCATGCGCTGTTCGGAGGGGGGCAGGACACCCCGGACCCCGGACCGCCGGCCCCACTTCCCGACCTTCCCCCCTGGAGCGAGCACGATCGCCTGGCGCGGGAGAAGGCCGTGCTGGGCTTCTTCATCTCCGGGCACCCCCTCGCCAAGTACCGCGCCGAGGTGGAGCTTTTCGGTACCCGGACGACCGCGACGCTGGGCCGCTGGAGCGACCAGAAGGTGCGGGTCGCGGCGGTGGTGACGGTCGTGAAGCGACAGATCTCGAAGAAGTCGGGCGCGGAATACGCACGCCTCGTGCTGGAGGACTTCCACGGCACGGCGGAAGCGCTGGTGTTCCCGGAGGCGTGGGCCAAGCTCAACGAGGTGATCCGTCCGGACGGCGCGTTGTTGCTCACGGGGAGCCACAGTGCGCGGGACCGGGACGAAGAGCAGGCGCCGTTCATCGTCGAGACGGCCCAGCCGCTCGACGATCTGCGGGCCAAAGGGGCGATCGGCGTGGCGCTCGTGTGGTCGCGGGCCGCGCCCCCGCCGCCCGACGCCGCCCGCGCAGTGGCGGCGCTGTGCGCCGCGCATCCGGGACCCTGTCCGGTGCTCGTCGAGGTGGGGAACGGAGGAAGTGGTGGAGGTGATGGAGGTGGTGCAGGTGGTGGAGGGGAGCCACCGACGCGACTCCGGAGCCGCTCGCTCAGAGTCGAAGTCGGAGACGATCTGCTGGCCGCGCTCCGGGAAGTGGTGGGCGCGGAACACGTGCATCTGGTGAGGACGCCCTAACTGATGGCGACGCATACGCTGGACTTCGAGCGCCCGCTGCTGGAGCTCGAGCGCCAGATCGACGAGATGAAGCGCGTCACCGGCGACACCGCCGTGGACGTGTCCAAGGAGCTCGCCGCCCTCGAGCGAAAGCTGGCGGAGCTGCGTGGCGAGATCTACCGGAACCTGACGCCGATGCAGCGCGTCCAGGTGGCGCGCCACCCCAAGCGCCCGTACACCCTCGACTACGTCAACACAGTCTTCACCGACTTCGTCGAGCTGCACGGCGACCGGCTGTTCCGCGACGACCCCGCGATCGTGGGCGGCTGGGCACGGCTCGACGGCATGAGCGTGATGTTGATCGGGCACCAGAAGGGGCGCGACACGAAGGAGAACCTGCACCGCAACTTTGGGATGGCGCACCCGGAGGGCTACCGCAAGGCGCTGCGGCTGATGGGCCTGGCCGAGAAGTTCGGCGCTCCCGTGATCACGCTGGTGGACACACCGGGCGCCTACCCCGGGCTTGGCGCCGAGGAGCGCGGCCAGGCCGAAGCGATCGCCCGCAACCTGGTGGAGATGGCGACGCTACGCACCCCGATCGTCACCGCCGTGATCGGTGAAGGGGGCTCCGGCGGGGCGCTCGCGGTAGGACTCGCCGATCGGGTGCTGATGTTCGAAAACTCGGTGTATTCGGTGATTTCGCCCGAAGGCTGTGCGGCGATTCTCTGGAAGGACGCCACTCAGCGGGAACGGGCGGCCGAGGCCCTGAAGATCACGGCCGAAGACCTGCTGGAGCTGGCCGTGATCGACGAGATCATTCCGGAGCCGCCCGGGGGCGCCCACGCCGACCCCGACGCCGCCGCGGGAGCCCTGGGCGACGCCCTCCGCCGCCATGTGCGCCTGCTCCGCAAGACCAAGATGGAGAAGCTGCTCAAACGTCGAGAGGAGAAGTACCTTTCGATGGGTGCTTTGAGCGAGAAGTGAGTTGACGCCGATCGTCGAAGTCCGGTTCAAGGGGAACCGCAAGGAATACTTCACCTGGCCGTCCGAGGACACGCTCGCCCTGCACGATGCCGTGATCGTGGAGGTCGAGCGGGGCCACGACCTCGGCCGCGTGTCGGCGGTGGGTGCCGTCGCCACCAAGAAGTGCGGTGCGGCGTGCCAGGGGTGCAGCCTCGCCGCGGGCGCAGCCGCCGCCCCCACCGCCGAGCCCGCCGCTCCTGAGCGTCGCATCGTGCGGCGCGCCACACCGGACGACACGCGGGCCGCCGAGCGGCTCCACGAAGAGGAAGCCACGGTACGCCGCAGGGTGATGGAACGGGTGCAGCAGCACGCGCTCCCGATGAAGGTCTCCGATGCCGAGTGGCAGTGGGATCGGAAGAAGCTGACGATCTATTTCACGGCCGAGCAGCGCGTCGATTTTCGCGCGCTGGTGCGCGACCTCGCCGGCCTGTTCCACACCCGGATCGAGCTGCGGCAGATCGGCGCGCGCGACGAGGCGAAGCGGCTGGACGGCGTGGGCCGCTGCGGGCGCCAGTACTGCTGTTCGAGCTGGCTCCCCGAGCTGCGGCCGGTCAGCCTCGCGCTCGCCAAGGATCAACACTTGTCGCTCAATCCGTCGCAGATCTCGGGCGGGTGTGGGCGGCTGCTGTGCTGCCTGCGCTACGAGCACGACTTTTACGTGCAGACCCGCAAGCGCTTTCCCAAAGAGGGGAAGGTGCTACGCACCGGCGTGGGACCCGAGCGGGTCCTGGCCGTGGACATCTTCCGCGAGACCGTGACGCTCCGCTCTGAGGGGGGGGGCGGCGACACGCGCGTGGTATCGCTCGAGAAGCTGAAGGACGAAATCGCCCGCTCCGGCGGCGATGCCTAAGTTCTACCTCACGACCGCCATCGATTATTCGAACGGGGACCCGCACCTGGGGCACGCCCTCGAAAAGATCGGCGCCGACTGCATCGCCCGTTACCGGCGGCTGCGCGGCGACGACGTCCGCTTCCTGATGGGGATGGACGAGCACAGCCAGTCGGTGATCCAGGCCGCCGCCCGCGCCGGCGTGACGCCGCAGGCGTGGGTGGACCGCATGGCGGTGAGCTTCGCGGACTACTGGCGCCGCCTGGAATGCAGCAACGACGACTGGATCCGCACTACCGAGCCGCGGCACGCCCGGGCCGTCACCGCGCTGCTCGGGCGCATCCGTGCCCGCCACCCCGACGACCTGTTCGAGGCGGAATACGAGGGCCTGTACTGCACCGGCTGCGAGGAGTTCAAGACCGGCGCGCAGATCGTCAACGGCCACTGCATCGAGCACCCCACGCTCGACTTGATCCCCACGAAGGAGCGGAATCATTTCTTCCGCTTGAGCCGGTACCGCGACGCCGTGCTCGACCGCATCCGCTCGGGCGCGTTCGCCGTCGAGCCCGAGATCCGTCGCAACGAAGTGGTGCGGCTGCTCGAGGCCGGGCTCCAGGACATCTCCATCTCGCGGCAGCGGCAGCCGTGGGGCATTCCGTTTCCGGACGACGCGCAGCAGACCGTGTACGTCTGGTTCGACGCCTTGATCAACTACCTCTCGGCCACGGGATTCCCGGACGCGGGCTACGAGCGGCTCTGGCCCGCGGACCTCCACGTCATCGGGAAGGGGATCACACGGTTTCATTGCGTGATCTGGCCGGCGATGCTGCTCGCCGCGGAGCTCGCGCCACCCCGTGCGGTGTGGGCGCACGGCTACGTGCAATGGTCGGGGGCCAAGATGAGCAAGACCGCCGGGACGGCCGTGACCTTGGGCGAAGCGATCGATCACTACGGCCCCGACGCGCTGCGCTATTACCTGCTGCGCGAGGTCGGGTTCGCGAACGACGGGGACTTCACGTGGGAGCGGTTCGACGCGCGCTATGAGTCCGACCTCGCCAATACGTTCGGCAATCTGGTGAAGCGCTCGCTCGACATGATCCACAGCTTCCGTGGCGGTATTGTGCCCCGCGACCCCCGGACACGGGCGGCGCCGCTCGAGGACGCCGCTCGCACGGCGGTCGCGGCGTACCAGCGGGCGATGGACGGCTACGAGCTCGAGGAGGGCGCGGCGCAGTGGATGGATCTCGCGGCGCGTGCCAATCGGTACATCCAGGAGACGGTGCCGTGGGAACTCAGAAAGGCGGGCAAGGAAACAGAGCTCGATGCCGTGCTCGCCGGCCTTGCGCGGACCGTGGCTCGGCTGGCGGTGCTGTGTCAACCGTTCATTCCCGCGACAGCTGACGCCGTGTGGACACTGTTCGGGCCCCCCACACCCCTGGCACGCGTGCGCCTGGCCGACCTGGGCGAGCCGGCGGTTGAGGGTCGTCCGGTAGCGAAACCGCCCATTCTCTTTCCGAAGCCCCGCCTGGCCTCCGCATAGAGCCCGAAACCACGTGATATGGCTCACTTTGGCTCACTTTTTGCCATGTTGACGGGTCGGGAGGCGACCCGTAGCTTTGGACTCCCACCGGGAACCCGGCCCAACGCCCTGTCCGGATTCTCCCTTCGGTAGGTACATCGAGTGCTGGCGAGTACCGGCGCGTATCGCGTCGGATCACACGTGTTGACGTGAGGTCGCTACAGGGAGATGAGCAACAAGACGGAGCGACGCTGGACGGTCATGGTGGTGCCTCACGGCTCGGGAACTTCCCGCGCCGTCGAGCTGTCGCAGACCGTCGTGAAGGTCCTGGCCGGGATCGGCAGCGTGGTCGCGCTGGCGTTCCTGGTGCTGGGCGCCGCCGCCATCTCGCGCGGCGTCAACATCACGCGCAGCCGCGCGCTGGAAAACGAGAACCGCCTGCTCGCCGAGGAAGTCCAGCGGATGCGCGAGCGGCTGGTCGTACTCACCGACACCATCAACCAGTTCAGCCAGCGGGAGCAGGAGATGCGACTGCTCGCCGGGCTCACGCCGACCGACGCCGGCGTGCAGCGGGCGGGCATCGGCGGGCCGGCCGGGGCGTGGTCGGAGCGCGACAGCCTGTCCGCGGTGGGGCCGAATGGCCAGGCCGCGCTCGCGGCGCGGGTCGACATGGACGCGCTCAGCCGGCGCGCCGACATTCTGGTGCGGTCGCTGAACGAAGCATACGGCTCGCTCGCCAAGCAGCGGGAGCGGTTGGCGGCGACGCCGTCCATCATGCCGACCAGGGGATGGATCTCGAGCGCCTTCGCGTCCATGCGCGTCCACCCGATTCTGCACCTCGCCCGCCCGCACGAGGGGATCGACGTGACGGCGAAGGCGGGCGCCGAGATCGAGGCCCCAGCCGCCGGCATCGTCACCGACGTGAAGTGGGAAGAGGGCTACGGCAACATGCTCACGCTCGATCACGGCGGCGGGGTCGTGACGCGTTACGCCCATTGCTCCACGATTCTCGTCGCGCGCGGCAAGCGGGTGAAGCGGGGCGATGTGATCGCGAAGGTCGGCTCGACGGGCCTCTCCACCGGCCCGCACCTGCACTACGAAGTGTGGGTGAACGGCCACGCGGTGGACCCGATCAGGTTCGTGATGCCGGATGCGATTGTGGACTGAAGAGCTAGACGGGTAGAAAGCGGAACGGGGGACGCAAGCTCTGTGCGCCCCCCGTTTCTTTTTTACTACCCGTCTGCCCGTCTAGCCTTACGGTACCGTATCCGGCGGGCGTCGATCGACCAGGATCACGGCGCTCGGCGTCGTGAAGACCGTCGTCTGCGGCGCCGTGGTCCCGGCGACAGAGCGCGGGACGACCACCGCCGTCATCGCGGAACGCGCCACCCGGGCGCCCGGGATGGGATTCTTCGTGGCGTCGCCGTTTTCCCCCACAGGCAGAGCGACGTTCACGAGGATCGGCGTCGTCGTGCCCGCCGCCGTCACCACGACGCGCAACGACTCTGGGGTCGCCACCGCGGGATCGGCAGCCACCGTGACGTACGCGCTGGCCACGCCATACGCCACGTTGGCGACGAGCGGTGTGGCCGGCAAGGTCAGCGTGTCGGCCCGGTGCCGGATGAGATTCACGTCGACGTTGCCCATGCCGGCGCCCGCGTGGATCACGCGGAACCCGAGGTTGCCCGCCCCGGGATCGCCGGCCTTGTCGGTGAACAGGTGAACCTGGCGCGCCGGCGTCGAGCCCGCGCGGGCAAAGCCCATGTGGATGAGCGTAATGCTGTCGCTCGCCGCAAAGTCGATCACCGTGTCCTGCATGACCTGCTTCGAGACGAACGGGTCCGGGCTCGAGTTGAAGATCTGCAGGTGGCGCGCCCCCACTTCGATTCCCTGATAGAACATGTTCGCGCCGCGGAAGTTCTGATCGTACAGCCCCGCATTCGACACGATGTCCACGATGCGGAAGTCCTCCTGCATCGTGTCGGGCAGCGCGTGCACCCAGTGGATCGCCGCGTACGCGGGGATGGGCTCCGTGAAGGTTGCGTCGCGACGGCACGCGACGACCACGAACGCAAGGACGCAGAGAACGGCGGACCGGGATCGCATCATGGTGTACTCGGGTCGAGAGTGTGGTTCACAGGTGTCACTGCTGGCTTCCTCCACCCCCGCCGGGGTTGTCGGTCAAAGGCCCGCCGCCGAACCAGTGGCGCGTGACGGCGAACGACACGAATCCGGCGGCCAGCGCGCCTACCAGGACGTAGGTGCGGGACCGCGAGAAGCGCCGTTCGTACGCGTTCCCCACCCACGCCCGCTGCAGCGTGACGGTTTCCCCGCTCCAGCGAGTCTGCCGTCCCCTCAGGTCCGTGATCGCGGCCACCCGCAGAGTGAAGTCGCTGTCGGTCGAGCCGATCAGCGCCCCCTCCACCCGCGCGACGCCCGCACCCATCGTGGGGCCGGCGCCCACGCGGCCTTGATCGGAGAGCGTCAGGGCCACGCTGGCCTGGGGTGTCGGCGCGAGCGTCGGCAACGGTGTGTAGGTGTAGCACGCCGCGAGCACAGCCGGAACGAGCGCCACGCAGAACGGGCGCACTACCTGCCGCGCCTTCACCAGCCGTAGACCCCGCCCAGGAACAGTCCGTAGTTACCGGGCCCAGCGGCGTCCCGGCCCCCGGTGCCGCCCGTGCTGTAGAACGGCTCGCTGCGAGCGTCCATTTCCTGGTTCGGCACCGGCCAGTCGGTGGCGGTCCCAACCGGGAGGTCGCCCCAGCCGCGCGCGGCGAAGAACCACATCCCATACCCGGTGTACGCCGTCTCCATCCGGTACTCCCACTTCAGCGCGTCCCAGATGTTGCCGCACTTGCTCTTGGTGTAGGGCCGACTCGGAGACGCCGCGTCGGGCACGCGAGGCACACAGGAGCGGCTGGCCGGCACGTAGGTGGCATCCATCCCCGGGACTGACATGAGGGTGTCCGTTATGACGCCGGCGAGCGGCTTCATCTGCCCTTTCCCGACGCGGGAGACGTCGATCAGCGCGGCGGCGGTCGCGACCTGAGGGGGATTCGAGCGCAGGTACCCCTCCGCCGCCAGCAGGCGGATTTCGGCCGCCGTCATGACGGGGTAGGCTCCGACGCGGTCCGCGACCCGAAACGCGCGCGATCGGAAGAAGTCGTACTGCGAGATCCCGATGGCCTCGCCGGGCGAGTCGTTCCCGGGCGGGCGGTTCCGGAAGTACGGGGTCGCGGCGAACGTCCCGGGGATCGTGACCGCGTTCTGCGCGGGGCGCGTCGTGCCCTGTGGGAACCGCCGATCGGGTGTCACCACCGTGAACGTGGGCCGGAGCAGCGGCGCCGTCGCGAGCCAGGTGTCGTACCCGCCCAACGTGTCCGCCATGCCGACGTAGAATTGGGACATCTGGTGCCAGTTGGCAGAGGCGAAATGCTGCGCCACCCACGCTATATCCCACCCGATGGTGCGGTCCATGGAGATGCTGAAGTCGGCTGCACCGGTCGCCCCGAGGCCAGCGGTGGCGTCGCCGATCACCTTGCTCCAATCCACGATTCCACCAGCCGTGATGTCGGCACGCTCGGCAGGCGTGCGGGCCACGCCGGCGCGGAGCCGCGCCTTGTACGAGCGTGCCAGCTGAACGAACGTGCCCGTCGCGCCCCCGGTGAGCGCGTTCCCGTTGACCCAGGTGGCGGGAAGGGGGAACCAGTCCCCCGTCGGACCCGTGGGCGCCGGACCCGAGGCGATCGCGATGGCCGAGTCGAGGTAGGCGAGCGCCGCGGTCATGACCTGGCGGTAGCCCGACAGCGGCACGATCACGCCGGCGTCGGCCTCGGGGTTGTCGTTCTCGGTGAGGATCGAGGCCGAGTCGTACGCCAGCGCCAGATTGCCGAGCGCCACGCCCTGCGAAAAGCGCGCGAACGCGCGGGCCCGCGCATCGCGCGCCGGCGACCCCAGCGTCAGGGCCTTCAGCCGTGCCACCCCCAGCGCCGCCATGCGCTCCGCGCTGTGCCCGACGACCCAGTCGCGGTAGTTCCCCAGGTTCCCCTGGCTGCCGCGCGCATTGCTGATCGGATTGCGCGGAATGGCGCTGCGCGGGCCCATCGCGAAATTGGCCAGGGTGGACACGTTCTCCATCCCCATGACCAGAAGCTGCGGCTGCAGCGCATCGTTGATCCCGCCCGTCAGCACGGTTCCCCCCCCGAGGGTCGCCGCATGGGCGCGCGCGTACGTGTTGCTGATGAGCTGCTCGAGATCGGCCGCGTTACTGAACACGCGCCCCCGGTCCGGGTTGTTGGAATTGTCCACGACGAGCGGGTCGGTGCACGCCGTCAGACCCACCATCACCACACCGTACAATCCGAATAGAAACGTTCTCATCGATCCCCCTGGAGCGAACACGGACAGCCCGACCCCGCCGCGCTACGCAGCGCCTGCCGCCGCGGCGGGTCGGACCGAGCCTAGAAGCTGGTCGTGATCCCGATCGTAAAGGTGCGCAGGTTCGGGAACGAGAACGCGTCGACCGCGTTGACCGCTCCCGATGCCGCCTGGCCGCCATTGCCGCCACCGGCGAGCCCCGGTTGCGGCGGCAAAGCGCCGAGCCCAATCTCCGGATCGAAGCCGCGGTATCCCGTGATGGTGAACAGGTTGCGGCCCACGAGGCTCACGCCCCAGTCCCCGACGCCGCGGACCGCGCCGATGTGGTAGGACACCATCAGCTCGCGCAACTTCGCGTAGCTCGCGTCCTCGACCGTGAAATTGTTCGGGCCCAGGATGTCGTAGAAACCGCCCAACCCGGCGGCGTTGTCGGGCGGCGCTGCGCGGTAGTAGTAGCCGATCGGCTTGGCGGTTTCGACCGACTTGCCGACCTGGTCCACATCCTTCGACAGGAAGTCGAGGTGGGCCCAGTGGAAGCCCTGGTTCCACACATGCTGGCCGATCGCTGCGTCCACCAGCGCGTGCAGGCTCAAGCGCTTCCACTGCAGGTCCTGCGTGACCGCGAAGCGGAAACTCGGCAGCGCGTTCCCGAGCGCTACGTTCGGGGCATTGCGCATGTCGCCGGGGTCACCCCGCAGGATGATCGGCATCCCCCAGTTGAGCCCGACCCCCCAAGGGGACGTGATGGTGGATGTGCCGGGCTGGCTGCACACGGTCTCGGCGATCCCGGCCGAGTTGATGCAGCCGGGCACTGAGGTCTCCCACAAGTTGTGGGTAATGCCCCACCGAGGATTGTTGTCCTTGCCGACCCACACCAGCCAACCCTCGTCGTTCATTTGGAACGGACTCTTCGCACCTCCACAATCGGTATTGAACGGCGCGGGCAGCTCGCTGCAGCTGGTGAGGAACTTGCGCCCGTAGAACGTCCCGTACAGCTCCCCTTCCTTCGCCTGGAAGATCTGGTCGGTCGCCTGGACGTTGGCGGCCCCGTAGAAGTAGGGCGGCACACCGAGCTGCTGGATCCACGAGCGGTTGCGGTCATACACGAAGCTCATCGACCACGACACACTGGGGCGCTGCACCAGCGGCACATTGAGCGACAGCTCGTAGGTGATGTTCAAGAGCGTACCGGCATTCTGCCACTGGTTCGTGTACCCGGTCGACGACGAGACCGGCGCGAGCAGGATCTGGCGGTCGATCCTGGTGCGGGCGTAGGTGGCGGTCAGACCGTAGCGATTGAAGAGCTCGAGGTCGGCCCCGAGCTCGATCTCGTGGTGCACTTCGGGCTGCAGGTTGCGGTTACCGAGCGTGGTGAGCGACAACAACCCACCCGCCCCGATCGTGAACGTCTCATACTGGGCCGAGAAACTGGGCGAGCCGCCCGCGGTGCCGTAGGACCCGTGCAGCTTGAGCTCGCTGACTTGCGGGAGCGGCCACCAGGGCTCGAGCGCGACGCGCCACGCCCCGGAGACTCGGCCGAACGTCGCCCAGCGGCTGCCCGGACCGAACAGCGAGCTGCCGTCACGCCGGATCAAAGCGTCGAGGATGTAGCGGTCCTTGTACTCGAGTCCCGTGCCCGCGAACAGCCCGATCTGCCTGACGCTGGTCACGCCCGACGCCAGCGTCTTGCCAGACGCGGCGTTCACCAGCGACGTCACGCCCTTGACGGAGAGGGCGTTCCCGAAGCCGCTCGCGATCGAGCTGTCCCGCTGCTCGTAGGAGTAGCGCAAGCTCCAGCGCGCTCGCAGGTCTCGGGCGAGGTCAAGGCGGAAGTTCGCATTCACGCCGCCGTTGATCGCCTCGTTGCTGGACGATCCCCGGAAGATCGAGCCACCGTTGGTCACGGGGTCGTAGGCCGTGGTGCGGAAGCCTTTGTCATTGACCTGCGAGAAGTTCGCTCGGCGCAGATCGTACCCGACCTCGCCCTCGAGATTGAACCAGTCCACCGGGGCGTAGCGCAGCGTGAGGCCACCGATGAACCGGTTGGTGAGGTCTTGACGCGCCGTGTTCTCGAGCGAGTAGAGCGGATTCTCGTTCTGGGTGCCGCCCCCCTGGAGATTGGGGCGGATGTAGAGCCGCCCCAGTGTGTCCCGCTGCAGTATGTTGGCGACGGCGGGAACACGCGTCAGCCGGAAGAACGCCTGGCCACCGCCCTCTTGATTGAGACCGTCCTGCGTGCTGCGGGTGTATGCAGTCCGCAGACCGATGTTCCAGGCGGAGCCGATGGCCTGATCGACGTTCGCCCGGAACGAGTTGCGCACGAACCCCTGCAGGAACCGGAACGCGCCGCGCTCGGTCAGGTTCGACGCGCTGGCGTAGAAGCGCGTCGACCCGAATCTCCCCGTCATGTCGACGCTGTTTTGGAGATAGGGATGCGGCGTCACCACCTGGTTCACCGCGTTGTAGCCCGTGCTGGGCCACGGGCTGACCTGAAAGCGCCGCCGCAGCACGTCACCGGCGATGTTCGCCCCGGGATCGATCGGCAGCGACACGGTGGTGGTGGCCGAGTCCGCCGGATAGTTGTTGATCCGCGCCTCCTCCTTCAGGTAGTCGAAGGTTCGAGCGCAGAGGGGTTGCCCACTGACTGCCTGGCAGAACTGCCGGCCGTGCTCGTCCATCGCCAGCGCCTGGAACCGCGCCAGCCCGAAGTCGCGCTCGATGTCGCTCACGCCCCCTTCGCTGCGAGCGCTGAACTGTACGCCCTCGAGCGCCCGACGCCCGGACTTGGTCGTGATGTTGATGACGCCGTTGCCGGCCCGCGCCCCGTACAGCGACGCGCCAGCGGCGCCCTTCACCACCTCGACGCTCTCGATGTCCCCGGGGTTGATGTCCGGGAGGGCGCCATTGATGATCACCCCGTCGACGATGTAGAGCGGATCCTGGCCCCGCCCTTGCGCGTTTATCGACGTCGGCCCGCGCAGCAGCACCGACGGCTGCGCGCCGGGCCGCCCACTGTAGGAAACGATGTTCGCCGGGATCTTGCCCTGAAGCGCACGCAGCGGGTCCTCGGCGGGCACGGGCATCTGTGAGGCGTCGACGCGCGTCACGCTGAACGGCACCTTTACGCGCTCGGTCGCCTCCTGCGTCCCCGTGACCACGACTGCTTCGAGCAGATTCACGTCGGTGATGAGCGTGAAGTCCTGCGTCTGCTCGCCCGCCCGCAGGGTGAGCTGGCGAGTCGCGGGCTTGTGGCCGATGGTCCGCACGCGCAGCATCACGGTCTGCCCCGTGACGCGGGCGGCCGGGATCTGCATCGCGTAGCGGCCCTCGCTGTTCGTGAAGACCCCGACGTTCAACTCCTGGATCTGCACGGTCGCGACCGGCAGCCCCTCGCCCCGGTCGTTGATCACTCGACCGTGAATCACCGCGTCTTGGGCCCCCGCCGGGCCCGCCAGAGTGACCAATCCGCACGCGAGCAGCGCCGCACCAAGCCAATCCTGACGACGTGGTAGTGTCATAGCGGAATCCTCATGTGAGCGGGGAACTGCCCCGGGGGAACGAAGCACAACGCCGGTCGCGTCCACGGGGACCCGGCCGGGATATGAGGTGAGAGATGTCGAGCCGTCTGACACGGCCTAACGCGAGCGTGACGGTCATGAGCGCTCGGACGGTTGATGACGGACCGCCTGCACTGCAGGAAATACGCCACAGCTTGCCAGGCGTCAAGAGGTTTCCGGAGGCGCCGTTGGAGATCGTCCTCCCGGGGGGACAAGGGGAGGGGCGGCGGACTGTGACACATCCGTCCCAACCCCGCGACAACCCGGCGGCGAGCACCGCTTCTTTCCAACCTCCCCATCGGCCCGTACTATCTAACTGACCACATCCAGCCGGTCGCTCGTCACATGGCACGTCGGTTCCGCTCGCCGGGCGTCTTCCAGGCCGCCACCATCGGCTTGGCGTGTGTGATGCTGCTCTCGTCCCCTCACGCGGCGGTGACCCAGCGGCGCACCGGGGCTATTGCCGGGCGGCTCGTGGACCACGAATCTCATTCCCCAATTCGAGGTGCGCACATCGCGCTCCTGGGAACGCTCCGGGGGGTCGCCTCGGACAGCGAGGGCCGGTTCGCCCGGGATAGCTTGAGCGCCGGGAACTACGTCCTCCAAGTGCGGGCGATCGGGTACGTCGGCGCATCGTGGGTGGTGCAGCTCGCCGAAGGCGAAGTGCACACGGATGTGTTCGAGCTCGAGCGGCTTCCCGTTCTGCTCGACCCGGTGGCGGTCGAGCGTCGCCCGAGCTTCGCGGAGGAGCGGCGGCGGGATTTCGAGCGGCGCCGCGCGGCTGGGCGGGGCTACTTCCTCACCGAGGAGCAGATCGCTCGAGCCGGACCCCGGACCCTCGGTGACCTGTTCCGCAGCGTCCCGGGCGTGCGGATGCAGTGCCGGGGCTCGACCGCCGGCTGCCGGTTGCGCATGGCGCGCGCGCCGCGGGAGTGCAGTCCCGATTTCGTCGTGGACGGCTTCCCGGCGACCTACTCCACCAGCCTCGACATGCCGACCATCGGGATCATCGGGATCGAGGTCTATCGGACGCTGTCCGAGACCCCGCTCGACTTCCTGCGGATCGGCAACCAGTGCGGCACGATCGTGATCTGGACGAGGTCGGGGCCGGGGTGAGAGACACTCACGGCTGCCAGCGCGGCATGAAGTCCTGCGCGTTGCCGCTGGTGAGCCGTCGCAGCCCGGTGCCGTCCGCTTTCATCATATAGATGTCGGCATCCGAGTCGAACGCGATGTACTGCCCATCGGGCGACCAGGCGGGCAGCTCGTGGTGCACAGTGGTGGACGTGAGCCTCACCACGCCGCTCCCGTTCGCGTTCATCACGTAGATCGCGAAATCACTGCCGTCGCGGTCCGAATAGAAGGCGATCTTCGTCCCGTCCGGCGACCAGGCGGGCCCGTCGTCGGCGGCGGGATGGTTCGTCACGTTCACGGCGTTCGTCCCATCGGCGTTCATCACGTAAATCTCATCGTTGCTGTCGCGGTTCGTCGCGAACGCGATCTTCGTGCCGTCGGGTGACCAGGCGGGCTGCACATCGAATCGGATACTGTGCGTCAGGCGCACGACGCTGTCCCCGTTCGCCTTCATGACGTAAATCTGCGGCGTGGTCCCATTGCGTGTCGAGGCGAACGCGATCTTCGCACCATCTGGCGACCACGCCGGCTGCCCGTCGAACGCCGTGTCGGCGGTGAGCTGGACCAGCACCGAGCCGTCAAGTGTCGTGCTGTAGATGTCGTAGTTCGAACTGCGGTCCGATTCGAAGGCGAGGTGCGTACCGTCCGGAGACCAGCTCGGCCAATCGTCCTGCGCGAGGTGATCGGTCACAAGCTGCAGACTGCCGTCGGTGTTCATGAGCCAGATGTCGGACTGGCCGAGCCGCCGGTCGCTCACGAACGCGATCCGGGCGGGGATGGGCGCGAATGGAGCGGCCGTATCGCGGCAACCGACGAGCGCGGCGCCCCCAGCCGCCAGCGAAACCGTCAACGGTAACCAAGACTTCATCGAACGAAACTAGTGCTTGACGCCTCCGGCGCGCCACACGACTATTGAGGCGAGGCCGCATGCCGGCGCGCTCGACGTTCCGATTCGTGCACCGCACGCTCTCACTCGTGGGGCCACTCGCGTCCGCGGCCTGCGGCGGCAGGATGTCCGGTGGCGCCGTTGCGCCTATTCCCAACTCCAGCTCGCTCGTCACCCAGGAAACGATCGCGGCGTCCGGCGCGAAGACGGCGTGGGACGCGCTCAAGCGCACGGTCCCGTACGTCCGGCTGCGCGAGAGCAAAGGCAGACCGGCGCGCCTGACACGGCGCGGCCCCGCGAGCATCTACCTGGACGATCAGGTCCGCTTGATGGTGGACAACGTGCGGGTGTACGACGTGCAGCTGCTGGACCAGATCCCGGCGAGCGACATCGTGACAATCGAGGTGCTGAGCGGGCTCGACGCCACGACGCGCTACGGCGGGGCTTCCACGGCCGGACTGATCATCATCCGAACCAAGACCGGTTCCCAGTAGCCTCCAATATCACGGGTTCCGGTCCGTGCATTGCTTGAACTGCGGGTTGTTCTGCTCGTCCAACGGGATGGGCAGGCTCACGGCCGTGCCGTACAGCCCGCCTTTTACGTAGCTCCCCGTTGGGTAAACGCTCTCGATGGGCCGGGCATACTGGCGTACCAGCCGCCGCAGGTCGCCGAGGCGATGGCCCGTGCTGAACATCCAAAACGCGCGCTCGCTGAACAACAGGCTCACACGCGCGGTGTCGAGCACCGGGTCGGCGAGCGACGCGAGGGTCGTCCCGCGAACCGGCCGGTAACTCGTATCGACCGGCGTCGGCAACAACGCCGCGTCGCCCCGCAGTTGGTTGAGCTTGGTCAGCCAGGTCGTCGCGTCGCCGGCCTTGAGCGCCGCCTCCGCCTCGATCAAGCGCGCCTCGACCCCCGTGGCGATCGCGACCGGGCTAAAGCGGCCCCAGATTCCCTGCAGGATCGCGGTGAGCTGGGTTGCGCTGTCGAACACGCGACCTCCGATCTTGCGGGGGATGCGGGGGTCGGTGGCCGTGGCGAAGGGGAGCCCGTTCCCACCCTCGTTGTCGCCCATCGAGTAGCGCTTGATGCTGGTGTTCAGATTCCAGATCTCGTTCTGCCCCGCGTTGGTCGAGTACGTGGCGTTGTAGCGAAATCGGGTCGTCACGTCGTCCGCCACGGCCGCGGCCGCCGCTGCGAACTGCCCGCGGTTGACGAGCGCCCGCGCTTTCACGATCGAGGCGAGCTGCCGCACCCGGATGCTGTCACTGCCCGCCCGGTTCGCCAGGGCGGAGTCCGCCGTGGCCACGGCCAGTGCAAACATCGAGTCGTCGGAGACGGGGTCCCCATATGAGAACGTGCCGTCCGGGTTAGGAAAGCTCAACGGGATGCCGTTGCAGTAGTACTCGCCGGCGAGGTTGTCGACGAATGCCGTGAGCGCGAACATCAGGCCGATGTTCGAAACCGGAGTGGGCGTATACGCGCGCAACTTGTCGATTGCCGTTCGACTCTCCACCCGCACCCGGTTGAGCGCGCGCAGCGGCCCGGCGAGGAAGGTGTTGGTCGGATCGAACAGCCGCTGGTCCATGTCGTTGCGTTGTACGAACGTGTCCCCGGAGCGCCATTCGTCGGCCAGCAGCCCGCCATAGATGAAGAGGTTGTCGGGCCCGTTGCCGCCGAGGCCGGCGGTGACCTGCTCGAGGCGGAGGATCACGCCGTTTTTCAGGGCCAGCGCGCCAGATGGGGTGTTCACGTCCGGGATGATGTCCGGGTCGGTGACCTGGAGCAGGTCATGCGTGCACCCGTGGAGCGACAGCAGCAGCAGCGCAGCGAGGCTCAACGAGCCTATCGGGTGTCGAGTCATGGGTCGATCCTCAGAACGCGACGTTCAGGCGGAACGTCCAGTAGGTGGGCGGCGGCTGGGTTTGGAAGTTGCTGACGATCCCCGTCGCCCCGCCGAAGTAGTTAGCCTCCGGATCGATCCCCGCAAACTTGGTGGTCCGCCAGAGATTTCGGCCCGCGATGGTGAAGCTCAATCGGTCCGCACGCACCGCGCGCGCGACGGCGGCGGGAAGCTGGTACGTCACCGACGCCTCCCGCAGCCGCAGGAAATCCGCCCGCTCGATGTAGCCATATTGCGTCGTCGTGCCGCTTTCGCGCAGCGCCACGACCGCCGCCTGCTGCCACAGCGGCGCCGTGGGATCAAATTCCGCGCGGCAGTTGAGCCGCGACTGACAGCGGATCCGCTCGGTGCCGTCCAGCTGATAAAACCCTGTCTTCGCGTCGAACAGACCTTCGATGCGCAGCGTGCGGTTCAGCAGATCGACCCCTGTCGTCCCGGTGATCTCCCAGCGTGGATTGGCGTAGCCCACGAACACCATGCTGTCCCCGACCTGGATCTCGTTCGCCGTGATGATCCCGTTGCCGTCGGCGTCGCTGAACGTGTAGGGGCGCTGCCACCACCCGTTGATCGGGTAGCCCTGCACCTGGCTGGTGGTGGTCCCGATGATGGGCGGGACCCCGCCCATGTCGGCGATGAAGTTGGTGTTGTAGCTGAAGTTGGCCGAAATATCCCAGACAATCGCCGGCCGGTCGATCACGACCGCGCGAATCAAGCCCTCCACACCGCGGTTCACCACGGCGCCGAGGTTCTCGAATCGGCTGGCGCTCGCGCCCACCGACGGCGCCACGGTGCGCGCGATGAGCGCGTCCTGCGTGCGCTTGTTGTAGTACGTCAGCTCAACCGTGACGCGGTTTTGAAGCAGGTTCACCTCGCCGCCGAGCTCGAACTCGCGAGCCCGCTCGGGCTTCAAATCCGGGTTGCCCACGGCGCTGAACACGATCGCGGCCGCGTCCGTGCCGTCGACATTGGCGGTCTGGGGCTGGAAGTACCGCAGTGCGTCCGTCGTTCCCGGCTGGACGCCTGAGGCTCCGAACGCCCCGCGCAGCCGTGCGCTGCTCAGCCAGGACCATCTCGGGAAGAACGGCTCGTCCGAGATGACCCAGGACACGCCGAGCTTGGGGTAGTATACGGCGCTGAAGTTTCTGCCGAACGCGCTGTTCTTGTCGGTGCGCAGGCCCGCGGTGACAAAGAGGCGACCCTTGTACCCGAATTCCTGCTCCACGAACGCGCCGAGCGTGACCGTCTTGTCGGTCGATTCATCGGCCAAGGGGGTCGACCCGGCGGTAACGGTCGTGCCCCCGGGTGCCAGGTTCTCCGCGTAGGCGCCGTTGCGGTCGAACACGTTCTTGACGTATTGAACGCCAGCCGTGCTGCGCGACGTGAGGGTTGGGCTCAGAACGAAGGACGCGGTGGCATCCGCGTTCGCCGTGTAGTCGAAGAAGATGGTGCGGTTGTCGGTCTTGAAGCCCGAAATGGCGGTGTTGCTGATGGGCGCGCACTGGTCGCGACGGCACAGGTCGGTGTCCACGCGGTTCGTGAAGTCGACCCCCCCGACCACCCGGACGCCCAACCAGCTCTGGGGCCGCCAGTTCGCGGTGCCGCTCCCGATAAAACGATCGATGTCCTGCTTCACCGTCTCCGAGAAGAACTGGTCGGGTGTGTACAGGCGGTAGCCGAACAGCGGCACGTTGGTCGGTGGGAGCAGGTTCCCCTTGAATCCCGGTCCGCCGAACCCGTTGGACAAGAGGCCCACGGTGTTGTTGTCGGTTTGGGGCAGCCGCTGAGAGCTCGAGATGAATCCGGTCTGCACGGCAAGGTCGATCTTGGGAGTGAGATTGGCCTGGACGTTGGCGCGCACGTGCGTGCCGCGGCGCGCGTTGGGGCGGTATTGCTCGTAGGGCACGGCGCTGATCCCCCGCGCGCTGACGAGGCGGTTCCAGGCAAAGGCCGGCATCCGTAAGAGCCCCCGCTCATCCTCCCACTCCCCCGACACGAAGTACCGAGTGACATCGGACCCGCCTGACACTTGCAGTCCATACTGCTGCCGGTACCCGGTGCCCAGTGGCGTGGCGTCCGGATCCTTGAACAGGTTGAACGCCGTGATGCTGTCCTGCTTGCAGTACTGCGGATCCGACGGCGCCCGCACGGTCTGCGTCAGGAAGCACTGGACGCCGTTGTTCGGCTGAGAACTCGAGTCTGGAGTGGTGGTCCTCGGGTTCGTCATCCAGCCGCGGTACGCCGTGGGGTACGTGTTGTCGTCCTTCATGACCCCCGTCTCCGCAAACGCGGTGAACCGGGCCGGTCCCGGCGTGCCGCGCTTCGTCTTGATGACGACCACGCCGTTGGTCGCGGCAGTGCCGTACAAGGTCGAGGCCGCCGGACCCTTCACCACATCGTACGACTCGATCTCATTGGGGTCGATGTCGTTGACCCGGCTCGGGTTGGTGCCGCCGATGCCGATGCTTGACGAGTTGTTGGCGCTCTCCATCCGGACGCCGTCGATGACGTAGATCGGCTCGTTGTTGAGCGACAAACTGCTGGTGCCGCGGATGCGCACCCGCGCACCGGCACCCGTGATGTTTCCCGGCAGCACCTCGACGCCCGGCACCCTCGCGCCCAGCAGGTCGTTCATGTTGGTGATGGGGCGCGTCTGCACCAGGCTGTCGGCCCGGACCGTCGAGGTGGCGTTGGGGGTCTCCTTGCGGGACTGGTCGCCCGACACCGTGGACACCACCGCGTCGAGCGTGAAGGGCGTGAGCTTGAGCGCCAGATCCACGGTCGCCGTCTCGCCCGCGGCCACACGAGCCAAACGACTCGCCGCGGCGTAGCCGATGATGGTCGCGCGGACCGTCACCTCGCCTGCGGGAACGTTGCGAACGGTGTAGCGTCCCTCCGCGTTGGTCGACGTCACGAGCGCCGTGCCCTGGATGACGACCCGGGCGCCGGCGAGCGGGTGGCCCGACGCCTGGTCGGTCACCTGCCCCGCGACGCTGCCCTGCTGCGCCCGGGCAACGCCTCCGAGCAACGCGCCGAGCGCCAGCAACGCGATGCACAGACGATTCACAGTGGTCATAGACGCGCCCTCCTCATGCGGGACCGATACGACGAGAACCCCCACCGGGGGGCGCCGCGACGGGACGGCCGCACCGGGTGAGAGCGATGATCAACATCCGCACGTGTGATGGCGCGCGGCCGGACCCGTGGCGGCGGTCGGTCTGCGCGAGTGAAACGCCGGAGACCTCGGGGCGTTTCAGATGGGGATTATTGTGCCGCGCCTTCCGCGGCGTCGCAAGAGGGCTACTTCGAGAAGTCCACCTTGGGCGCCTGCGCCGCGCCCGGTGTCTCGAGCTCGAAGTACGGCCGTGGCCCCTTGCCCAGGATCTTCGCCGTCAACACCTGCGGGAAGCGCCGGATGTAGGCGTTGTAGCGGTTCACGGCGTCGTTGTAATCCTGGCGCGCCACCGCGATGCGGTTCTCGGTCCCCTCGAGCTGATCCTGGAGCGACCGGAAATTCTCGTTCGACTTGAGCTGCGGGTAGTTCTCGGCGATCGCGAGTAGCCGCCCGAGCGGCGCGGTCAGCTGCGCATTCGCCTGCGCCATCTGCTGTAGATCCCCGCTCTGCACCGCCCCGGCGAGCTTGGCCCGGGCCTCCGCCACCTCGGTGAATATCGTCTGCTCCTGCTTGGCATAGCCCTTCACCGTCTCGACCAGGTTGGGGATGAGATCGGCGCGCCGCTGCAGCTGCACCTTGATCTGGGCCGCGGCGGCGTTCACCTGCTCGTCGTACGTTTGAATCGTGTTGTAGCCGCAGCCGGCCAGCACAGCGAGTGCCAGGACCCACGAGCGCTTGAGCATGTTCACGTTGCCTTCCTCCCGATGAGACTGCGTCACAGCGCGTTATTAATGAGGGACTAGAAGTCCCTACTCGGCGCGTGGTGCGTCCTTAAGGACGCGCTCCGGGCCGAGCACGGACTTCAGTCCGTCATAACCAACGAAACCCGATCGACACCCGGACCGCACGAACATGGTCCACACTTACACAACGGAGCATGACGCACGCCTGCCCGACTCCGATCCACTACGTCAATCGATTCACGAATTCGGCGGTGTGCGCCACCGCTGCGAGATAGGCCAACGGGAGCGGGTCCCCGGGCGTTAGCTTGAGCTGCCCCACGCCGCGCGCGTGTGCCTCGAGCGCCGCGAGCCGCTCCGGCGCGAATCCCATCAGGGCGCCCGCCTCCCGGACCAATGCGTCCGGCGGGGCGGGAGGCGTCTTACCGGCCAGCCGCAGCGTCGCCCGCAGCATCGTGAAGAACCCGGCGGCGCTCCCTACGATCACCCGCCCCAGCTGTTTCGGATCACCCCGCAGCGCAGCGTAGGCCTGGCGCAGCCGCACCAGCTTCCCCATCAGCTCGTGCTCGAGCTGGCGGCGCAGGTGCTCGCGCTGCACCGTCACGCCGCGCCAGGGATCCCGGCCCGCCAGCAGCCGATGGGCCTCGCGGATATCCTCGTATTCGATCGGAAACGCGTCGGCCGAGGTGCGCCACTCCCGCTCCGTGAGGATGAGCGGCGCCGGGTGACCGGCGCGCCCCCACTCCCGCACCGCCGGCTCGAGACGCGCGAACAGGGCCTCGTCCACCGCGTCGCAGATGAGCAGCGTGTTCATGTCCGAGCGGCCCGGCACGTGCGTGCCGCGGGCGGCCGAGCCGTACAATACCAGCGCGACGAGCCGGTCGCCCAAGGCCGCGGCGACGGCCGCGGTAAACTGCTCTAGGGTCATGGTCGCCATGGTTAGAATCTCCCTCCCGCGCCGCCACCCGAGAAGCCACCACCGCCGCCGAAGCCGCCGAAGCCACCGCTGAAGCCGCCCCCGCCCCCGCCCCCACCCCAGCCCCCGCCTCTCCAGCCGCCACCCCGCCCGCCACCGGACCTACTGAGCGCGAGCGCGACGATCCACCACAGGATGCGCCCGCGTGTGACGAGAATCAGGAACACTACACCCGCGATCACCAGGCCCACGGGGAGCGGCACCTGGCCGGTTTCGTCGGGAGGCGGGGGGGCCGGCGCCCCGGTCAGCGTGAACCCGAATTCGCGCGCGAACGCCTGCGCGATCAGATCGACGCCCAGCGCCAGCCCCGCGCCATAGTCTTCGCGCGCGAGGTACGGCGTCATGGCGTCCCGGATCCGCCCCACCCGCGCGTCCGGGAGGAACCCCTCGGCGCCGCGGCCCGTCGCGATGAACACCTGGCCGGTGCCGGGGCGGTGGTTTTTCAAGGGGACGAGCAGCACGACGACGCCCAGGTTCTTCGCCGGATCGCCGGCCGCGCCCTTGGCCCCTACGCCCCACTGGCGCCCGATCTGGAGGGCGACGTCGCTCGCCGCGCGATTGCCGAGGTCCGAGAGCGTGACCACGGCGATCTCGCCACGGCTCTTGGCGCGCACCTCCGCGATCACGGCTTCCATGTGCGAGACCGACGCGGGGTCGAGCACGCCGGCGAAGTCGTTGACGTAGCCCGAGGGCGCGGGGATGGCGATCTGGACAAGTGCCAGAACGACGGTGGGTTGCACGGTCAAGGCTGAAAGCTAGCTTGACTGTGCGGGTCCGGTGGACGACTATGAACGCAAATGGCGGCAAACCGATACCCGCCGGCGTCCCTCGTCGTTACCGTTTCGGCCGCTGTCTCGCTGAGCGCGTGCGCGGGCCGCCAATACCGCCCCGCCGACTCGCGCGCCGGCGTCCAGGTCATCACCGCGGAGCAGATCGCGCGTTCCGGGGCCAGCACCGCCTGGGACGTGCTGAAGCGCGAGGCTCCGACGTTGACGCTACGCGACACGCGCGGTGGGCGCCCAGCCTCGGCAGGGCGGCGCGGTCGTTCGAGCATCGTGCTCCAAGACGCGCCTCTCGTGGTGCTCGACGGTGTGCGCCTCACCGACTTTCGCGCACTCGACGGCATCCCGGCGGTCACGATCCTCATGATCTCGATCTACACCGGAATCGAAGGCACGACCTACTACGGCACCAACGCCGTCAGCGGGGTCATCGTGATTCAGACCAAGGACGGCGGCGAGCCAGAATGAAGACGGGGGAGGGCTTGCAAGGGCCTCCCCCGCTCTCGACACCGCCGGCCCACCGGCTACGGATTACGATCGATGCACTGCGTGAAGTTGGGGTTGTTCTCCTCGTCCACCGGCACCGGGAAGTTGACGTCGCTGCCGTACGTCGGGACCTGAGACTTGAAGTACGGGCCCGATGGGAACACCGAATCGGCGGCGAAGCCGTACTGACGAATCAGCCGTCGCAGATCCCCGAGGCGGTGCGCCGTGAGCCAAAGCCAGTAGGCGCGTTCCCGGAACAGCAAGCGCTTGGCCCCACCCGCCCCCGTGGCCGAATCCGTGGTGAGAGCCCCGAGCGTCGACGACGGGGTGAAGTACGACGGCGGCGACGACCGCAGGGCGTTCAGCGTGGTGTACATGGGCGCGGCGTTCGTAGCCGTATCGCCGTTTTGCAATTGCGCCTCGGCCTCGATCAAGCGGGCTTCGGCGCCGGTGGCGAGGGTGATCGAGGTGCTCCGGCTCGTGTAGCGCAGCTGGTCGAATTGCAGCGTCGAACCGTCGAAGCCCTTGTTCGTGTCCGGTTTGGTAGCGGGGGGCGTCGGTGGCGTGATCACCAGTTGCCAGGGGATCCGGGGGTCCGCCGAACTGCGGTACGGGAGGCCGGGTCCGGTTCCCGAGGGTGCGAACGCCGCCGCGAAGTGGCCTTCCTGATCCGCGACCGCGTACCGTTTGAAGATCAACGTCGCGTTGAAGATGCCGTTGTTCTCCCGGGTCGTGTTCTCCGAATGCTGGATCACGTAGGAGAAGCTGGTGGGCACGGCAGAGGTAGGAACGAGCGCGGCCGCGGCGGCGAACTGGCCCTCGTCGAGCAGCGCCCGTGCCTTGCCCACGGTGGCGAAGCGGATCCGGGCGAGGCGCGTCGCGAGCTTGGGTGCGCGGATCGCGGCGCTGGCGCCGCTGGTGTCGAGCGCGGCGGCCGCCGCGAGCGCCGCGTCGAAGCGCGCGATGGCCGTGTCGAGCAGCTGCGTCGTCGTAAGCGGCGCACCGTAGGTCAGCTTCCCGTCGGC
The DNA here is from genome assembly GCA_003220795.1 of Gemmatimonadota bacterium. Taxonomy (GTDB): domain Bacteria; phylum Gemmatimonadota; class Gemmatimonadetes; order Gemmatimonadales; family GWC2-71-9; genus 20CM-4-69-16. Next base: position 34,659 of record QHTK01000065.1, on the reverse strand, counting down.
GTCGACGTGGCTCACCGGTACGCCAGAGCACCAGGTCTCAGCCAAGAAGATGTAGGTGTACCCTGCCAGCGTGATGACCTCCGGGAATCCTGTCTCCTTGGTCGTATCTGGTGACAGCGACCGGTAGCGCTCGGCGGAGAACTCGGCGGACCGGCGGGCGCGCTGCATGTTGCGAAACCAGAGACCGACGTCGGCGTTGGTCTTCTGGATCGGGCCCCGGGCGTCCACTTCGATGCGCGTCGGGAACGTCTCCGAATTGATCAACTCGTCTCCGAGCAAGCCCCCGTACATGGTCACGCCTTCGACCGTGCCCCCGGAGCCATCCGCCCCGGATCCGGTGTACGCCAGGGCGAAGTCGCCGATCGCACCGGCCCGAATCGTGGGGAGTACCGTTTTGTCATTCAGGTTGCCGGGCGGGACGATATCGGGGTCCTGCACGTTCAACGGGTCGTTGCACCCCGTGAACGACAGCGCCAGTGCGGCGAGAAGGAGAAGGTTCGATGCGTGCTTCATAGTCGGCTCCCTCGCCTCAGAAGGTTAGGTTGATCCGGGCGATGAAGTACCGCACCGGCGGTTGGGTCAGGAACTCGGCCGTGTTGAAGTTCGACTGGCCGGCGTCGTTCAGCTCGGGATCGATGCCGCTGTAGTTGGTCCAGGTCGCCAGATTACGCCCCGTGACGGTGACGCTGAGCGCGCTCGCCCCGATATGCCGTGCGATCTCGGTCGGCGCGAAGTAGGTGAGCGACAGCTCCCGCAGCTTGACGAAGCTCGCTTCCTCGAAGTACCCGGTCTCGAGACCGTAGGAGACCGCGGCGACGGCGCGCGCCTGCTCGGCGAGTGGCGCTGTCGGGTCACGCCGGCCGCGGCAGATCCCGAGCAGACAGCGGAATTGCTCCGTGCTGTTGTCGAGCCGATTGCCGAACCGCCCGTCGAGCAGCCCGTACAGCCGGAAGTGTTTGAGAAAGCCGATTTCCGTGCTGACCGTGCCCCCGTGGGTCGGGAACGGCGTGCCCTGATACGTTTCCGCCGCCGCCACGGTGACCTCGGAAGCCGTGATGATGCCGTCGTGACTCGTATCGGCGAAGGTGTAGGAGCGCCCCCAATAGCCACCCAACGGATAGCCGGGCTGATGACGCTGAGTGGCGCCGCCCAGGCCAAAGATGATCGGCGTGATCCCGGGGCCGAGATCGATGAGGCGGTTCCGGTTGCCCCAGGCGCTGGCGGTAACGCTCCAGGTGAGGTTGGGCGTGTTCAAGACCTCGGCATTGAGCGAGATCTCCACGCCCTTGTTGCTGACCTCACCCAGGTTCTCGAACCGCGTGGTGCTCACGCCCAAAGACGGCGCGAGCCTCCGTGCGATGAGCGCGTCCCGCGAGTTCTTGTCGTAGTACGTGAACTCGAAATGCAGTCGGTGCTCCCAGAGGTCGGCATCGAGGCCGGCCTCATACTCCCGCGTCTTCTCCGGCTTGAGATTGGCGTTGCCGAGGCTCGAGTCCGTGATGCCCGGAGCGTCGGTGCTGTTCGTGGCCACCGCCACGGGGCTATAGAAGGCGACGGCATCCGTGGGGCCGGGCTGGCGCCCACTCTTCCCCCATGCGGCCCGCACGCGTAGCGAGCTGAGCCATGACGAACGCGGGAAGAACGGCTCCTCGGAAATCACCCACGACCCTGACAACTTTGGGTAGGTGATGAAGTTGAAGTTCGCGCCGAAAGCCGAGTTGTCGTCGCCGCGCAGCGCGCCCGTGAAATACAGCCGATCCTGGATCCCAACTTGCTCTTCCACGTACCCACCCAGCGTCACGAACTTGTCCGTGTTCTCGTTGACCGTGGGGACCACGACCCCGGCGAGCGAGGTGGTCCCGCCTACGAGCTTGCGTCCCGAGGCGAGCGTCACCGCGAACACGTCCTTGAAGAACTGCACGCCCGCCGACGTGTTCGAGGTCACGATCGGGGACAAGCGGAACGACGACGTAGCGGTGAAGTTTGCCGTGTAGTTGAAGATCTGCGCCCGGTTGGAGTTCCGTTGCCCGTCCAGCGTGTTCTGATTCAGGGGCACCAGCCCGGGTGAGATCGTCTGCTGATCGAATCGGTTAGTGACGTCCGTCCCGGCTACCGCGCGCAGCGTCAGGAAGCTCGTCGGACGGAAGTTCGCGTTGACGCTCCCGGTGAACCGCTCGACGCCCTGAGCGACGATGATATTGAACGCCTGTGACGGGGTGAGGAATCCGTAGCCCAACCGACCGTTGTTCCCGTCCGCCGAGCCTAAGAGCCCGCTGGAAGCGATGCCCGCCGAGTTGTTGTCGTTCTGCGGGAGGCCCAGGTTGCTCGACGTGTAGCCGGTCGAGACGGCGATGTCCAGCAGCCGGCTCGCCGTGTGATGCAGGTTTGCGCGCAGGCTCGTTCGGCGCAGATCGTTCGGGTGGTAGACACCCTTTTCCCGCTCGTAGTCACCGGAGAGAAAGAAGGTAGTGACGTCGCTCCCGCCCGACGCGCTGACGCCGTACTGCTGCCGGCTGCCGGTCTGGAATGGGCTGTTGACTTCGAGCGGGTTGAAGGTCCGTAATGTGTCGATCACGCATGGCTTGGCGCCCGTCACCGATTGGGTCAGGGTGCAGGAGGCGCCGGTGTTGGTGACCGACGTATAGTTCGCCGGCCAAGCGGTGATGTCATTCAAAGCGCCGCCTTCGACGAACGCGGTCCACTTCGTCGGCCCCGGCCGGCCCCGCTTTGTGCGGATCTGTATCACGCCGTTCGCGGCGTCAGTGCCGTACAGGGCGGCCGCCGACGGTCCCTTGACGATTTCGATTGACTCGACGTCTTCCGGGCTCAAGTCGTCGAGCCGCGACGGCGTCTGCCCGCCGACGCCGATCGACGTCGCCGTCTGACCGGTCGCCCCGTTCTCCACGCGAATGCCGTCCACGACGATAATCGGCTCGTTGGAGAGCGACAGGCTGCTCGAGCCGCGGATACGAATTCGGCTGCCCGTCCCCGTCGTGCCGCCCGACGGCAGCACCTGGACGCCCGGGGCTCGGGCGTTGAGCAGATCCGCCAGATTCGTCGGCGCGGCCTCCTCCACTGTCTTCGCGGCATCGATCGTGGCCACCGAGTGGCCCAGTTCCCGCCTCATCTGCTCGGCACCCGTCGCCGTCACCACGACCGCCTCGAGCGGTACCGCCGCTTCCGATAACGCGAAATCGACGACCGCGGTCTCGCCCGCGGCCACGCTCACCGGCTGCGACACCGTGGCGTACCCGATGAGCCGCACTTGTACGGTGTAGCGCCCCGCGGCCACGCCTGCGATGCGGTACTGCCCGTCCTGCCGCGTGCGACCTCCGAGGTTCGTGCCCAGCACCAGGACCTCGGCACCCGCCACCGGCTGTTGTGTGACGCGGTGCGTCACCCGCCCGGCGAGCGAGCCCTGCTGGGCGGCACTCCACGACGCTCCGCCGCCGAGCAACGCTACCCCTCCTACGACACCGATCAGCTGTCGAATAAATGGAATGTTCATCGGTCGATCCTCATCCGAAGAGAGGTTTGCACGCCCACAACACCAAGCCCCCCAACGGGACTTGGTCAGCGTAACGCGAGTGACCGCTTAACGCCTACATCGATGCCGGGGGAGCAGTGCGGAGAGACGATATCGCTGAGCGAACGAGGCGTGGCACATGATTCACCTCCGTGAACCAAGTGAGTCCGCACGACGGTCGAAACGACCGTCAAACGTGGCTTGCATTAGAGAAGGTCGCAAGAGGCGCGCTTCCTTGAATACACGGGCCTGAGCGGCGGGCGAGCTTCGAGCGGTTGGGGCGCGAGCCGCTACTTACAGAACGTGCGATCCGTGACCAGCGGTGCCACGAAGGTGCCCTGAATACTCAGGACTCCCAGGGGGTCGGCGTAGAGGTCGACCCGCTGGGCCCGGTACGCGAAGCGCCCGCTGATGGCCTGGCCGTGCGCCACTGTCATGACCTGGGTGATGCCGAGCGTGCCGCTCCGGCGCGAATAGGCCGTGATGGACTGTGACGACCACTGCGCCCACGGACGTGGGGGGGCGCAGAACACGACAGGCTGGGCTTGCCCGGGTGCCGCTTCGCCGGGGCTCATCGAATCGATCGCATAGGCAGCGCCACCGACCACCGAGTCGGGCAATGTGACCTGGACGGTTTGGCTCGTGGTGACAGCCGACACATGCGTTCCCTGCAGCCGAAATGCGAGGTTGCCGTTGGTCCGGGCATAGTGCACGGCCCGGATCGCGCCTCCCACGTGGGTCACGACCGTGCCGAGGACGGAGAAGAAGAACTTCCCCCCGGTCGTATCGGAGAGCCGCAACACCGCCACGGCGCCGGTGTCGGCGATCGTGTCCGCGTGCACGATGTACGGCACCGGCCCGCCCTCCGCGAGCGCCCGGACAAGCCCGCTCACCGAGTCGATCGCGTATACGCCGCTCGCCGACGCCGGGGCCTCGTACCAGACGACCGGAGGCGGCTGGCTCTGTTTCTGTACCGCCACCGCCACGGTGAGGGTGTCGCCGGGCATGGCGTAAATGGTGTCGAGCAACAGCGTGAGGTCGAGGGCGTTGGAGACGGCGATAAGCGCCGTGCCCTGAGCGCTCCGAACGGTCGCGAGAATGAGCGCGACGCCGCGGCGGCGACCCGTCATCCGGCCCGTGGCGCTATCGACGCCCAAGGTCGCGGGATCACTGCTCGCCCAGCTGACCTCGGTGCGCGCGGGAATCCGTGTGTTTCCCGCGCCGTCGTAGTAGGTGACCGACGGCGCCAGTAACTGGTCTCCGACCAGGAGCGAATCGAGGACGGGGGCGAGCACCAGGTACGGCGACCCCGACGCGGTCGTGTCCCGGCACCCGAGCCAGGCGCTCGCGGCGCACAACGCCGCCGCCACACGGCCGAGTCTCATAGAGGTGGCCTTAAGCGTAGCGTCAACGCGGAGTGCGAGCAATCAGCTCTCGCTGTCCCGTGGCGAGCGGCGCAGACGTCTCCGCGCCGCCCGGCCAGCGGATCCACACGGCGACGGGTCGCTGCCCCTCCGCCACGCCGAGCACCTGGATCGCGCCGTCCTGAGACCAGTAGCCCGATCCGGCGTGCAGCTCACGCGCTGGCCCCCGAGCCCCGTCGTCGTACACCAGGCGCAGCGTCGCACCGATCCCGTGGGGGTTCTCGCGCGGGCCCACCAGGTGCACGCGCAGCCCCGGCCGGGCGTGCTCGTTGTGATACAGCTTCGTCTCGGCACCGTTCTGAGACACCGCGAGGTCGAGCCGGCCGTCTCCGTCGTAGTCGGCGAACGCCGCGCCCCGCTGGTCCCCATACACGGTGATCCCGGAGACTTGCCCGGGCACCGGCACCAGCGTACCGCCGCCCTGCCCGAGCAGCAGCAGGCCGCGACCGGCGTCGTAGCGCCGCGTCCCTATCTCGGTGGGAAAAAAGTTCTGGGCGAGAAACAGATCCTCGTGCCCGTCGCCGTCGAAGTCCGCCACTCCGGCGTAGAAGGCCGGGGCGAACTGCGCCTCCGGCGGCAGCGCCACTCCCTGAAACGTCCCGCCCCGATTGAAGAAGACCGTATGATCCAGCGTGGCGGCCTGGAGATGCTGCGCTCCCTCGAGCCCTCGTCCCAGCACGTCGTGGAGGGAGGCGTTGGCGTACGCCGCGAACGTGCGGGTGTTCAAGCGCACCGCGGGCAGCGCCGTCATCAAGCGGGGGAGCTGGGTGAGGGGCGCGACAACTCCCAGTCGCTCGTCGTATTGGGCTTCGATCATGTCCCAGCTTCCGGACCCGGTGAAGTCCCCGTAATACAACAGCAGCGGATGAGTCGCATCGACACGATAATTGGTGTTGCGACCCCAGCTTGTCGCCACGATGTCGAGACGCCCATCCCCGTCCAGGTCCCCCGTCGTCACCCCGTTCCAGCGACCCACCCAGCGGTCCAGCCCCCACTGGGCCGTCGCGTCGCGCAGCCGGCCGTGGTCGTTCAGGAACAGCTTGAGCGATCCCCACTCCGGCGCGAGGATCAGATCGGGCCAGCCGTCGCCGTCCACGTCGGAGAAGACGGCTGCCGATATCAGGCCGACGTGTTGCAGCAGACTGCTGTTCGCCTCGTCGAGAACGAACCGTGCCCCCCCGCGATTGCGGTACAGCCGCGACGACGCGGCGCTCGGATACGCTCCCGGCGCGACGCGCCCGCCCACCAGCAGATCCAGGCGACCGTCCCCGTACACGTCGGCGACCGCCAGCGGCCCGACACTGAACCTGTCCCCAGCCACCGCCGGCGAGACGCGGCCGCCGGCGGGCTCCACTGCGAGCACCGACGGTACCGCCCCGGCTTCGGCCGGCGTGAGCGACTCGTAGCTCGACTGGCCCACCAGCAACACGGTCGCACCGGCGGCGCCGGGCAGCGGCAGCACCGTGGTCTCGTCGTAACGCGCGGCGGGAACGTGGAGGTCGACCTTGCGCAGGCGACCGCGCTCGTTCCGGTAGTACGCCAGCGAGCCGCCCCTCCCCGACGTGATCAGCAGGTCTTCCGTGCCGTCGCCGTCGACGTCGTACCATGTGAGCCCGGGGCCCAGCTGGCTCAGCGCATGGGGAAGCAGCCGCTGTCGAGCCCAGTCGTTGTAGGGCGTGTCGACGTGGCGGTGACTGACCTCGGCCGACGCGTCCCGAAACCAGGGCGCTGACCCCGGGCGCAAGCCCGGGGAGCCCGGAACGCCCGGGGACTGTGCAGGCTCCTTGATCTCATACTCGCGGTTCGGCTTGACGCCGTGAACTATGGAGCGCCCGCCGCGCCGCCACGCCACTTCGATCGTCAGCTCCTGCGCCTTCCCAGCAGCGAAGCTGTAGAGGGGGTCGGAGCCGGAGAGGTAGCTACCGCCGAGCACGACCTCCTTCTGCTGGACCGGGACCGGGCCGCCCAACACGCGAATCTTGGACCCAGCGCCCGCGGTATTCGGCGCCTGACCGCGCAGCCGCACCGCCACGCGCGGGGCACTGACGAGGTTGCGGAACACCGCCGCGGGGGAGCCGAGCCGATTGACGACGATGTCCAAAGCGCCGTCCCCGTCCAGGTCCGCCATGGCCATGCCGTGCGAGATCGCGTCGTCGGCGCCGAACCCCCACCGCTGGCCCACGTCCGAGAAGGTGAGGTCACCGTTGTTGCGGAAGGCGACGCTCGGCACCGCGAGTTTGGGGAACTGCGCGAGCTCCCGTCTCCACTCCAGGCCCGAGAACGTCGTCCGAGCCCGCTCCCAGGTGTCCGCGTCCATGACATCCCACAGGTGCCCGGTCGTGATGAGCAGGTCCTCGTAGCCGTCGAGATCCACGTCCAGGAACTGGGCGTCCCACGACCAGTCAGAGGCCTCAATCCCGGCGAAGGCTGCGATTTCCGCGAAGCTGCCGTCGCCGCGGTTCTTGAAGAGCGTATTGCGCTGCCACTGGGGCCGGTCGTCGATCCGTCCGATCAGCTTCGGCAGAGGCGTGTGCGTGGGGATCTCGGTCTTGCGACGCGGTCCCCGACCCAGCATGTCCGCGACGAAGATGTCGACCTGACCGTCGCGATCCACATCGGAAAAATCAACCGCCATCGAGGAGTTGCTGGTGTTGCGGAGGGCGAGACGGGGTGCCGCGCGAAACGTCCCCTTCCCGTCATTCAGCCACAGGAAGTCGGGGTCCTCGAAATCGTCGCAGACGTACAGGTCCGGTGCGCCGTCACCGTCCACGTCGGTGAACTTGGCCGACAAGGCGAAGTATTCCGGCGCCGCGGCGAGGGGCTTGCCCGCTTCGTCGAGGAAGCGCCCCGACGTCCACGACGCCAGCGTGAAGTGTCCGGTGCCGTCGTTCAGGTAGAATGCGTCCGGATCGGCGCGCTGCTGCATCGCGACCATACCGTACTCAGGCCGGTCCTCGACGCGATAATCCTTCTGGAACTTGGGGACGACCTCGAAGCGCTTCCCCACCTCCCGAACGACCTGATTGAAAGCGCGTTCCTGCGGCGGGTAGACGTCCATCGCCGACCGCGTCTTATAGTTGGCCACGTAGAGGTCGAGGTGGCCGTTCCCGTCCACGTCCGTCAACGTCATCGTCATGCTGCCCGTGCGCGCGGCGAGGCCGGCCTCCGCCGTCCGCTCGGTGAACACCCCGTGCCCGTCGTTGACGAACAGCGCCACGCCACCCCCCAGCGTGCTGACGAGCAGGTCCAGGTCGCCGTCGCCGTCCACGTCGGCCAACACCGCTCCCGTGGAGTGACGCCCCGTCAACGCGACGCCCGCCTTGGCGGTGACGTCCTCGAACCGCCAGCCACCCAGGTTGCGGTACAGAACGTTCGAGCCCTGGTTGCTCGTGAGATAGACGTCGGGAAGGCCGTCCCCGTCCACGTCGCCCAGGGCCACGCCGCCGCCCTGCGCCAGGTGGCGGTTCCAGAGCGCGCTGTCGAGGGTGATCGTGTTGGTGAAGTGGATGCCGGTTTGGGATGGGGAAAGCTCGGCGAACCCCGGACCGCCACTGCGCGCCACGCGCAGCTCGCGCCACCGGTACCCCGCCTCCTCGTGCCATGACCCGGGGGACGCGGCGCCACGGCAACCTGAACCGAGCGCGAGGCTCGCCACGAGAATGAACAGGCGCGCCGACGAGCGACGCGCCTGTTGGCGTCGACGGTACGACCGCGCGCTCAGGTTAGCGGCGGCGCGGGCCCAGTATGGCGTTGATCTCCCGGCGCGCCTGCGCCTGCCGCTGCATTTCCGTCCACATCTGGGGTGCGTTCGTCACCAAGGCCGCCACGACCGCGCTTGGCGCCGGGTGCGCGTCGCAGCTCCCGTCCGGATGACTTGCGCCACCGCACGTGTACAGCGACAACTTCAGCACGCCAAGCTCTTTCGCCGGCACCGGCATCTGGTGCGGCGTGAGTGGCTCCAGTTTGTCGATGCGCCGCTGGTTATAGAACGGCGCCGTGTTCGAGCCCGGCAGCTCGACGTCCTGCTCGTACTGCAGCTCCTGGAGCAGACCCGCCGGACCGTCGGCCGCGCTCGCCGGGAGGAAGCTCGGCTTCGCGGCGCTCGCGCCACCGCGTGGCCGCCCCAGTAGATCCGGGCCAACGCGCGTATGGTTGATGAGCGTGGCCGCCGTGACGAGGTCGGGCGTGCCCTGCCGGATCAGGGCTTCCGCCCAGATCAGGTCGTTCTCGGCCGCGAGCACCGCCGGGGCATCTCCCGACCCGGTAACCTCGCCCTGCGGATTGTCACCGCACGTGGCTAGGCTGTCATAGCGGACCTGCCCGACGGCGCTCTGGTGCCACGCACCCCGCGACTTGTTCTGGATCTCAGGGTCGGTACTCCAGACGTAGTCCAAGCCGCCCCGCTTGACCGTGTGCGTGTCGGCGACAGCCGAGATAAGCTTTGCGTACTTCGCTCCTCCCCGATAAGTCCCGTCGCCCAGGCGCTGGTCCGGTGAGTTGGGCTGGCTGTTGTTCACGATATTCCAGGGGTCCGGCAGATGGGCAGGATCCAGCAGATGCGCGACCCGGCTGTGGATCCGCATCGTGGTCATGTCGTTGCTCCACACCTTGAGCCAGTCACACCAGCTGGCGCACGCATCGTCATGGAAGACCCAGTCGAAGGGGGTCCCGGAGCTGATGCCCTTGGAGGCATAACCCGTCACCCTGGCCCAATCGACCGCGGCGTTTTGCGCGGCGTTGCGCGGGAAGTACGCCAGCGTCCGCGCGGCCATGGTGTTGGCGATCTGGGCGATGTGCACATTGGTGTAGCTCTGCGCCGGGCTGCCGAAGAAGTCCCCCGGGACGCCGAACTTGGTCGCGGCCATCGCGATTGCCGCGTCGAACTTTGCCAAGGCCGTGTCGCGGAGCGCGGTGTCGGACTTGAACGCCACGATCGGTGAGCCGTTCGCATCCACCGGGGTGCTGTCCGTCACGATGAAGCCCTGGTCGTAGTTCAGGGCGATGCCGCTCAGGCTCAACGCCTGCACCAGCGTCGCCATGGTCTCGACCATCTTCGTGTTGTCGGCATCGGTGATGACGATCCCCTTCTGCCGGATCGCTTTCAAGACATCGTTGGCGGACGACAGCGCCGAGTAGTATCCGTACCACAGCGGCTCGATCTGGGTGCGTTGCGCCGAGGCGGGGTCGTTTTGCCACTCGACGCGCGGATACGTGGCGCCCAGCTGCTCGGTGCCGCACGTGCCGTTGGTCGCCGTGGTGTACACGTCCCAGTTGCCGGTGGTACACCCGGTGTAGAACCGGATGTTGTAGTTATTCCACGCCGCGACATGGCTGCGCGCCATCACGACCATCGTGAGGGCCGGATACGCGTCAGCCCCCAGATCGCCTTGCATGGTGAGATACCAGGTCCGCACGGCACCCACGGCGATCGACTGCACCGTGGACGGGTCGGACAGCGCGCGGGGCGAGTCCGGCGCGTTGGGGTTCTTGATGTTGAGTGTGTCGCATCCGCCCGCGCAGATCAGGACCGTCGCGAGGCCCACGACCTCCGGGATACGTTTGCCCAAGCTCATAAGTCGCACGCTCCTAGAGAAGGTCGGTCCGCGGATCAGAAGTTGATCTCCGCAAAGCCCGTGAAGGTCCGGAAGTTCGGGTACGAGAAGCCGTCGACCCGGAACGAGTACGGGTCCCCCGATAGGCCGGCCACTTCGGGATCGTACCCGGAGTACTTGGTGAAGGTGAACAGGTTGCGCCCGATCACGCCCACGCGCAGGCTGTTGATCCCGAGACCGAGCTTCTCCAGCATGCTGCGCTGGAAGGTATAGCTGACGTTCAGCTCCTTGATCTTCACGTACGTGCCCGGTTCGACGAAGAAGTCGATGGGGTTGATACCGTTGTAGATGGCCTGGTAGTAGTCGGTCGGCTTCTTCCCGGTGCTGTAACAGGCGGGCAGAGGCACTTTATTGGCATCGACTCCGCATCCCGTCGCCACGGGCTTGCTGGACTGGTCGTACACGCGGTCGCGAAACTCGAAAAATGGCCATTGCCGCGTGGCGTTGTAGATCTTCCCTCCCTGCACCCAATCCACCAACGCGTAGGCGGAAAAGTTCTTGTATCGCACGTTCGTGGTGAAGCTCGCGTTGAAGTCGGGGTTCACGTCGGCGATCTTGATGATCGAGCTGCCCGAGGGATCCACGTACGGGATGAACCGCTCGCCGATCGTGTGATAGAGGTCCTTCCGCACGAGGAAGCCGTCTTCATTGACGATCACGCTGTCCGGGCTCCAATGCTGGTTGGCGCCCGAGAGCGCCTGCTTTTTCGGATCGGCGTACAGGTCGGCGAGGGTGCGGACGATCTTCGTGCCGTAGATCACGCCGAAGGTCTCCCCGGCCGCGATCTTGAAGTGCTGCACGACGTCATTGTTGCCGACGTAATCCGGCCCCACCAGGAACGGCGGCGTGTTCAGCTGCGTGATCCGTTGACGCGTGCGGTCGGCGGCTACATTCAGCCGCCAAGAGAACTCGGGCCGGTCCACCAGGACCGCGCCCAGCGACAGCTCGTGTGTATGCCCGAGCAACGTGGCGGCGTTCTGCCACTGGTTGACGTACCCGGTCGCTCCGGAGAGGGGCACCAGCATGATCTGGTCCTTCGTCTCTTTGCGCGAGTACGAGTACTCCAGAGTGACCCGGTTGTTGAGGAAGTCGATGTTGCCGCCCACCTCCGTCTCCGCCGAGCGCGCCGGCTTGAGGGTCTTGTTGCCGAGCGTCTGCTTCACCGGCACGCCGCCGATGACGGCAAACGTCTCGTACTGGGCATCGAACGTGGGCCGCAAGCCGGCCGTTCCGTAGGAGGCGCGCAGCTTCAGCTCGTCGATGCCGTTCAGGTGAAGGTCCTGCGACAGGCGGTACGCCCCCGAGACCCGGTAGTACGTCTGCCAGCGGCTGTCCGAGCCGAACAGCGACGAGCCGTCCCACCGCACCAGCCCATCGACCAGGTAGCGATCCTTGATGTCGAAGCCGGAGATGACGTAGTAGTTCTTGTTCCGGATCGCGATGTCGGCGGAGCCGGGCGACAGCGAGGTCCGATCGACCGCCACGAACTCAGGCGTGTTCAGGACCTTGAACGCCGCAGCCGTGTCCGAGAAGACCGTCACCGTCTGGTCCTCGTACACGTACGCGGCCTTGGTGGTGTTGCGCACGTTCCACGAACCGAGGTGGAACGCGCGTACGCTGGTGAGGGTCGCGCCGGTATTGAACGTCCGGCCGGCGCTGTCGATCTTCACGAGCGAGCCGCTCGTCGGCTCACCGTGCGAGTTCAGGAAGTTCTTCGGTACCTGGTTCGTGAAGTTGGACGTCTCCTGGTCGTAGTTGTAGTTCCCCTCCAACGACAGCCAGTCGCGAATCCGGTAGGTCGCCTTCGCGTAGCCGGTGAAGCGCGAGCGATCGGTTTTGATCTGCCGGTTGGCCAGGGTGTACAGCGGGTTCGTGGCGTTCGGTAGGACGTGCGGAATCTGCGCCGCGTACGGCGTGCCGTCCGGGTTCGGGGCAAACAGGTTGATGTTGGGCTCGATGAACGTCACCGCGAAGAACGGCGCGCCGGGACCCTGCGCGACCTGATTGTTGTTCGACTTGCCGAAGAACCCCCCGACCGACAGGTCGAGCCGCGGCGTCAGCGCCTGATCCACGTTCACGCGGAAGTTCTGCCGGTTGTAGCCCTTGAGCAGGATGAGAACGCCGTCCTCTTTGGTGTTCTGGAACGACACGTTGTAGTTCGTGTTGCCCCGCCGCTGCCCGATCGAGACGTAGTTCGTGTAGAATGGGCCGTGCGTGAGCAGCGCCGACTGCGCGTCGTACACGGACCGGCCGAACGCGCTGTAGGGAATGTCGGCGATGTGGTCGGCCCTTAAGTTCGGCTGCGAGTTGATGCCGACCAAACAACCGCCTACCGCACACGACGCGGTCGGGTCGCTCAAAGGTGGCGTGATGTAGTCCCCGTTCGTAACGGTGTTCCCCAGCGCATCCTGGTACGTCCCGACGGTGTCGATCAGGTACGGATGCGCCAGCGCCGTAGGGATCGCCTTGGGGCGGAACGACTGGCCGTACTCATTGCGCACCGTGACCACCAGCTTGCCGTCCGGGATGCGCTCGCCGCGCCTGGTGAAGATCTGCACCACGCCGTTGGCGGCATTCGAGCCGTACAGGGACGACGCCGCCGCCCCTTTCACCACCTCGACGCGCTCGATGTCTTCGGAGTTGATGTCCGCGAGGCCGAAGTGCGTGATCGTCCCGTCCACGATGATCAACGGACCCGGGACCTCGGTTGCCGCGCACGGGGGAACGGTGCACGCGGACGGCGACGTGAGGGCGGTGGCCCCGCGCAGCCGGATCGTCGGCTGGCCACCAGGGGCACCGCTGGAGTTGATCAGTCGCGCCCCCGCCACCTTCCCCTCGAGCGAGCCCAGCGCCGAGACGCCGGGCGCCTGCTGCAGCTGTGAGGCGTCCACGCTGCCGACCGCGAACGTGAGCTTTTTCCGCTCCGTCGCTTCCGCGACCCCCGTGACCACGACCGCCTCGAGCTGCATCGGGTCAAACTTGAGCTGGAAGTCCTGGGTCTGGGTCCCCGGCGTCAGCGTGATCTGCTTGACCCCGGGCTGGAAGCCGATGTAGCGCGCGCGGAGCGTGACGGTCTGCCCTTTCGTCTTATCCGCTGTGAGGGTCAGCGTATAGGTGCCGGCGGTCGTGGTGGCGACCGCGGCACCGAGCTCGTCGATCAGGACGAGCGCACCGCCGAGCGCCTCGCCCTGGCGGCCGGTGACCTTGCCGGTGATGACGGCCCCCTGCGCGTGCAGCCATCCGGCTGCGCCCACGAGCAATGCCGTCGTGATGGTGACGACTCCGAGTGTGCTCGACGTGGCGTGCCTCATCTGACCCCCTGACAAGAAGTGACGCGGGGTGAACGAGCTTTCGTGCTGCAACCTAAGGGACGGCAGGATATAGTGCGGGGCGTGCGGTACGGGCGCAAGATGCCCAAACTGCTCGCACCCGAACGAGCCACCCCCCCGGCTGCGGCTCTTTCCGGGTGGGTTTCAGGACGATACTATAGCGGTAGCAGGAGACTGCTCTGCACATCACACCTCGTCCCCATATTGGTCCCGCCGCGTGGCGCATCGTGGTTGCCGCCGGAATGGCTGCCCCTACCGTCGCGCCCGCCCAGCAGGCGCAGCCGGGGGTGCTCCACGGCCAGGTGGTGGCTCGGGCGAGCGGCGACGGCGTGAGGGGTGCCCGGATCGTGGTGGACACGCGGGACACCACCGCCGCCGACAGCGTCGGCCGCTTCGAGCTGACGCTCGCGCCCGCCCGCTACGTCCTCGAGGTCGCCGCTCCGGGGTATTCTCCGGGAGTATGGAAAATCACGTTCCGCGACGGCAAGACTCTGGAGCACGTCTTCGACCTGGACCCGGCTTACGAGCTGCCGGGGGTCGTGATCGAAGGGAAGCCGAGCTCCATCGGAAGGCGGTTCGCGGACTTCGAGCGTCGCCGGCACGCGGGGATGGGCTATTTCCTCACCAAGGAGCAGATCGAGCGCGCCGGGTCGGCCGCCCTCATCGATATCCTGGTCACGGTGCGCGGCGTGGAGCAGGTGTGCATCTCGAACACGTGTGTCGCCAAGATGGTCCGGTCGCCGCCGGGCTGCTACCCGCAATATTTTCTCGACGGCAACGAGTCGACGCCCTACTTCGCGCGCAACACGCCGCCCCAGGACGTTCAGGGCGTCGAGATTTACCGCGGCTCGTCGGAAACGCCGGGCGAGTTCCTCGGGAGCAACTCCGGCTGCGGCGTCATCGCCATCTGGACGAAGTCCGCTCCTTAAGGCCTCGCCGCGAGAAACCGGGTCGCCTCCACGAGTCCGGGGAGACTCGGGTCGGACCCATGCCAGATCTCCCGCAGCTCGCGGTAGGCGCGGGCTGCCGTGGCTGGGTCGCCGGCCGCGGCGGCCGCGCGGCCGAGGCCGAGCAGCGACAACGCCCGCTTGGGGGCGAGCGCGAGCGCGCGCGCGAACTCGGCCTGGGCCGCCGCCGGCCGGCCGGCTTGCAGCAGGATCTCACCGAGCAGCTCGTGTGATGGCTTTACGACCGCCGGAGGCCCAAACTCGAGCGGCATCGCGTCCTCGAGCGCCGTCGCTTCCCGCGTGAGCGCGACCGCGCCCGTGAGGTCGCCGTCCGCCTGCCGCAGCAGCGCCCGCAGCTCCTGCTCGAGGATATCCGGCACGCGGTCCCGTTCCTGACCCGCTTCGGGTGGAGCCCGATTACGATTGAGGGTGGCCAGGTCGACCAGGCGGCGGCCCGCGTCAGCGCGATCCCCGCGCTTCAGCGCACTGAGCGCGCCGACGAATCCGTCCACGGCTGCGTCCCTCGAGCGCACGGTCGAGAGGTCGATACTCCACTGCAGGCATGGACTGTCCCATTGCTCGGTGTTCACGACGTATTCAGCCCGCATCTGCGCGACGACGGCGCGTCCCCGGCGGCTCTGATTCATATTTTCGTGCATGCGTTGTAGGTGTCGGAACGCGTCGGCGTATCGACCCTGCTGCAAATACCCGTAACCCAGCCATTGGGTGTAATGGTGCGGGGTCCAGGCGGCGTGATCGCGCCCGGACGCCAGCTCGTTCTGCGAAACCACCTCGTCCCACATTCCCAACGCAAGGAAAATGTGCGTGGTCATGTGCTGCGCGTGCGCGGCGTCGGGGGCGATTTTCGAGTAGGCGCGCGCCGCCGCCAGGCCCAGCGGGGCATGGATCGGGTCGTCGTAGGAGTGAATCAGCAGGTGCGCCGCACCCGGGTGGTTGGGGTTCTCCCGGAACACCGTGTCGACGATGGCGGCCGCCCGCAGGTAACTCGGGACGTCCCGCACGCCCTGGTTCAGGCCCAGCAGGGAGAGCGCATAGAACACCTTGGCCTCGCGGTCCGCCGGAAACCGAGCGACGAGGCGCCCCATGGCAAGGGAGTAGGCCGTGTCGCGCACCGCCTTGGAGCCGTCGCCGTACAGGATTTCGACGGCGTCGAGATATGCCTGCTCGCGGCGTGTGGGCGCTTTGGCACGTCGGGCGTCGCGCGTCGCGGCGAGCCGTTGCAGCGCCGCGCGCGCGGCGTTCCCGTCCTGCTCGTTCCAGACCGGATGGGTGTAGGTCATCGCCTCACCCCAGTAGGCCAGCGCGAACCCGGAATCGAGCCGCTGTGCCTCGCGGAACGCCCGCGCCGCGTCCCCGTACTCGAAGCTGTGCAACAGCAGCACGCCGCGGATGAACGGCGCCCGAGCCGCGGGGGCCCCAGAGGTCGGAAAATCGATCGTCCCGAGGCGCGGCGCCTGGGCCGACGCCGGTCCGGCGGCGAGGCAGGCCAGCACTGCCCCCACACGGCCCAAGATCTCCGGTTTCATGCCACCAAGATACCGCCTTCGCCGGGCGCTGCCGACGTCTTACCTTAGAGCCCGAGTCCCAAGACAGGAAAGCGGACGATGACACACGCCCCGATCTCGCGACGGGCCCTCCTCGCCGGAGCCACCGGCGCGCTCGGCGCACACGCGCTGCGGGTGACGAAGCTCGCGCAGGATCCCACCAAGGTCCCCGGGTCCGCCGTGACTCCGCTCGGCGAGCGCTCGCCATTCGAGCGACCACGGCGAATCCCGCTCGGCAACGGCCAGGGCATCTCGTACACGCCGCTGCAAGACTGCTGCGGCATCGTGACGCCCGCGGACCTGCACTTCGAACGCCATCACGCCGGCGTACCCGCCATCGACCCGCAGCGTTACAAGCTGCTCATCCACGGGATGGTCGAGCGACCCACGGTGTTTGACCTCGAGGCCCTCAAGCGCTTCCCCAGTGTGTCACGACTCTGTTTCCTCGAGTGCTCCGGCAACGGCGCGGCGGGCTACGGGAGGAGCCGACCCGACCTGTCCCCGCAATTGGTCGATGGCCTCACGAGCACGAGTGAGTGGACGGGTGTGCCCCTGGCGACGCTGTTCCGCGAGGTCGGCGTGAAACCCGGCGCCACGTGGTTCCTCGCCGAAGGACAGGATGCCGCCGTGATGGCCCGCAGCATTCCCGTCGAGCAGGCCCGGGACGACGGGCTCATCGCGTACGGCCAAAACGGCGAGGCGTTGCGCCCCGAGCAGGGCTATCCGGCGCGATTGCTGCTACCGGGCTGGGAGGGAAACGCCAACGTCAAGTGGATCAGGCGGATCGAGCTGGCGGATCGCCCATTCATGACCCGGGAGGAGACGTCGAAGTACACTGATCCGCTCCCCGACGGCACCGCGCGCCAGTTCAGCTTCGTGATGGACGCGAAGTCGATCATCACGTTCCCGGCGTACCCGGTGACGCTCGGCGACAGGGGTTGGTGGCAGATCACCGGAATCGCCTGGAGCGGCCGCGGCCGGATTACCCGAGTAGAGGTGAGCAGCGACGCCGGCCGCCACTGGGCACCGGCCGACCTGCAACAGCCCGTGCTTCCCAAATGCCACACCCGATTTCGGTACATGTGGAACTGGGACGGCGGGGATACGACGATTCTGAGCCGTGCGGTGGACGAGACCGGCTACGTGCAACCTCCGGTCGAGCAGTTGCGCCAGGCGCGCGGGCTCGGCACCACCTACCACTTCAATCACATCCGGCCGTGGCGGGTGCGGAGGGACGGCACCGTGGTGTTCGGGCTCGAGAGCTGAACGTGCGGGGTGGGATGATGCTCGGCACCATGCTCCTTCTGGGAGGCTGCGGGAGCCATGATCGCCCGCAGGTTGGTGCAGCTGCGCCGGTGACATTCGGCTTCGGGAGGCCCGCCACCGCGGACGAGATCGCAGTCTGGGACTTGGACGTCAGGCCCGACGGCGCGGGGCTCCCACCAGGGCGCGGCACGGCGTCTCAGGGCTCGGCAGTCTACGGCCGCAAGTGCGCCGCCTGTCACGGCGCCACCGGAATCGAAGGGCCGTTCGACCGGCTGGTAGGTCGGGAGCCCCGCCAGGGCTTTCCGTTCGGCCGCCTCCCGCGCCTGGTGAAGACGATCGGCAACTACTGGCCCTACGCGACAACGCTGTACGACTACGTCAACCGCGCCATGCCGCTCAACGCACCCGGCTCGCTCAAACCCGACGAAGTCTACGGCCTCGTCGCTTTTCTCTTGTGGCGGAACGACATCATCGCGAGCAGTGCGGAGATGAACCCGCAGACCCTGCCCCGCGTGGTCATGCCTGCACACGACCGCTTCGTGCCCGACAATCGGCGCGGCGGACCGGAGATCCGCTAACTGGTATGCCAAACGCTCGCCCGTCGCGCCGCCGGCTGGTCGTGGCGGCATGCTGCGCGCTGCTCGCCTGCCGGTCCCCGCGCGCCGAACGCCCTGCAGGCTCGACCCCCGCCTGGTTGCTCGCGCGCTACAGCCAGGAGGCGGCGCTGGCTGCACAGTCGACGGTGCTGCACGACTTTCGCTTCACCGACGGGCGGGAAGCGAGCGGCATCACGTTCCAGACCCACATCGTCGACGACGCGGGGAAGGCCTACAAGAAGGTCCACTACGACCACGGCACGGGACTGTGCGCCGCCGACGTCGACGCGGACGGACGGCCCGACTTGTACTTCGTTACCCAGCTCGGCACGAACGAGCTGTGGAGGAATCTGGGCGACGGCCGGTTCGAGAACATCACCGATCAGGCGGGCCTCCATATGGAGGACGCGATCGCCGTCGCCTGCTCGTTCGCCGACATCGACAACGACGGCGATCCCGATTTGTTCGTCACCACGGTGCGTCACGGCAACCGACTGTTCGAGAACCTGGGCGGCGGGAAGTTTCGCGACATCACCGCGCAGGCCGGCGTCGGCTACAGCGGTCACTCCTCGGGCGCTGTTTTCTTCGACTATGACGGCGACGGCCTGCTCGACCTCTTCGTCACCAACGTCGGCGTCTACACCACCGAAGAGAAGGGGCCCGGCGGCTATTACGTCGGCCGGCCCGACGCCTTCCACGGTCACACGCACCCCGCGCGCGCCGAAGCGAGCATTCTGTACCACAACCTCGGCGGCAACCGGTTCAAGGACGTCACGCGCGAAGTCGGGCTGGTGGATCTCGGCTGGAGCGGCGACGCCACCGTGATCGACGCGAACGACGACGGCTTTCCAGACCTCTACGTCCTCAACATGCAGGGGGCGAATCATCTCTGGCTGAACGAAGGCGGGAAGCGTTTCCGGGACGAAACCAAAGACTACTTCCCCAAGACCCCGTGGGGGGCGATGGGAGCGAAGGTATTCGACTTCGACGGCGACGGGCGGCTCGACCTCTTCGTAACCGACATGCACTCGGATATGTGGGCCAATATTCCGCCCGGCGATTGGGCGACGGAGACCCGCAAGGCCGACTCCGCGCCGGCACCCGCCGATTTCTTTCCGGCGGGAAAAGCCGGCTTCATCTTCGGTAACGCACTCTTCGCAAACCTGGGTGGCGGCCGGTTCGAGGAGGTGTCCGACTCCCTCGGGGTCGAGACGTACTGGCCCTGGGGACCGAGCGTCGACGACCTCAACGCCGACGGCTGGGACGACATCTTCGTCGCGGCGGGCATGAACTTCCCGCACCGCTATGGGATCAATTCCGTGCTGCTGAACGACGCCGGCCGGCACTTCCTGCCGAGCGAGTTCCTCGTCGGAGTGGAACCGCGCTCCAACGGCGAAACCGAGCAGGTCTGGTTCACGCTCGACTGCAGCGGCCCAGACCGCGGACAATTCTTCTGCGGCGTCTGCCGCGACGCCGGCGCCTCGGCCCTGGGCTGTAGGTGGGAAGCCGCCGGCCGACTCACGATGATGGGCTCGCGCGGAACGCGCTCCGCCGTCGTACTCGACCTCGATGAGGACGGCGATCTGGACATCGTGACCAACGAGTTCAACGGGCGTCCGCAGGTGCTCGTCAGCGACCTCGCGCAGCAACACCACGTCAACTACCTCAAGGTCCGTCTGCGCGGCACGCGCTCCAACCGGGAGGGGCTGGGCGCCCAGGTGACCGTCGTCTTGCCCGACGGCCGGCGAATTCTCAAGCCGTTCGACGGCAAGTCGGGCTACCTGTCCCAGAGCGACCTGCCTCTCTACTTCGGCCTCGGAGCCGCGGACCACGCCGCGTCGCTCGAGGTGCGCTGGCCTTCAGGACGACGCCAGAGCGTTGCCGGCCCCATCCGAACCGGTCAGACCGTCGAGGTGGTCGAGCCGTAGACGGCTCTACCGCTCGCGATAGATGCCTATCTCATGGGTGCGATAATACAGGGCGGCCTGCTTCCCCGGAGTGTTGATCTGGATCGCGTTGGATTTCCGGTTGGGCATGTGGCAGTCTATGCAGGATGTCATCATGCGACCTGCGATTTCGTCAGCCATCGGATGTTGGCCCGTCTGATGACACGCCAGACACTTCTGCGCGAACCGCGCGACGTCTCGTTCCGGTCGATGGACGTCGTGGCAAGTCGAACAGGACATGTCCCGGCTCGCGCGAAAGCACTTGCTGCGCCGCAGCAGCCCCACCTGATCACCATGCACGTCCGGAATGGGAACATCGGCGTCGGATCGAGCGACGAGATAGTCGTCGAGCCTCTCACCCGGCCGGTATGAGAACGGCGGTCGTCGTGGCTCCCGCTCCCCGGAATGGCACAACGCGCAATTATCCACCCTTCGGTCCCTCGAGAAGCGCGCGGGATTGAGGATGGACGCTCCGCGCGT
Organism: Gemmatimonadota bacterium; assembly: GCA_003220795.1. GTDB lineage: Bacteria > Gemmatimonadota > Gemmatimonadetes > Gemmatimonadales > GWC2-71-9 > 20CM-4-69-16. The sequence continues at coordinate 13,968 of QHTK01000065.1, read as the reverse complement.
CTCCGCGGGATGCGACGACTGAAAGTGGATGTGTTCTCGCCCCTCGCCATGACATTTTTCACAGGAGATGCCCAAGCGGTAACGGCGGGAGTAACGCACTGCACCGAGCTCCGTTTGGAGCGGAAACGACGTGCTGTGACACTCCAGACAGCGAGGCACGATGAGTCGTCCGAAGTCGATCTCACCATCCGAATAGCCGGGACTGTTGACCCACTGCTCGGGTCCGGTCAGATAGGAGACCGGCAATTCGAACAGGAGCCCGCCGGCCCAGTAGAGATACGATTGCCCTCGTCTCCCCGACCCGACGACCAGCTCGATCCGCTTCGTAATCGATCGACGCTGGGCTGAATCGACGCCCGTCTGATAGAAGGCACCGTTGCGCTCTTCCATTTTGAAGGAGATGCCGGGCAGCCTGGTGCGCAGCACGTCGTGCCCCGCCGAGAATCGTCCCTTGATGGACCGGGCAGTTGCCTCAGCGGACGTCGCGGCGTGGGCGGTCTGCCGGAACATCACGACGATCTCCTCGTGGCATGGCCGGCACGACGTTGCTTCGGGGGCGACCTGGTTGGCGGCGGCCACGGACGGCGCCCCTAAGGCGACGGTCGACACCAGCCAGGCGAGCAAGTGCTGACGCATCACCTTCAAGCTGCGGGCCCCGTGTGGCCGCGGCAACCGTGACCAGTGGCGCGCCGGGACGCGAGTCACTATGGTAAGCCCACCCTCGAACGACAGAGCCGACGATGCGTCTCGCCGCGGCCACGTGCGTACTAATGACCGCAGTTTCAGCCGCCAACGGGCAGGCCCCCCTTCCTCCCCCTTCCTCCGACCCGCTCGCCGCTCGTGCCAAGGGTCGTAGCGACGCGCCCGTGACCGTGTACGAGATGTCCGACTTTCAGTGCCCTTACTGCCGCGCCTTCGCCCTCACCACCATGCCGTTGCTGGAAAAGGAGTACGTGCAAACGGGCAAGGTGCGGTTCGTCTACATCAACCTGCCGCTTACCACGCGCCACGCCAATGCCGCCGCCGCCGCCGAGCTGGCGATGTGCGCGGCCCGGCAGGGGAAGTTCTGGCCGCTGCATGACCTGCTGTTTCAGCGCCAGGACGCCTGGGCCTCCCGCAAGGACCCCACCCCCTACCTCTTGGCGCTCGGCGACTCCGCCGGGCTCGATCACGCCCGGCTGGCGCGCTGCGTCAGCGCCAAGGCGACGGCGGCCGAGGTGCGCGAGGATGCGACGCGCGCCGGCGCCGCCGGCGCGGTCAGCACACCCACGTTCTACATCGAGGGAGGGCTGCTCGAAGGGGCGGCCCCCGTCGAGGTGTTCCGGACCGTACTGGACTCGGTCTACCGCAGCAAGACGGCCAACCGGGCGCGGTGATGGGGGACCGCCCTTCCTTCATATACCGGCTGAGCGTGCGGCTGGCCGAGCGGGCGCTGCCCCTCGCCGCCCGCTTCGACAAGAAGATCGCCCGCGGGGTGGACGCGCGTCGCGGCGTGCTCGAGCGGCTGGCGGCGTGGGGGCGGTCGCAGCGCGACCCCAAACGGCGGCTCGTGTGGGTGCACGCGCCCTCCGTGGGCGAAGGTCTGCAGGCCAAGCCGGTGCTCGAGACGCTCCGGGCCGAACGGCCGCAGTGGCAGCTCGTCTATACCTTCTTTTCCCCGTCCGCCGAGCGGCTCGCCCGCACGCTCCCCGTGGACTTCGCCGATTATCTGCCGTTCGACCGCGCGGCAGATGTGGCGGCCGCGCTGGACGCGCTACAACCTTCGGCGCTGGTGTTCTCGAAGCTCGACGTATGGCCCGAGCTCACGCTCGCCGCGCGGCGGCGCGGGACAAAGCTGGGGCTGATCTCGGCGACAGTGGCGCTCGACAGCTCGCGGCTGCGCTGGCCGGCGCGCCGCTGGGCGGAGCCCGCCTATCGCGCCCTCGATCGCGTGGGGACAATCAGTGAAGACGACGGCGGTCGGCTCCAGCAGCTCGGCGCCCGGCGCGAGGCGATCGAGGTGACCGGTGACACCCGCTACGACAGCGTCGCCGAGCGGGCCGAGCGGTTCGACCGGACGCGCGAGCCGTTCGCGCGGCTCGCGGTCTTCCCCGCCGGCACGTTCACGCTCGTCGCGGGCTCCACCTGGCCCGCCGACGAAGCGGTCGTGCTGCCCGCGTTCGTCGACCTGCTCGCCCAGGTGCCGGCCGCGCGCCTCGTGCTGGCGCCGCACGAGCCCAACCCCGATCACCTGGCGCTGATCGCCGAGCGCGCCCAGCACCTGAAGCTGCCGCGCCCCGTCCGCCTCTCCCAGCTCGAGCACGGAGCGCCCTCCCCCGTCATCGTGGTCGATCGCGTCGGCATCCTCGCCGACTTGTACGCCGTCGCCGACGTCGCGTTCGTGGGCGGCGGCTACACCCGAGCGGGGCTGCATTCCGTGCTCGAGCCGGCCGTGTTCGGAGTCCCGGTCACGATGGGCCCCCATTGGCACATGAGCCGCGACGCCGCGCTCTTGATCGAGCGGGGCGGCGCGGTGGCGCTGGCGGCCGATGGGCGCCATCCGTTGCACTCGCAATGTCTCGTCTGGTATCACGACCCGGCCGCGCGGCGTAAGGCGGGCGCCGCGGGCAAGCGGCTTGTGCAAGAGGGCCGCGGCGCGGCGGAGCGGACGACGGCTCTGGTCCGGGAGCTGGTGGAGGGCTAGCAGGCGACGAGGCCGGGGGCCCCGGAGCGACTGTGTGCCTGTCGCGTAGGGGCCCCCGGCCTCGTCGCCGCACCTACTTCACCACGACCCCCTCGAACGTGACCGACCGCGGCACCACCAGCCCGAACGTCAGCGCCGTCACCAGCAGGTCGCTCCAGCGGCTCCGCACCCGGATGCGGAGGTTCTCGATGCGCGCCCCCGTCCCCACCTGCCCCGCCAGCACGTCCTCCAGGTTCGGCTGCGACACCGGCAGCAGGCCGGCGACGAGATACACCGGGTGCTTGGTGACGCGAAACGGCACGCCCGAGTCCGGGACCGCGGCGGCACCGGCCAGGCTCACCGGCACGCCCAGCCGCCTCGAGTCGAGCGTGAGCGCACAGCCGCTCTGGGCGAGCGCCAGCGCGAGGATCGACGCTCGCAGGACCAGGGAACGACCGCTCACGTGACTCCTGGGAACGAAAGGGGCGCGCCGGGACCGGCGCGCCCCAAAGGTAGTGGCTTCAATCGCGCTTGTGAACCAGCATCACATGCCGAGCGGCACCTTGATCGCCACGTGCGCCCCGAGGCCGAACACCTTCTTGTCCCCCGTGTCCGAGTCCTGGTAATCGTACGCGGCGTGAAGCCCGAATAGTCCAAAACCGAGGTTCGCGCCCAGGACGAACCCGAACTTCGTTTGGGACGCGGAGGCGCCCGTGACCGGGTTCTCGAGCTTGTGGTAGCGGAGGCCGGGGGAGAAGTACGGCTCGATGCTAATCCCCGGCGTGGGCAGCGGCACGCTGAAGCCCACCGCAGCGGTCACGGTCGTCGTCTTGGGATAACTGGTCCCGATCTTCGCGGACGTCCCGGCCCCGAGCTGCGCGTTCACGGCGATCGGGAGCAGGCTGCCGCCGATCACGCGAAAGTCGACCTGGCCCCCGACGGCGGCCGTCTGGCTGCTCGAGCCCTCCGGCTTGTAGGACGCCACACCGGCGGTGAGCGTCACGGTTCCGATCCCGAGGGCGGCGCGGGCGCCGAAGGCGTTCCCCTTGCCGGCGGCCGAGTCCGGCCTGCCCCAATCGCCGCTGATAGTGATGCCGGTGCCGCCCTTCGGGCTGTTCCAGACCGGCATGCCGGTCCACTGCGCCGCGGCGGGCGCTGCGACGGATGCCGCTAACCCCACAGCCAAGACAACGCGCTTCATAGGATATCCTCTCAAGACGCTGGTGTCTCAGTCATCGGGACCAGGGCGCCCGGCCCCCCGAACAGCTCGCCAACGCTAGAAAGTCCCGCGCGACGAGTCAATCGCGTGTCGCTCTAATGCACCCACACGGCGCCGATCGACACACCCTCGCTGTCGCCCAGCCCCGCGCTGATGCGGGCGTCGAACACGCGGCTCAGCCGAAAGTCGCCGCCCAGGCCGAGCGCGAACCGCACGTGGTTGGGGACGGTGCTGCCGGCGAGCACGTACATCGTCGGCTGCACGTACGGCACGATGCTCACCGTCGAGCCCCGCGGATCGAGGCGGCGCCCGAGCGATAGCCCGACCGGGATGATCAACTGCGACGCGCCGCTCACGAAGTTCCCGCCCACGCCGACGATCACCGCGCCGTCCAGCGGGAAGTCGATCGTGTGGGTGATCACGCGCTGCCGCGCCTCCGCGCCGAGCAGCAGCTCGGTGTCGCCGGCCCCGGACGGAGTGAAAAAACCGGCCTTGAAGCCGAGGTCGAATCCGTAGCGCGCGATCCGGTAGGCCCCTTCGAGCGCCGTGCCGCCGCCGTTGGGGAAGCTCAACAACACGCCGATCTCGGAGCGCACGAACGCGCGATACGGGGCGTTGAACGTCGTCGTGCCCGTCGCCTGGGCGGCCGCCCGGGCGGTGCCCGCGGAGAGACCGACAACCACGAGCAACGCAAGGTCACGCCGCATGCGCGTCTCCTTTCAGATCAGAAGCGGACGCCGCCAGTAAGAATGAAGGTCTTGCCGCCACCGAGCTCCCCGCGACCCTCCACGAACGGGATGAGTGTGCTGCGCTTCACCTTGAACGTCGTGCCGCCGAGCAGATTCAGCCCCGCCTTCGTGTCGGAGCCGCTCACGCCAGCTATTGTAACGGATGCATGGGCGATGTTCAGCCCACCGCCGGCGTAGGGACCGAGCGAACTGCGCGCGGGGACTCGGAAACGATACGCGACGTTGCCGTTGATCTCCCAATACTTCACGTTATTGCCGGGAAAGAAATAGTCGAACGACACGATGCCATCGAGCGGGGTCTTGGGAAAGAGCGACTGGAGCGGGAACACACCGCGCCCGCCGATCCCGAAGTTAGGGTCGTTTCCCCAATCGAGCTGTACCCCGAACGACGGGTGCTGTTGGGAGCGTGGGGCAGCCGCCCGCGCGGCCGGGCGTCGCTGAGCCGAGGCGAGCGTCGGTGCGATCGCGAGCACCGTCACGAGCACTGCACTGCCGATCAGCTTCCGCATACGGATAGCCCTCCGAGCGAGGAGTTGACGGGCGCGTGATACACCGCATTACGACGTTTGGACCTGGTCGGCGACGATGCGGACCGCGTCGCCCACCACTTGGAGGAATCCACCGGAGACCTCGAAGCGATCGCCGCCCCCGGCGACCCGCACCGTCAGCACGCCCTTACCCAGCAGCGTCATGAACGGCGCATGGCCCGGCAGGATGCCGACCTGCCCGTCGAACGCCGGGGCGACCACGGCGTCCGCGGCGCCATCGAATACGCCTCGCTCGGGGGAAATGACTGTGACGTGCATCACTCAGGCGCTGGCCAGGCGTTTCGCCTGCGCGACGACCTCGTCGATCCCCCCGACCATATAGAACGCCTGCTCGGGGAGTTGATCGAATTCGCCCGCGACGACGCGCTCGAACGAGCTGATCGTCTCCTCCAGCTTGACATACTTCCCCTCGAGACCCGTGAACTGGGTCGCGACGAAAAACGGCTGCGACAGGAAGCGCTGCACCCGGCGGGCGCGCCCGACCAGCTGCTTATCCTCCTCGGACAACTCGTCCATACCGAGGATCGCGATGATGTCCTGGAGGTCCTTGTACCGCTGCAGGATCCGCTGCACCTCGACGGTGACCTTGTAGTGCCGCTCGCCCAAGTACTGGGCGTCGAGCAGACGCGACGACGATGCCAGGGGATCCATCGCCGGGTAGATCCCCAACTCGAAGATCTGGCGCGACAGCACCACGGTCGCGTCGAGGTGCGAGAATGCCGTCGCCGGCGCCGGGTCGGTCAGGTCGTCGGCGGGGACGTAGATCGCCTGCACCGACGTGATCGAGCCCTTCTTGGTCGATGTGATGCGCTCCTGCAGCTCGCCCATCTCCGTCGCCAGGGTCGGCTGATAGCCGACGGCCGACGGCATCCGGCCGAGCAGCGCGGAAACTTCCGAGCCGGCCTGGGTGAAGCGGAAGATGTTGTCGATGAACACCAGCACGTCCTGTCCTTCCATATCGCGGAAGTACTCCGCGACCGTGAGGCCCGAGAGCCCCACGCGGAGCCGGGCGCCCGGCGGCTCGTTCATCTGGCCGTAGATCAGGGAGCAGGACTTCAGCACCCCGCTCTCTTTCATCTCGAGGTAGAGGTCGTTGCCCTCGCGCGTCCGCTCGCCCACGCCGCAAAACACCGATCGCCCGCCGTGGCCCATGGCCACGTTGTGGATCAGCTCCATGATGATGACTGTCTTGCCGACGCCGGCGCCGCCGAACAGTCCGATTTTGCCGCCCTTCACGAACGGCGCCACCAGATCGATCACCTTGATCCCGGTCTCGAACACCTCGGTCTTGGGCTCGAGATCGACGAACTTGGGCGCCTCGCGATGGATCGGCCAGCGCTCGGCAGCGGACGGGATCGGCTCTCCCTCGTCCACCGGCTCGCCCAGCACGTTCAGAATGCGGCCGAGCGAGGGCTCGCCGACCGGGACCGTGATCGCCTCCCCCGTGTCCACGGCGTCCATCCCGCGCACCACGCCGTCGGTCGAGCTCATCGCCACGGCGCGCACCTGGTTGCGACCGATGTGCTGCTGCACCTCGGCCACGAGGTGGACGCCGTCGCCCGCGTGATCGACGCGGAGGGCGTTGTAGAGCTCCGGCAGGTGCTCCGGCTGGAACTCCACGTCGAGCACGGGGCCGATGACCTGAACGACCTTGCCGGTGTTCTGCTTGGACTCGACCGCGGGCTTCTTGGGAGCGTCCTTGGTTCGTGTCGCCATGAGAATCCTCTCTATCCTTTCAACGCTTCCGCCCCACCCACGATCTCCGCGATCTCCTGTGTGATCTGCGCCTGTCGCGCCCGGTTGTAGGTCCGCTGCAGCAGCTCGATGATGTCGCCGGCGTTGTCGGTCGCGTTCTTCATGGCCGTGCGCTGTGCACCGAGGAACGCCGCCGCCGTCTCTACCAGAGCCCGGTACACCTGGTTGCGGACGTACAGCGGCAACAGCTGCTCGAGGATCGCTTCGGCGGAGGGTTTGAGAATGTAATTGGCGGACCGGCCACTGACCCGAGGCGGAGCGATCGGTAGAATGCGCAGCACCGTCGGCGGGGTCGACACCGCGCTCCTGAACTGCGCGAACACCACGTCGACGGCATCGAGCGCGCCCGCTGCGAACTGCGCCATCAACGGCCCCACCAGCTCGGCGGCGTGGGCCGCCGTAGGCTTGTCGCCGATATCGGTCCGCTGCGATGCGATCGGGCGCTTCGCGAACCTGAAGAAGGTGATGCCCTTCTTGCCCACGATGTGCAGCCCCACGGTGGCGCCCTGGCCCTCGAGCTCGTCGATGCGGTGGCGCGCCTCGCGGATCAGGTTGGCGTTGAACGCGCCGCACAACCCGCGGTTCGACGTGATCAGCAGCAGCGCGACCCGCCGGCCGCTCGCGCTCCCATCCTTCGGCTGGCGCAGCAGCGGAAACCGCTCGGCCAGCTCGGGGGAGTAGAGGTCGCCGATCACCTCGGCCAGCGCGGCGGCGTACGGGCGCGCGGTCACGACACGGTCCTGCGCGCGCTTGAGCTTCGACGTGGCCACGAGCTCCATCGTCTTGGTGATCTTGCGGGTGTTCTGGACGGACTTGATCCGCCGGCGCAGCTCGCGGGGCTTCGCCATCAGCGCGTCGCGATTTTCTTGTACTCGTCGATGGCCGCGCGCAGCCGCGCGGCGAGCTCGTCGGCGAGCACCTTGCGCGTGCGGATCTCCTGGCCCAGCTCCGGATGCTGCGCCACCATGAAGTCGAGGAAGCCCTGCTCCCAGGCCTTGATGTGCTCCGGCGCCACGTCGTCCAAATAGCCGTTCGTCACCGCGAAGATGACCATCACCTGGCGCTCGACCGGCATCGGCAGGTACTGCGGCTGCTTCAGGACCTCGACCACGCGCTCGCCGCGGGCCAGCTGCTTCTGCGTCGCCTGATCGAGCTCGGAGCCGAACTGCGAGAACGCCTCGAGCTCGCGGTACTGCGCCAGGTCGAGCCGCAGCCGACCCGCCACCTGCTTCATCGCCTTGATCTGCGCGCTCCCTCCCACGCGCGACACCGAGATTCCCGGGTTGATCGCGGGCCGCACGTTCGAGTAGAACATGTCGGTCTCGAGGAAGATCTGTCCGTCGGTGATGGAGATGACGTTGGTCGGGATGTACGCGGAGACGTCACCCGCCTGCGTCTCGATGATCGGGAGCGCGGTGAGCGAGCCGCCACCCATCTCATTCGACAGCTTCGCCGCCCGCTCGAGCAGCCGGCTGTGCAGATAGAACACGTCCCCCGGGTACGCTTCGCGGCCCGGCGGGCGTCGCAGTACGAGCGAGAGCTGCCGGTACGCGGCGGCCTGCTTCGACAGGTCGTCGTACACGCACAGCGTGGCCTTCTTCTCGTCGTACATGAAGTACTCGGCCATGGCGCAGCCCGCGAAGGGGGCGATGTATTGCATTGGCGCGGGCTCGGCGGCCGAGGCCACCAGCACGATGCTGTAGTCCATGGCTCCGTGCTGCTTCAGCCGCTCCACCACCGCGGCGACGGTCGAGCTCTTCTGGCCGATCGCCACGTAGACGCAGATCACCCCTTCGCCCTTCTGGTTGATGATCGTGTCGATCGCGATGGCGGTCTTGCCGGTGCCGCGATCGCCGATGATCAGCTCGCGCTGGCCCCGCCCGATCGGGATCATCGAATCGATCGCCTTGATCCCGGTCTGCAGCGGCTCCTTCACCGGCTGGCGCTTGATGATGCCGGGCGCCACGATGTCGACCTTGCGCGTCTGGGTCGTGTGCACCGGGCCGAGCCCATCCACCGGACGGCCCAACGCGTCCACCACCCGTCCCACCAGCGCCGGGCCCACCGGCACGTCGAGCACGCGGCCCGTGCGCCGGACCTCGTCCCCCTCGCGCAGCACCAGATAGTCGCCGAAGATGACGGCGCCGATGTTGTCCTCTTCGAGGTTGAGCGCCTGGCCGGTCACCTTCTCGCTCGTCTCCGAGGAGGTGAACTCGAGCATCTCGCCCGCCATCGCGGACGTGAGGCCGTAGATGCGGGCGATCCCGTCCTTCACCTCCAGCACGGTGCCGACCTCGCGCACGTCGAGTTCGGCCAGGTCGGCGGTCTGGATTTCCTTGAGGAGGATCTCTTTCAGCTCGCCGGGTCGCAGGATGGAGTCAGTGGCCATGGGATCGGGAGTTGGAGTTTGTGAACTTTATCACATGAGTGCGGAATGCGGAATGGGGAATGCGGAATGGACCGCGCGATCGTCGAGCCGGACCGCCGGTCCCCTGGATCGACCCACCCGTGCAATTCCGCATTCCACACTCCACACTCCGCATTTTATATCCGCGACCTCGTTCTTCCTTTAAGGAATCTCGCCAGCACCCCCCGCGCCCCCACCTCCCGCAGCTCTTGCGGCGTCGCCCCCGCGACGCGGCGGGCCGCGCCGGCCAGGTGGCTCGGGGAGGCATACCCCAGGATCCGTACCACCTGCCTCACGCTGTAGCCCGGGTTGCCGAGCAGGTCGGCCGCGCACGCCGTGCGCGCCAGGTCGATCACGCGCTTCAGGTTCGGCGCCCCGCCCGCGGCGAACTCGCGCGACAGGTGCTCGCGCGTGACCCGGAGCGCCTGAGCGAGGTGCGCGGTCTGCGTCGGGACGCCGACGCGGCGCAGCACCTCATCCCACGCGGCCAGCTGCAGGCGGTCGGTGAGGCGCAGCAGCTTGGGGGCGTCGGCCAGCGCCGCGCGCCGCGCCACCTGCGCGGTCCGCGCCGCGATCCACTCGCCCGCGATCGCGTGATCTACTCCCTCCACCAGGATGCCGGTGAACCCCGCCGCGTGGCACGCCGACAACAGGGTGCCGTCGTCGGGGCGAAACGCCGACAGCACGTACATCGGGATGCGGGGGAAGCGCGCCGGCAGCGCGAGGGCGGTCGTCGGGACGGCCGGGGCCTTCACGTCGATCACCACGGCATCCACGAGACGCTGGTACAGGAGGCGCTCCAGCGCCTGGAGGCTGCGGCACAGACATACCGACCCCGCTTCGCGCGGGTACCCCGACTTCACGGCGCGACGCGCCTCGCGGCGCGGATGGTATGCCAGGACGACGGCCGTCACCCCGCGCCGCCGCTCTCGGGCGCGAGCGCCTGCACCATCTCGGCCGCTCGCTCCAGGACCCCGCGGGCGTTGTCGTACGAGATCGTGCGCCTCGCCTGCTCCAGCGGATACCAGGCGCAGTCCGTGATCCCCTCTTCCGCCTGGGGCACCGGGTCGCCGCGGCGCGACTCGAACAGAAAGAAGTGACAGTACTTGTGAATCGTCTTGCCGCCGAACCGGAAGTACCAGTCGATCACCTGGATCGGGCCGTGCACGATGAGGTCGTCGAGAGCGGTCTCCTCGGCCACCTCGCGGCGCGCCGCTTCGGCCGGCGGCTCGCCCCGCTCGAGGTGGCCCTTGGGGAACCCCCAGTTCTCGTACGAGTCCCGGATCAGAAGAAAACGTGGCGGGCCGCCCGCCGCCCGCCGGAAGACGACACCGCCGGCGCTGGTCTCGCGCGTGGCCCGGGACTGGTGGCGCTTCATGCTTCGAACGCGAAACGCGGAACGCGGAACGCGGAACAGCGGTGGCAGCTCCGCGTCGCACGACATCCCATTTCTGTTCCGCGTTCCGCGTTCCGCGTTCCGCGTTCACACTGCAGCATTGGCTTAGAACACGCTGAACGTGAAATACTTGCGCGGGTTCGCCTGGATGTCGGACAGCAGCTGTCGCAGCTGGATCATCGTGAGGGTCGTCTCCTTGTACAACGTCGAGTCCGAGACGAGCAGGCCGAGCGTGCCGGTGCGGTTTGCGATGCGGGACATGACGCTGTCGGCGGCCACGAGCGTGCGCACCAGGCTCTCCTGGTTCTTGTGGGCGGCCTCGAGCAGGTCGTGGACGTCCTGCGACGCCGAGCGCAGGTTGGCGCTCGTCGCCGCGGAGTTATTGAGGATCGTGGCGAGCTGGCCCTGGTTGGTGGCGGAGTCGACCCGCCCCAGCGTGCCTTGCAGGCTCGTCGCGGCCTTGGCGAGCACGTCCGATCCCTGCCGCAGGTTCGACCCGACCGAGCCGATGACGTCCGCCTGTTCGTTCGTGACTCTGGCGAGCCGATCGGCGATCTGGCCGAAGTCCTTGATCGAACGCCGCAGCTCGTTCACCGCCTCCGAATCGAACGCGGTCTGCACGCGATTGGCGACGGTGGCGATGTCGGTGGCGATGCGGCTCGCCTGGGCCGTGAGCTGACCGATGTCGGGAAGGGTCGCGCCGGGCCATTTCCCGCCGCCCGCCGCCTGCGCCTCGGCCAGCGCCTGGCGCACGTTCGGGTCGGCCGGCGGCGGGTCCCGCGAGATGAGCGTCGCCGCCCACTCGCCGAACAGGGAGGCGGACGCGGCGATGACGGCGGGCGTGGCCGGCGGCGTCACGCCGGCATAGATCTTCAGGTCCGCCTCGACCCAGTTTCCCGGGGCCAGGCGGATCGCCTCGACGCGGCCGACCCGCACGCCCCGCAGCACCACGGGGTCCCCGGCGCCCAGACCCCCCACGGTGCGAAACCGGGCCGTGTACACCGCCTCGGTCCTCCCCAGGTGCGCGCCCGAGAGCCACAGCGCGCCGGCCACCACCACGGCGAACGCGGCGATGACCACGACGCCGACGGCGAACTCGTTTTCCCGCTTCATGCAGGGCGTCCCTCGATGAACTGCCGCACCACGGGATCGCCGGTCTGCTGGATCTCGGCGACGGGTCCGACCTGGCGAATCCGACCCTCGTACAACATGGCGATCCGGTCCCCCACGGTATAGGCGCTGCGCATGTCGTGCGTCACCACGATCCCCGTCACCCCCAGGTGCTCGCGGGTTCGCACCATCAGCTGGTCCATTACCGCTGACGTCACCGGGTCGAGGCCGGTGGTCGGCTCGTCGTACAGGAGGTAGCGCGGCCGCAGGGCGATGGCGCGCGCGATCCCCACGCGTTTCCGCATGCCGCCCGACAGCTCCGCCGGCATACGCTCCTCCGCGCCCGTCAGGTCGACCAGCGCCAGCGCCTCCCGGATGCGCTCCGCGATTTCGTCCTCCGCCAGCCCGCGGCGCCGCAGCCCGAGCGCGACGTTGTCGGCCACGCTCATGGAGTCGAACAGGGCGGCGAACTGGAACACGAATCCGATCTCGCGCCGCAGGCCGTACAGCCCCGCCCGGTCGAGCGCCGCGACCGGCCGGCCGTCAACAATGACGTCCCCGGCATCGGGGTGCAACAGTCCGACGACGTGCTTCAGCGCGACGCTCTTCCCGCTGCCCGAGTACCCGATGATCACCATCGTCTCCCCGTCGTGCACGTCGAGCGTGACCCCCGCGAGCACCGGCTTGCCGTCGAAGGCCTTGTACAGGTCCGCGAACTGGATCATCGCAGCAGCACCAGCGCCCAGAAGGCGTCGAGCACGAGCAGCAGCACGGCGGAGTAGACGACCGCCCGCGTCGTGCTGCGGCCGACGCCTTCCGCGCCGCCGCGGGTGCCGAGCCCCACCATGCACCCGACCAGGGTGATCGTGCAGCCGAACGTGGCGCTCTTGAAGAGCCCGAACCAGGTGTCCTTGAAGCGGTAGAACAGCTTCAGGCCCTTCACGAATTCCTGCGTCGACAGATCGAGCAGGACGAGGCTCGCGAGCCAGCCGGTGGCGATCCCGACGAGGATGGCGAGCGCCACGATCACCGGGAACATGAGGGTACCCGCGAGGACGCGCGGGATGACGAGGAAGCTCTGCGGGTCGTAGGCGAGCGTCTCGAGGGCGTCCACCTGCTCGGTCACCTTCATGGTCCCGAGCTCCGCCGCCATGCTCGCGCCGACCCGGCCGGCGAGGGCGAGCCCCGCGAGCACGGGGCCGAGCTCCAGCATCATCGTCTTGCCCACGAGCGTACCGACGAAGTACAGCGGCACGGTGCCGGTGAACGTGTAGGAAGCCTGCAGGGCGAGCACCACGCCGGTGAACGCCGCAATGAAGAGGGCGACCGGGAGCGAATCCACTCCCACCCGTCGCATCTGGACGACGGTGAGCCCGCCCCACGTCGCGACGTCCGGAAGGGCGCGGCCCAGGTCGGACACGAAATGGCCGAAGCGGCCGACGGCCTTGACGGCGTCGACGGTCCTTCGGCCGATGCGCTCGATCACGGGGCTAAACTAACGTCGCACGTTGCACGTTGCACGTTGCCCGAAAAAGCGAAATGGCCAGCGGGACTCCGCCGGCCACTTCGGGTAACGTGCCGTCTTGCCGTCGTGAAGGGCCGTTACGCGGCGAAGCTGGCTAAGGCCTTCCCCACGTCCCCATCCCGCAGCCGCTTGAGCGCGCGATCCCGCAGCTGCCGCACGCGCTCGCGGGTGACGCCGAGCATCCCGCCGATCTCCTCGAGCGTGTGCTCGCGACCGCCGTCCAGCCCGAAGTACAGGCGCAGCACCTTCGCGTCGCGCCGCTGCAGCGTGTTGAGCGCCGACTCGATCTCGTCCGACAGGAAGCGGTCCATCGCCTGGTCTTCCGTGTCGGGGAGATCTTCGGCGATGAAGCGCTCGATCAGCGACCGATCGCCGTCGGGATCGAGCGGCGCGTCGAGCCGCACGTCGCCGGTGTTCAGGGCGGCGAGCGACTGCACCACCTCGAGCGACAGCTTGGTCGCGTCCGCGATCTCTTCCGGCGTGGGCTCGCGCCGCAACGTCTGCCGCAGGTATTCCGCAGTGCGGACGATGCGTGACAGGTCCGCCGTGCGATTGAGCGGCACGCGTACGGTGCGCCCCTGGCGCGCCAGCGCGGCG
>QHTK01000006.1 GCA_003220795.1 Gemmatimonadota bacterium | reverse complement strand
ATCTTGCGGGCGACATCGGCGTAGCCGAAGCCCTCCGACCACACCAGCTTGCCGTCCACCCCCACAGCCACCTGGAGGCCGCTGATGCGGCCCGCCAGCTTGTCGCACACCAGGGCGCGGGCCCGCGCCACGGTCGAGGCATAGACCGGCGGCACGGGCACGGCCGCGCGCGAGCTACACTGCGCCTGCCCTGCGGCACCGCTGCGAGCCATTGGCGACGCGAGCAGCGCCGCCACCATCACCACAGCCACGAGGGCACGCTTCATGACCCTGCCTCCGTCAATCGCTTGATGTGCGAGAGGACGCGCCGGTGGATCGCCGACACGATCGCGTCCGCCGGAGCCTTCCAGTACCCCCGGGGCTCGATATCGAGCTCGTACCACGTGGCGCCGACCAGCAGCGTGCGGCCTCCCGGCAATGCCGTCAACCGGAACGCGCCGCGCCGGGCCCGGAAGTAGCCGTGCAGGTGTGGCGGCGCGATCGTCCCGTAGGGGGACAGCTCGCGCAGCGGCACTGGTTGCGCCGTGATGTCGAAGGACAAGCGGGCCGGGGCGTCCCACGCGCTGATCGGCTCGACGAACGTCCCCGTCGAGAATTCGCAGCGACGGATGGCGCCCGCCCCCACGCCGTCGATCCGAGCGCGGATCGGGTAGGCGATGCCCAGCCGGAACAGCGCCTCGGTGGGCGGGGGAAGCTCACTGAAGCTCACCACGTTGCGCCACACCGCCGCCGGAGGTGCGGCAACCACGACCGAGTCGTCCACTTCGTACAGCGGGGTCGGGCCGCGCACCCCGTCGAGCCCGGCGAGGACTGGAATCGCGAGCACCAGGCTGGCGAGATGTCCGACCCCGCCCGGCGTGTGGAGCGCGATCGCCCGGCCGAAGATCCCGCCCAGCAGGGCGAGCGCGAGCGCCACGGGCAGCGCGAGCGCCACGCAGAAGAGGCCCTCGAGCGCGAAGAGCAGTATCGCACCCGCCAACAGCAGCAGACTCAGGCTCACCACCTGCGCCGTGGCGCCGGGGCCCTGCGGCGCGGCGCGGTTGAACACATAGGCTGTGACAGCACCCAGGGTGAACGGGGTACCCAAAAACAAAGACGTCGAGTAACGGCGTAGCACGTAGACGTTCAACAGAATCGTGGGGAGGGCGACGGCGAGACCGGCCGCGATGCCGTACAGCACCAGGGCGGGCCGCGCGTCCACCGCGCGGCCGCCCGCGCGCTCCTCCCGCGGATTGAGCGGCACCGTCGGGAGCCGGCAGAGGGCGAGCATCACGACGTAATTGACGAGCGGGACGAAGAAGGCGAGCGCGAGCCAGGGTGACCGCCCCGCGTCGACCGCCCGCCGCAGCGTCATGGCGACGCCGATCCACAGGAACGGCAGCGTCCAGAGGACGAACGCGGGAAGAAACCAGGCGGGAGCGCCGGCGAGCTTCTCGGCTCGGAGCAGATAGAACGGCAGCAGATAATCGAGCGGCGACCAAAAGCGACCGGTCGCGAGGGCCACCGCGCCCGCGTCGACGGCGTACTTGAACGCCATCAGGCCGAGGCCCGTGGCGAGATACGCCCGTCGGTCGACCGCATCAACGAGCGTGAACCAATACCTCACGTACCGCGGCACTCCGGCGAGCACGCGGTGAAGGTGCGCGCCGCGCCACGGGTTGGCAACACTAGCCGCACGTACCGCCCCGATGAAGATTGCAGGCATGCGTACGACGTCGGAGGCGGCGCCGCCCGCGGTGCGGTACAAGATCGGGCTCGTCCAGATGGCGATGTCGGCCGATCCGGACGCGAACCTGAACACCGCGGTCGCGAAGGTCGCGGAGGCCGCCGCCGCCGGCGCGCGGCTGGTCTGTCTGCCGGAGCTGTTTCGCTCGCGTTACTTCGCGCAACACGAGGACGCCGCGTCGTTCGACCTCGCCGAGCCCGTCCCCGGGCCGAGCACGGAGGCTCTGGCGCAGGCGGCGCAGCGCGCCGGCGTGGTCGTCATCGCCCCCGTGTTCGAGCGGCGCGCGCCGGGGCTGTATCACAACAGCGCGGCCGTGATCGACGCCGATGGCCGCCTCGTGGGGATCTACCGCAAGATGCATATCCCCGATGATCCCGCCTACTACGAGAAGTTTTACTTCGCCCCGGGGGACCTGGGTTTCCGCGCGTTCGACACGCGGGTGGGACGGATCGGAACCCTGGTGTGCTGGGACCAGTGGTATCCCGAGGGCGCGCGCCTCACGGCGCTGCAGGGCGCGGCCGTGCTGTTCTATCCGACCGCCATCGGCTGGCACCCCAAGGAAAAAGCGATGCACGGCAGCGGGCAGCTCGACGCCTGGCGCACGATCCAGCGCAGCCACGCGATCGCCAACGGATGTTATGTCGCCGCGGTCAACCGCGTAGGGCAGGAACGACCGAGCGACGGCGGGGATGGGGAGGGCATCGAGTTCTGGGGCTCGTCGTTCCTGGCGGATCCGTTCGGGGCGGTGGTTGCGGAAGCCCCGCCCGATCGCGAGGCGATCGTGATCGCAGAGGTCGATCTCGACCGCATCGAGGAGGTGCGCCGGGGGTGGCCGTTCCTGCGGGATCGGCGGGTCGATGCGTACGCGGGGATCACCAGCCGGTTCCTGGACGAGGCACCGTCGGCTGTCAGCCGTCAGCACGACGCCAGAAATCGCTGACGGCCGACGGCTGATGGCTGACGGCTCCGTTCCAGCCTCCCTCGGCTTCCGCATGCCCGCCGAGTGGGAGCCGCACCACGCCACCTGGATCGGGTGGCCGCACAACGCCAGCGACTGGCCGGGCAAGTTCGCAGCGATCCCGTGGGTATATGGCGAGATCGCTCGCAAGCTCGTGCCCGGCGAGATCGTACGTATCCTCGTGAATTCGGCCGCGCACGAGCGCGGGTCTCGGCGCGTGCTGGAGCGGGTCGGTGTGGATGCCGCGCGCGTCGAGTTCTTCCGCGTCCCGACGAACCGCGGCTGGACCCGCGACTTCGGCCCCCTGTTCGTGCGGCGTGAGCGCCCCCGCCCGGAGGTCGCGATCGCCCGATTCCGCTTCAACGCCTGGGCGAAATACCGCGACTGGAAACGGGACGACCAGGTGCCGGAGCTGGTTGCGAAACGGCTCGGACTGCGCCTGTTGCGGGCTCGGGCCGGCGACCGCGAGGTGGTGCTGGAAGGGGGGAGCATCGACGTCAATGGCAGGGGCACCCTGCTCACGACCGAGGAATGTCTGCTCGACCAGGCGGTGCAGGCGCGGAACCCGGGCCTGTCGCGCGCCGAGCTGGAGCGCACGCTGCGCGACCAGCTCGGCGTGACAAACGTGTTGTGGCTCGGCAAGGGTATCGCGGGAGACGACACACACGGGCACGTAGACGATGTGTGCCGCTTCGTCGACGCGCGGACCGTGGTGTTGTGCAGCGAGAGCGACTCCCGCGACGCCAACTATCGGGCGCTGCGCGAGAACCGCGAGCGGCTCGAGGGGATGCGGCTCGAGGACGGGGCGAAAATCGAGGTCGTCCCGCTGCCGATGCCAGCGCCACTCCACTTCGACGGCCAGCGGCTACCCGCGAGCTATGCCAACTTCTACATCGCGAATGGTGCGGTTCTGGTGCCGACGTTCAACGATCCCAACGATCGGGTCGCCCTGGGATTGCTTGCCGAGGTGATCGGGAATCGGCCGGTCGTGGGAATCCATGCGGTCGATCTGGTGTGGGGGCTGGGGACGCTTCATTGTTTGACGCAACAGGAACCGGCACCCGGGGGTGAACAATGACTGCCACAGCCGCGCAGTTCGGTCTCTCCGCGATCGGCCAAATCTTCATCCGGGCGCGGGACCTGGATCGCGCCGTTCGTTTCTACCGCGGCACGCTCGGCATGCCGTTTCTCTTCCAGGCGCCGCCCCAGATGGCGTTCTTCCAGTGCGGCGGCACGACGGTCATGCTCGGCGTCCCCGAAGCTCCCGAACTCGATCACCCGGCGTCGCTGGTGTACTACCTCGTGCCGGACATCCTGTCCGCACACGCGACCCTGCGCGAGCGGGGCGTGGAGTTCATCACCGAACCCCACCTCGTACACCGGGCCGCGGACTACGAGCTGTGGCTGGCCGAGTTCCGCGACTCCGAGGGGAATGTGCTCGCGCTGATGATGCGCAAACCGCGGGCCTAGACCGCCGTCCTGGCTCGGGCTTCCGGCCCTCGGTATCCTTCGGCAGACCCCCGGAGCCCGAGCCCCCCATGATTCGTCCGCACTACCAGGTCCTGCTCTTCGGCTCGCTCGTCGTGGCCGCCTGCCGTGGGGCGGCACCGCGCGCCGAGCTGCCGCCTCCTGCGCCGGCCCTCACTCCCGGCGACACGGCGTGTCTGATCGCGGCCGGCCGGCCGGCGTCGCGCGACACGGTCACGATCGCGCTCACAGAGCCGGTCGACCCGGCGCACGCGCCCCTGCCGCACAACCTCGCGGAGCGGTTCGTCTTCGCGCAATTGTACGAGACGCTGATCCACGTGGACTGCCAAGGGCGCGTCCTGCCGGCGCTGGCCCGATCCTGGGAGCAGGGACCCGACGGCCACTGGACGGTCACCCTCCGATCCGACGCGCGCTTCTGGGACGGGGCACCGGTGACGACGCGGGACGCGCTGGCGTCGTGGCGGGCGCGCGACTCGAGTCTCGCTCGCGCGATCACGGCCCTGGACGATCGAGCGCTCAGCATCGATCCGTCCGGCCTGTCATTTCAGCGCTTCGCCGACCTCGCGCTCGCCGTGACCAAGTCCGCTCCGGGTGGCGGTTGGCCGATCGGCACCGGCCACTACTGGACGACCGGCTCGGCGGGCGGGCCTGACGCCCTCTGGGCGAGCCCGGTGCCGGGGGCCGGGCTGCCGGCTCTAAGAGTGACCGTCGCGCCGGCGAGCGAGGCGCGCGACGCCGTCGACGCGAACGTGGATCTCCTCCTCACGAGCGACCCCGCCACGCTCGAATACGGGCGCACCCGCTCCGAGTATCACGATGCCCCGCTCGAGTGGGATCACACGTATGTGCTGCTCGCGCCCGAAGGGAGCGGCCTCGAGCTCGGCGCCCTGCGCCTGGAAAGCCTCCCCCAGGCAGTCCACGTCGAAGCGCGACCGGCCCAGGGAGATGATGAGGGGTTCTGGTTGGTCGATCT
Organism: Gemmatimonadota bacterium; assembly: GCA_003220795.1. Lineage (GTDB taxonomy): Bacteria > Gemmatimonadota > Gemmatimonadetes > Gemmatimonadales > GWC2-71-9 > 20CM-4-69-16. The sequence continues at coordinate 8,347 of QHTK01000006.1, read as the reverse complement.
CAAACGCTGCGGACTCGCGGCCGACGCCGCGTCGCCGCGGGCACCGCCGCGCCGGCGGATCGTGTACGAGCAGGCGGACCGCGACGCGCGGGACCTCGCTGCCCGCCTGGTCGGCCTGGCCACGCTCGGCCGCGGCGCGGTCGTGGCGGGCCTCGCGCCCTCAGCGTTCGAGCCCGCGTTCCGGGCCGGCGCCGAGGCGGCGTACGTGCTCCGAATCCGGCGCCGGACCGTCGATCCGTGCGCCGCGGCGCGCGAGCTGCCCGCGTGGGTGCCGCGAGGCTCCATCACGCCGCTCATCGACACCCGCACTCACGCCCTGGTCCGCCGCGGCCTGCCGCGCCTCAGCGTCGACTGGGACGGCGCCCTCCGGCTCGTGCCGCGATGAGCTTCCGCGCCCGCATCCTCATCGGGCTCGGGCTAGTCGTGCTCTTCCCTCTCGCCGTGTTCGAGCTGCGCGTGCGCGCGGACATGGCGGACCGCCTCACCGCCGAGTATCAACGGCGCGTGGCATCGCTCGTGGCGGTGATCCGCGCGGACCTGAGCCGGGACAGTGCCGGGATCGCCGGTCGGCTCGACGCCTTGAAGGACGCAATCGCGGCGGACAACCGGTTCCGGCTTGCCGCGCTGCAGGGGGCCGAGCGCGCGTATCTGCTGGATTACGCCGGCAGTGCCATGCGCTTGACCGGCCTGTCAATGCTGCAAGTCCAGGACGACCAGGGTCGCATCATCAGCTCGGGCCACTTTCGAAATGAATTCGATCGGGTCGAGCCGGAGCTGCCGCGCCTCCTGGCAGTCGCGCCCGGCGGAATGGCCCTGGTCGAGGCCCGCACCGCGGAAGCCACGCTGCGAGCGCTAGCACGGGTCGACTCGCTGCGCCTCGGTGGCCGTCGGTACACCCTGGTGGGCGGCGTCGCCGTGGACTCGAGCTTCCTGGCGCGGCTCGCTCCCGACTCCGACCTGGCTGTCTCCCTGGCCCTCCCGACCGACACGCTGACGCGCGTCGACTCGGCGGCACAGGTGGTGCGCGCGCTGCCGGTTCCCTTCGTCGAGTTGCGTGACGCTCCCGGCCTGGGTGAAGCACGGATCGTGGTCACACACTCCCTCGCCCCCCTCGTCGCGCTGCGCCGGCGCGTGGACGCCGCCTTCGCCGCGGCGGTGCTGCTCACCGGCGCGATCGCCCTGCTCCTCGCCAGCTGGCTGTCCAGCTGGATCAGCCGCCCGCTCCGGGAGCTGGCGCGCCGCACGGCCGAGATCGACATGGAGCGCCTCGACGTGGCGTTCGAGAGCGATCGCGACGACGAGATCGGCGCGCTGTCGCGCCTGCTCGGCGCGATGACGGAGCGTCTTCGGGCCGGCGCCGCGCGGCTGCGCGAGGCCGAGCGCCGCATCGCCGTGGGCGACCTCGCCCGGCAGGTGAACCACGACATCAAGAACGGCCTGATCCCCATCCGCAACGTGTTCCGGCACCTGCTGGAAGCCGCGCGCGGCGGGCCCGACGGGCTCGCCGCGGCGTTGCGGGACCGCCAGGGGACCGTCGAGTCGGGCATCTCATATCTCGAGAACCTCGCCACGAATTACGCCCGCCTCTACCCGCAGCCGGCCCGCGAGCCGTGCGACGTCAACGCCGCCGTCCGCGAGACGATCCGCCGCGTCGGCGAGGCGAGCCGGGGCGAGCTCAAGAGCGAGCTGGCGGACGCGCTCCCGCCCGTGCGCACGGATCCCCTGGTGCTGCGGAGAATCCTGGAAAACCTGATCGGCAACGCCCTCGACAGCCTCGCGTCGCCCGCGGGGACCGTGACGGTCGGGACCACGCGCGGCGCCGCTGGGGATGGCGGCCGCTCCGTCGTGCGGATCACCGTCGCGGACACGGGCAGAGGCATGAGCCGGGAGGAGCTCGATCGGGCGTTCGACGACTTCTACACCACCAAGCCGGACGGCACGGGCCTCGGCCTCTCGATCGTGCGGCGCCTGGTGCTCGACGCCAACGGCGCGCTCCGCGTGGAGACCGCGCCCGGGGCGGGCAGCAAGTTCATTGTCGAGCTGCCGGGAGACGGGGAGTGACCACCGTCCTGGTGGTCGACGACGTCCCCGCGATGGCGGAGCAGTACGCCTACGATCTGAAGCGGGTCGGCGCGTACGACGCGCTGGTCGCGCACGGCGGGCGGGAAGCCCTGGAGACACTCGAGCGCGAGGCCGTGGACTGCGTCATCCTCGATCTCGAAATGCCGGGCATGGACGGCTTCGAGGTATTGCGGGCGATGGAGCGGCGCGGCTTCCGCACTCCCGTGATCGTCTACACCGGGACGGGCAACTACGATCGCTGCACCCAGGCGATCCGGCTGGGCGCCCAGAGCTTCATCGACAAGGCCGAACCGATGCAGCGGGTCGTGCAGGAGGTCGAGAACGCGCTCGCGCGACAGCGCCTCGTCGCTCAGGTCACCGCCCTGCGCGAGCGCGCCGGCACCGACGCCCCCCTGGTGGGCGCCAGCCGCGCCATGCAGCGGCTCAAGGACGCGATCACGCGCGTCGCCAAGATTCCGAGCCCCGTGCTGATCGTAGGCGAGAGTGGATCGGGAAAGGAGCTCGTCGCCCAGGAGGTGCATCGCCTCGGCGCGAGCCCGAAGGGCCCTTTCATCGCCCTCAACAGCGGCGCGCTCCCCGAAAGCCTGGTCGAAGACGAGCTGTTCGGGCACGAGCGCGGTGCCTTCACCGGCGCCAATGTGCTCCGCAAGGGCGCGTTCGAGGCAGCCGCGGGCGGCACGCTGTTTCTGGACGAAATCGGCGAGCTGCCGCTGCCCGCGCAGGCGAAGCTGCTGCGGGTGATCGAGCAGCGGCAGGTCAGCCGACTGGGCGGCAACCGTACGATCAGCGTGGACGCGCGGATCGTAGCGGCGACCAACCGCGACCTCGAGGCGGAGGTGGCCGCGGGGCGGTTCCGTCAGGATCTGCTCTACCGACTCAACGTGCACGTGGTGCGCGTGCCGGCGCTGCGCGAGCGTCTGTCCGACCTCCCGGCACTGGTCGAGGAGCTCGTCACGACTACTTGCGCACGCTTCGGGGTCCGCCCCAAGAAGGTCGATGCAGCAGCGCTCGACTCGCTGCTGACTTACGAATGGAAGCGGAACAACGTCCGGGAGCTGCGGAACGTCGTGGAGCGCATGATCATCGCGACCGACACCGACGTGATCGTGCTCGATGACGTGCCCGCCGAGATCCGGGACGGCGGGGGGAGCGACGCGCCCGGAGCGACTCCCGGCCCCCCGCCCACGAGCTTCCACGCGCTCAAGGCCGAGGCCGAGCGGCGTATCGTCGTGGCCGCCTTGGAGCGCAACGATTGGCACATCACGAAGACCGCCCAGGAGCTGGGTCTGGCCGATCACGCGAGCCTGTTGAAGATCATGCGGAGGCATGGAATCAGCCGCGAGTAGCGGCGTGTCCACTCCCACACGTCGCGACGGTTGATCGCGTGTCCACCCGGACACCACCGCCGTCGCGTGCTCCCCCAACCGATTGTGCCGACGGCTGATAGCGGACAGCCCCTCGCTGGCCCTCCTCCTGCTTTACGGGCGCACGAACCCCAACCAGGAGGAGTTTATGCGGAACCGCATCACCCTCATCTCGATCGCCGCCTTCTTGCTCGGCGCCTGCGGCGACAAGCACCCCAAGGCATCGGACGCGAATGCGGCCGAAGTGTCGACCGTCTCGACCACGCCGACCGGCGGGTCCACGCCCGGTCCGGTCGCGACCGAGGCCGCCTCGTTCGAGAGCGCCAACGCTGCATTCAAACAGAAGCGCTACGACGAAGCATCACGGATGTTCGCGACGTACACCACCAACCAGCCGCACGACGTGTGGGGCTACTACATGCTCGGCCTCTCCGCGTGGAAGACGGGAGACCGCGACGGGGCGGTCGACGCGTTCCAGCGCGCGCTCGAACAGGACTCGACCCACGTCAAGAGCCACTTGAACCTGACTCGCGTGCTGATCGAGCAGGGCAAGCCGCAAGACGCGCTCTCGAGCGTCGAGGCGGCGCTCAAGATCGATTCCGGATCGAGTGAGGGGTACCGGCTGCTCGGCCGGGTGAAAGACGTGCTCGGGGACACCACGGGGGCGATCGACGCCTACCGCCGCTCGCTCGTGCTCGATGACCACGACGTGTGGTCATTGAACAACCTCGCGGTCGTGTACATCGGCCAAGGGCAGTTCGAGCAGGCGCTCGGGCCGCTCGTGCATGCGATCGAGATCGATTCGACCGTCGCCGCGTTCCACAACAACCTGGGGCTGGCGCTCGAACGCACCGGCCACATCACCCAGGCCACCGAGTCCTATCGGGCCGCTCTGGGAATCGACAGCACGTCCCAGAAGGCGTCCGTCAACCTTACCCGGGTCGAAGGGATGAAGCAGGATCCGGCCGTGGTCGCAGTGGACCTCCGAGCCGTCGCGCAGGCCTTCGTGGAGCAGTCGAAGACCTGGCGGTGAGGCGCTGCACGAGCAGGCGAGTTGCGGGCTCCCGCGAAGCGACTGCGTATTTTTGTCGCGGAGCGGGAGCCCGCAACTCGCATTACAGCGCTCGGCCGCCCTGCCACGCCGCGTAGCTCCAGATGATGCCGCCCACCAACACGGCGACCGGAATGATCAGCATCGCTTCGCCAAGCGAGCGCGCGTCCGAAATCGCCCCGACGAGCGATGGCGACGGCACATCGCCCAGGATGTGAATCGTGAAAATGCTCAGCGCGACGGCCGTCGCCCGCACGTGCGGCGACACGACGTTCACGATTGTCGAGTTGACCGGCCCGGTCGACGCGAACAGGAGCAGCTCGGCCGCCACGATGGCCGTCCAGTACACCGGGGGCGCAGACGCCGCGAGGGCCACGAGCGTGAGGGGCGCGGCCGCGAGCGTCGCGACGCCGGACACCCAGAGGTACGCCTGCCGGGACCGCCGCAACAGGCGGTCGCCCAACCAGCCGCCGCCGTAGGTCCCGAGGAACCCCGTCACGACGACGATCGCGCCGAACTGCACGGTCGCCTGGGCCTTCGGGATGCCGCGGGCTCGCTCCAGGAAGGACGGCGTCCAGAAGGCGAGGGCGCCGATCGCAAAGGTGTAGGCGGCGTACCCCAGCACGGTCAGGATGTAGGGGCGGTTGCGGAGCAGCGCGGCGTACGCGGACCGGGCCGCCGCGCCGGGCGACGACCCAGCCGCCACAGCTGGAGCGGCGGCGTCGGGGTCCTGGCCGCCGCGCCGCGGCTCGTGCAGGCGCAGCGCGAGGGCGGCGAGCACGAATCCGGGGAGGCCCGCGACGAAGAACGCGGGCCGCCAGCCGAAATAGTGATCCGCGAGGCCGCCCACCACGTACCCCAGGGCCGAGCCGATCGGGATCGCCGCGAAGAAGATGGCGAACACCCGCCCGCGCCGCTCGCGTGGGTAGTAGTCGGCCAGCAGCGCCGGCGAGATCGTCCCGTAAGCGGCCTCGCCGATCCCCACGGCGGCCCGCGCCGCGAACAGCGCGGCGTAGCTCCGCGCCAGCCCCCCGAGCGCCGTGGCTGCGCTCCAGACCGCCACGCCGAGGCCGATGAGCCGCGTGCGCGACCGCGTGTCGCCGAGCGAGCCGAACAGCGGCGCCGCCAGCATGTACACGACGAGGAACCCGGTCATCAGCGCGCCGAGCTGCGTGTCCGAGAGCCGCAGCTCGGAGTGCTTCATGCTTTCCGCGAGCGCGGCCACGATCCACCTGTCGAGATAGTTGAACAGGTTGATCAGCGTCAGAACGGCGAGGGCGGTGCCCGCTAGAGGTTCTTCTCGAGCCACGCTGTGAACAGCCCGTACAGGTTCTCCCGCGTGTTCCCGCCGGCGATCGCGTGGGTCTTGTTCGGGTAGATCCGCATGTCGAACTGCCGATTGGCGGCCTCGAGACGCTCCACGAGCCGCACCGAGTTCTGGAAGTGCACGTTGTCGTCGCCCGTGCCGTGCACCAGCAGGAAGTGGCCCTTCAGGCTGTCGGCGTAGGCGAGCGGGGCGCCCTCGGCGTAGCCCGCCGGGTTCTCCAGCGGGGTACGCATGTAGCGCTCGGTGTAGATGGTGTCGTACAGGCGCCAGTCGGTGACCGGGGCGACGGCGAGCGCCGCCTTGAACACCCCGGCGCCGCGGAACATGCTGAGCGAGCTCATGTAGCCGCCGTAGCTCCAGCCCCAGATGCCGATCCGATCGGGATCGACGTAGGGCTGCGCCGCAAACCAGCGCGCCGAGGCGATCTGGTCGGCCGACTCATACCGGCCGAGGTGGAGGTAGGTCATCTTCATGAACCTCGCGCCGCGCCCCCCCGTGCCACGGTTGTCCACACTCGCGACGAGATAGCCGTCGCGCGCGAGCATCTGATGCCACAGGTAGTTCGCCCCGCCCCAGGAGTCGGTCACGGTCTGGGAGCCCGGTCCGCCGTACACGTTCATGAGCAGCGGATAGCGGTGGGACGGATCGAAGCCCTGCGGCTTGATAATCCAGGCGTTGAGCTCCACGCCGTCTGCCGTCTTGATCGTGGTGAATTCCGGGCGCGCCAGCGCCAGCCCGGCCACCTTCGCCGCCAGCGCTATATTGTCGGCCAGCGTGCGCACCAGCGTGCCGTCCGCCCGCCGCAGGGTTTGGACCGGGGGAATGCCCGCGCGCGAATATGTGTCGACGTACAGCTGGAACGTCGGATCGAACTCGATCCCATGCGAGCCCGGCTCTGGCGAGATCCGAGTGAGGCTCTGCCCGTCGAGCCCGATCCGCACGAGGGGGCGGCGGAGCGGGCCATCGATCGCACCGCTGCAGTACAGCACCCGCTTCTTCTCGTCCACACCGTACACCTGCAGCACGTCCCACCCACCGGGCGTCACCCGCCGGACCAGCGAGCCGTCGCGGTTGAACAGATACACCTGGTCGTAGCCGTCACGCTCGGAGACGAACAGGAACTGTTTTCCGCCGTCGATCCAGCGGGGCTGGTTGTGGTCCACCCACGCCGAGTCGCGGTCGGTCATGATCACCCGCGACGCACCGCGTTGCGTGTCGGCGAGTAGCAGGTCGAGCCGGTTCTGGTGGCGGTTGAGCCGCGTGAGCCAGATCTCGTTCGACGATCCTGCGAAGTCCATGGCGGCGACGTAGATGTCCTTGTCGCCGCCCAAGTCCACCCACGTCGTCTGCCGGGACGCTAGATCCACGATCCCGATCTTCACCTCGGAGTTGGGCATCCCCGCCTTCGGGTACCGCACCGGCACGAGCTCGGGGTAGAGCGAGTCGGCGTTCAGCAGATAGAAGGGCCGGATCGCCGTCTGGTCGAGTCGCCAGAACGCGATGCGGCGGCCGTCCGCGCTCCACCGGAACGCGTCGCGCAGATCGAGCTCTTCCTCGTACACCCAGTCGGAGGTCCCGTTGATCACGTTGTCGTTGCCGTCTGCGGTCACCGCGGTCTCGGCGCCGGTCGTCAGGTCCGTCACGTAGATGTTGTTGGCGCGCACGAAGGCCGCCATCCGCCCGTCAGGTGAGAGCTTGGCGAACATCTGATAACCCGGCTGCGCGCTCACGGGGATGAGCCGTCTTGCCGGCAAGTCCCACACGTAGTACGTGCCCTTCGTACTCTGGCGCCACACGCGCGCCGAGTTGGTGAAGATGAGCAGCCTCGTGCCGTCGCTGGAGAAACGGTACTCTTCGATCGCTACGGGGAGCGCTGCCCCGGGGGGGACGAGATCCGCGCCGCGGACGAGGCGCTCTTTCCTTCCTGACACGGCGTCCACACGGTACAGATCCGTGTGCCCGGCGCTGTCCGTCTCGATCGTCGTGTAGGCGGCACCATCCTTCGTCCAGGTCGGGGACACGAGGTCGCTCGCGAACTCGCGCGTGCCCCAGATCGAGTGGACCGTGAGAACCGGCGCCTGCGTCGCCTGGGCGACCAGTGAGCCGGCCAGCAGGACGGCGAGGGCGACAGGGAACAGCGGGGAAACCAATCGTGCACGCATGATGGCCACCGAGCGGTAAGTTTGGGTGTCACAAACTTAGCCGTCGGTGGCCGGCGTGCGAACCGCGTCCTTCACCCAAGGGGACAGGCGATGAGCGCAACGACGCAGGCGCAGCAGGCAGAGCGCTTCCGCGCGCTGCACACCGGACCGGGCCTGCTCGTCCTGCCCAACGCGTGGGACGCGATCAGCGCCCGCCTGATCGAGGAGGCCGGGTTCCCCGCGATCGCCACATCGAGCGCGGGCGTCGCCTGGGCGCTGGGGTACGCCGACGGCGAGCGCATCAGCCGCGGCGAGATGCTCGCGGTCGTGCGGCGGATCGTGCAGGGTGTGCGCGTCCCCGTCACGGCCGATGTCGAGGCCG
>QHTK01000005.1 GCA_003220795.1 Gemmatimonadota bacterium | reverse complement strand
GTGAGGGCGGGATCGAGCCAGAGGGCCCCTGCCTGCGACTTCCCAAACTTCGCCCCGGACGCGGTCGTGACGAGCGGGGCGACCAGGCCATGAGCCTCGCCGCCCTCCACGCGGCGGATCAGCTCGATCCCCGCGGTGATGTTGCCCCACTGGTCACTCCCGCCGACCTGGATGGTGCACTGCTCCTTGCGGAACAGGTGCAGAAAGTCGTACGCCTGGAGCAACATGTAGCTGAATTCGGTGTACGAAATTCCCGCGTCGAGGCGTGCTTTCACCGACTCCTTCTGCATCATGACGTTCACGGTGAAGTGCTTGCCCACGTCGCGAAGGAAATCGACCAGTCGCTGCTCGACCAGCCAGTCGGCGTTGTTCAAGACGAGGGCGCGCCTGTCCTTCGTGTCGAAGTCGAGCAGCCGCGCCACCTGGTCGCGTTGACGGTGGACGTTTGCTCGGATCTGCTCCTTGGAGAGGAGGGGGCGCTCGCTCTGTTGACCGCTCGGGTCGCCGATCATGCCGGTGCCGCCGCCCATGAGGACGATCGGCTTGTGGCCGCGCAGCTGGAAGTGCCGCAGCAAGATGAGCGGCATCAGGTTCCCGACCTGAAGACTGGGCGCCGTGGGGTCGAAGCCGGCGTACACCGTCCGCGGCCCCTCGGTCACATGGCGTTGGAAGTGCGGCGTAGCGTCGGAGACGAGCCCCCGCCACTTGAGTTCCGCGAAAAGGTCCGCCATGGCGCGGAATCGTACGAGAAGCCCCAACCGCTGGCAAGCGCCGGTGCCCCTCACTAGGTTGTAACGCGATGGCCTCGATCCCTGCGCCCGTTTCCCTGCCGAGCCCCGTCACGTGGTGGCAGAACCCCAAGACCCGCGCCCGCCTCATCGCGGCGGCGGTGCTGGCGGCCGCATACCTTCTGGGGCTCGCGTACGGCTCGTGGACCCGCGTCTGTGCCGGCGAGCATTGCCCCAGCATCTCGCGTCTGATCGGGACCGGCGACAACGTGCAGATGCAGACATCGAAGGTCTTCGCCGCCGATGGCCGTTTGATCAGCGAACTCGGCCTCGAGCGTCGCACCGTGCTGCCCCTGACCGAGATCCCCCTGCCGGTCCGCCAGGCGTTCGTCGCCACTGAGGACAAGCGCTTCTACAGCCATCACGGCATCGACTACTGGCGTATCCTCGGCGCCATCAAGAACGACGTGCTGTCGATGGGCTTCGCGCAGGGGTTCTCCACCATCACGATGCAGCTGGCGCGCAACATCTTTCCGGAGGAGATCAGTCGCGAGAAGACGCTCACCCGCAAGCTCAAGGAAGCGCGGGTCGCGGTCGAGATCGAGCGCAACTTCCCCAAGGATACGATTCTCCAGTTGTACCTGAACCAGATCAACCTCGGGGCGGGTGCCCATGGCGTGGAAGCGGCGGCGCAGATCTACTTCGGCAAGCACGCGCGCCAGCTGAACGTCGCGGAAGCAGCGACCCTGGCGGCGCTCCCCAAGCTGCCGGCGTTCTACAACCCGCGGACGCACCCCGAGCGCAACGTGCGGCGTCGCAACGTCGTCCTGGAGCTGATGCGCGACCAGGGATTCCTCGCTCCCGAGGAGTGCGAGCTATGGCAGGCATACCCGCTCGTGCTCACGACGAACCGTACGAATTACGGCGACGTGGCGCCGTACTTCGTCGAGTGGTTGCGGTCCACCCAGCTCGACGCCCGCTTCGGCCGCGATCTGTACGAGGGGGGCTTGCGCATCTATACGACGCTCGACCTCGAGATGCAGGAGGCCGCCGAGCGCGCGCTGCAGTCGCAGCTCGACGCGATCGAAGCCGGGGTGTACTCGAACGGGAAATTCCCCGGACGCACCACGTATCGCGAATACATCGAATCGTCCAAGGCGTCCGGGGAAGACCATGGGCTGTACACGCCCTACCTCCAGGGCGCGCTCGTCGCCCTCGAGGCGAGCACCGGCTACATCCGCGCCATGATCGGCGGGCGCGACTTCGACGACTCGAAATACAACCGCGCCACCCAGGCGATCCGCCAGCCCGGCTCGACCTTCAAGCCGTTCGTGTATTCCGCAGCGGTCCGCGCCGGTCATCCGGTCACCGAGATCCTGGACGATTCGCCGCTCAATCCGCCGGTCATCCAGCTCGACTCGACGCTGTGGCAGCCCAAGGATGACGACGACACGACGCTGGGCATGATCCCGATGCGGGAGGCGCTGTACCTATCGCGCAACCTCGCGACCATCAAGCTGGGCATGGGGCTGGGCCAGGAGACGGTGATCGGTGAGGCGCGCCGCTACGGAATCACGACGCCGCTCCCGCCATACCCCTCGATCCACATCGGGGCTAAGGGCGTGAAGCCGATGGAGATGATCGCCGCCTACACCGCGTTCGCTACCCTCGGCACTCGGTCCGAGCCGATCGGCATCCTCCGGGTCGAGGACCGCCAGGGGAACATCCTCTGGAAGTCCGAGCCGCGGCGCGACGAGGTGATGGACCCGGAGCACACCTGGCTGATGGTGGACATGATGAAGGACGTGATCCGCCGTGGCACCGCGTTCACCGCGGTGTGGAAGGCGGGGTTTACGCTCCCCGCCGCCGGAAAGACCGGGACCACGGACGACTACACCGACGCCTGGTTCATCGGATACACACCGGAGCTCGTGGCCGGAATGTGGGTGGGATACGACATTCAGCAGCGCATCCTCGAGCACAACGCCGGCGGCGGCCGGATCGTGGCGCCTGCCTGGACGGCGTTCATGCGCGACGTGTACGACCGGCGACCACCCCCGCCGGACTGGGAGCGGCCCGACTCGCTGATCACCCGCGAGGTGGACTGGTCCAACGGCTACCTGGCGACGGCGTTCTGCCCGCAGGACGTGCGTCATTGGGATTGGTTCTATCCCGGTACCGAGCCGTCGCAGGCGTGCCCCGTGCACACGCCGTTCAACATCGGCGTGTCTCCCTAGATCCACTCGCGTGCTGCGCATCCGCGCCCGCTCGGTTCATCCCGTCACGGCGCCGCCCATCGAGGACGGCGCCGTTCTCGTTGACGCGGCCGGCCGCATCGCCGCGATCGGCCCGCATTCCCAGGTTGCTGCACCTCCGGAAGCGCGGGCCCTCGAGTTCCCCGACGCGGTCCTCGTTCCCGGGCTGGTGAACTGCCACACCCACCTCGAGCTGACCCACCTTGCCGGAAAGAACGCCGAGCGGGAGTTCGCGCCGTGGATTCGCGCGATCCGCGCCCTGAAGGACGCCACTACCCCCGAAGAGTTCTCCCGCTCGGCCGAGCAGGGCGTTCGCGACTGTTGGGCGGCGGGCGTCACGTGCGTCGCGGATACGGGCTCGACCGGCGCCCCCCTCGAGGCACTCGCGCGCCTCGGGGCACGGGGCGTCTATTACCAGGAGGTCTTCGGGCCGGACCCGACGAAGTGCGGCGCCAGCCTGAGCGAGCTCGCGGCCGCCGTGCGGCGGCTACGCCCGCTCGCCACCGGCCGCGCCCGCCTGGGCGTATCGCCACACGCGCCGTACACCGTGAGCGAGCCGTTGTATCGGGCGACGGCCGAGCTGGCGCGTCGGGAACGGCTCCCCGTCGCCGTGCACTTGGCCGAGTCGCGCGAGGAAACGGCGCTCGTGCGCGACGGCGCGGGTCCGTTCGCCGACGCGTTGCGCGCCCGCGGCATCCCCGTCCCGGCTCACAACTGCACGCCGGTCCAGTATCTCTTGCGCCTTGGCGTCTTGCAACGTGCAACGGGGTGGCTCTGCATCCATTGTGTCCAGGTCGACGGGCCGGATATCGAATCGCTACGGAATGCGGGGGCGGCGGTGGCTCTCTGCCCCCGCTCCAACCGCGCCCACGGCCACGGCACTGCGCCGCTGCCGCTGTTCCGGCGCGCCGGGCTCGCGGTCGGCTTCGGGACCGATTCGGTGGTGAGCACCGGGGACGTCGATCTCTGGTCCGAGGCTGGCGCGGCGGGCTTGGAAGGATCGGAGGCGCTGCGGATGCTCACGCTCGACGGTGCCCGGGCCCTGGGGCTCGACGCGGAGATCGGATCTCTGGACGTCGGCAAGCAGGCCGATCTCGCGGTCTTTGCCTCCACCGCCCTCCACCGCCCTCCACTGCCCTCCACCGCCCTTCTCACCGTCGTCGCCGGCCGCGTAGTCCACGGCTAGATTCAGGCCCCATGAAAACGCAGCGGCACGCCGCGATTCTCAAGATCGTCCGGACAGAACGGGTGGCGAGCCAGGAACAGCTGCGCGAGCTGCTCAAGGGGGAAGGGTTCGCCGTCACCCAAGCGACGCTGTCGCGCGACATCCGGGACTTAGGCCTCGCCAAAGTGGCCGCGCCCGACGGGGGCTCGCACTACGCCCCGCCCCCGGAAAGCGGGCCCGGCATCCGGCATCACCTCGATCAGGTCCTGCCGGCGATGCTCGTATCCATGGAGGGGGTGGGGCCGTTGCTCGTGGTCAAGACGCCGGCGGGGGGCGCGCAGGCGCTCGGCCTCGCCATCGACGGGGCAGGGTGGGAGGAGATCATCGGGACCATCGCGGGGGACGACGCGATCCTCGTCATCACCAAGAGCGAGCGCGCCAGGCGGGCCGTGCAGAGCCGCCTCAAGGAGCTGGCGGGCCTTCCCGCGTGACCCTCCTACCTATGCCGGCTGCAGGCACGGGCTTTGCCGCCCAACCTTCCCCGAACCCCGGGCGTATCGTAGCATTGACGCCCGATCCCCCCGAAACCTGACGAGAGGAGGAGCACGTGAACCACCTGACGGCAATGAGCCTGCTCGGGGCGTGCCTGGCAGGCACCTGGTTAGCGGCGCCCGGCGCGGCCGGCTCGCAGCAGGCCGGCTCGGCCGGCAGCGCCGCGCCGGTCAACACGCTCACGCCGGACGAGCGCGCCGCGGGCTGGCGCCTGCTGTTCGACGGGAAGACCACGGCAGGGTGGCGCGGGTGGAAGATGGATTCGCTGCCGTCGGGGTGGCAGGTGGTGGACGGCACGCTGAAGCGAGTCAAGCCCGCGGCCGACATCATCACGAAGGAGAAGTTCAAGAACTTCGAGCTGTCGCTCGAGTGGAACATCGCGAAGAACGGCAACAGCGGGATCTTCTACCGCGCCAGCGAGGACCCGGGCGACAACGCGATCTACTGGAGCGCTCCGGAGATGCAGGTATTGGACGACGCGGGGCATCCGGACGGCCAGTCGCGCCTGACGGCGGCCGGGGCCGACTACGGCCTGTATCCGTCCCCCGCCGGCGTCGTGAAGCCCCCCGGCCAGTGGAACCAGGTGCGTCTCGTGGTGAATGGCAATCACGTCGAGCACTGGCTCAACGGCGTGAAGGTGGTCCAGTATGAGCTGGGCAGCCCGGATTGGGAGGCCAAGGTAAAGGCGAGCAAGTTCGCCCCGCACCCGCGTTACGGCCGCAATGCCGAGGGCTACATCGGCTTGCAAGAACACGAGTACCCGGTGGCGTTCCGCAACATCAAGATCCGGGTGTTGCCGTGAGCGTCCGTGCCAGGCTGTCGGCGATGATGTTCCTGCAGTTCTTCATCTGGGGCGCCTGGTACACCACGATCGCGGTGTACATGACCCATCATGGAATGGAGACGCTGACGCACTGGCCCTACACGGTGAACCCGATCGCGGCCATCGTGGCGCCGTTCTTCCTCGGGCTCGTCGCGGACCGCTACTTCGCGACCGAGAAGGTGCTGGGCGTGCTCCACCTGCTGGGCGGCGTCGTGATGTTCGCCGTGCCCCGGGCCGCGGGCGCGCCCGTCGTGTTCATCCTGCTCCTGTTGTTCTACAACCTGTGCTACATGCCGACCCTCGGCCTCGCGAACAGCCTGGCGTTTCACCACATCCAGTCACAGGAGAAGCAGTTTCCTCTGATCCGCGTGTTCGGTACGGCCGGGTGGATCGTAGCGGGACTGTTCATCAGCTTCGTGCTGGGACCGCTGATCGGCGTTGTCCCGGAGCCCACGGCCCTGCCGATTTACACGACCGCTACGGCGAGCGTGCTCTTGGGGCTCTTCAGCTTTGTGCTGCCCCACACACCACCGCCCGGAGCCGGGCAGCGGGTCTCGCTGCGCAGCATCCTCGGTCTCGATGCCCTTGCGCAGCTCGGCGACCGCGCGTTCTACGTCTTCATCGCCGCCTCACTCCTGCTGTGCATCCCGCTGGCGGCCTATTACAACTTCACCCAGATCTTCCTGGGCGATGCGGGCATCACCAGGATCGCGGCGACGCAGTCGCTCGGGCAGATGTCCGAGGTGATCTTCATGCTGCTCATGCCGGTCTTTTTCGTGCGGCTCGGCGTGAAGCGGATGCTGATGGTGGGCATGGCCGCCTGGGTCGTGCGCTACGCCCTGTTTGCGGTGGCGGCGCCCGGCGCCCTCCTGTCGCTCATCATCATCGCGATCCTGCTCCACGGCGTGTGCTACGACTTCTTTTTCGTCACCGGTCAGATCTACGTGGACAAGAAATCGACACCCGCGATTCGCGGCCAGGCGCAGGGATTCCTCGTGCTGGTCACCTACGGCGTCGGTATGCTCATCGGCGCGCAGGTGGCGGGCAACGTGTACAACCGGTTCTTGGGCGGCGCGGCCAGCCTGACCCTGGAGCGTTGGCCCAGCTTCTGGATGCTGCCGGCCGGGTTCGCCGCGGTGGTCCTGCTCTTGTTCGCAGCCCTGTTTCGCCCGGGAGGGGCGCGCGCGCCCCAGCCCGTGGCGGCCGACTGAGGAGGGTCGCATCATGTCACGCAAACGCATCTCGAGACGCAAATTCGTCGGCGACGTGGGCGCCGGCGTGGCGTTCACCATCGTGCCCCGGCACGTGCTGGGTCGCGGCTACCGCGCGCCGAGCGACAAGCTCAACGTCGCCTGCATCGGCGTTGGGGGCATGGGCCGCAACGACGTGCGCGGCATGGAAGGGGAGAACATCTACGCGCTGTGCGACGTGGATTGGAAGAGCGCCGAAGACGCGTTACAGACCTACACCAAAGCCAAGCGGTACAAAGACTACCGCGAGATGTTCGACAAGGAGTCGAAGAACATCGACGCGGTGACGGTGTCGACGCCCGACCACTCGCACGCCGCCGCCGGGATGCTCGCCATGAAGGCCGGGAAACACACCTATATCCAGAAGCCGCTCGCCCGGACCATGGGCGAGGTGCGGGCGCTGGCCGACTACGCGCGCAGTCACCCCAAGATCATGACCCAGATGGGAAACCAGGGCCACGCGCGTGACGGCACCCGCCAGGTCCGTGAATGGGTCGAGGCGGGCGCCATCGGGACGGTGCGCGAGGTGCACTTCTGGACCAATCGGCCGATCTGGCCGCAGGCGATCGACCGGCCGCTGGAGGAGTACTACGCGCCCGCCACGCTCGACTGGAACCTGTGGCTCGGGCCCGCGCCGGAGCGGCCGTATCACCCGGCGTACGCGCCGTTCAAGTGGCGCGGCTTCTGGGACTTCGGCACGGGCGCGCTGGGCGACATGGCGTGCCACATCATGGACGCCGCCTACTGGACCCTCGATCTCGGCTACCCCACGCGGATCGAGGCCGAGTCGACCCCGCTCTTCAAGGAGACCGCGCCGGCCGGCTCGCGCATCAGCTACACGTTCGCGGCCAAGGGCAAGCGCCCTGAGGTGAAGGTGGTGTGGCGTGACGGCAGCCTGTATCCGCCGCGACCGGCCGAAGTGGCCGACGAGCTGGCGTGGCCGTTCGACAAGGGCGGTGGGCAGCTGTGGATCGGCAGCGACGGCAAGCTCACCGCGGGCACCTACGGTGACGACGCCAAGCTGCTCACGCCCAGCAAGCAGGGCGTCGCGAGCGGCGACCCGCCTCCGCTGGCGCAGCAGCCGAAGTACCCCCATTCGCCCGGCGTCTACGCCGAGTGGATCGCGGCGTGCAAGGGCGGGTCGCCTGCCGGCTCGACGTTCGACGGCCACGCCGGTGGGCTGTCGTCGATGGTACTGCTGGGGTGTCTCGCGGTACGGCTGGGCCGGCCGCTCGAGGTCAACCCGGAGAACGGCCAGGTGACGAACGTGACTATCCCGGACGAGTACATCCATCCGCACTATCGGTCGGGGTGGAGCTTGTAGCGGACGTTGACCTTCGGCCTGTTACTCGTTGTTGCGGACCTGGGTGAGGCGCTGGCGCACAGCCCGCTCCTCGCCCTGGTCACGCTGTTCGGCGCGGGCCTCGTCACGAGCCTCACGCCGTGCATCTACCCGATGCTCCCGATAACGGCGGGCATTCTGGCGGGCACGGGCGCCGGGCAAACTTCCCGCGCGCGCGTGGCGCGTCTCACGTTCGCCTACGTGTCAGGGCTGGCGCTGTTCTACGCCGTCCTCGGCCTCATCGCCGGTCTCACGGGGTCGCTGTTCGGCACCGTGAGCGCGAGCCCCTGGGCACGCTTCGCGATCGGGAACCTGTTGCTCGTCTTCGGCCTTGCCATGCTGGACGTGGTTCCCGTGTCCGCGCCGCAACGTCTGCTGCAGTGGGCCGGACGCCTGACGGGGGGCTCGTATGCGGGTGTGTTCCTGCTCGGCGCCACGTCCGGCATCGTCGCGGCGCCGTGCGGCGCGCCGGCGTTCGCGGCGGTGCTCACCTGGGTGGCGACGACGCGGAGTGCGACACTGGGCTTCATTTATCTCTTCGTGTTCTCGCTCGGGATGACGGCGTTACTCGTCGTCGTCGGAGTGTTTTCGGGCTCCCTGGCAGCGCTCCCTCGGGCCGGCGCGTGGACGCTGTGGATCAAGAAGGTCGCGGGCGTGGCGCTCCTCGCGATGGCGGAGTACTACTTCGTGCAGATGGGAACGGTCTTGTGACGACGCGATTATTGACTCTGGCGGTTGTATCGACGCTCGTCCTCCCGGTGGGTCTGGCCGGGCAGGACGTGGGTTTGCCCCTCGGCACCAAGGCGCCCGACGTGACGGTCGTCGACCTCGACGGGAAGTCGGTGCACCTGGGGCAGTATGTGGGGAAACAGCCTGTGCTGCTCGAATTCTGGGCGACGTGGTGCCCGCTGTGCAAGGCGCTCGAGCCGTCGCTCAAGGCGGCGCACGCGAAGTACGGCACCGCGGTGAAGTTCGTCGCCGTCGGCGTCGGTGTGAACGAGACCCCGGCCTCGATCAAACGCCACCTCGCGGCGGACCCCCTGCCGTTCCCCGTGCTGTTCGATGCCAACGGGGCGGCGGTGCGGGCGTACCAGGCACCGACGACTTCCTACATCGTCGTGCTGGATCGCGCCGGCAAGGTCGTGTACACCGGCGCCGGCGCCGAGCAGGACATCGCCGCCGTGCTGCAGCGGCTGCTCGCGGACTGACTATTCCGCGGGCTTGGGCGCCACCCGGTCGATCGCCGCGCCTAACTCCTTGTACGACGTCGGGTCGATCTCCCGGAACGGCGTCGCGCGGTAGGCGATCTTCCCGTCCGGCCCGACCACGAACAGGTTGCGGTTGTCGAGGCCGTACTTGGGATTGGTGGCGCCGTACCTCTTGCCGATCACGCCCCCGGTGTCGCTCGCGAACACATACTGGAACTCGTCGTCCCGGGCCCACGCGCCGAGCGTATCGGCGGGATCCACGCTGATGGCGATGAGCACCACGTTGCGGCCGTCGTGAAAGAGCTGTGCGTACTGATCACGGTACGCATGCATTTGAATCGTTCAGCCCTTGGTTCGCGCCTTATAGAAGAAGGCGAGGACGACCGTTTTCCCCTTGAAATCGCTCAGGTGGATCGGATTCCTGAGCACGCCGTAGCGCGTCGCGCCGGGGAGCGCGAAGTCGGGCGCGTCGGCACCGACCTGCAGTGCCTCCGGCGCCTTGGGCGCCTCCTGCGCGCCCGCTGCGGGAGCAGCGGCGACGAAGAGCGGCACCGCCAGCCCGAGTGTCAGAAGTTTCATCTGGTATTCTCCTCCGAAGTGATCCCCATCGTGCAAGCTACACCTTGGGCGCCTGCCGCGCGCGGCGGGCGAGCAGCAGCATCCACAGCCCGAACGCGAACAGGACGACGCCCCAGATCAGGTCGATCGGTACGCCCGTCGGCTCCGTGCCCGGTTGGCCGCGCGTCGCGGCACCGTACAGGGTGAGCAGCAGGCCCAGCACTCCGAACAGCGCGCCCAGCGGCATCCGCAGGTCGATTCCCACGCGTCCCCCCCTCCCGCCCTAGAAGAAGATCAGGTTCAAGGCGACCGTCAGGGTCAACACGATCAGCGCCAGCGGGCCGGGACGCTCGTACCACCGCTTCACGTCGTCGGTGGGCTGGGGCGTCAGCCCGTACACCAGGCCGTGCAGCTGCTCCGCCGGCCGGGGCCGCGTCAGCAGGCTGACGACGATGGTCACGACGAAGCACGTGACCCACGCCGCGATCGCGGTCCAGAACGTTTGGGCTAGCTCGCTCGGGTACGTCGTGACCACGCCCAGATACCCGCCCTTGACGCCGACGTGCGCGCCCGCGGGGAGCGAGATCCCGTGGTGCACGGCCGCGGCCAGGATGCCGGAGACGAGGCCGGTGAAGGCTCCGTGGCCGGTGGCGCGCGGCCAGAACATCCCCAAGGCGAACGTCGCGAACAGCGGCGCGTTCACGAACGCGAACACGAGCTGCAGGAAGTCCATGATGTTGTTGAACGAGGCCGCCACGTAGGCCGCCGCGATGGAGACGGCCACCCCGAACACCGTGGCGAACCGGCCCATCGCGAGATAGTGCGAGTCCGGCGCGCCCCGCCGGATGTAGCTCTGGTACAGGTCGTAGGTCCAGACGGTGTTGAAGGCCGTCACGTTCCCGGCCATCCCCGACATGAACGACGCCAGCAGCGCCGTGAGCCCCAGCCCGAGCAGGCCCGCGGGGAAGAAGTGCACCAGCATCATCGGCGTGGCGAGATCGTAGTCGAGGACCACGCGGCCGCGGGCGTCGCGCAGCGGCTCGCCGGTGCGCGGGTCGAGCTTGGGCGGCACGATTCCCTCCCGCGGCTCGACGCCCGGATCAGACAGAGCGACCGTCGCCGTGGCGGCGGCGCTGGCTACCGCGGGCGCGGCGGCCGCGGCGGGGGTCGGGGCCGCGACGCTCGTCGACCGCACGGCCGTGGAGCTCACGACCAGCGCGAGCATGCCGGGCAGGATCACGAGGAAGGGGAACAGCATCTTGGGGAGCGCGGCGATGAGCGGCGTGCGCCGCGCCGCGGTCATCGAGTTCGCCGCCATGGCACGCTGCACGACCAGGAAATCGGTGCACCAGTAGCCGAACGACAGCACGAACCCCAGCCCCATCACGAGGCCGAACCATTCGACCCCGACGGGGTTCGCGGACGCGTGTCCCATGAACGCCCAGCTCCGCGTGTACGCGCCCGCCGCGAAGCCGTTGTCGGTGGCGACGCCGGCGAGCCGGGCGGAGAGCCCCGCCCACCCGCCCACGTCCCGCAGCCCCAGGAACACGAGCGGGGCGAAGCCGAACACGATGAGGAAGAACTGCAGTACCTCGTTGTAGATGGCGCTCGTCAGGCCGCCCAGGAAGATGTACCCGAGCACGATGCCGCCCGCGACGAGAATGCTGGCGTCGAAGCTCCATCCCAGCAGCAGATTGAGCAGCTTCCCCATCGCGTACAGGGAGATCCCGGACGAGAACACGGTCATGACGGCGAATGAGACGGCGTTCACGCCCCGCGTCTTCTCGTCGAACCGCAGCTTCAGATACTCGGGGACGGACCGGGCGCGCGAGCCGTAATAGAACGGCATCATGAAGAGTCCCACGAACACCATCGCGGGGATCGCGCCCACCCAGTAGAAGTGACTCGTCGCGATCCCGTACTTGGCGCCCGAGGCACCCATCCCGATCACTTCCTGTGCGCCCAGGTTCGCCGAGATGAACGCGAGCCCGGTCACCCAGGCGGGGATCGAGCGGCCCGAGAGGAAGAAGTCCTCGCTCGTGTGGACGTAGCGGCGCAGCATCGCGCCGATGCCGAGCACGAACGCGAAGTAGAGGACCATGATCGCGTAGTCGATCCAGTGAAGCGTCGTCATGCGAGATGTCTCCCGGGTCCTGCGGGACTACTTCGCTCGGATCGGCGTGACGCGCAGCATGGCCACCCCGTGCCCCGGCACCGTCGCGGCGTACTCGCGCCGGAACGCGCCGCGGTCGGCCCGCGCCCACAGGTCGCGCACCGTCGCGGAGTCGGTGCGCAGTCCCAGCCGGTCGAAGCGCGCGGTGATCTTGGCCGCCGTGTCCCCCCGGTTGAGCAGCGCCACGGCGCGTGCGCCGTCCTTCAGCCGCTTCGCCCAGACCTGCAGCTCGGGCGGTCCTTCCCGCACCAGCATCCCCTGCACTCCGAGCGAGTCCTGATCCACGGCGATCACGTCGGGATTGGTCAGGATGTCCCGCGTGCCGGGGGACATGGCCCGCACGTCGTTCCCGGCCATGAGCGGCGCGGCCATGATGGCCCAGAGGCTGAAGTGGGCGCGGTACTCGTCATCGGTCATGCCGCCGTTCCCCACCTCGAGCATGTCGGGGTCGTTCCACGCGCCCGGCCGGGCGACGCTGGCGTGCTGCGACGAGAGATCGAGCAGCGAGAGCATGGACGTCCATTTGTCCCGGATGTCGCCGGTGGTCCGCCACAGGTTGCCGATCTGCGGGGCCCAGTCCCACGGATCGTTCGACCCCCATTCGCAGATGCTGAAGACGATCGGCCGGCCCGCTTTGGCGAGCGCGTCGCGGAACGTGGCGTACTGCGTCGGCGCATCGAGCCCCTCCGCGTGACACCAGTCTTCCTTCACGTAGTCCACGCCCCAGGCGGCGAACGTGCGGGCATCCTGCTCCTCGTGACCGTAGGTCCCGGGCCGGCGTTGGCACGTGTTGGTCCCCGCATCGGTGTAGATCCCGAACCCCAGTCCCTTGGCGTGGACGTAGTCCGCCAGCGCCTTGATGCCGTGGGGGAAGCGGGTCGAGTCGGCGACGAGCGTGCCCGCGGCATCGCGCGCCACCTCCCAGCAGTCGTCGATCACCACGTAGCGGTAGCCGGCGTCGCGCATCCCGCTGGCCACGATCGCATCCGCCGTCTCTTTGATCAGCTGCTCGCTCACGTTGCAGCCGAAATGGTTCCAGCTGTTCCAGCCCATGGGAGGCGTACGGGCGAGACCGTTGTCGAGGGCGGCCCGGGAGGCGCGGGAGGCACGGCCCGGACCCGGCGCCATGACTGGGACGATGAGCAGCACAGCGAGCAGTGGCTTGGCGAGACGCGAGTGCACGCGACCGTCTCCTGGTCTAGTAGATCCTTCGCGCCTTCGGCGCTCAGGATGACAGGCTCGCTCGCTCCGCGAACAAGAAAGGATGAACCTTCTCAAAGCGCCACGCGGCGTGTCATCCTGAGCGAGCGCGCGGTACGCGCGCGAAGCGAAGGATCTGTTGTTCAATCTCAGCATCCTATTAGTTCCTGAGCGGCCGGTAGTTCACGTCCAACACGGCGAGCCGCACGAGATGTGTGGCGAGCCGTGCCAGGAAGTCCGGGTAACTCTTTTCCTCCCGCGGCGTCCACAGCACCTCTGCGAGTGCGCACGCCCGCGGGAACGCCATGTACTCGGCCCGTTTCGAGTCGGGGATGTA
>QHTK01000064.1 GCA_003220795.1 Gemmatimonadota bacterium | reverse complement strand
CGCGCGGCGCTCGAGCGCGCGATTGCCGTGTGGCGCGGCGCCGAGCGCCACTTCCGGGTCGCCGTCGGAGACGTCGGCCGTCCGGTCGCGGACCGGCTGCGCTGGCTGCCGCGGGCGGAGCGGGAGTACTGGGAGGCCGTCATCCAGCGGACCGGATTCCTCGCGGATACGCTGCGGTTTCTCGCCCTCTCGCTCGACGAGAACGGTCGGCCGATCCCGATCGCCAACACCGACCCCGCCATGCTGCTCCTGCTCGAGCCGGTCGGGCTGGATCGGACGCTCGAGCTCGCGGGCCCGATCATGCAGCCGTACCCGTGGGGGTTGTTCGTCGACGATCTGGGTCCCCTGGTGGCCAACGACACCTACGCGTCGCGCGACGTGTGGGAGCGGTTTCGTCGGGACCCCTATCATTCGCCGACCGTCGTGTGGGGGCGGGACGTCAATGCGCTACTCGCCGGCCTCGCGAAGCAGATCGCGGCGGCGACCGCCTCGTCCCGCGCCGACGTGGCGCCATTACGTGACGCGCTGCAGCGCACCGTCACGGCGGTGGATCGTTCCGGACTGCGGCACGCCGAGCTGTGGAGCTACCGCATCGAGAACGGCAGGCTCCTGCCGGTGCGGTACGGGACGAGCTCGGACGTCCAGTTGTGGAGCCTGACCGATCTGGCCGTCCAGTTCTGGCTGGACCGGATCGCGAAACCGTGACCGCCCCGGCGCGCGACGACCAGCGCGCGGCCGTCGTCGCCGGCTTCCTCGGCTGGACGCTCGACGCGTTCGATTTCTTCCTGGTCGTGATGACGCTCACGGCCATCGCGAAGGACTTCGGGCACTCGGACGCGGACATCGCGTTCACGCTCACCCTCACGCTCGTGTTCCGACCGGTCGGCGCGTTCATCTTCGGGCTGATCGCCGACCGCTACGGCCGCAAGATCCCGTTGATGGCGGACCTGGTGTTCTACTCCGTGATCGAGGTGTTCTCCGGGCTCGCCCAGAGCTATACGACGTTCCTCGTATTGCGCGCGCTGTTCGGGATCGGGATGGGAGCAGAGTGGGGCGTGGGGGCATCGCTCGTCATGGAGAAAGTCTCGCCCCGCTATCGCGGCGTGATCTCCGGGCTGCTGCAGCAGGGCTACGCGCTGGGCTATCTGCTCGCGGCGCTGTGCTACTTCTTGGTATACCCCCATTGGGGCTGGCGGCCGCTCTTTTTCATCGGCGGTCTGCCGGCCTTGCTCGCTCTGTTCGTGCGGGCCCGCGTGCGGGAGTCCGAGGTGTGGCAACAGACCCGGCACGACAACTGGCTCGGGCTCGGCCGCGCCATCGCCGCGAACTGGAAGGTGTTCCTTTATCTGACCGTCCTGATGGCGATGATGAACATGGTGTCGCACGGCACCCAGGACATGTACCCGACCTTCCTGCAGCGCGACTGGGGCTTCAGCCCGACCAAGCGCGCCGCGCTGACCGCGTTCTCGCAAGTCGGCGCGCTCACCGGCGGGATCCTGTGCGGCCTGTACTCCGACCGCCTGGGCCGCCGGCGCACCATCGCGCTCGCCCTGCTCGGCGCCGTGCTGGCGATCCCCATCTGGGCGTTTGCGCCGTCCTTGCCCCTGCTCGTCGCGGGCGCCTTCATTATGCAGTTCTTCGTGCAGGGAGCGTGGGGCGTCATCCCGGCCCACATCACCGAGCTGTCCCCCGATGCCGTGCGTGGCTTCCTCCCGGGTTTCGCCTACCAGTGCGGCGTGGCAATCGCCAGCAAGCTGCCGCACGTGCAGGCGCTCTTCGCCGTCGGCTCGAGCTACGCGCGGTCGATGGCGTTCTCGGCCGCGACCGTGTTCGCGCTCGGCGCCGTCGTCGCGCTGCTCGGCCGGGAGCGCCGGGGGGTGGCGTTCGGCAGGGGCCACGCGTCCTCGGGAGTATGAGGGACTGAAGTCCCTGCTCGGCCCGTGGGGCGTCCTAAAGGACGCTGGCCTTCCTGCGTCCTTCAGGACGCGCTGGCGCCGAGTTGGGACTTGAGTCCCTCATAATCTCGGAGGTACACTACCATACCGTCGATGACTTGACCTGATGTCCAACTTCGTCAAAGCCACCCAAGCCTACCAGCAGGGCCAGCGCACGCTCCCGGGCCGTTATTACACGTTGGCCGAGATCTACGCCGAGGAGCGGGAGCGCATCTTCACCGCGCGCTGGATCTGCGTGGGGCGCGCGGCCGAGATCCCCGCGGCCGGCGACTACCTGCTGCGCACCATCGCCGGCGAGAGCGTGATCGTGGTCCGGGGGCGTGACGGCGCCCTACGGGCGTTCTACAACGTATGCCGCCACCGCGGCACCCGGCTGTGCGAGGAGCCGCGCGGTCGGTTCTCGGAAACGATCCAGTGCCCCTATCACGCCTGGACCTACACCATCGACGGGCAGCTGATCGGCGCGCCCCACATGAGCGAGGTCCAGGGGTTCGACAAGCGCGATTACCCGCTCCATGCCGTACCGCTCGAGACCTGGGAGGGCTTCGTTTTCGTCAACCTCGCGGGGGCCCCCGAGCCGTTCGCACAGGCCTTCGCGCCGGTCGCCGGGCGGTTCAGCCGCTTCAACCTCTCCGCCCTGAGGGCCGCGCGCCGGGTCGACTACGACGTCGCGGCCAACTGGAAGCTGATCTTCCAGAATTACTCCGAATGCCTGCACTGCCCCGTCATCCACCCCGGGCTCGCGAAGCTTACCCCCTACACCAGCGGTGAGAACGACCTGATCGATGGGCCGTTCCTGGGCGGCTATATGGTGATTACGAAGGAGGGCGGCAGCCTCACGCTGAGCGGGCGCGCCTGCGGGGCGCCGGTCGGCCGGCTTCCCGCCGAGGATCTGAACCGCGTCTACTTCTACTCGATCTTCCCGAACCTGCTGCTCTCCCTCCACCCGGACTACGTGATGTTCCACACCCTCTGGCCCGACGGCCCGGGGCGGACGCGCATCACGTGCGACTGGCTGTTCCACCCCGACTCGTTCGCCGCACCAGGGTTCGATCCCGACGATGCGGTGCGGTTCTGGGACGAGACCAACCGCCAGGACTGGCACATCTGCGAGCAAAGCCACGCCGGTATCACCTCGCGGGCGTACGTGCCGGGGCCTTACTCGACACGTGAGGGAATCGCCGCGGCCTGGGACCGCGAGTTCCTGCAAGCGCTCGGTCACGTCCCCCGCAAATAGGCGTCGGTCCCCTTGAGCCAGTCTTCGCGTGGCGGCGAGAACACGTCCATGTCGAGCGTGTCCTCGAGGGCGTGGGCTTCGTGCGGCACGTTTGACGCGAGATGCAGCACTTCGCCCGCCCGCACGACGACTTCCTGACTGCCGTCTTCCCCAATGAGAAACCGCAGCGCGCCTTCGAGGATGTAGGTAAACTGCTCGTTCTCGTGCGCGTGCTTGGGCACGACACACCCCCGCTTCAGGTACACATGCGCCAGCATCACGCGGTCCCCGGTGATCAGGCGGCGCGACAGCCGCTCGGACAACTGCTCCTTCGGCACATCGGCCCAGCGGTACCACACGGGCTCCCCCTTGAGCTAAGGCGTCGGGGCCAAGCCTAATGGGTTGTGTCTCCTCCGCTACTGGCGTGGAAACCCAAGCGCAGCGGGCGAAATTCGACCTGCTGCAGCCACGCAACAGTCGGTCCGGAGCCCGCGCCGCGTCAGCCACGTTCCACGATGGCAAGGGTTATGCGATGGACTGTCTCCGCCATGATCAGAGTCCGCACCAACGTCGGCGCCCGCGCGGCGCTCGCTGCACTGCTCGCCTCCTGCGCGACCGGATCGTCGCAGTGGGCGCACGACCGGCTCACGCTGCTGCCCGCGTCGCGCGATCGCATCCTGGGCGAGCGGCTGATCGACGCCCACTACGTGGTGGCGGGAAGGCTCGAGAAAGTGGAGCGGGCCAATCTGTACGAGCAGCGCGGCGGGTGGCTCATGCGAGCGCTGTTCCGTGACGAGGGACCCCCCGATGCCTACGAAGCGAAGATCGCCGTCGATTCGGTGCTCGTGGGCGGCGGCCAGCCGAAGCGGCTGTACATCACGTTCTTCGCACCGCACGGCAACCGGATCCCGACGGTCGGGGAGAATGCGATCTGGATCGCCCACCAGCGACAGCTGTGGCGCTTCGCCCAGGCGACGGTGTACGGCGCGCCGTACGACATCGGTCTCGCACTCGATTCGGACGACGACATCCGTCCGGTCGGGGAGTGGTCGTTGCTTCGCACTGTCGCGCTGAAGCTGCAACTGTCACACGTGTGGTGAGGGCCCGGCTCAACCGCTCGTCGACACAGTCATCGTAGGTAGAAAGCGCGGCGGGCGGCGCAGCGTTGTCGCCTGCTCGTACGCGTAAGCCAGCCTGACCAGCGTGCCCTCGCTCCACGGCGCGCCGATGAACGACACGCCTACCGGCAACCCGGAGACGTAGCCCGCCGGCACGGTCACGTGGGGAAAGCCCGCGACCGCGGCCGGAGTGGAGCTCCCTCCCAGAAAGTGGTCGCCGTTGATCAGGTCGATCGGCCACGGCGGATTCCCGGTGGGCGCTACGAGAGCGTCCAGCTTCTCCCGGTCTAGGATCGCCTGGAGCCCGTCCTCGCGCGCGAGCTTGCGGCACTTGTCGAGCGCATCGCGGTAGGCCTGATCGCTGAGCGATCCTTTGTCCTGCGCCTTGAGGAACAGCTCCTGCCCGAAGTAGGGCATCTCCCGCTCTTTATTCCGCTCGTTGAACTCAATGACGTCCTGCAGCGTCTTCACTGGCGCACCCGGAGCGAACTCGGCGAGATAGCGATTCACATCCGCCTTGAACTCGTACAGCAGCACCGTGAGCTCGGCGTCGTCGTACTCGCCGAGGTGGGGAATTTCCGCAGGATCGACGATCACGGCGCCGGCCCGGCGCAGCACGTCGATCGCCTGAGTGACGAGCGCATCGGTCGCCGCGTGGTAGCCGAACAGCTTGGTGCGCGCGACCCCGAGCCGCGCCCCGGCGAGCCCGTTGGCGTCGAGGAATCGGGTGTAGTCGGGAACTTGGGCGGGCGCCGCGGCGGTCGCCGAGTCTCTGGGATCCGGACCGGCCAGGGCGCCGAGCAGGATGGCGGCGTCGCGCACCGTGCGGGCCATCGGCCCCGCGGTGTCCTGACTGTGGGCGATCGGCACGATGCCCGCGCGCGAGACCAGGCCCAACGTCGGCTTGATCCCGACGAGCGAGCACGCCGCCGCCGGGCAGACGATCGAGCCGTCGGTCTCGGTGCCGACGCCCACCGCGGCGAAGTTTGCGGCGATCGCGGCCGCGGTGCCCGAGCTCGAGCCGCAGGGGCTGCGGTCCAGTACGTACGGATTCTTGCATTGGCCTCCCCGCGCGCTCCACCCGCTGGACGAGCTGTTGGATCGGAAGTTGGCCCATTCGGAGAGGTTCGCCTTCCCGAGCATGACGGCTCCCGCGGCGCGCAGCCGGGCGGCGATAGCGGCGTCCGCCCGCGGCCTCGCGCCGACGAGCGCCAGCGAGCCCGCGGTGGTGGCCATCCGGTCGGCCGTGGCGATGTTGTCCTTGACCAGAATCGGTATTCCGTGCAGGGGGCCACGGGGGCCCTTCGTCTTCCGCTCGGCATCGAGCTCTCGGGCGATGCGGAGTGCGTCGGGATTGGTCTCGATGACGGAGCGCAGCGTCGGGCCCCGGCGGTCCAGGTCGTCGATGCGGGCCAGATAGTATTCGCACAGGGAGTGGGCGGTGTACTTGCCGCTCTCTATCCCCCGCGCGAGATCCGCAAGAGTCGCCTCCTGAAGCGCGAACGGAGGGATCGCCGGACCGGCCAAACCGCGCGCCGGGCCGACCGGCCCGGCGGTACGGCACGCCGCGCCCGCCATGCAGGCGAGCCCCGCCCCGGCACCCAGCTCCAGGAACTCACGACGCGTGATCCGTTCGGTGACAGGCGACATGCCACGCCTCGAGGGGAAGAGTGCCGCCGTTACGGCCGGCGGGTCGAATCGGCGGGACCAGACCGCGCGAACAGGGCCAGGTATTTCTCGTACCCTTCCGCCTTGAGCCGCTCGACCGGAATGAACCGGAGCGCCGCCGAGTTGATACAGTAACGCAAGCCGGTGGGCGGCGGGCCGTCGTCGAACACGTGCCCCAAGTGGGAATCGGCGCCCGCGGAGCGGACCTCGATCCGCACCATGAAGAGCGACCGGTCGGTGTGCTGGCGGACGCTCGCCTGCTCCAGCGGCCGTGTAAAGCTCGGCCATCCGGTGCCCGAATCGAATTTGTCGAGCGAGCTGAACAAGGGCTCACCCGAAACGACGTCCACGTAGATGCCGGGACGGTGGTTGTCCCAGTACTCGTTATGGAACGCCGGCTCGGTGGCGGCGTTCTGTGTGACGTCGTACTGCAGTGGGGTCAGGGCGCGGCGTAGTGCGGCGTCGCTCGGCTTGCCGGTCAATCGGGGCGTCGCCTCCCGAGTCTGGGCGTGGAGCGCGCCCGCCAGCCCGAAACCGGCGAGACCGAACAGCACCAAGGCGTTTTGCAACATAAGCCTCACTCCGTGGGTACGCTGAAAGGTACGTCGCGGACGCCGCTGTGGTTGCCTTGCAACAGGGGGCGGCGCGGCGCTAAGCTTGGCGGCTCGGTCTGACGGAGGCGAGTCGTGCCCATTGCCCAAACGCTGATCCCCGAGTTCGACGAAGAGATGGCGTCGACCCGCCGCGCGCTCGAGCGTGTGCCCACCGGCAAGGCGGCCTGGAAGCCGCACCCGAAGTCGATGCCGCTCGGTCGGCTCGCGACGCTGCTCGCCGAGCTGCCCAGCTGGGCGCTGAACGCCGTGACCCTGGACGAGCTCGATATCGCCCCGCCCGGGGGACCGCCGTTCCAGCCCGTAATCCTAGAGACCGGCAAGGAGATCCTGGACCTGCTCGATCGCAACGTGCAGGCCACCCGCAAGGCCCTGACGGCCACGAGCGACGCCGAGTTCGTCAAGCCGTGGACGTTCAAGTACGGCGGACGCACCATGTGGACCAAGACGAAGCGCGACGTCTACCGCAACGTGCTGAACCATCTGGTGCACCACCGCGGGCAGCTGACGGTGTATTTGCGGATGAACGACGTGCCGGTGCCGGCGATCTACGGGCCGTCCGCCGACGAGCAAGGGTTCCGGCCCTAGCGTGCGCACCTGGGAGCGGACCGTCTCGAAGGGCCTGCGTGCCCTGGGGCTCGAGAGCATCCGCAACAAGCTGCTCGCGTTCGCGGTCCTGGCCACGCTCATTCCGTCGCTCGCCACAGTCTGGGTCTCCTACGTCCACAGTCAGCGCTCGCTCACCGAGAAGATCACGGGCGAGCAGCACAGCCTCTCCGCCCAGGCGTCTCGCGAGCTGGATCTGTGGCTCAAGGAGCGGCTATACGATCTTCGGGTGTTCGCCAGCTCCTACGAAGTGTCGGAGAACCTCGAGCGCATCCCACGGACCCCAAAGGGGGGAGAGCCGGTGCGGCAGGGTCCGGCGTACGGCCGGCTGCGCGACTATCTCAACTCGGTGCGTGATCGCTTCGCCGACTACGAAGAGCTCGTAGTCGTCGACCCGGGCGCCCGGGTGGTGGCCACGAGCGCGAGCGCAGCTGGAGCGGACACCGTCGCGCTGCCGCCGGACTGGCTGCGCGTCTTGAAGATCGACAACGCCGTCGTCGGCGAGCCGTATCGCAACCCCGCTACGCGCCAGCCCGTGATGATCGTGGCCGTCCCGATCTACCCGTCCAGCGGACGCCTCATCGGGGCGCTGACCGCGAAACTCAACCTCCGCGCGGTTCAACAGATCAGCCGGCGCTTCGCCGCGGGCGGCCCGGGAGGCATGATCGTCGTGACGGCCGACGGCACGTTGCTCGCGGGTTCCGGATCAGGCGGCGCGGCGCCCATGGCCGCCAGGCTGCCGCCGGAAAGCGTCAGGTTGCTGTTCGACCGGGCGGGCAGCGCGGTCCGGTACCGCGGGTTCGAGGGAGAGGAGACCGTGGGGACGCTGGAGCCGGTGCCGCGCCTCTCGTGGGCGGTGGTGGCGACGATCCCGGGGGAGACGGCGTACCGTCAGGCCACGCGCCTTCGCAATCTGACGGTCCTGATCGTCGCGGCGCTGTTGCTTGGCGTCGGCCTGCTGGCGTACCTCTTGGGCGTGCTGATCGTGCGCCCGCTCGATCGGCTGACGACCGGGGCAGCGAAGGTGGCCGCCGGCGATCTCGCCGTCGATCTCCCGGTCGTGAGTGGCGGCGAGGTCGGCTCGCTCACCGAGGTGTTCAACGACATGGTCGCCCGGCTGCGGGACGGACGCCGCGAGCTCGAGCGTCTGTCGGTCACCGACGACCTGACCGGGCTCTACAACCGGCGGTATCTGATGGAGACGCTCGCCAACGAGATCCGCCGTTCGCGGCGCCTGGAGCACCGCTGCGCGCTGCTGATGGCGGACATCGATCACTTCAAGGAATACAACGACGCGTTCGGTCACCTTGCGGGAGACGAGATGCTCATCAAGGTGGCCCGGGCGCTGCGCGACTCGACGCGCGAGGTAGATTGTGTGGTTCGTTACGGAGGCGAAGAGTTCGTCGTGCTGTTGCCCGAGACCGGCGGGGAAGAAGCGGCCGAGACGGCGGAGCGCATTCGCGCCCGCGTGGCAGCGGAAGGTCTGGCCGCCGGCACGATCACGCTCAGCGTCGGCGTCGCCGAGTTCCCGACGCACGGCGATTCGCCGGAGTCCATGATCGCCGCCGCCGACGGAGCTCTATACCGCGCCAAGCGGGAAGGGCGCGACCGCGTGGTGCGCGCCAGCGGAGCGGCAAAGAGCGCCTCCCCACCTTGAAGGGCGTGTTACCGTGTCTGCCGCCGGCCCACCAGCGTCTGGAACATCCAGCCGCTCCGCCCGGCCTCGTCGCCGATGTGCACCCACTGGTCGGCGTATGAATAGCCGACGACCGGCGCCCCCGTTTCGAGTGTGAACGCCACGGCGTAGCCCGCGCCTGGTCCCACCCGCACGTTGCTCCGGTTCACCGTCTCGAGACGGAGCGGCAGCGCGAACAGCACTTCCCCGGGCCGCAGGGGTCCGCGCACGCCACTCGCGCCGCTCCGGCTCGCCCCGACGACGCTCTTCGCCTGGTTGGCGAGGTACAGGGCGCCGCCATAATTCTGCTTGTTGAATTCCACGCTGCTCTGCCGCAGCAGCTGCGTGGCCTGGCCGGTCTCCTGCGCCGCCAGCGGTGCGGCGGCGGTCTTGAGCGACTGCAGCGCGATCTCCGCCTCGGCCATGGCGGAGGCGGCCTCGGCCCGGCTGGCGAGCGTCTGCAGTTTCGCCATCGCCCGCACGACCTCCCGTCTCGCCTCGTCCAGCCGGGCCTGTAGCTCCTCGAGCTGCGCATCGCGCTCGAGCAGCCGCAGCTCGAGCCGCGCGATCCGCTGCTCGAGCTGCGGGTCCCGGACCGTCACCGTTTCTGACGCCGACCGGCCGTTGGCCGGATCTCCCGCCGGATGCGGCGTCCCCGGCGCCGCCGACGGCGTGCACGCCGCGGCGAGCATGCCGCAGAAGATGATCGGAGGAACCGCACGCCGCGGGCACATGGGGCTCAACTTGGCACGCGGCGCCGGTCGAATCAATCGGCAGCGGCCGGGTCGTGACTGCGCCGCAGGATCTGTCGTACCGTCGCGACGGTGTCCGCCTGCTCGGCGGTCTTGTCCGTGCGATAGCGCTTGACCCGCGCGAAGCGCAGCGCCAGGCCGCCCGCGTAGTGCGGGCTCGCCTGTACGTCGTTGAAGGCCACTTCCACCACGAGCTCCGGGCGGACATGGACGGTATACGCGTCGCGACCGATCTCGAGCTCGAGCAGCCGCTTGGTCTGCCACTCGAGCATCTCGTCGGTCATGCCCTTGAACGTCTTGCCCAGCATGACGAAGCCGCCGGTCTCCGGGTCGCGCGCGCCGAGATGCACATTCGAGAGCCATCCCCGGCGTCGTCCATGCCCCCACTCCGCCGCGAGCACCACGAGGTCGAGCGTGTGTGCAGGCTTCACCTTGAGCCACCGCTGGCCCCGCCCGCCGGCCTCGTACGGCGCGTCCAGCGCCTTGGCCATGATCCCCTCGTGCCCGCGGGCGAGTGCCTGATCGAGGAAAGCCTGGGCCTCCTCGGCCGAGGCCGTCACCGTACGCGGTACCAGCAACCCGCCCGACGTTACCTCGCTGAGCGCCGCAAAGCGGCGCTCCTCCGGCTCGTCGAGCAGCGGTTGACCGTCGATATACAGGAGGTCGAAGAAGAAGGGAGTGAGCGGCAGGTCGCGCCGCAGACGCTCGACGTCCAGCCTGCGGCCGAACCGGCGCATCGTCGTCTGAAACGGAAGCGGCGTACCGTCCGCTCGGAGCGCGATCGCCTCGCCGTCCAGGATCAGCTCCCGCGCGGGGAGGGTGCGCGCCCGCTCGACCAGCTCGGGCACGGCCACCGTCACGTCCTTCAGGCTGCGGGAGTAGATCTTCACTTCGTCGTCCCGCTTGTGGAGCTGCACCCGGGCGCCGTCGAGCTTGAACTCGAGCGCGGCCCGGCCGAGCCGCGTCATTGCGTCGGACGCGTCCTCCGCCGTTTGAGCGAGCATCGGAAGCACGGGACGGAACAGGCGAACGCTGAAGCGCGCCAGCCCCGCCGCACCTTCCACAAGCGCCACGCGGGCCACGCTCGGCAAGTCCCCCGCCGCCATGGCGGCGCGCCGCACCGCCTCGCTCGGCACGCGCGCGGCCTGTGCCACGGCCTCGAGCACCAGCCCCTCGAGCGCTCCTTGGCGCAGCTCGCCGATCACGAGGCTCGTGAGAAAGCGTTGCTCGTCGCGCGTCGCGGCGAGCAACAGCTCCCGCAGCAACCGGAGCTTGGCGTCCGCCGAGCCCTTCCCGGCGAGCCGCGCGATGCGTTCGAACGCGCCATCGACGGCCGATAACTCCAGCGTGGCCGACTCGGCACCCGACTCCGGGAGCGCCGCGTGCACGCTCGCGTAGCCCACTCCGAGTTTCGCCTGCCGCAGCACGCCGCACAGGAACGCAGTTGCGATCTCGACTTCTGCCGGCGCGACGCGGCCCAGTAACGCCGCCAGCAGGCCGATCTTCTCGAGGCGGCCGCTCGTGCGGGCGACGTGCTGGGATGTGGTGACGAGATCGGCGAGGCGCATGGGGAGTGGTGAGCTCAACGGGTTATTGGGGACGTGTTTGGGGACGTGTTTGGGGACGTGTGATCGGTGACGTTCGAGGATCGTTGGGTAATGAGGGACTGAAGTCCCTGCTCGGCGGCAGCGCGTCCTGAAGGACGCCGCGTCCTTGAGGACGCCCCGTGGCCAAGTTGGGACTTGAGTCCCTTATAACCCACGACGGGGGACGCGCATAACCGGTGACGCTCATGGATTGTTTGATTATGAGGGACTGAAGTCCCTGCTCGGCGGCAGCGCGTCCTGAAGGACGCGTGCGCAGAGAAACACCCCACGCTGCACCGATTTGATCACGATCGTCACGTCTCCCAAAGGTAGCTTTGGCGCATGCCGGTTCGAGTGTACGTCCACCTGACGTGGACCACCTTGCAGCGGCAGCCCCTCATCAATGCGGTCGCGGGCTTCCTGCGCCGGTTTCTGCCAAAGGAGGCGCAACGCCACGGGGCGCGCGTTCTCGAGGCGGGAATCGTCGCTGACCATGTGCACCTCGTGCTCCAGCTGCTCCCGGTGATCAACATCCCACGCCTGGTTCAGGGCCTCAAGGGGGCAAGCGCCCGACTCGTAAACCGGGACGGCCTCACGCCGCGGGCACCGCTGCGCTGGGCGGAGGGCTACGACCTGCGGAGCGTGGGCGTGCGCCAACTCCGAACCGTGATCGAGTACGTGGGACGGCAACCCCAGCGACACCCAGAGTTCGCCATCGATCAACGTCCTTCAGGACGCCCCACGGCCGAGTGGGGACTTCAGTCCCTCGTACACAACAACTGGGAACGTCATCACCCGACTCGGGTGTCATCACCCGACTCAGACGTCATCACTCCAACCCGACCAAACGCTCGCTATCTCCCCCCCGCCCCCGCCCTCACCTCGAACTCTCCTTCCAACCCCCCCACCGAGCTCCCCCCCACGTACACCCGGAACTTCCCGGGCTCGACGACGAACTTCATGCGCTGATCGTACAGCCCGAGCTCTTTGGGCGTCAGCGCGAACTCCACGGTGCGCGATTCGCCGGGCTTCAAGGACACCCGCCGGAAGCCCGCGAGCGCACGCACCGGTCGGGTGACGGTCCCTACCCCGTCGTGGACGTACAGCTGCGCCACCTCGGCGCCTTCCCGCGCCCCCGTGTTCGTGACGGTGGCGGAGACCTTGAGCGTCCCGCCTGGCGTGATGGTGGGAGCGCTCAGCTTGAGTTCCTTGTACTCGAACGACGTGTAGCTCAGCCCATGACCAAACGGAAACAGTGGGCTCGATGGCAGGTCGGTGTACTTGGACGTGTACTTGTCCGTGCCCGCCGGTCGGCCCGTGTTCTTGTGGTTGTAGTAGATCGGAATCTGCCCGACGGCCCGGGGGAAGGTCACAGGGAGCTTGCCGCTGGGACTCACGTCGCCGAACAGGACGCCGGCGAGGGCGGGCCCGGTCTCGACCCCCAGGAACCACGCCTCGACGATCGCGGGCACGTGGTCCGCCGCCCACTGCACGGTGAGGGGTCGGCCATTCATTAATATGAGCACCACGGGAGTGCCGGTCGCCTGGACGGCCTCGAGCAATTGCTGCTGGACGCCCGGGAGCGCGAGGCTCGAGCGGCTCGCGGCCTCGCCGCTCATGTCTCCCGCCTCCCCCAGGACGAGCAGCGCGACCTCGGCTTGGCGAGCCAGCGCGACGGCCTCGGCAAAGCCGGCGGTCGTCGAGTCGAGGATGCCGCACCCCTTGGCGTAGCGGACCTCCGTGCCGGCTCCCGCCCGGGCCTTGATGCCTTCGAGCGGGGTGACCGCATCGTGCGGGTCGCCGCGGCCCGCCCACGGGCCGAGCGCCGCCACGTGATCGTCCGCGAGCGGGCCGATCACCGCCAGCGTGTGCCGCGTGGGCCCGAGCGGGAGCAGATTGCCGTCGTTCTTGAGCAGCACGATCGCTTCTTGTGCTACGGTCCGTGCGAGCTGGCGCTGCTCGGGCGCGAGCAGCACGCTCCGCTCGCGCTCGACGCTCGATCCGCGGTATGGGTCATCGAACAGGCCCAGGGCGCGCTTCCCCGCGAGCACGCGTCGTACCGCGGCGTCCACGGTCGCGATCGGGATACGGCCCGCGCGGACCAAGGCGGGGAGATCCTCGAGGTAGATGCGGCTCACCATGTCCATGTCGACGCCGGCTTCGAGTGCGACCTTCCCCGCGTCGGCGCGCGAGCCGGCGACGCCGTGGTTCCGCAGCTCTTCGACGCCGGTCCAGTCGCTCACCACGAACCCAGGGAACCTCCACTCGTCGCGCAGCAGCGTGGTCACAAGCCAGCGGTTGGCGTGGCTCGGGACGCCGCCGATCTCGTTGAAGGAGGTCATGATGCTGCCGGCGCCCGCCTCGACTGCGGCGTGGTACGGCGGCAGGTAGATCTCCCGCAGGGTGCGCTCGGACACGTCCACGGTGTTGTAGTCCCGGCCCCCTTCGGCACCGCCGTATGCGGCGAAGTGCTTGACGGTGGCCATGACGGCGTCGGGCGCGCGCAGGTCCTTTCCCTGAAACCCTCGGACGCGGGCCGCAGCCAAGGCCGATCCCAGGTACGGATCCTCGCCCGCGCCCTCGGCGATGCGGCCCCACCGCGGGTCGCGCGCGATGTCGACCATAGGCGCGAACGTCCAGTTCACACCGGCGGCAGCGGCTTCGCGCGCCGCTGCGCGCGCCGTGCTTTCCGCCGCCGCGGGGTCCCACGTCGCCGCTTCGGCGAGCGGGATCGGGAAGATCGTGCGATAGCCGTGGATCACATCCAGGCCCAAGAGGAGGGGGATATGGAGCCGCGACTCGGTCACCGCGATCCGCTGCGCGTCACGCGTCGCCTGCGCGCCAGCCAGGTTCAGGAACCCCCCGATCAGGCCCTTGCGCAGCTGTTCGAGCTGCGCGGGGCTGGGCTGGTTGTCTACGGAGGGCAGGTTCAACTGGCCGAGCTTTTCCTCCAGGGTCATGCGGGCGACGAGCGAGTCGATCAGTCGCCCGGGAGCGGCGCGCTGCGCGGCAGCGGGGCCGGGGGCGATGAGGCCCAGGGCGACGAGCGCCGTGAAACAGCCGTCATGGATGCGCATCGGGATCCCGTTGATCAGAGGTAGAAAGTGAAACGCGGTGGAGAGAATCTACGCGGGCTCACGCGGACTTGACAAACTGCACGAGGTGCGTGATAACGAGGGCAAACGCGCTTACAGGAGACGCGCTCATGAGCCGCAGTCCATCGTTCGCGCAGCTCGGCCGGGGGCTGTTCCTCAGTTTCGTCCTCGTCACCTTCGCCGCCCCGGCGGCCTTCTCGCAGACCAGCACGGGCAGCATTCGCGGGTATGTGAAGGACGCCAGCGGCGCCCCGCTCGGCGGCGCGGCGATCGAAGCG
Source organism: Gemmatimonadota bacterium (assembly GCA_003220795.1). Lineage (GTDB taxonomy): Bacteria > Gemmatimonadota > Gemmatimonadetes > Gemmatimonadales > GWC2-71-9 > 20CM-4-69-16. The sequence goes on along the minus strand of QHTK01000064.1, from coordinate 34,596 downwards.
CGGAACGAGCAGAGCGGTGTGTCGCGGACTACAAACAGCCAACCCGACGGCTCGTACGCCTTGCCCGGCCTGGTCCCCGGGGCCTACAACCTGACCACGCGCCACATCGGGCACACGGCTCAGGGACGTCGCGTGGCGGTCCAGATCGGCGCTTCGCTGCTCGTTGACTTCGCCCTACAGGCCGGGGCGGTCGAGGTGGCGGGTGTGACTGTCCAGGCTGCTGCGCCGACGGTCGAGACCCGGACATCAGAGATCGCCACCAACGTGTCGGCGCAGCAGATCCAGAACCTGCCCACGCCGAGCCGCAACTTTCTCGACCTTGCAGCGCTGGCACCCGGCGTTACAGTGAGCCCCGACTTCGTGAACCTCGGCGCCAACAACATCACGGCGAGAACGTTTACATCCGGCGCCCAAGGACCGGCCGAAGTCAACGTCTTCGTCGACGGCGCGAGTCTCAAGAACGATCTCACCGGCAATGGCGCGAGCGGCGTGGCGGGTCAGGATGCCAGCCGCGGCAACCCTTTCCCGCGCAATGCGATTCAGGAGTACCGCGTCATCACACAGAATTTCAAGGCAGAATACCAGAACGCCTCGAGCGCAATCATCACGGCCACGACGAAGTCGGGCGGAAGCGTCTGGTCCGGTGACGCCTTCGTCACGTATGAGAACAAAGACCTCGTGGCGCTCGACTCGATCACGATCGCAAAAATGGCGAAGGACACGAACGTCAAGAAGCCGGACTACACCCGCTACCTGCTCGGTGGGAGCGTGGGAGGACCGCTGATTCGAGACAAGCTATTCTTCTTCGGGTCGTACGAGGGGAATTATCAGAACCGCGCGAACATCGTGAACATCACGCCGCCCCCCACCGGCACGTTCGATTCGCTGGACGCGGTCGGGCTGAAAAACTTCAACGGCAACATCACGTCGCCGTTCCGGGAAACGCTGCTGTTCGGAAAGCTCACGTATAACAAGGGCAGTCATTCCACGGCCGAGCTGAGCGTGAGCAACCGGCACGAAACCGATGTCCGCGATTTCGGCGGCGGGATTGCCTTCCAGTCCGCGATTAACTATCGGAACAACATGCTCACCAGCGTCCTCAAGTACAATTACTTCTCCGGCGCGTGGCTCGACGAAGCGAGCGTGACCTACACCAATTTCAAGCGCAATCCATCGCCCAATACACCCGGTCTTGCACACCGGACCTTCGGCGCGTCCCCCTCCAAGAACAACAACAACTTCGGCGGCGCCGATATCGGGAGCAATCTGAGCGACCAGGACTTCACGCAGAAGGGCATCGGACTTCGCAACAACGTGACGTACACCGGCTTCCACGGCGGCGGCGATCACGTGATCAAGGCCGGCGCGACCGCAAACTTCCTGACCTTCGACATCAACAAGGCCAACAACGACACCCCTCAGTTCTTTTACGATGACACTGTCAATGCAGGTCAATCGAATTGCGGCTGCGCCGGCCCCCTGGCTTACAACTATCGCGTGCCCTACCAGGTGCAGTTCGCGACCGGCGATCCGCTCGTGAACGCTCACAACGCCCAGATCGGCGCGTTCCTGCAGGACGATTGGAGCCCCAGCTCCCGGCTCACGCTGAACCTGGGAATCCGCTGGGACTTCGAGACGCACATGTTCAACTACGATTACGTCACGCCTGACACAGTGCGTAATGTCTTCCGCCAGTACAACAACGACCCAACGTTCTTGCCGGCTCCCATCGATACGGCCGAGTATTTCACAGACGGGACGCAACGGCACAAGTTCTATGGTGCCTACCAGCCGCGACTCGGTTTCTCCTACGCGCTTGACAACGAGAACAAGACTACTCTGTTCGGCGGCTGGGGCCTCTACTACGATCGCTCGTTCTTCGATGTGTCCGTGGACGAGAAGCTCAAGCTCAGGCGGCCCTTGTGGACCGTGTACTTCGCGGATCCCGATTCGGCTGTCAGACCAGGCCAGGTGAGGTGGGATGGTCGCTACCTGACCAATCCTGCCGCGCTCGATTCGCTCGTGACCACCGGCCAGACCGGGGGGAAGGAAGTCTGGCTGATCGGCAACCATACGAAAGCGCCGCATTCGGGTCAGTGGAATGTCGGCGTGCGTCACGCCTTCGGCGACGTCTCCGTCTCCGCCGCATACGTGGGCGTCCGCGGCTACGACGGGTTTGTGCTCTACTGGGCCAACATCACCTGGAAAAACTTCGGGACCCCCACCAGCCAGTGCTGCACGTTCCTCGGCAATCAGCACGGCTTTTCCAACATCATCGTCTCGTCGAACGCCGTGAAAACGTGGTACGATGCCCTCCAGGTCCAGATCGTTCGGCCCTATAAGAGGGTGGGGAACTGGGGCTGGGGCGGCGGACTGACGTTCACCAGCGGACAGCGCTCCGTCCAGGGGAACGACAACGCGGACGATGAGCTGGCGTTCCCCCAGCCTCAGTTCATCGTCAAACACCCGACGAACGACGAGAAGAGCCGAGTCGTGGCGAACTGGATCGTGGACCTCCCGTTTGCGTACGGCATCCAGTTCAGCGGCCTCATGACGCTCGGCAGTGGGCCGCGCTACGACGTCGGTGGCCGATTCTCGCCCAACAGCTGGGTGCCCGGCGGCTTCAGCCCGCCGCAATATCCGTTCATCATTCCAGGTGCATGGGCGTATCGCGACGTCGACCTCACGTTGACGAAGGACTTTCCGCAGTTCGGGAGAGGCACTCTCAGCGTGAGGGTGGACGTGTTCAACGTGTTCAACTTCCAAAACTTTACGTATGGCGGTACCCCAACACCGACGGGCTTGTTGAGCGATGGTCGTCGGGTGCAGATCGGGACGGATTTCAGCTTCTGATCATTCACCCGTTGCGGGCCGCCGTGCATCAGCACGGCGGCCCGCGTACAACCATGCGTTATTGTCCAACATGACGCACAGCACTGCCGCGAGCCTACGGACGCACTCCCCGAGGCTCGCTGCTTCTCTGGCGGCGTCGCTCCTCGTGGCGTGCCTCTCGAACCACCCCGCTAGCCCTCCCCCACCCGACTCGGCCCGCGCCGCCGCCTTCCTCGACACGCTCGAAGAGCGCACCTTTCATTACTTCTGGGACCTGACCAACCCCCAGAACGGGCTCACCCCCGACCGCGCGCCGAGCCCGTCGTTCTCGAGCATCGCGGCGGTCGGCTTCGCGCTCACGGCGTACCCGATCGGGGTTGAGCGCGGCTACATCACGCGCGCTCAGGCCGCCGCCCGCACCCTTACGACCCTGCGCTTCTTCTGGACCGCACCCCAGGACTCGAGCATCTCGGGCGCGACCGGCTACCACGGCTTCTTCTACCACTTCCTCGACATGAGCACGGGGCTGCGCTTTCAGAACGTGGAGCTGTCGACCATCGACACCTCGCTCCTGCTCGCAGGGGTGCTGTTTTGTCGGTCGTACTACGAGGGCGCCGACTCGACCGAATCCCTCATCCGGGCGCTCGCCGACTCGATCTACTACCGGGTGGACTGGAACTGGGCGCGGGCCCGGCCCCCCGCCGTCAGCATGGGGTGGCACCCGGAGGGCGGCTTCATCCCCGCCGATTGGATCGGCTACAACGAGGGGATGATCCTCTACGTCCTGGCGCTCGGCTCGCCCACCCACGCCGTCGACTCCACCGCCTGGGCGGCGTGGGTGGGAGGCTATCAGTGGGGCACGTTTCATGGGCAGGATTACGTGCAGTTCGGGCCCCTGTTCGGGCACGAGTACTCGCACGTGTGGATCGACTTCCGCGGCATTCAGGATGCCTACATGCGCGGCCGCGGCATCGACTATTTCGAGAATTCGCGCCGCGCCGCCTACGCACAGCGCGCCTACGCCGCTGCCAACCCCGGCGTGTGGAACGGCTATTGGAATCAGATCTGGGGGCTCACGGCCTCCGACGGCCCGGCGAATACGACACTCGTTCTGCACGGGCGCACCCGCCAGTTCCACACCTACTGGGCGCGCGGCGTGTCGGCGCTCGAGACGAACGACGACGGCACGCTCGCGCCCACCGCCGCCGGCGGCGCGGTGCCGTTCGCACCCCAGATCGCTATCCCGTCGCTCATCACGATGCGGGAGACGTACGGATCACATCTCTTTTCGACGTACGGGTTCCGCGACGCCTTCAACCCGACGTTCACTCCCCAGGTGCCCGTGGAGCGGGGTGAGGTAGATCCCGTGTTCGGCTGGTTCGACGTCGACTATCTCGGGATCGACCAGGGGCCGATCCTCGCGATGATCGAGAACTATCGCAGCGAGCTGGTGTGGCGCATCATGCGGCGCAACCCCTACATCGTGCGGGGGCTCAAGCAGGCGGGGTTCAGCGGGGGCTGGCTCGGCGCGACGCCCCCGGCGCGTTGATCGAGCGCCGGCGCGCTACGGCCCCTCCGCCGGGAGCGGGACCGGTTCGTTCACCACAAAGCGCAGCCCCAGGAGCTTCAGCTCTTTCTCGAGCGCGCGGTTGACGGCGCGCTGCCGGCTGGGGCTGTCGCTCACGATCAGGATATGGCTGACGCGCGTCTCCACGACGATGCGGCTCGCCCACATCCGCGCGGCGCGCCGCGCGGCTACATGCGCCTTGCCGAGCAGCGCCTTGATCTTATGGAACCGCGCGTCGGGCTGCAGCGGCTCGAGCTTATACGCATACACCCAGCGGGGCTCGGCCGACGGGCGTGGCTGTGGTTTCGTCAGGTGCTTCCCCCTCGACTTCCCGGGAAAAAGAACGCGAGATGCGCCGATCGATCGGCGAATCCCGCGTGGCCCACGTCTTGTCGCTCAACCCAGGCGTTGGCTGGGTGGCCGCTGTCTGTGTGCTACCCGAGCGGTCATAGCTGTGCCATTCCGCACGTATGCGCAAGGTACCAGCTGGTACGAGGGATTGCTACTGACAGCCTGGCAGGCCTAGGGCGCGCTTGCGGGCCGGCGGTTCCGGTCCCATCCTAATAGGGGAACTCCTCTCCACCCGTGCACACACCAATCTCGGTCGTGTTGATCGAGGACAACCGCCTGCTGCGCGACGCGATCGCCCAGTTGCTCGCGTCGCAGCCGGACGTCGCGCTCGTCGGCGCCGCGGCGAGCAGCGAGGCGGCGCTGCGGGACTCGCACGCCACGAAGGCCCAGGTCGTGCTGCTGGACCTAGGTCTCAAGAATGACGACAGCGTGCGTCTGGTCCGGGAGCTCAAGCGAATGGCACCGGACGTGCGGGTCATCGCGATGGATCTCTTCCCGGTGCACGAGGACGTCGTCGAGCTAGTGAAAGCCGGGGTCTCGGGCTTCATCCTGAAGGACGCCACGCCCGCGGACTTCATGAACACGATCCGCGCCGTCGCGGGCGGCAGCCACGTGCTGCCGCCGCCCTTGACCGATTCGCTGTTCTCGCAGATCGCTCGACAGGCCGCCGGCCGCGGCACCCAGGCCGTGATCGCCGCCCTGCGCCTGACGCAACGCGAACGGCAGGTGATCGATCTGATCGGCGAGGGGTTGAGCAACAAGGAGATCGCGCAGCGGTTGCACATCGCGACGCACACCGTTAAGAGCCATGTGCACAACATCCTCGAGAAATTGGCGCTGCACACCCGCTTGCAGATCGCCGCCTTCGCGCGCGCGGAAGGCGCCGACTAGCGCCTGAGAGCTAGGTCGTTAGATTGATGCGTCGCCCACGCCTCACCCGCCCGGTCTATGGCTTTCCGCGACCGGGAGTGGTGCATTGGATGCACCGCAGCATTTCGTCCCGCGCCCAGGAGATGGTGCATCATCCGCAACCGTCAGGTGTGTGCGTAAGCTGCGCATCGGCATCGTCGACCTCGTAACCAAAGGGCCGACGCGCGCGCTGTACGCGCGGGTGATGCACGCCAATCTGGCGAGCATCATGCCTCAGGTCGTCGGCGTGTGGTGCGAGGCCGAAGGCCACCAGGTCACCTTCGTCTGCTACACCGGCTTCGAGGACCTCGTCGCCGAGCTCCCCGCCGACGTCGACCTCGTCTTCATCGGTGCGTTCACCGAAGCGGGATTGCTCGCCTACGCGCTCAGCAATCTGTTCCGCTCGCGCGGGGCGATCACCGTGCTGGGCGGCCCGCACGCGCGCTGCTACCCCGAAGACGCCCGCCGCTATTTCGATTACGTGCTCGGGTTCACGGACCGGACGGTCATCCGAGACGTCCTCCAAGATTGCGCCCGGCACCGGCCACTCGGCGTGCACCGCGCGGCGCCGCGCCAGCCGGTGGCACTCCCCGGGGTGCGCGAGCGCTGGAAGTTCATCGAGCCGACGCTGCGCAAAGCGCCGTTCTTCAAGATCGTGCCGATGCTCGGCAGCCTCGGCTGCCCGTACACCTGCAGCTTCTGCATCGACTCGGTGGTGCCGTATCAGCCGCTCGACATGCAGGTGCTGCAGGACGACCTCAAGTTCCTGAGACAGCAGCTGCGCCGGCCGCGCGTCGGCTGGCACGACCCCAACTTTGGGGTCCGGTTCGATGAGGTGCTGGATGCCATCGAAGCGGCGGCTCCCCCGGGTTCGATCGATTTCGTGGCGGAGAGCAGCCTCTCCCTCCTCTCCGAGCCACATGTCCAGCGGCTGCGACGTAACGGCTTCAAGGCCATCTTGCCGGGCATCGAGTCGTGGTACTCGCTCGGCAACAAATCGAAGACCGGGAAGGTTGAAGGTCTCGCCAAGGTCGAGCAGGTCTCCGATCACGTCAACATGATTCTGCGGCACATCCCCTACGTGCAGACCAACTTTGTCCTCGGCCTGGACTCGGACCAGGGCCCCGAGCCGTTCGAGCTGACCAAGCGGTTCGTCGATCGGACGCCGGGCGCGTTCCCCGGCTATTCGCTGTTATCGGCCTTCGGACGGGCGGCGCCGCTCAATCTGGAATACCAGCGCACCGGTCGCGTGCTGCCGTTCCCGTTCCATTTCCTGGACAACAACCACGCGATGAACGTCAAGCCGAAGAACTACGAGTGGCGGGACTTCTACGACCACGTCATCGGGCTCACCCGGTACACGTTCTCCGGCCGCGCCATCGTGCGGCGCTTCCGCGCGACGCGCGCCGCCATTCCGCGCTGGATGAACGTGGTACGCGCCGTGTCGTCGGAGGGGTTCGGACGGATCCGCTACCACACGGAGCTGCGGCAGCGGCTCGACACCGATCAGCACCTGCGGCGGTATTTCGACCAGGAAACGACGGAGATCCCGGAGTTCTACGTGGAGCGCGTCCGGCAGGACTTGGGCCCGCTGTGGCAGTGGCTTCCGGAGGGAGCGCTGTACCACGACCACCACGCCTATCTCAAGTCGGAAGAGCCCCAGCCGCTCGAGCCCGTCAGCGTCAGCTGAGCCGACCCTCCCTGCCGCTCAGGTCGCGGCGAGGAACCACTCTTCCCAGGCGACCCGGAAAATGCCGTTGCAGCGCGCGCAGCGCAGCACTTGCGGGTTTCCGGCGAGCGCGGCCCGGTTGCGGCAGCTGGGACACACCGCGTACTTCTCGGCCCAGGTCTCCGGCAGCCGCCTGGCGTCGCGCGGTCGGGGCACGATGCTCCACGCTTTGGGTGGCGCAGTCCGCAGCTTCACGGAGCCCCGCGGCAGCGCGACTTGCTTGCGGTTCACGTCGACCACGGCGTCGCTCGATGTCAGCTCGGCCACGCGATACCACGCCCCACGGCGCACGCCGTAGTTCGCGTCCTCAGCCAGGCGAGCCCATTGCAATTCGGACATCTGCGCGCTCTTGGTCATAACCTGACCCCCACAATAACGGTCGCGACGGGATCCCGGGAGTGTGGCACCAACGCATCAAAGGCGGGAGGGCGGCGTCACCGCGCTCGGCAGGACCGGGGCCTCGGGCTCGGGGGTGAAGTCCTCACCGGGGTTGATGAACAGGTCCTGCTCGAAGCGGTACTGCTTGTCGTACAACTGACGGTAGCGCCCGTGCTTGGCGAGCAGCTCGGCGTGCGTGCCGCGCTCCACGATCTCGCCCCCTTCCATCACGAGGATCTGGTCGGCGCTGCGGATCGTCGAGAGCCGATGGGCGATCACGAACGTCGTGCGGCCGCGCCGCAGGGTGCGGAGGCCGTCCTGGATGGCCGCCTCACTCTCTGAGTCGAGGCTCGACGTCGCCTCGTCGAGGATCAGGATCCGGGGATCGGCGAGGATCGCCCGGGCGATCGAGACCCGCTGGCGCTCGCCGCCGGACAGCTTCACCCCCCGCTCGCCCACGACCGTGTCGTAGCCCTGGTCGAACCGGCGCACGAACTCGTCGCAATGCGCGATGCGCGCAGCGGCTTCGATTTCCTGCCGCGTCGCGTGGGGCCGGGCGAACGCGATGTTATCGGCGATCGTGCCGTCGAACAGGAAATTGTCCTGCAGCACCACGCCGAGTTGGCGACGGTACTCGGCCAGCCGCACGGTCGCCAGGTCGCGCCCGTCCACCACGATCTGGCCGGCGTGCGGGCGGCTGAACGCCAGCACGAGACCGATCAGCGTGCTCTTCCCCGCCCCGGACGATCCGACCAGCGCTGTCGTGGAGCCCGGCGACGCATGGAACGACACCCGCTTCAGCACGTCCTTTCCCGGCACGTAGGCGAAGCTCACGTCCTCGAACACGACGTCGCCGCGCACGTCACCCACCGGGGCGCGCACGCCATCTTCCGAGTCCTCGGTCACGAGCTTGCGGATCTCCCGGATACGGTCGAGCCCGGCGAACGCCTCGGTGATCTGCGTGCCGATAGAGGCGATGTTAATGAGCGGCATCGCGACGAGCCCCACGAAGATGCCGTACATGAACAGATCGCCCAGTGTCATCGCGCCGGCGAGCACCGAACGCCCGCCCTCGAGAATCATCAGGATTCCGATTGCACCGACGATGATCGTGGCGAATGAGCCCAGGCCGGAGATGCCGGTCATGGTTGCGGCGATGTTGCGAAACAGCGTGTTGGCGCCGCGCGTGAACACCAGCCGCTCGCTCCGCTCGGCGTGGTATGCCTTGACGATCCGGATCCCTCCCAGGGTCTCGGCGAGGCGCCCCGTCACCTCCGCGTTGATCTTGCCGCGCTCCCGGAACAGCGGCCGCAGCCTGGTGAAGGCGAGCGCCATCCCGGCGCCGAAGCAGGCCAGAATCAGGATCGCGATCGCGGTGAGCCGCCAGTTAAGCACGAACAGCACCACCAGCGCGACCGCGCCCGTGAGCACACCCCCGACCAGTTGTACCAGTCCCGTTCCGACGAGATTGCGGATGCCCTCGGCGTCGGACATGATCCGCGAAATGAGGATGCCGCTCTTGGTCGAATCGAAGTAGCTCACCGGCAGCCGCAGCACGTACGCCTGCACGGTGCGCCGCATGTCCGTGATGGCCCGCTGCGCCGCAACGCCGAGGATCTGCGACAGGCCAAATCCGGTGACGGCCTGCACCAGCGTCGCCACGCCCGTTGCGAGCGCGAGTGGCAGCAGCAACTCCGGGCGGTGCTGGCCGATCACGCGATCGATGACCCACTTGGGCGACGCCGGCAGCACGAACCCGGCCACTCGGTTCACCAGCAGCAGCACGAAGCCCAGCGACAGGCGTTTGCGGTGCGCGTAGATCAGCGCCCGGGCCTCCTGCCAGGCGCCTGGCGTGATGGCGGCCTTTTTCGGGCGGCTCGCGTCGTCGGCCATAGGCGTGGGAATCTAAACTCGCCCCCGCCCCCACGCTGCCGTCAGTGGCGGCTAGAGCCCGCCCAGGAACTGGAGGAGCGCGTACCGCTCGCCGGCCGACAACCTCAGGAACCGGCCGCGGGCCCGCGCCGCTTCGCCGCCGTGCGCCAGGATCGCCTGCTCGATCGACCCCGCGCGGCCGTCGTGCAGGAACGCCGTCTTGAACCGCAGCCCCATGAGGGGCTCGGTGCGGAACTCCGCGGGTTCGGCCCGGCCGAGGCAGATGTCCGCCAGGTCGGGGCCCATGTCGTGCAGCAACAGATCGGTGTACGGCCGCACGATCTTGAGACTCAACGCCGCCACGCGGTTGGGACCGGTCACGAGCGCCGGGAAGTGGCACGAAGCGCATCCGATCCGCAGGAAGATCAGGCCTCCCCGCTGCTCCACCAGCGTGCGTGGTAGGGGCCGCGGCGGCGCGAGCAGGCGCACGAACGCGTCGGTAGCGTCGAGCGCCTCCTGTGTCAGCTCCGGGTCGGGAGTCGGGTCGACCCCCGGGGGAAACGCCTCACCGCGGACCAGCTGCTCGTGTGGCTCGGCCGGACTAGTGATTCCCATCTCGTTCACAAATGCCCCGGCGTTGAACTCGGCCAGCGTCGCGAACTGCGCCTTGCGACCAAACCGGCCGAGCCGCCCGTCTGCCGTGCGGTTGGGACGCCCGGAGATGCCGTCGCCGTTCCGGTCGGACGGGTCGGCGAGCGCCAGGATTTCTGCATCCGGGACGGCCTCCAATAGCCCGAACCCCAACAGGCTCGGCGTCGTGCGATGCGCCGTTCCGGTGGCCTCAGGGAGCGACGGCTCCTTGTCGATGCCGAGCGCATCGTGCAGAGCCGGCGTGACGCTGTCTTGGATGACCGGCCCCCCGATCGCGCTCAAGTCGTCGCACACGCCGCCGTGGAACGCCGCCTGATGTGTCTCCACTTCTTCGCCCACGCCGCCCGTGACGGGATCCTCGTGGCACTGGCTGCACGCGTTGTTATTGAACAGGGGGCCGAGCCCCGTCGCCGGGGTGAACTCGGTCTGAAACACGCCGCGACCCCGCTCGAACAGAGCGCGCTGGGCGAGGGTCAGGAACGGCAGGGGACTGCCCGGCTCGCTGGTCGCAACGTCGAACGCCGGGTTGGTTTCGGGCGCGGTCTGGTCGCCCCCGGATGCCGGTCCGGTGGGCGACGGCCGCTCGCAGGCCGTGACGAGGGCAAAGAACAACAGGGCGCGGCGGTGCGGGGACATGAGACCTCCCGTGCACTAGCCGTGCGCCACGATCTCGCGGTCTCGAATCGGGCGGGAAACGGACCCTAGGGCGGCGAAACTGGCTCACGCATGAAAACAGTTCGCCCAGGGCGCGCCTCCAGTATACACGTCCCGGCTGAGCACTTGGGTGGCTGGGGCTCACGTCGCGTTGGGTCACATGTCCTCCTCCAGGCGGCGGGATTCCCGGATAATGAGGCGGAAGACCGCCAGAACGGCGGACTCGGCAAGCGGGCCGGGGTTCGCGTCCACTACATCTCTGAGCACCTCGCGCTCCCGGGCCGGCGCGCGCACCGACAATCCGGCGGCGCGTTTCGACCGGGCGATTCTGAGGACGAGCCGCGCCCGCAGGTTCAGCAGGCGCACCAGCACTCGGTCCAAGTGATCGATGTCCTCCCGCCAGCGCTCGATCATGCCTTGCCTCCGTCGTGATCGGACGACAACAAAAAAAAAGGCCCCCGAATGTTTCGGGAGCCGGGACGACCTCGGGTGACCTGAGCCTACGTCAGCTGATCACACACGCGCGCGCCCACCGCTCCCGGGAAACCCCGCTGAAGCGGTAAAACGAAAATCGGGTCGAGTACGCGTGGCGCAGGCTCACGGCAAAGAAACTAGGCGCTGGGCGGCGCCGAGGGAAGGGTGAAGTAGAACGTCGCGCCCTCGTTCGGCTTCCCTTCCGCCCAGATCCGCCCGCCGTGGCGGTCGATGATGCGCTGGGCGAGGGCGAGCCCCACGCCCGTCCCCTCGAACTCCTCTACGTGGTGCAACCGTTGGAACACACCGAACAGCTTGTCCTTGTAGCGCATATCGAACCCGGCGCCGTTGTCCTTCACGTAGTAGATGACGGCGTCGCCTTCCCGGCGCGCGGCGATGTCCACCCGCGGATGCGAGCGATTGCGGCTGAACTTGAAAGCGTTGCCGATCAAGTTGACCAACACCTGGCGCAGCAGCGTTGCGTCTCCCGTGGTCGGGGGCAAAGGTTGTACCGTGACCTCCACGGCGACGCCCCCCGCGGTGCGCCGCAGCTCGTCCACCACCGACTGCGCCAGCGCGGTGAGATCCACGGACGTAGTGACCAGCTGCTGCCGGCCGGCGCGGGAGAAGTTGAGGAGCGCGTCGATCAGCTGACCCATGCGTTGCGCGTTGTCGCGGATCACGCCGATCATGCGCTGGCCGTCGCCGTTGAGCACCGACCCATAATCCTCGTGCAGCGCCCGGGCGAAGCCGTCGATGGCGCGTAACGGCGCGCGTAGGTCGTGCGACACGGAGTAGCTGAATTTCTCGAGCTCGGCATTGGATCGGGCGAGCTCTTCCTCAACCCGCTTGCGCTCCGTGACGTCGCGTACGATGGCCAGGCCGCCCACGATTTGTCCGCTGTCGCCGACCAGCGGCGAGTACTGTGCTTCGAGCACGACGTGGGCGGCGGGCTCGCGCGCGCTGTAGCGGCCGCCGTCCGCTATCACCATCCGGCCTTCCAGCGCCGCGATGTAGTGCTTGTCCTCACCGGTGTCCTTGAAGAACGGAAACACGTCCAGCGCCGGACGCCCTATGACTTCCTCGGCCTTCACGCCGCTGATCCGCGCCATCCCCTCGCTCCACAGCGTGTAGCGGCACTCCCGGTCGAAGGCGAGGATTCCGTCGGTGCTGCTGTTGATCAGCTGCTCGGTGAAACCCTTCTGGCGACGGATCTCCGCTTCGGCCCGCCGGCGCTCGGTCGCGTCGCGCGTCACCTTCGCGAAGCCCACCAGCACCCGCTGCGCGTCGCGAATCGGCGTGATCACCACGTTGGCCCAGAAGCGCGAGCCGTCCTTGCGCAGCCGCCAGCCTTCGTCTTCGAGCTGGCCATCTCTGACCGCCCGCTCGAGCTCCCACTCCGGCTTTCCCTGGGCCACGTCCTCCGGGGGATAGAAGCGGGAGAAGTGCCGGCCGAGAATCTCCTCCCCACGATAGCCGTGGGTCCGTTCGGCCCCGGCGTTCCAGCGGATGACCCGCCCCTCGCTATCGAGCATGATGATGGCGAAATCCTTCACGCTGTCCACCATCAGACGAAGTCGCTCTTCGTTCTGCCGGTGGACGGCATCGGCCCGGCGCCGCTCGGTCAGATCGCGGGTGAGCTTGGCGAAGCCGAGTGGCGTTCCCTCGGCATCGTGCAGGGGCGTGATAATCACGTTCGCCCAGAAGCGGGAGCCGTCCTTGCGGACCCGCCACCCCTCGTCCTCCCACTGTCCCTCGGCCAAGGCCTGCTGCAGCGCCCGTTCCGGTTTGCCCGCCCGCACGTCCTCGGGCGGATAAAACCGAGAATGGTGCTGTCCCACAATCTCTTCGGCGCGGTACCCCTTGAGCCGCTCGGCTCCCGCGTTCCAGCTGACCACGCGTCCTTCCGGATCGAGCATGAGCAGCGCGTACTCCTTCGCGCCCTCCACGATCAATCGGAACCGTTGTTCCGTCTGGCGCAGCGCCCGCTCCATCTCGTGCCGCTGGGTGACGTCGCGGGTGACCTTCCCGTAGCCGAGCAGCTCGCCGTCGGGGTTGCGCAGGGCGGTGATGGCCACGCTCGCCCAGAAGCGAGACCCATCCTTGCGAACACGCCATCCCTCGTCCGCCCAGTGCCCCTCCGCCGCGGCCACCTGCAGCTCGCGTTCCGGCTTGCGGGCCTGCACGTCCTCCGGTGGATAGAAGCGGGAGAAGTGCTGTCCGATGATCTCCTTGGCCGAATAGCCCTTGATCCGCTCGGCCCCGGCGTTCCACGTCGCCACCCTTCCGCCCACGTCGAGCATGAAGATCGCGTAGTCCTTGACGTTCTCCACCATCAAGCGGAACAGATCCTCGCTCGTGCGGAACGGGGCCGCGAGGTCGGGAGTCGCGAAGTGCGGAGTGGTGCGCTTACGGGGGCTCACAGCTGCAAAGGTAGGGTCGGAGAAGGCAGTTGGTCCAGCCCGGGTGACCGCCTTACAGCCGGCCAACGCGCAGCGAGAGCGTCCAGCGGACGGGTCGATGTGCTGCGCCGGCGCCCCAGGCGTGAGCAAGCTCGCGCCGGAACGCCTCGAGCGGTGCCGGTCCCGCGGCCCGCTCCAGCCCCCATACCGCCGACCACGTCTCCACGTAGCCGATCAGATCCGAACGCGTCCAGCTGGCCCGCATCGCGAGGCCGGGCACCTGGATCTCCTCGAACGGAAACGGCAGCGACCGATAGCCGTCGTCCACGTGGCGGCGCTCGGGCGGCCAATACGGGCCCAGGACCTGCGAGTAGAAGCGGTCGATGACCGGATCGACGACGTGATCGACCCGCACCAGCCCATAGGTCACGAGGGCGACGACCCCGCCGGGCCGTCCCACCCGCCACACCTCCGCGTAATAAGCCGGCAGGTCGAACCAGTGTGCCGCCTGCGCCGCCACCGCCACGTCCACGGTGCCGTCGGCGAGAGCGCACGCCTCGGCCCGAGCGACCACGTACGCCACGTGCGGACGAGGCGTCGCGTGGGCGATCTGCTCGGTGCTGGCGTCGGTGGCGATCACGCGGGAAAAGCGATCCGCCAGCAGCACGGAGAGCTGGCCGGACCCGCAGCCCGCATCCCAGGCGAGGTTCGCTGGGGGAGCAATTTCGCCAAGGAAATCGGTCAGAGCCGCGGGATAGGTCGGCCGATGCGCCGCGTAGGCAGCCGCCGTAGCCGAGAAGTGATCCTTGAAGCCGTCGCGATCCGTCATAACGTCCGCTCCCACGTCTGGCCCACGAGATCGTGCCCGAAGCTGTGGTGGCGCTCCTCGCGCACCAGGTGAAAGCCGGCCTTCTCGTAGATGTGGCGGGCCGCGTGGAGCACGTCGTTGGTCCAGAGCATGATCTTCCGATACCCTACGCGGCGGGCGAAGCCGACGCATTCGCGCACCAGGCGCGCTCCGATCCCCAGACCACGCGCGGACGGCTCGACCAGAAGCAGGCGCAGCTGGGCCACGCGGCTCGACCGTTGGACGAGGAAGACCGAGCCGACGATTTCGCCCTCCAGCTCCGCGATCCAGCAGCGCTCTCGCTTGGGGTCATACCGCTTGATGAACTTGGCGACGATCTCGGCGACCAGCGCCTCGAACCGCGCATCCCACCCGTATTCCCTGGCGTACAGCACGCCGTGGCGATGCACCACCCAGCCCATGTCGCCAGGCCGGTGGCGCCGCACGTGATACGCGGGCTCGCGCCGGGATGGCGGCGGCGCGCCGAGCAGCTGTTCGATCGTGTGCATTGAGACGACGAGGCGCTGTTGGTGAGTTGCCGGCAGCTGCTCGAGCAAGATCCCGATCTCGTGGCGCGACGCGCCGTCGAGCCGGGCGAAGGCTTTGCGCCCCTGGGGCGTCAACGCGAGGACACTTTGCCGGCCATCGGTCCTGGAGGGCGTCCGCGCGAGCAGCCCACGCTGCTCGAACCCCCGCAGGATGCGGCTCAGGTAGCCGGCATCCAAGCCCAGCTCCTGCCCCAGCGCGGTCGCGTGGGTGGGCGCTTGGGTGCCGAGCTCGTACAGGACGCGGGCCTCGGTGAGCGAGAAGGGACTCTCGAGCAACGTCTCCCGCAGGAGCCCGATCTGCCGGGTATAGAACCGATTGAAGCGGCGCACGGCGGCGACGCGCTGCGAGGAAGCGGTCCGGGCCAGAACGACCCCCATCGAAAGGCGGTACCTCAACGTCCGCTCATTGTTTGACAAAGTCAAGTAATCACCGGAGAGCGCAACGCCGGTGCAATCCGTAACACCGCGCCGGCACACCCCCGGCACACCCATTGTGCGGGGTCTACCGCTCCACTAGGATTGGCCCCGCTGCCTAATCCCGCTAGAGCGGGAACGGGGGACCCACTTCACCGGGGCGCATCGCCAATCCTGGCGTAGGGCACTCTTCGGCCCGAGCCCGTCAGCTAACCCCGTCGGCATCGAGGAGGAACGATGCTGTCCGGGTTCAAGCGCGTACTGCTGGGCCGTCCCCGGGATGTCCTGGATCCCGGCGTGTTTCACAAGGTCTCGCTCGCCGCGTTCCTGGCGTGGGTCGGGCTGGGCGCCGACGGTTTGTCTTCATCGGCGTACGGGCCCGAGGAAGCCTTCAAGGCGCTCGGCCCGCACGGGTACCTCGCCGTCGCGATGGCGGGCGCCATCGCGCTCACCGTCTTCATCATCTCCTACGCCTACAGCCGGATAATCGAGCACTTCCCATTCGGTGGTGGCGGCTACGTCGTGGCCACCCGACTGCTCGGCCGGACCGCCGGGGTCGTGTCGGGCTCGGCGCTGATCGTCGACTACGTGCTCACCATCGCGATTTCGATCGCGGCCGGCGTCGATGCGGTGTTCAGCTTCCTGCCGCCCGCGTGGCAGGGCTGGAAACTCGCCGTGGCGGCCGCCGCGATCGGCGTGCTGACCCTGTTGAATCTCCGCGGGGTGAAGGAGTCGGTCGCGATTCTCGCCCCCGTCTTCCTGACCTTCGTGGTCACGCACGCCATCCTGATTCTCGGCACGATGGCGAGTCGCAGTCACGAAATCCCCTCGGTGCTGCGGGAGATTCACGTCGGCTTCGCTCAGGGGCTGCGCCCGCCGCCCCTCGGTCTCGGCCTCGCCGGGATGCTCGCGCTCTTCATGCGGGCGTACTCGCTCGGCGGCGGCACCTATACGGGGATCGAGGCCGTCTCCAACGGCCTCAGCATCATGCGGGAGCCCAAAGTCCAGACCGGAAAGCGGACCATGCTGTTGATGGCCGTCTCACTCGCGCTCACCGCCAGTGGGATCATGCTCGCTTATCTCCTGGTACACGCCACGCCGGAAGCGGGGCGCACCATGAACGCCGTCCTGGCCAACCAGTTCGCCGGCGACTTCCGTGTCGGAAGCTGGGCCGTCGGGGCCCAGTTCGTCCTCGTCACGCTCGCGTCCGAAGCGTGCCTGCTCTTCGTCGCGGCACAGGCCGGCTTCATCGACGGCCCTCGGGTCATGGCGAACATGTCGACGGACTCCTGGCTCCCACACCGCTTCGCCCAGCTGTCCGACCGCCTGACGATGCAGAACGGCGTGCTGCTCATGAGCGGAGCGGCGCTGCTCGCGCTGTGGTACACCCGCGGCGCGGTCGACCGACTCGTGGTGATGTACTCGATCAATGTATTTCTCACCTTCTCGCTCACCGAGCTTTCGATGTGCCGCTTCTGGGTGCGACGACGCAAGCAGCAGCGCGACTGGCGTAAGCAGATCGCGGTACACCTCGCGGGGTTGGTGCTGTGCACCACGATTCTCATCGTCACGGTGTACGAAAAGTTCGCCGAAGGCGGCTGGCTCACGCTGGTGCTCACTGCAGGGCTGATCGGGTTGTGCTTCGCGATCCGCCGGCACTATCGGAGCGTGCAGGCCAATCTCCAGCGACTCGACGCCATCCTGCCGGCGCTGCCGACGCACGAGCTGGGTACCGCGCCGTCGCTCGACCCCAAGGCGCGGACGGCCGTGCTGCTGGTCGGCTCGTACGAAGGCCTGGGCGCCCACTGCCTGTTGTCGATCCAACGGCTGTTCCCAAACGTCTTCGAGAACTTCGTGTTCGCATCCGTTGGCGTGATCGACTCGGCGACGTTTAAAAACGTAGAGGAGGTCGAAGAGGTCCGCGCACAGACGCAAGCGGTGCTGGCGCGCTACGTCGCGACCGCGCGTGCGCTTAGGCTGGCCGCGGAATGGCGTATGACGGTCGGTACCGAGGTTGTGGCCGAAGGCGTGGAGCTGTGTAAGCGGATCGCGCAGGCATTCCCGCACTCGGTCTTCTTCCTCGGGAGGCTGGTGTTCGAAGAGGAAACCTGGGTGCACCGTATCCTGCACAACGAGACCGCCTACCAGATGCAGCGGCGCCTCCAGTTCGCGGGCCTGAACGCCATGGTTCTCCCGGTGCGGGTGCTGCGCGCCGCGGCGTGAACGCGGCCGCGTTCCGCGTTATCTTGCCGAACTCGCATGTCGGTTCCAACGCCCGTCTGGTCGCGCCCCGACGACGCCGTGCGGCAGGCTCAGCTCGACGCCATGAAGCGGCGGGCGACCGGCTTGCTGGCGCTCGCCGCCGCCGTGTTCGGCGCGGCGGCCGCGCTCGAGACTCGCTACCCCTGGCTCGGCTACGTCCGCGCCACGGCGGAGGCCTCGCTGGTCGGCGGCCTCGCCGACTGGTTCGCCGTGACCGCGCTGTTTCGCCGGCCCCTCGGCCTGCCGATCCCGCACACCGCGATCGTGGCCACCCGCAAGGAGCGGATCGGCCGCATTCTCGGCAACTTCGTGCAGAGTCACTTCCTGTCCCGCGACGTGATCGCCGCCAAACTCCGCACCATGTCGCTCGCGCGCCGGGCCGCGGTCTGGCTCAGTCAGCCCGAGAACAGCCGGCGGGTCGCCCAGCAGGTCGCGGTCGGCATCGCCAAGACGCTCGACGCGCTGCCCGACGACGAGATGCGGCCGCTGGTGCACGAGGTGGTGACTGCTCGGCTGCGCACCCTGCGGGTGGCCCCTACCCTCGGCAAGACGCTCTCGCTCGTGCTGGCGGGCGACGCCCATCAGGACCTCTTGAGCGAGGCCGTGCGCCTCGCCGCGCAGGCCGTGCACGACAACCGGGACGTGATTCGACGACAGGTCCGCGCCGAAAGCCCGTGGTGGGTCCCCGGCGCCGTGGACGACAAGATCTACGAGAAGATCGTCGGCGCCATCGAGCTGCTGCTGCGCCGCATCGCCACCGACCCGGGCCATCCGCTGCGCGTCGCATTCGACGCCGCCCTGCGGGACTTCATCGACCGGCTGCAGCACTCACCCGACGCCATCGCGCGCACCGAAGCCCTCAAGGAAGACTGGCTCGCCGAGCCGGGCGCCGCCGAGCTCTCGGCGAGGCTGTGGGAGGCGACCCGGCGCGCCATCGTCAAGTACGCCACCCAGACGACGGACGGGGCGAAGGGGGAGAGGCCGCTCGACCGCGGCATCAGCACCTTCGCCGAGGCGCTCGCCGCCAACGACGCGCTGCTCGACGACATCGACGCCGTGGTGACTGACCTGACGGTGCGGGTGGTCGAGCAGTACCGGCAGGAGATCGGCGACTTCATCGCCCAGACCGTCGCCGGCTGGGATCCGGAAGCCACCTCGCGGCGCTTCGAACTCGCGGTCGGACGTGACTTGCAGTTCGTCCGCATCAATGGGACGTTGGTGGGTGGCCTCGTCGGCCTGGCGATTTATACGGTTTACCACCTCTGGCACTGAGACGCCCATGCACCGCTCCACCCTCCTAGGCCTACTCGTCACCGCCGCACCCCTTACCTGCCTCACTGCCCAGAACACTCCGCTCCAGGCGTTCCGCGCCAACATCGCCGCGATTCATGCCCGGGATCGCGCCGCGTATCTCTCACACTATTTGCACACGCCGGCGCTGGCGCGCGTGGGACCGGATGGGCTGCAGCAGGGCTATGAGGAGTTCGCTAACGGGCGAGACGCCGGCTGGCCCGACACGCTGGTGGCGACACACTTCAAGATCGTGCCGGTGTCGCCCGACGTCGCATACGGACTGTACCGCTACCGCGTCGTGGACTCGAGCGGTAGCGCCCGCGGCGTGAGTGAGCGCGTGTTCGTCCGTACGCCGGCCGGATGGAAAGTCGCGGTGACGACCGCGTTTCCCACGCCGAGCGCCGCGCCTCCGGCAACGGCGCTCCTCGGTGCCACGCTGGTCGACCCCGCCGGCGCGAGCCCGGTGCGTGACGCGGTCGTCGTGATGCGGGACGGCCGCATCGCGTGCGCGGGCTCACGCGCCGCCTGTCCCCTGCCGGCCGACGCCGACACAGTGAACGCTGCCGGAAAATGGATCATCCCGGGCCTGATCGACACCCACGTGCATTTCTCGCAGACCGGCTGGGTGGACGGGCGACCCGACGCCCTGGACCTGCGCGACCGTTATCCCTACGAGCAGGTCGAGGCGGAGCTGCACGCTCGGCCCGAGCGCTTCTACCGCTCGTACCTGTGCAGCGGCGTCACGTCCGTGTTCGATGTGGGTGGCTATCCCTGGACGCTCGAGCTGCAGCAGCGCACCGCCCGGAGCACCACCGCCCCGCGGGTGGTGGCCGCCGGCCCGCTGCTCTCGACGATCGACTTCTGGCTCAACCTCCCCGACCAGCGCCAGTTCATTTATATGGCGGACGACGCCACGGTGCGGGCGGCGGTGCAGGCGCACAAGGCGTGGGGCGCGGCGGCGATCAAGGTGTGGTACATCATGCCACCTCAACCTCCCGACACGTCCCGCGTGTCCGCGCTGGTGCACGCCGCGGGCAACGAGGCGCGCAAGGTCGGGCTCCCCCTCATCGTACACGCCACCGGGCTGTGGGAGGCGAAGGACGCCGTGCGCGCCGGCGCGCGGGTGCTGGTGCATTCGGTGTGGTCCGGCCCGGTGGACGAAGAGTTCCTCACGCTGGCGCGGCGCCAGGGTACGATCTACGTGCCGACGCTGACGGTTCCGGACGGCTACCGCCAGGTGGCCGCCCGGCGGTTCGAGCCGGACCGCCAGCCGCTCGCATGCGTCGATCCCGCCACGCGCGCCAAGGCGCTCGCCACCGACACCGTGGCCCGCGCCCAGCGTCTCAGCGACTCCGTCGTCGCGGCGCGGACCGCACGAACGGCGCGCAACCTGGCGCAGGGTCTGGCGAACCTGAAGCGGGTGCACGACGCCGGGATCCCGGTGGCGCTGGGCACCGACGCCGGCAACCCGCTCACCCTGCACGGGGCATCGGTCTTCATGGAGCTCGAAGCGATGCAGTCGGCGGGGCTCAGGCCCGGAGATGTGCTCCTCGCCGCCACGCGCACCGCGGCCAGCGCATCAGGATTGGACAGCACGGGGACGCTCGCTACCGGTTCGGTGGCCGACCTGGTGGTGCTCGACGCTGATCCGCTCGCCGACATCCGCAACGTGCGGCGCATCGCGCTGGTGGTGCGTCGCGGTGAGATCTACACGCGGCGCGAGCTCGAATACCGCTAGCGGCCTCGGGCCCCCCGTCCCCCCGCCGTCTTGAGCGTGTCGGGAAGTTTCGCCCATTGGTCGGCCGTCAGCACGCTGCGGGCGCGCTCCAGGGCCCGGCGGATGTGCTCGCGTCCCTCGGCCAGCTTGGGGCGGAGCCGCGCGAACAAGGTCCCGGGGTCCGGACGCTCGCCCGCCCGCTGCACCGCCGCCTGCAGCGAGTCCGACACCGGCCGGTTCTGCGTATCGAGCGAATCGGCGATCGCCTGCAGCGCGACGACCTGGTCGGGGGAGCACGCCAGCGAGTCGCGCAGCTCGAGGATCGCGCTGATCGGATTCGGGAGAATGCGCGCGAGCCGCGCGGCGAAATCCTGCGGACCGCCGCCCTCGCCCCCGGGCGAACTCCCCCGCCCTCCCTCGCCTCCACCGCGTCGCCCGCCGAACGCGGCGCGCAGCCGGTCGCGCGTGCGGTCCGGGCCGACCGTCATGTGCACCTGCAGCGCGACCTGGAACGGGACGATCACGCCGCCGTTCGCGCCGGCGGTGGCTCCGAAGCGGCCATTCACGGCGTAGCGGTACCGCGGCGCGCTGGGATCGAATCCGCGCACGTAGAGCAATACCGGATCGGGCGCCGCCGTGAAGCCCCAGCCGTGCAGGTTTGCCGAGCCGTGCAGCCACTCGTCGAGACCGCCCAGCAGATTCACGGTGAGCAGCGACACGGTGAGCCGCCGGTCCAGTCCGAAGTATCCCGGTCGCCAGTTGACCTGCAGGTCGAGCGACGGCTGCCAGGGCCCGGTGCAGGAGTTGCGCGCCGCCACCCGGCCGACCTGGCTCTCCAAACACGTGCGCACGCCGGGCGACGCGGTGGCCAGCAGTGCCCGCATCCCGTTCGCCACGGCCGTGTCGGCCGTCGTCGCCGGATCGAACACCACCGCCCGGTCATTGCGCGCCCCGTCCCCGTTCACATCCGAGCCCACGAGCGGCGTGAATGGCACGCCCGACGTGAGCCGGCCGATGGCGGTGACCTCGAGCGCGCCGGTGATCGGATAGGTGACGGTGCCAAGGAACGAGTGGCGTCGCTCGAAACTGCTCGTGGCCCACTCGCGGGCATTGGGGTCGCCCGCGGTCGTCGGCGCCGAGAACCCCTGCGACGCCGCGCAACACGAGAACGAGGACTGGTCGCGCGCGTGCGTGAACGTGTACGAGAGCTGGAACGTCGCGCCCCGCGCCGTGAAGCCGCCCAACCCGAGCGTGAGCTGCCGCGAATCGGATTGCAGATCCGAGCCGATCGCGAGCACCTGGCCGAAGCGCGGATCCACCCGGGACTGCTGCAGGCTGAGCGCGCCAGTCGCGGGGACAATCGAGTCGGCGGGCACATAGACCGGGCGATTCGCTTCGTCCGGAAGCGCGAAGCGCGGCGTGGCCACCAGGTTGAGATCCCGGAACCCGTACTGGCTGCGGCCGCGGGCGTAGGCCGCGTCCACGGAGACGGTGTACGTGCCATGCACCCGTCGCTGGACGCCGAGCGAGGCGCGCCACGCGTGCGGCGCGGCGTACTCCCGGTCGAACACCGTCGCGTTGGGGTGCGGAGTGATCGTGATCGTTGTGGCCGTATCGACGCATTGTGACGGTATGGTCGCCGGATCAAGCGCGTACTGCGTCCAGTCGGGGCTCGGCACCGCCGAGCCGACGCACACGAGCTGGGTCTCGGCGTTCGATCGACCAGGCGCCCCAAGGGCGGCCGAGTAGAGCCCGCTCGGCGTGAGGCCGCGGAAGTCTCCCACGCCCCCCCGCACGATCGTCCCGGGCGGTTCGCCGAACCGCACGGCGCCCCCCGACCCCCCGCCCCCGCCCCCCACGGTCCAGGTGAAGCCGATCCGGGGGGACGCGTGCAGCTCCCGCGGGATCCGGTCGGTCCGGACGCCGAACAACGAGTCGACGGCGGGGTTGTACGGCGGCGCCCCGGTGAAGCGGGCCGCCTCGAGCCGCGCGCCGTAGGTGAGCTGCAATCCGCCGCCCGCTCGCCAGATGTCGCCCAGGTAGAGGGCGCCGTTCCAGGCCGTCCCCGCTTGCTCGAGCGGGGCGAGCGTGCGGGTGAACTGCGCCGGCTGTCCCGCGGCGAGGGCATCGAGCGATTGAAACACGAACGTCCCGTATTGGTTCGGCGCTTGTACTGCGCGCTGGCGCGCTCCCTTCAGGTAGAGGCCAAGCTTGAGTCGGTGCCCCGCGGCCGCGGACAGCCAGGAGAGCTCCTCGGTCACTTCCCCGCTCGTCGCGTCGGTGCGCTGGGGGAAGCCTGGGTTGCCGCCGAACGCCAGGGTCGCGATACCGCGCCCCCCTCCGGGGACGCTCCCCGAGAGGTTGGAGCCCACCTGCACGCGCGCTTCGGGGAGCTCGAGAAACCCGCTCGCGTCCGAGCGATCCGTGGACAGGTAGCCTCGCACCTCGTTGATGAAGCCGGCGCCGAAGTGCGACGACAGCGAAACCATCGCGCCTCCGGCACGCTGCGCCCGGGTGCCGCCGGTCGCGGGGAGCGCCAGCGGGCTCACGCGAGTGGGGTCCTGCGAGCTCCAGCGCCCGTCCAACCGCACCATCAGCGTCTGCGCGTCTGCGAGGTTCCAGTCGATCCGCAGGAGCGCGACGCTATTGTCGGTGGCGCGGTCACCCGGCAGTGCCGGCACCGTCATGGGGACACCGGTCGCTCCCGCCAGCGCGAGAAAACGCGCCGCCGAATCAGGGCTCACCCCGAGCCGCTCGAGGCTGGGCGCATCGGCCGATACGAGCGACGGCAGGGCTTGGCCACGCCAGCGCCCCTGCAGCGAGCCGAAGACGAACAGCCGGTTGGGTAGGATCGGTCCCCCCATGCCGCCGCCCAGCTGGTTCTGGGTGTACCCCTGGTTGAACGGCGACTCCGTCACGCCGCCCCAGGCGAGGTCGCGATCGCGCAGCGCGTAGGTGAACGACCCCTGCGGAACGTTGGTGCCGCTGCGCGTGGTCGACGCGACGAGCCCACCGGAGAACTGGCCGCGCGCCACGTCGTACGTGCTGGTCACCACGCGCGTCGTGCGGAGGGCGTCTTGCGGCACGTTCCCCGAGCCGAACGAGAGGCCGTCGAGCGTGATGGTGTTGGCGGTCGAGCGCTGGCCCGCAACCGAGAACGCGGTGCTCGTGGAGTCGGTCTCGCCGATCCCGACGACGCCGGGGGCGAGGGTGGCGAGCGTGTTCAGGTCCGAGGCGTCGATCGGCAGGCGGGCAACGATCTCGGGAGTGAGGTTGCGCTCGGTGGAACCCGGCGTCGGTCGCTCCACGCCGCGCTGCGGGGCACGCGCCCGCACGGTGACCGGGTCGAGGGACACGGCGGCCACCTCCATCCGCACGTTGGCCACGAGGCGATCCTCATCCGCCTGGCGCGCGATCGCGACCCGCGCCGGCGCGAAGCCAAGGTAGCGCACGACGAGCTCGTACTGCCCACCGCCGTCGGGGAAAAGGATGGTAAAGCGTCCCCGGGCGTCCGTGGTGCGCTGACGCGACACTTGGGTTTCGAGCGACGTCGCCTGAACGACGGCTCCCGGCAGCGGTTGGCTGTCGGGCCCAGTGACGCTCCCGGTGATGATATCGGTGGTCGTGCCGACCTGGGCCGCGCCGGACAGCGGCGCGCCGAGGGCGCTGAGGGCGACGAGCAGCCAGCGGAACGGGCGTGGCATCACAGCGTGGGCTCGGGAGCGGTCCACGGATATACGAGCCGGGCGGGACGCCTGTTGAGCTACTGCGGCTGTAGCGCGGTCGCCGCGGTGTCGTATACGCGTCGGAAGTCGATACTGCGACCGCGGCCTCCGTCAAAGCTCACGATCACGTAGAGCTGCTTTCCATCCTGCGGGCGGAGGTAGTCCTCGGTCACCTTCCCGCCACCGGAGACTTTTCGCTCCACGACGAAATCATTGCCTTGCCAATGCGCCTTGATCTCGACATCCCCGCCTCCGTCCACCGACTGTTTGAGCTTGCGGCCGTCGCCGTACAGCACCAGGGCAGCCCCGCTGTCGGATTTGAACGTGAGGGTCGAGTCGGACGCCACGATCGTGAGCGCAGCGGGCGGCCGGAACGCGAGGTCCATCGTCTGGCGCATCCGCTGCCGCTGCTCGTCGGTCATGTCGGCGCCACGGCCTCCACGCCCGCCCCGGCCAAACCCTCCGCCCCCTCCCCGTCCCCCTCCGAAGCCCCCACGCCCGCCGCCGAAGCCGCCGCGGCCACCTCCTCCTCCGAACCCCGGAGAGCCGCCCCGATCGCCCCCGGCGCTGTCGCGCTGTTGCATCATGGAGCGAGGGTTGTCGCTTTGCCCGGTGTTGTACGTCCAATGACCCGAGAGATCGGGTCGCTGAGCGGCCGCGGGCATCCGGCTCATGCCACCAACCAGGGTCGCACCGGCGAACACTATGACGGTTGTCGGATTCACATTGCGCCTTCTCTCGATAGGTGGGCCTCACGCTCGACGGAGCGTCGCGCGCCCTACGAGGGGACTACGGACGAGCGGGCTGGTTGGCTGAGGGCGGACGGCGCGCGGCGCTCAAGGATTGGCGCCCGGCGCCAGGTACCGCTCATCCCAGGCGATCCCGAACACACCGTGGCATCGCGGGCACTCGAGGTCGGCGGGATGACCCTTGATCGGCGCCCGCGTGTTGCACACGGGGCACACGACGTATCTGTTGCCCCAGGTGCTCGGGACGTTGCGGGCGTCGCGAGGACGCGGCACGATGGACCAGAGAAACGGGCGCCGGAACACCGTTTCGAGCAGGCGACGCGGCACGGGCACGGGCTCGGGCGTCACCTCCAGGACCGCCTTGGCTCCGGTCACCTGGACGACACGGTACCACCCGCCCCGTCGCAGCCCGCAGTTTACGTCCACGCGAAGACGGGCCCAGGCGACCGGCAATTCTTGAACGGGTCGCTCCATGCCTCTCTACTTAATCCACTAGCGTGCCGGATGGCCGTGACCGAGGCTACGCGTGTGCAGGTCGTGCAGCGCCTTGTGCAGTCCGCCTTGCACCTGCATCATCAAGGAGGATGCGGCCCGTCAGTCATACCCTCATCAATTCAATCCGCGCTCCGATCGACCGGGTGTTCGCGCTGCTCACCGACCCGGCGCGCATCGCGCAATGGCTCCCGGGATGCGACGGCGTTCAGAGCGCCGGCCCGCTCCGGAAAGGCGCTCGGTTCACGGCGAGGTTCGGCGCGCGCCAGACCGAATTCGAGATCGTCGATTTCACACCGCCCAGCACGTTCGGCTGGGTGGAGCGAGGTCAACGCAAAGGTTGGAAGACGTTCTTTCGACTGGATGCCAGCGCGGGCTCTACGGCCGTTACGATTCGGGACGTGTGGATGCCGCAGTCCTTCTCGGCATGGGTACGCGGGCGCTTCCTGGAGAAGCGCAAGGTCCAGAATCAGCTCAAGACCATGCTGGAGAACCTGGGGAAGCTGGTCGGATCCTGAGGGTGCAGGTTGCAAGAGTGCGGGCGAGACGCACGCCGCTCGCCCGCGGCCACCCCGGCGACCACGCCGTTTCCAACACGCTCACCAGTGGCACAGACCGTGCAAAACCCCTGGGCCATGAGAATCCACGCTCCCCGCCGATACGGATCTGTCGCTCTGGCGCTCGGCACGCTCGCCGGGGCGGTCCTCGCTCCCGGGCGGCTCGCCGCCCAGGGTAGCGAGCGACTCGGCCGGACCGAGCTGACGCCGTCCACGTCCTCCGAGCCGTCTCACCTCGAGCCGGCCCGCGGCATCCTCCACAGGCTGGTCGGCACGTGGCGCTTCGAGATCTGGTTCGCGGGGAACTACGGCGACGCGCCCGATGCGTCGGGAACACGCATGGTGAAGGCGCTGTTCGACGACCTGCGCCTGGAGTGGACCGAACAGCTCGATCACACCACGATCGCGGGGCAGGGCGTGCTCGGGTTCGACCCGGGGAGCGATCGCTTTTTCAGCTCCGCGGTTTACAGCGCCGGCGCTGCCCCGGAGTTCATGACGGGGACGCTCGACGCAGCCGAGCCGCTCGTCACCTTCAGCTCGATCCTGACTGCTCCCGCAGCGAGTGCCGGGCAGCCAGTCGTCCCCGCGTCGATCATGACCATGCTGGACCAGAACCACTTTGCGTGGACGGCGCGGGACCGTGCGTGGCGCGCGGTGTTCACGCGTCAGGAGTGATCCGGCGCAGCACGCGCGGGGCCGGAACCAGCTCGCGGGCGAGCGCCGCCAGCCGGTCGGCCAGCCGCTCCAGGTCGCGCATCCGCCGCCTCGTGCTGTAGTGGTAGAAGGTCCGCGCGGTCACGAACGACGTGAGCAGCCACAGCGGCACGACCACCCCGAACGCGGGCCCCGTAGCATGCAGCGCGCCCGCGAAGATCCCGATGATCGGCCCGATCCCGCCACCACCCATCCCGCCACCGATGCCGCCGTAAATCCCGCCGATCAGCGACGCGAGGTTCTCGCGAATCGCGATGCGGGTGTGACCGCCGCGCACCGACACCGCTACCTCGAGGTCTCGTTGTGACGCGCCCCGCCGGGTGGCGACCCACGAGAACGAGCGGCCGAACTGGCTCACCTGCCCGACGTTGTTCAGGGCACGGCGGATCTCGTCCACCATCCCCAACCATTCGCTGTCGGGCACCTCGCCGTCCACCACCCGCTCGAACAGCAGCGTCGTCGGACCGCCGAGCCAGCGGTTCGAGCGGGGTGGCTCGCTCGGCGCCACCGCCCCGGCCGGCGTCAGCGACTGCACCGCCGCGCGCACGACGTCCCGCGCGATTCCCACCTCCGCGGCAAGCGCTTCCACACCGCCGATCGTCATGGCTCCACCCGCGGTCGGCGCCGTCGCCTCGAGCTCGGCGGCCCGCTGCACGATCTCCTGAACCTCGCCGCCCGAGTACCGGCGCCGGGGGACCGTCGCGCCGCTGAGCTCGTCGATGAGTGCGGCCGGCGTGGCCGTGCGCTGGTCGTGCCGGATCGCAAGACCCCGCACCAGCGCCCCCTCGACGCGCGCCCCGGCGGCGTCCGAGAGGCGCGTGCGGTGCGTGGCGGTCGCTTCGAGAAACCGCCCGGCGCGCACGGCGTCCTCCGTAGGCCAGCGACCGGGGACCTCGCCCACCAGCATCTCGTAGATCACCACGGCCAGGCTGTAGACGTCCGTGCGCTCGTCGAGATCGGTGAGCCCCGCAGCCTGCTCGGGGCTCATGTACCCCGGCGTGCCGACGGGGAAGCCCGTGCGGGTCAGGTTCGCGCCGCCCGCCGTACTGATCGCTTTGGCGATGCCGAAATCCGACACGATCGGGTGGCCCTGCGAAAAGAGAATGTTCTCGGGCTTGATGTCTCGGTGCAGCACGCCCATGCGGTGCGCGTATGAGAGCGCGTCGGCCACGGGCGCCGCGATCGCCAGCGCCTGGTCGGCGCCCCGCGGTCGCCTGCCCGCCAGCTGCTGGCGCAGCGAGCCACCCTCGATGTACGGCATGACATAATAGAGGAAACCACCCGCCTCCCCCGAGTCGTGCAGGGCGAGGATGTGGGGGTGGGTGAGGCGCGCGGCCACCTGGATCTCCTTCAAGAACCGCTCGACCCCAAGGAAGGCGGCCAGGCCCGGGAGCAGCACCTTGAGCGCAACGTCGCGCCGGTGCTTGCGGTCGTACGCCAGATACACGGTGGCCATGCCGCCGCGACCGAGCACCTCACGGAGCTCGTAGCGCTCGGCGAGCGCCGCCGCGAGATCGAGGGGGATGTCGGGTGGCACGGCATCACAATATAGGCCTGACGGGGAGAGGAGCGAGGCGAGGGGTGACTCAAACCTCGGCGGCGCTCGTGGCATCGAAGCAGTACGAACCCACGCGGGAGGACTCATGTTGCGAGGC
Organism: Gemmatimonadota bacterium; assembly: GCA_003220795.1. Lineage (GTDB taxonomy): Bacteria > Gemmatimonadota > Gemmatimonadetes > Gemmatimonadales > GWC2-71-9 > 20CM-4-69-16. The sequence goes on along the minus strand of QHTK01000064.1, from coordinate 5,804 downwards.
TTGTTCCTGGCGTCGGTGATCGCCGCCGCGATCGGCGGATGGGCGGTCATCACTGTCGAGCAGCTCCCGGACTACGTCACGGCCGGCCGGCCGGTCACGCTGTCGTTCACCGTCCGGCAACACGGCGTCACGCGGCTCAGCGGCTTGAAGCCCAGTATCGAGGCCCGGTCAGGCGACCTCACCACTACGGCGACGGCGTCTCCTGGACGGGAGACCGGACAGTACGCATCCACCCTCAGTCTGCCCCGCGCCGGCGAGTGGACGATCACGATCCACAGCGGGTTCCTGGACCGCCAGGTGACGCTGCTGCCCCTGTCGGTCATCGCGCCCGGGGCCGCAACACCGCCGTCGCCATCCGAGCCCGAGCGGGGCCGCCGGTTGTTCGTGGCCAAAGGGTGTGTCACCTGTCACGTCCATCGCGAGGTGGCGGGGAGCGGCGTGGTGGCGGTCGGCCCCGAGCTGACCAATCACCCGTTGCCGATGGACTACCTGAAGCAATTCCTCGCCAACCCGGCGATCGCCCCGCAGAGCGGCACCGTTCGAATGCCGGACCTCGGGCTCGCGCCGCAAGAGATCGCGGCGCTCGCCGCGTTCTTGAGCACGGAGCGACAGGCACTCCGGTAGGTGCCTCTGGCCCTTACGGCCCGACGGGCAGCCCGCTCGGCACGGCCGCGGGGATGAGCGAGCTCAGGTCTCGCGCCGCGGGATCGGTCAAGGACTTGAGGAACGCCACCAGGTCGCGCTGCTCGTCGTCGGTGAGTCCGAGCGGCCGCCGCAACCGGAAATCGAGCGTCTGGAGCACCGCGTTAATCGTGGCGTCGTCGCCGTGGTACAGCGGGCGCAGCTCCGGGGCGAGCTGCGCGACGTCGTATGTCCGCAGCGCCAGCGTCACGTCGTTGTAGTGTCGCACCACGGCCTCGAGCGTGGGGAACGCACCGTCGTGCATATAGGGTGCGGTCAACTCGACGTTGCGTAGCGGCGTCACCCGGAACGCGAATTTGTAGAACGACTGATCCTTGAGGCCGCCGCGCCCCAGGTCCAGGGGCGCCGCGTCGCCCGTCCCCGGTCCGATCTGCGGGACGCCAGCGTTCGCGAAGCTCCCGCCTCCGAGCAACGCGCCGCTGTGACAGCTGGAGCATTGGGCCTTGCCGAAGAACAGCAGCGCGCCACGCTTCTCCGCCGTCGTCAGGGCCGCGTCGTCGCGGTTCAGGTAGCGATCGAACGCCGAGTTGGTCTTGGTGAAGGCTTGCATCTGGAAGGCGGCGATCGCCGTGGCAGCATGCTGGAACCCGAGCTGCGCGGGCGGCGTACCCGGGAAGGCAGCGGCGAACTTCGCCTTGTAGGCGTCGAGCGCCAGCAACCGCCGCATGATCGCCTGCCAGATCTCCACGAACTGGCTGTCGCCGTATTGCGCCAGCTCGTTCAGGTTTCCGAGCACGTCGAGGTCGCCGCGCTCGCCACGCATCTCGCGGCGGTTCGTCACGGGGAACATCGCCTGGGCTGCGAGGATGTTGGGCACTGCCGGCAGCAGCGTGCCCGCCGGCGTCACGAACGCTTGCCCAGCCGGGCCCGGCGGGGGAGGGCCGAAGCCCGCGCGCGCCACCTGGCCGTCCCAAAACAGGTAGAACAGACCGAGCCCGCCGTTGAGCAGGGACGGCGCGTTCCGCGAGACGAACTGGCGCCCCGGGCCGAGCGTCCGTGAGGGGCCGCCGCCCGTCCCGCCGGTGCCGATCGCAAGTGACAAGCCGTCCGCGGCGTGCTGCGACGGCAGATGGCAGGTGGCGCAGCCGATGTCACGGTTGCCGCTCAGGATCTTGTCGAACATCAGCGCCTGGCCGAGGTCGACGAGCACCGGATCCTGGGCGGGCATCGGACCGATCGGGATGGCGCCCCAGCGTTGCAGGGTTTGCCGCAACTCGGCGTCGAGCGGCGGCGGCAGCGTCTCCGGAGGCGTGACCCCGTCGCAGGCGGCGGCGAGCCCGAGCAGACCGAGGCAGATCGTGCGGACGATGCGCGTCGTCATCGTGCCTCCTTGCTCACCGCAGCGGGAGCGAGATCGAGATTTGGTGCGTGGTGGTGCTGACCTCCTGCAGACTGATGGGCCCGCTCGGCGCGACGAGGATGCTGCCGCCCGCGAGCGCGAGATCGCGCCCGGCCGCGAAGAAGCCGGACGGGGCCGCCACCCCCGGGCGACCGGTCCCTTTCGTGACCCGACCGCGGTAGCGGATCTCCAGGTCCGGGAACCGGAGGCTCACGCCCCAGGTCGGCGTCCACTCGACCCACGCCTCCTGCAGCGCATGTGCGACGGCCTGGACGTTATCGGACTGCGCCAGGTGGTAGTGCACCGAGCGGACCATCAGGCCGAGCTGTAAGGCTGCCGCCTTGCCGAGCGACCCGAGGGGCACGTCGCGGCTGACGCCCATGCGCAGCAGTCCATCCGAGAACCGGAAGTGGTTCTCCACGGTCCTGCCGCCCACCGGGATCGTATCGCCCGTCGCCGTGACGACGGGCGAGGCCGCGTCGGCCCAGGTGTAACTCCAGATCGGCTCGTAGATTGCGTCGATGCCGAACGTCAGGGGGCCGCGGGCCTTCGACAGCCCGAGGCCGACGTTGTAGGCGGAGGAGTGTCCCGGATCGCGCGGGATGGCGGGGACGTTGGCGAGCTCGTACTCCGGGAGCTTGGGGTGCGACATCCGGTTCGCAGTCGCGAGCCAGCCGATGCGCCAGCCCGTCGCCGCGAGCGGGCGCACGTACTCGACGTGCGCGCCCCACGTGTTGGTCTGATCGTGGTTGCGCTCCAGCCGGGGGCGCACCGCGATCTGTTGCGTCGCGGGATTCCAGACCTGGTCCAAGTACGCGACGTCGTCCGTCATGCCGAAGCGGTTGTGGAGCACGAGCGCCGCGAGGGAGCGCTCTCCCGGCCATTCCTTGAGGAGCCCGAGCCGCAGGTCGAGCGCGTGGCCGAACTGCCTGAGCCCTGCGTTGCCGGCGAACAGCAGATCGACGCCGTCCACCCCGGTGAGCTTGGCCCACAGCGCGCTGGCTGCGAGCGAGAGCCCACTGCCGGGCGCGCGCCGGCCGAGCATCGCGAACACGTACTGGTTGCCGTACGAGTCCTGCCGCGGCGGCACGGCGACCACGGTTGTTTCCGGCAGGGCCCCGCCCGGAAGAGGTGGGCGCGCCTGGGCCACGAACCTGCCCTGATCGAAGGGCGGTTTGCTGGCGTCGATTTGCTGCAGCGCGAGCGAGAACGCGCCGAACCAGGCACCCGACCCCGCATTGATCGCGAGCGGGAGGGTCCGGCCACCGCCCGCCCCCTGCGAGATGCCGTAGGCGGTGGGGGCGCCAAAGAAGCGCGCCGCCCCGAGCCGCGCGCCCTTCGCCGGGTTGAGGAAGGCGTCGAGCAGCGTGTCCGCCAGGGCGATCGACACGCTCCCCATACCGAGATTGTTGGACGGGAAGATCTCGAACTGATCTCCCTGGGCGATCGGGACGGTTTTGATCGAGATGAGCTGCGCTGCGGCTGGCCCGGCCAGGGCCAGGAGCAGACTCGAGAGGCGGACGGCCCGCTTGGTCATAGACACCTCGCTCGGAAGGGATCCCTACAAACGGGATACCTCGCGAGCCGAGCGTGGCGTCACGTCGCTCGAGCGGCTCCGATGCGTGGCGTGCGTGCTACAGCGGGCTACGACCGGCAGAACTCAGCGAATCGCCTGGACCACCGGCACCCGAGCGGCGCGGCGGGCGGGGAAGAAGCCCCCCAGCACGCCCATCACCACGGCGAAGACCAGGCCCGACAGCAGCAACCCCGGCGTCACGCGGAAGCTGAAGGCGATTTCGCTGAAGCTCGCCCAATTGGTGGTGCTCGTCACGATGCCGTTGATGGGCAGGGCGAACAGGCACCCGGCCGCGCCGCCGGCGGCGGCGATGATCGCAGACTCGACCAGGAAACTCGCGAGGATGCTGCGGGGGTGAAATCCCAGGGTGAGGAGCACGCCGATCTCCGGCGCGCGCGACGCGACGGCGGCGTACATCGTATTCACGGCCCCGAACACGGCGCCGATCGCCATGATGCTGGTGATCAGGAACGCCAGGATCCGGAGGATGCGGCCCAGCAGCTGTGACTGCTGCACGTAAAAGTCCGATTCCCGGTGCACATCCACGGTCATGCGCTTGTCTCCCTCGAGCAGGCGCTTGGCGTCTTCGAAGGCGCCCGGATCGCTCAGCCGCAACGTGACCGACTGGAACACCTGCCCGCGGAACACGGGCATGAACTGCTCGTTCTCGCCCCACACTTCCGACTCGAACGCCGAGCCGCCGGCGGCGAAGTGACACACCACCGTCCAGTCCCTTCCGGCGAAGCGCATCGTCTCACCGATGCCGGTGTGCGGGAACCGCGCCACGAGACGCCGGCCGACGCAGATCTCCGAGCGGCCGGTCTCGGGTTTGCGGCCCTCCAGCACGCGCACGTTGGATCGCACGGTCCACGCCTGGTCCCCGACTCCCCGTGCCACGACGTTCGCCACCTGCGTGGTATCGAAGATCTTGGGAAGCGGGACGAGGACGTACACCTCCGGGCTCACCAGGGGCTTCCCATCGGCGCCGGTGGCGATGTGGGGCGAGGCCGCGAGAATGCTGGCCGTTTCGCGCGCCAGGCCGCTCGACAGCTCGGAATCGGCCCCGCGCCGGAGCACCAGCACGTTCCGATCCGACCCGGTGCGCACGAGGGCCGTGCGGAAACCGTTCGCGAGCGCCAGCATGCCGATGAACACGGCGACCACGAGCGCGATGCCGAGCGCCGTCAAGGCAGTCGACACCGGACGTTGCAGCACGCTGCGGACGTTGTAGACGAGCGGGATCTTCATTCGACGTGCCGCAGCGCCTGCACGACGGGGAGGCGCGCCGCGCGCACAGCGGGCACAACCCCGCTCGCGAGCATCAGCAGCAGCGCGATGACGCCGCCCAGCGCGAGCGTGGGGCCGCTGACGTCGAAGCCCGGCAGGAAGCCAGCGCCGTTGAAATTGGTCGCGCGATACAGCAGCTTCGCCCCTCCCAGGCCGAGCACCGCGCCCGCCAGCGTGATCACGCCCGCCTCGAGCATCACCAGCCCGAACAGCCGGCGGTCCGAGAAGCCGATCGTCTTGAGCACGGCGACCTCACCGGTCCGCTCGCGCGCGCTCATCATCATCGCGTTGGCGGTGACGAGCAGGATCGCGAACACTACGGCCATGCCGATCGTGTTCATCAGCAGGCTCACGTTGCCCCACATGGTGGCGAAGCTCGCGTTGAACGCCTGTTCGGTTCCGGTCTTGGTCGCGGCGCTCGAGTTCCTGAACTGATCGTCCACGAGCTTGGCGATCCCCGCTGCGTTATCGGGAGTGTCGATCTGCAGGATGTACCAGCCCACGATGCCGGCGCGCTGCAGGCGCTCGTCGAAATAGTCGTGCCGGAAGATCAGCATGTCGTCGTTGATCACTCGATCGGAGGGTGTGTAGACGCCCCGGATCGTGAAGGTCCAGTCACCGCTGAAGATGGTTCCCTGGATGGTGACGTCCTGGCCTAGACGCCACCCGAACACGTCGAGCAAGCGCTTGCCCACGATCGCGGACGAGCGCTCGCGGAGAAACGCTTCGCGTTGGTCGGGCGGCAGCTGGATCTCCGGATACATGGCGAGGTACGACGCCGGATCGACGGCGAACGTGGCGAAGAAGCGCTTGCCGTCGCCGTAGCGCCCGCCGAACCAGTTGGCCCAGCTCACCGCCTGCACCCCGGGCAGCGTGCGCAGGCGGCCGGCGTAGGCGATG